>DATKZY010000037.1:0-59738 GCA_035527715.1 Planctomycetota bacterium | reverse complement strand
CGCCGGCCCACCGCTGGCCGGCGCGCCCCCCGCCCGGCTCCCACTTCCCCGAAGAGAAGCACGTACACTGGAGCGCCCAGAACCTACCGCCAGGTAGGATCGGGACGGCAATGCCCTACCGAAATGTACGCCATCTGGCGCCGATCCCATCGGCAACATTTGCCGTAACTCTTGGCCCTTCGGCACGTTCGGAGGGGACGGGGGATTTGGCACGCCGTTTGCTCCGCCTACGAGCAACAGAGGACGAGTGAGGCGAAGTTGCGGGCGCTGGTCGCCGGCCCAGCGGACCGCACAGGCCCCGTGGAAGTCCTCAACCGCAGCCTTTTAGGAGCACAGGCGATGACGCCCAAGCAGTTCTTCGACTTCATGAAGAAGAACAAGTCCGAGATGATGGACATGAAGTTCGTCGACTTGCTGGGGACGTGGCAGCACTGCTCGTTCCCCATCGAGGTGCTGGACGCCAAGACGTTCACGGAGGGGCTGGGCTTCGACGGCTCCTCGATTCGCGGCTGGCAGGGCATCCACATGTCGGACATGCTTGCCGTGCCGGACCCCGCGACGGCGGTGCTCGACCCGTTCTTCGCGAAGCCGACGGTGAGCGTGATCGCGAACATCGTGGACCCCGTGACGAAGGAGGACTACACGCGCGACCCGCGCCACGTGGCGCGCAAGGCCGAGGCCTATCTGAAGCGGACCGGCGTGGCGGACACGGCGTTCATCGGCCCGGAGCCGGAGTTCTTCATCTTCGACGAGGTGCGGTTCGAGCAGAGCCAGAACACGGCGATGTACAAGATCGACTCCGTGGAAGGCGCGTGGAACTCCGCGCGGTTCGAGGAGCCGAACCTGGGCTACAAGCCGAGCTTCAAGGGCGGCTACTTCCCGGTGAGCCCGACCGATACGTATCAGGACCTCCGCGGCGAGATGGTCGAGGAGATGAAGAAGGTGGGCATCGTGGTCGAGGCCCATCACCACGAGGTCGCCACGGCCGGCCAGAGCGAGATCGACATGCGGTTCGCGCCGCTGCTCCAGATGGCCGACCAGCTCATGTGGTACAAGTACATCTGCAAGAACGTGGCGAGACGCCGCGGCAAGACCGTGACGTTCATGCCGAAGCCGATCTTCGAGGACAACGGCTCGGGCATGCACACGCACTTCAGCCTGTGGAAGGGCGGCAAGCCGCTCTTCGCCGGCAAGGGCTACGCGGGGCTGAGCGACCTGGCGCTTCACGCCATCGGCGGCATCCTCCAGCACGCGCCGGCCATCCTGGCCTTCGCGGCGCCCACGACCAACTCGTATCGCCGCCTGGTGCCCGGCTTCGAGGCGCCGGTGAACCTGTGCCTCTCGGCCCGCAACCGCTCGGCGAGCTGCCGCATCCCGATGTACTCGAGCAGCCCCAAGGCCAAGCGCGTCGAGTTCCGCTGCCCCGACCCGAGCTGCAACCCGTATCTCACCTTCTCGGCGGTTCTGATGGCCGCGCTCGACGGCATCAAGCAGAAGATCAGCCCAGGCGAGCCGCTCGACCGCGACATCTACGAGATGACGCCCGAGGAGCTGGCCGACACGCGGAAGACCCCCGGCTCGCTCCCCGAGGCCATCGCGGCCCTCGAGGCCGACCACGAGTTCCTCCTGGCCGGCGGCGTGTTCACCCAGGACCTCATCGAGGCGTGGGTCTCGTGGAAGAAGGACAGGGAGATCGACCCGATCCGCCTGCGTCCCGTGCCCTACGAGTTCCACCTGTACTACGACAGTTGAGGCACCCGGCGCGAGATGCCAGGGCCGATGGGACCTCTCCAGGTCCTATCGGCCCAGGGAGAGCCGCCATGGCGACGCTGCGAATCGCCCAAGCACAGATCAATCCGACCGTGGGCGACCTGAGCGGCAATGCGGCCAGGATCGCCGAAGCGATGCGGCGCGCCCGCGAGGCGCGAGCCGACGTGGTGACGTTTCCCGAGCTGGCCGTGAGCGGGTATCCGCCCGAGGACCTGCTCCTCAAGCCCCACTTCCTGAGCGACTGTCGCCGGGCGCTCGACCTGGTGGCGGCTCACAGCCGCGGCATCGCCGCGGTCGTGGGCTTCCCCGACGCGGCCCGGGGCCAGACCTTCAATGCCGCCGCCCTCGTCCACGACGGGAGGGTCCTCAGCGTCTACCACAAGGTGGAACTGCCGAACTACGGGGTGTTCGACGAGAAGCGCTACTTCGCGCCCGGGACGACCTGCCTGGTCTTCGAGGCCAACGGGCTGCGGGCGTATGTGACGATTTGCGAGGACGTGTGGGTGGTCGGCGGCGTGGCCGAGCACCACGTGCAGAAGAATGGCGCGGCCGTGGTGCTGAACCTCTCGGCCTCGCCCTTCCACGCCGGCAAGCTGGCCCAGCGCCGCGAGGTCCTCGCCGCCTTCGCACGCCGCACGGGCGCCTACGTGTGCTACACCAACCTCGTGGGCGGCCAGGACGAGCTGGTCTTCGACGGCGGCAGCCTGGTGATGAGCCCACGGGGCGAGGTCGTGGCGTCGGCCGCACGGTTCGAGGAGGACCTCCTGCTCACCGACCTCCAGGTGGCCGACACGGTCGAGGCGAGGCCCGCACGCCAGGCGAGCGGCCAGTGGACCCGGCGGCTCGTGGTCCGAGGCCCGAGCCGCAACGGCCGTGCCCCGCTGCCGCCGCGTGTAGCGCCGCCGCTCGATCCCGTCGAGGAGATCTCCAGGGCCCTGGTGCTCGGCACCCGCGACTATGTGCAGAAGAACGGCTTCAGAAAAGTCGTGGTGGGCCTCAGCGGCGGCGTGGACTCCGCGCTCACCGCGGCCATCGCGGTCGAGGCCCTCGGCCGCGACAACGTGATCGGCGTCACCATGCCGTCGCAGTTCACCTCGCGCGAGACCCTGTCGGACGCCGCGCTGCTGGCGGGGAGCCTGGGGATCGGCCTGCTGACGATCCCCATCTCCCGGGTCTTCGCCTCGTACCTGGAGGCGATGGACGAGGCGTTCGGCCCGGGCGAGCCGGGCATCGAGCGCGAGAACCTCCAGGCCCGCATCCGCGGCAACATCCTCATGGCGCTCTCCAACCGCTTCGGCTGGCTCGTCCTCACCACGGGAAACAAGAGCGAGATCGCGGTCGGCTACTGCACCCTCTACGGCGACACGGCCGGCGGATTCGCGGTGCTCAAGGACGTGCCGAAGACGCTGGTGTGGGAGCTGGCCGAGCACGTGAACCGGCGCGCGGGCCGCGACGCGATCCCGCGCAGCATCATCGAGCGGCCGCCCACGGCCGAGCTGAAGCCGAACCAGTTGGACGAGGATTCGCTGCCGCCCTACAAGCTGCTCGACCCCATCCTGCGCGCCTACGTGGAAGAGGACAGGGCGCCCGAGGACCTCGCGACCCTCTGCCCCGACACGGCCCGGCTCGCCGACGTGCTGCGCCGCGTGGACCGCAGCGAGTACAAGCGGCGCCAGGCCCCGCCCGGCGTGAAGATCACGCCCAAGGCATTTGGCCGCGACTGGCGGCTGCCGATCACGAATCGCTATGGCAATGGACGGGCCCTGGGCGTTCCAGGCCGCGCCCAGGAATCTCTGAAGGAAACGTGATAGCATGGGTGGGTCCGATGGGCCCGACAGGTCCCATCCTGACTTTGGGATGCCCTTGATGAACGGCGAAGAGAACCAGCGAAGCAGCACCCCCGCCTGGCAACCGAAAGGCTGCGGCCTCTACGACCCCGCGCTCGACCGCGATAGCTGCGGCGTGGGCTTCGTCGCGCGCCTCGACGGCCAGCCCGGCCACGCGATCGTGACCGACGCCGTCCAGGTGCTCGTGAACCTGGAGCATCGCGGGGCCGTCGGCGGCGACAAGGCGACGAGCGACGGCGCGGGGCTGCTGGTGCAGATTCCCGACGCGTTCTTCCGGGCCGACTGCCCCGCCGAGGGCTTTCACCTGCCCGAGCCGGGCAACTACGCCGTGGGCATGGCCTTCCTGCCGAGCGGTCGCGCGCAGGCAGAGCGCGCGATGAGCGCCCTCGAACGCATCGCCCGCGCCGAGGGCTGCCAGGTCCTCGGCTGGCGCGACGTGCCGACCAACCCCGAGCCGCTCGGCGAGCTCGCCCGCGCGACGATGCCGACGGTGCGCCAG
This sequence comes from Planctomycetota bacterium, assembly GCA_035527715.1. Lineage (GTDB taxonomy): Bacteria > Planctomycetota > PUPC01 > DSUN01 > DSUN01 > DSUN01. The sequence goes on along the minus strand of DATKZY010000037.1, from coordinate 55,622 downwards.
CTCTTCCTCGCGCGCGGCTTCGTGCCGCGCGACGACCTCGAGCGCAAGCTCTACGTCATCCGCCGTCTCGCCGAGAAGGAGGCGGCGGCCTGGGGCGACGACGCGGGCCCCTTCTACATCGCCAGCCTCTCCAGCCGCACGGTCGTCTACAAGGGCATGCTCGTCGGCACCCAGCTCCCGGTCTTCTACCCCGACCTGTGCGACGAGCGGTTCGCCAGCCCCTTCGCCCTGCTCCACCAGCGCTACTCGACCAACACGTTTCCGAGCTGGCAGCTCGCCCAGCCCTTCCGCATGCTCGCGCACAACGGCGAGATCAACGCCCTGCGCGGCAACGTGAACCGCATGCGGGCGCGCGAGGCCATGCTCGCCAGCGACCTGTTCGGCAGCGACATCGAGAAGCTGAAGCCTGTGATTGACGAGCGGGGCAGCGACTCGGCGATGCTCGACAACGCGCTCGAGCTGCTCGTGCTCGGCGGCCGCTCGCTGCCCCACGCCATGATGATGCTCGTGCCCGAGGCCTGGGGAGCCAAGTTCATCCTCGGCGAGGACCAGCGCGCCTTCTACGAGTACCACTCGGCCTTCATGGAGCCGTGGGACGGGCCCGCGGCGCTCGCCTTCACCGACGGCCGCTACATCGGCGCCACGCTCGACCGCAACGGCCTCCGCCCCGCCCGCTACACGGTGACGCGGGACGGGTTGGTCGTGCTCGCGTCCGAGACCGGCGCCCTGGAGATCCCCCCCGACCGCGTGCAGAGTCGGGGGCGGCTTCAGCCCGGCAAGATGCTCCTCGTGGACCTCGAGCAGCACCGGATCATCCCCGACAACGAGATCAAGTCGCGCATCTCGCGCCAGCGGCCCTACCGCCATTGGATCAAGGACAACCGCATCGAGCTGCGCGGCCTGCTCATGCCCGCCCAGCCGCCCGCCGCGGAGCCGAAGGTGCTGCGGCAGCGCCAGCACGCCTTCGGCTACACCGCGGAAGAGCTCAAGATGGTCATCTCGCCGATGGCCTCCCACGGCCAGGAAGCCGTCGGCTCGATGGGCAACGACGCGGCGCTCGCCGTCCTCTCGGGGCGCCCGCAGCTCCTCTTCGCCTACTTCAAGCAGCTCTTCGCCCAGGTGACCAATCCGCCGATTGACCCGCTGCGCGAGGAGCTCGTGATGTCGCTCATGAGCTTCGTCGGCCGCCAGCGCAACCTCCTGGCCGAGACGCCCGAGCACTGCTGCCAGCTCAAGCTCCCCCACCCGATCCTCACGCCCGAGGACATGTCGCGCCTGCGCAACGCCAAGCACCCCAACATCCTCTGCCGCGACCTCGAAGCCCTGTTCCCTGCCGGGGGCGGCGGCCGAGCGCTGGGCGCTGCCCTGGACGGCCTCTTCGCCCAGGCCGAGCAGCACATGGCCGACGGTGCGACCATTCTGATCCTGACCGACCGCCACGTGGACGCTGCCCGCGCGCCCATCCCCATGCTCCTGGCCGCGGCGGGGCTGCACCACCACCTGATCCGCAAGGGCGTGCGCGGCTCCGCGAGCATCGTGGTGGAGACGGGCGAGGCCCGCGAGGTCATCCATTTCGCCCTCCTCATCGCCTACGGCGTCAGCGCCATCTGCCCCTACCTGGCCTTCGCCACCGCTCGCGACCTTGCCGAGGCCGGGCTGCTCGAAGCCGCCGCCACGCCCGAGGAGGCCCTCGACCACTACATCACCGCGGTCAAGAAGGGCCTGCTCAAGACCTTCAGCCGCATGGGCATCTCCACCATCCGCAGCTTCCAGGGCTCGCAAATCTTCGAGGCCGTGGGCCTGGGCCACGAGCTCGTGGACAAGTATCTCACCGGCACCCTCTCGCGCATCGGCGGCATCGGCCTCGACGAGCTGGCCGCCGAGGCCAACGCCCGCCACCGCAGGGGCTTCCCCGCCCACGGCGAGCCGGCCCGCGTGCTCGACCCCGGCGGCGTCTACCACATCCGCCTCGGCGGCGAGAAGCACCGCCTGTGCCCCGAGGCCATCTACCTGCTCCAGCACGCCGTCCGCTCCGCCGACTACCAGGCGTTCAAGCAGTACTCCCAGATCGTGGACGAGCAGTCGAGCATCGAGGTCACCCTCCGCAGCCTGCTCCGCTTCCACCACGGCACCCCGGTCCCCCTCGAGGAGGTCGAGCCGGTCGAGGCCATCGTCCGCCGCTTCACCACGGGAGCCATGTCCTTCGGCTCCATCAGCCAGGAGGCGCACGAGACCATCGCCATCGCGATGAACCGCCTCGGCGCGGCCAGCAACAGCGGCGAGGGCGGCGAGGACCCCGACCGCTACGCCCCGCGCCCCAACGGCGACAACGCGAACTCGCGCACGAAGCAGGTTGCCAGCGGCCGCTTCGGCGTCACCATCGAGTACCTCACCAGCGCCGGCGAGCTTCAGATCAAGATCGCCCAGGGCGCCAAGCCCGGCGAGGGCGGACAGCTCCCCGGCCACAAGGTGTCGAAGGACATCGCCCGCGTGCGCCACACGACCCCCGGCGTCACCCTCATCTCGCCTCCGCCGCACCACGACATCTACTCGATCGAGGACATCAAGCAGCTCATCCACGACCTGAAGGTGGCGAACCCGCGCGCGCGGGTGAGCGTGAAGCTGGTGTCCGAGGCCGGCGTGGGCACCGTGGCGGCCGGCGTGGCCAAGGCCAAGGCCGACATGGTCCTCATCTCGGGCCACGACGGCGGCACGGGCGCCTCGCCGCTCACCGCCATCAAGCACACGGGCCTCCCCTGGGAGCTGGGCCTCGCCGAGACCCAGCAGACCCTCGTCGCCAACCGCCTCCGCGACCGCATCCGCGTGCAGGTGGACGGCCAGCTCCGCACCGGGCGCGACCTGGCCGTCGCCGCGCTGCTGGGCGCCGAGGAGTTCGGCTTCGGCACCATCGCCCTCGTCGCGCTCGGCTGCGTGATGATGCGCAAGTGCCACCTGAACACCTGCCCGGTCGGCGTCGCCACCCAGGACCCCGCGCTCCGCGCCCGCTTCGCCGGCAAGCCCGAGCACGTGATGCACTTCATGCGCTTCATCGCCCAGGAGCTGCGCGAGCACATGGCTGCCCTCGGCTTCCGCACGGTGGACGAGATGGTCGGCCGCTCCGACCTGCTGGAGGCCGCCCCGCTCGCGGGCCGCTGGAAGGCCGAGACGCTCGACCTCCGCCCCCTCCTCGCCGTGCCGAAGGCCGCCGAAGGCGGCGCCGTCCGCTGCGTTCGCGCACAGGACCACGAGCTGGACAAGCATCTCGACAACGAGCTGATCCGCCGCTCGCAGCCCGCCCTGAAGAACAAGAAGCCCGTGACCATCGAGATGCCGGTCCGCAACGTCCACCGCACCGTCGGCGCCATGCTCAGCGGCATCATCACGAAGCAGTTTGGCGCCAGGGGCCTGCCGAAAGACACCATCGCGATCCACCTGAAGGGCTCGGCTGGCCAAAGCCTGGGCGCCTTCCTGGCCCCAGGCGTCACCATTCGCGTCGAGGGCGACGCCAACGACTACCTGGGCAAGGGCCTCTCCGGCGGCCAGATCATCGTCGTGCCCCCCGCCGAGGCCGCCTTCGAGGCCGGCGAAAACGTCATCGCCGGCAACGTCTGCCTCTACGGCGCCACGCGCGGCGAGGTCTACATCCACGGCATCGCCGGCGAGCGCTTCGCCATCCGAAACAGCGGCGCCAAGGCCGTCGTCGAAGGCGTCGGCGACCACGGCTGCGAGTACATGACCGGCGGCTCCGTCGTCGTCCTCGGACCCACGGGCGTCAACTTCGCCGCCGGCATGTCCGGCGGAATCGCCTACGTCTTCAACGACACCGGGCTCTTCGACACCCGCTGCAACCTGGACATGGTGGACCTCGAGAGCGTGTGGACCCCCGCCGACAAGGGCGAGCTGGGCATCCTCCTCGAAGCCCACCACAAGCTCACCGGCAGCCCCCGCGCCAAGCGCATCCTCGACAACTGGCAGGCCTGCCTCCCCCTCTTCGTCAAAGTCATGCCCATTGACTACCGACAATCCCTCGAACGCATGCGCATGGAAGAGGACACCGAGCGCGAAACCCTGTCGGCGACCGAGGAGGTCTATCATTGACTCCGCTCGTCCTCGATTCTGGTGGGGTGCCCCGCACCGCAGGGATTCGAGAACGAGGACGAGGGACGAAGGACGAGGACGATTGCGACCCCTGATTGAGAGCTGTTGCCATGGGTAAGCCCACCGGCTTCATGATCCACGACCGTCAGGACCCGCCCAAGCGCCCCGTGGACGAGCGGGTCCACGACTACCAGGAAGTCGAGCAGCGCCTGCCGGTGCGCGCCCTCGAGACCCAGGCGGCGCGGTGCATGGACTGCGGTGTGCCCTTCTGCCACTCCTTCGGCTGCCCCGTCGGCAACCTCATCCCCGACTGGAGCGACATGGTCTACAAGCGCCAGTGGCAGCGGGCGCTCGACCTCTTGCACGCGACGAACAACCTGCCCGAGATCACCGGCCGCGTGTGCCCCGCCCCGTGCGAGGCCGCCTGCACCCTCGCCATCAACCGCCCCGCCGTCAGCATCAAGCAGATCGAGCTTCAGATCATCGAGCGCGGCTTCGAGCGCGGCTGGGTCCAGCCCGAGCCCGCCCCCGTGCACACCGGCAAGAAGGTCGCCGTCATCGGCTCCGGCCCCACCGGCCTCGCCGCCGCCCAGCAACTCGCCCGCCAGGGCCACGAGGTCGTCGTGTTCGAGAAGGCCGACCGCATCGGCGGCATCCTCCGCTACGGCATCCCCGACTTCAAGCTCGAGAAGTGGGTGATTGACCGCCGCCTCGAACAGATGCGCGCCGAAGGCGTCGTGTTCGAGACCAACGTCGAGGCCGGCACCGACCTCTCGCCCCGCTACCTCCGCCGCACCTACGACGCCATTCTCATCGCCGCCGGCGCCCGCGTGCCCCGCGACCTCAAGATCCCCGGCCGCGACCTTGCCGGCACCCACTTCGCCATGCGCTTCCTCACCCAGCAGAACCGCCGCAACGCAGGGGAGACGATCCCCCCCGACCAGGACATCACGGCGGCGGGCCGCAACGTCGTCGTCATCGGCGGAGGCGACACGGGGGCCGACTGCATCGGCACCGCCCGCCGCCAAGGCGCGAACGAGATCGTCCAGATCGAGCTTCTCCCCCAGCCGCCGGCCGCGCGGCCGCCCGACAACCCCTGGCCCACCTGGCCCCGCACCCTCCGCTCGTCCAGCTCCCACGACGAGGGCTGCGAGCGCCTCTGGAGCATCGGCACAAAGGAATTCCTGGGCGAGAACGGCCGCCTGAAGAAGCTCCGCTGCGTCAAGCTCGAATGGACCGCTCCCGACGCCGCCGGCCGCAGCACCTTCCGCGAGATTCCTGGCTCCGAATGTGAGGTCCAGGCCGACCTTGCCCTCCTCGCCATGGGCTTCACCCGTGTCGAGCACGGCCCCCTCATCGAGGACTTCGGCCTCGAGGTCACCGACCGCGGCGCGTTCAAGGTGGACTCCAACCACATGACCGCGGCCCCAGGCGTCTTCGCCGCGGGCGACAGCGTGCTTGGTGCCTCCCTGGTCGTCCGCGCCATCGCCCTTGGCCGCGACTCCGCCGCCGCCATCGGCCGCTACCTCCTTCGCTCGTGAGCCACCCGTCCTCGTCGCGAAGCTCCGGCTTCGACAGTTGCGGCGGGACACACGAATGGCACCAAATCGAGGTGCTTCGGCCAGCCCGGCGGCGTCAAGATGACCAAGTCCTGTTGCGCGCAGGTGGCCATCTTGAGCGCCTTGCGGCCGTCTCGACCACCTGCACAAGGTGGTGAAGATGGTCGAGATGGTTGAGTTGGGCGAGAGCGAGTCTGAGCCACTTTGAGCAGCTCTGGCGGCGCGGTCAGGGGACCGGCGGCAGTGGCGGGGGCGGGGTCGGGGGCGCGGGCGGCGCGGGCGTCTCCCGAAGGCTCGGCGGCAGGACGGGTGCGGGGGGGACGACGGTGTCGGAGCCTGGGAGGGCTTTCTTGAGGTCGTCGAGGGAGCGGCCGATGACGGCCCGAAGCTCGGCGAGGGCGGTGTCGAGGGTCTTCGACAGGGTGTCCACAAGCTGGGTCTGCTGCTGGAGGACGGTGACGTAGGCGGCCCGGACCTCGGTGATGCGGGCGTTCTGGAGGTCGAGCTGCTTGGCGATGATTTCGCGGAGCTCGACGACCTTTTTCTCGATTTCGCGGGCGTAGCCGCGGGCGGCGGCGACGTCGGATTCGAGGGCGGCGGGGAGCTTGCTGGCCTGGTCGAGGCGGATTTCCTGGCTCTTGGCCAGGTTTTCGAGCATCTTGCAGTTGGCCTCGAGGGCGCGGATGCGCTCCTGTTGCTGGAGGGTCTGGGTCTTCACCTCGTTGAGGGCGGCGGTGGTGGCGCAGCCGCCGGCGAGGATCGCGAGGGCGAGGAGGACGGGGGCGAGTGGACGCATGGCAGTGCCTTTCTCCTGCGGGGCAGGGCCTCAGGGCTTCGCTGGCGCGGGGGCGCGCAGCATGCGGGCGACGAGGTCCTTCCACTTCCAGCCGAACTGGGCGTAGAAGGACTGGGGGTTCTTCTTCAGGTAGTCGTCGAGGAGGACCATTTTGGCGGAGGGCTCGCGGGCCTGGTAGACGGCACGCCAGGTCTCGTCCCAGGCGTCGGCCTCAGCGCCGCGGGTGCGGAGGGTGGCCTGCCAGGTGTTGATGGTGAGGGGCCAGGCCTTGCGGAACTTGGCGAGGGCGTCGAGTTGGAGGCAGTGGAGGAGGGTGCGCCATTTGTTTTCGACGCCGGCCGTGGGCGCGGCCTGGGCCTCGGCGATGAGGGTGTGGACCCTTCGCTCGGTCTCCTCGCAGTCGGCGAGTGCTCTCTTGAAGGCGACGGATGCCTCGTCGAGCTGGCCCTGCTCCACGTGGGCGAGGATCTTGGCCTGGCGGGAGAAGAACAGGGATGTCCAGCGGAGCTCCAGGCCGTCGAGGAGAGCGACGTTGTCGCCGAGGCGCTCGGCGGCGGCGAGGAGGACTGGGGCGGACTCGCGGGCCTTGGCGAGGGCGGTGTCGCGGAGGGCCGCGTCGTCGCCCCGCACGAGGCGCGCGAGCAGGCACAGGGCGCCGGGGCCCATGTCGTCCACGCGCTTCCAGTCGTCGGCGGTGCTGGGCCAGCGGAGGCGGCCAAGGCCGGCCACGATGGCCTCGCGGACGGAGGAGGCGCGCTCGATTCTGGCGAGCTGGGCGAGGCGGGCGACGGCGTAGGTCCTGGCGGCCGGGCCGGCCCCTGCCACCTGGGCGAGGGCCGTGACGGAGCGGCCGCGGACCTCCTCGTCCTTGTCCTCGACCAGGACGTGGAGCGGGCGGGTGGCCATTTCGCCGATGCCCACGAGGTCGGCCCAGTCCCTGTCTCCCTTGGGCCACCCGAGGCTGCGGAGGGCCTTGGTGGCGGCCTCGACGACGCCCAGCTCCGCGTCGCCGATGGCGGTGCGGAGGAGGATGGGGGCAATCTCGTCGTGGGTGTTGAGGTGACGCTGAGCCATGTCGTCGAGGATGCGGACGCCGACGAGACGGGTCTGGGGCTCTGCGTGGCGGAGCAGTGCGTCGGCGAGGGGGATGCCTGGGGCGCCGAGGGCGGCGATTCGCCTGCGCTCGGGCTCGCTCATGGGCTCCCAGCGGAGCCTGGCGAGGCCGGCGACGGCGGCCTCGCGCACCCCGGGGTCGGCGTGGGTGGTGGCCACGCTGAGGAGCCGGGCGAGGGTGCTGCGGCGGACCGTCGCATCGGCCTCGGCGAGGGCGACGAGAGCGCGGAGGGCTTTGCCGGCGTAGAGCGGGTCGTCGGCCTGGGTGAAGCGCTCGATGAGCTCGACGGCCTGCTTGCGCGCGGAGGCGACGGCGGAGCGGCGGACGACGCTGGGGAGGAGCTCGAGGGCGGCGCCGCGGGCGCGCTCGTCGGCGCGGACCATGCAGAGGATCAGGTCGCTGAGGCGTCCGACGAGCGCCTCGTCGGCGGTCTCGAACATTTCGCCGATGAGGGGCCAGGGCGGGTCGTCGCCGCGCATGGCGCGGACGAACTCGCCGTCGCTCGCCGGCCACTGGAGGGCGACGAGGGCGACGGCGGCGATCTTGCGCACGCCGGGGTCCTGGTCGGCGCGTCCCACGCGGACCAGGCGCTCGATGGTGTCGGCGCGCGACTTGGGGTCGGCCTTGACCAGGAGCATGAGGCAGGCGAGGGCGCGGGTGCGGATGTCGGGCGCGGCGTCGCCGAGCAGGCCGTCGAGGAGCGGGATGGCGGCCTTGCCGGCGGCGGCGACGGGGCGGCGCTCGTCCTCGGTGGCCGGGCCTTTGAGGCGCAGAAAGCCGCTTTCGGCGGCCTGGCGGAGCGTCTCGTCGCCCTGCGCGTCGGTGGCCAGCCGCACCAGGCGCTCGAGCGCGGGGGGACGGGTCTCCTCGTGGTCCTCGGCGATCTCGCCGAGGGCCTGGATGGCGCCGAGCCTGATCTCGACGCTCGGATCGCCCAGGAAGCGGTCGAGAAGGGGCACGGCCCGCGGCCCGAGATCGGTCACCCTGGCCCACTCCTCGCCCTTGCGGGGCCGCCACGTGGGGTCCGCCATTGCTTTCGGGATGCCCGGCTCCTTGGCCTTCGGCTCTTCGACCCCCTTCGGCTCGGGTTGGACGGCCACCTCCGGGCGCGGGGGCTCGGTCTCCTTCGGCTGGACGACCTCTTTGGGGGGCGGCGGCGGCTCGGGCTCCTTGGCCTTCTCGGGCGGCGGGGCGACGGTCGTGCTGGGCAGCGCGGCGAGGCGTGCCTTGGCCTCGGAGGCCGTGTCGGGCGCCTCGGCCAACTCCTTCAGCGCCTTGGCCAGCACCTGGGCGTGGGCGGCGGAGCGGGCGGCGATGAGCTGGTCAATGAGAGGCCACGGAGGGGGCGAGGCAAGGAGGACCGACCTGGCCTCCTCGTCGGTGGCCGGCCACCGGATGGCGAGGAGTACCTTGGCCACTGCCTCGACCACGCCATGGGGGCGCCCCTGGGCTCCCGCCCGGGCGAGGCGCTCGAGGGCCGCGCCCCGGGTCGCCGGCGCCGCTGCCACGACCTCGGCCAGGGCCTCGAGCGTCCTGGCCTGCACGGCGGCCGCGGGGGCGTCGAGGAGGGCGTCCACGAGGGGGAGGGATTGGGGGCCGATGGCAACGAGCTTACACCAGTCCTCCGGCGAGGCCGGCTGCCACCGAAGGCTCACGAGGCCGTTCACGGCGCCCTTGCGGACCTTGTCGTCGGAATGCGTGGCCGCCAGGCTGAGCAGATGGTCCACGGGGCTGGCCGCCCGCGCGAGCGACGCACCTGCGGCCAAGGCAGCCAACAGGCGCCAGATGGTTCGGTGTGCCACGGGCTACCTCTCTCCCTGCCGCGCAACTCCCGGAGGCCCCGCCTCTAACCCATTCTACCCGTGGAAGCGCTCCGGGGCAACAGGCCCGGAGATCATCTCATGGCGGGTCCGGAGCCGCTGTCCAGGGCAGCATAGCCCCAGCGGCGCAGGAGCCGCTTGAGGCGGTCGGCCGGCGTCTCGGTGGGCGCGGTGAAGGCGAGGCGGAAGCCCACGTCGGCGAAGCTGTCCTTCCCCTCGCGCCCCTTCACGAGACCGAGGGGCCACGCCTTGTCGAACGGCCTGGCCTTGCCGTCCCATAGCTCGGGGGGCGAGAGGGCGGAGGCCCCGATCACGCCGATGGATGCCTCGTGCTTCTGCACGAAGCCGCGAACGGCCTCCGCCGCCGGCGCCGCGGGCGCCTTGAGGAACGCGTCGTCGAAGGCGGCGGGCTGGTCGAAGACCAGCTCGGCGACGTTGCCGGCCAGGTGCTGGAACCCGCCCCCGGGGGAGCCGACGGGGCTGAACCACAGGGCCCCGTCGTCGGCGTCCGAGACCACGAGGGCCTCGGCGCCCCTCTTCACGCCCTTGCCCAGCTCGCTCTCGGGCGCGGGGAAGGTCGCAGCGTCGGGCCATTCGGGGCGAACGGTTTCGGCCTTCTTGCGCATGAACTCCTGCTGCTTGCGCCAGGTGGCGTCGCGCAGGTTTGCCTTGGTGCCCTGCCCCGCGGCAGCGAGGGCGGCCTGCCATTCGGCCGACGACGGGAGACGGCAGCCGAGCAGGCACGCGACCTCGATGGCCGCAGGGGCGGAGATACATTGCGCGGGGTGCTGGGTGGACGGCCGGCCGGCGTTGAGGCCCTGGGGGTATAATTCGCTCGTGCCGGCCTCGGCGACGAGCCACGTGCGGGGGACGGACATTTCGTCGCGCTGCCGCGCCCACTCGCAGGTGCGGGGGCCTTTGCGGACGTCAATCCGCGCGGCGCTGGGCTTGTCGAGCAGGAGGCCCAGGTCGCCCCACTTGTCGGCGGCCCGCACGACATCGAGGAAGAGGCCGACGGGGGTTTCCGTGGCGCACAGGTAGCAGGCCTTGCTCGCCTGGTCCTTGGGCTCGACGCGGAGGAACGCGAGGCGGTGGCCCCGCTCGTCCCAGGTGTAGGTGACGGACTTGCCTTCGTCGCCGATCTCGGCCTTCCACTTGCCCGCGAGCGAGCCGCCGGCCGGGCCGGCCTTGTCGAGGCCCACCTTGGGGTCGTTGGACATCTTCTGCCGGGCGAACTCCTGGAGGTCGCCGAGCAGCTTTGCAGTACCGGGCTGGCGGGCGGCGGCGCCGAGGGCGAGGGCCTCCTTGAGGAAACCGCCGACCAGGGCGTCGAGCTTCTCCTTCGGCTCGTCGTCGCGGAGCCCCGCGGCCGCCCGGCGGAAGTGGTGGAGCTTCCAGCGAAGCTGCGATTCGGGGGCGAGCGCCTTGACGAGCTGCGCGACGTCGCCGAACTTCCCGGCGAGCTGCACGATGGCCGCCAGGTCGGGGTCGGCCAGGTCCTTCGGCTCGGAGCGGCGTGCGACGGCGTTGAAGCACGTCTCCCAGCGGAGCGGCCCCTGGCGGGCCAGCTCATCGGGCACCCACCGCACGGCGTGGGGATGCGCCGCCTTGAGCTTGTCGGCCACCCGGGCGAGGAGCGCGCGCAGCGCCAGATCCTGGTTCAGCTCGGCCAGGGTGCCGGGCCAGTCCTTGATCTTGCCCAGGCTCCGCCAGAGGATCATGGCGACCTGCGGAGGCTCGTCCTCGCGAAGGGCCGCGGCGCGCTCGACGAGCTGCTTGCGGTCGAAAGCCTCCAGGGCGAGGAGCTTCTGGAGGCGGTCGAGCGTGGGGGCGAAGTGCGGCAGGAGCTCCCTGGGCACGGTGCGCTTCTGCCAGGCGTCGCAGAGTTGGCGCGCGGTGCGGGGCGCGGCCTCGGGCTTGTCGTCGGGGCCGTAGCCGCCGTCGAGGAGTGCCGCGATGGCCTGGCAGTCGGCGAGGAGCTTCCCCGCGTCGTCGCGCCACTGCGTATAGGTTCCGACAGCCTTGGTCCAGGCCTTGTCCTGCTTGAGCTCGGCGGGGCCGAGGGCGGGGAGCCTGGCGTCCTTCCAGGGGATGGCGGCGACGATGGCCTGGAGGGCGGCCTCGCGCTGCTTGTCGGCCTCGGCGGCGATCGCCCGCGACAGGTCGTCCGCGGGCGCCTCGGACTTGGGGAGGCCCTTGGGAAGCTGTTGCGGGTCGTCGAGCTGGGTGAGGAAGGTGCGGAGGGCCTCGACGTCGCGCCAGAGCTTCATGTAGCCCTTGCGGTCCTTCTCGATGGCCTCCGGGGTGGCGGCCGGGGCCACGAGGGCGTCGCGTCGCTTCGCCCACTCGTCGTTGACGGCCTTCGAGGCGGTGAGCGGGGCGGACGCGCGGATGCGTGCCAGCCACTTCCTGGGGTGCTCGACGGCGTCCTTGAGGTCGGCCTTGAGCCCCTCGAGCTCTGCGGCGATGGCGGCGACGCGCTGGGTGATCGCGGCCTCGTGCTTGCGGATCCAGGGGAGGGGCAGCACCTTGGCGATGTCGGCGTCGAGCTGCTCGCAGCGTCGGTGCGACTTGTCGGCGAGCTGCCGCTTGGCCGCCTCGGGCTCCTCGCGCAGGAAGTCCACCCGCAGGCGCAGGTCCTCGAGGTCCGCCTTCCAGGCCCCGGGCTGGCGGGGGTCGTTTCCCGCCACCTTGTAGTAGTCGGCCACCTCCTTGCGCCAGCTCGGGAGGGTCTCGTCGGCCATCTTGCCGGCGGCGAAGGCGCGGTGGACGTCGCTGTGCTGTGCGAAGAGCTCGCGGTCGATCCTTCCCTGCTTCCAGTCGCCCTGGAGCACGGCGGCGACGCCGGCCGCCTGGGCCTCCAGGCGGTCGAGCCGGTCGGGGAGAGCCGCCGGGTCGGCCTCGGCCGCGATGGCGGCCGCGACGTGCCTGGGGAAGGCAGCGAGGACCTTGTCGCCGGAGCCTCCCAGCACCTTCGCCAGCGCGCTCACCTTGGCCCAACGCGAGGCGATCGCGTCGGCGAGGGCGTGCGCGCCGTCCATGGCCTTGAGGAGCTCGCCCAGGGCAGATGCCGACGCCAAGGCGGCCGAGAGGCGTTGCTGGAGGCGCGCGGGCACCTGGTCGCCCAGGGGCTTGAGGGCCTCGAGCTGGCGCTGCAGGTCCTTGCGGCGCTCGCCGGCCTTCGCCACGTCGGCTCGGGCCTGTGCGAGGCGCTGGGCCATGTCGTCCAGCTTCCCGGCGGCGAGGGCCTGGGCGCGCGCGAGGGCCCAGAGCTTGTCGGCCAGTGCCTTGTCGTGGAGGCCCTGGAGCTCGGTGCAGTGGGCCTTGATGGCCGCGAGCGACTCGTTCACGCTTTGGGCGGGAACCTTCAGGGCGTTGAGTGCCGCCGAGATGTCCTCGAGGCTGCTCACGCGGCCCGCGGAGGCGCGCACGGCGGCAACGAAGGCCTGGGCCGCGGCGGCGGCGTCCCCGGCACGAAGGGCCTTCTCGACGTCCTGGAGCGCCTTGCCGCTGGCGGCGATGGCGGCGGTCTTGGCCTCGACGGCGGCCACTTTGGCCAGGAGGGGCTCGAACGACTCCGCGTCGCGGGTCTCGGCAAGGAAGAGGTCGTGGATGCGGGCCGCGGCGTCGTCGCCGAGGATCTGCACGGCTTGCTCGTGCTGGGCGATCTTGCGGGCCGTGAGCTCGATGGCGACGGCTTGGAGCTTCACGCGAAGGGCGGCGTCAATGGCCTCGGCGAGGTTGGGGCCGGGCGTGAGGGCGGCAGCGGCGGCCTCGAGTTCGCCGGCCTGCCTGCTCCAGCCGCGCGCGGCGAAGGCGGCTGCCAGCGGCTTGAGGCTCAGCTCGTCGTAGGAGGCCCAGCGGGCGACGCTTTCCTCGACTCCCTTGACAATTTCGAGGGCGCGGCGAGTGGTCTCGACGCCTTCGCGCGTCTTCGCGGCCTTCGGCGGGTTGAGGCCCAGGTCCACATAGTCGCCGCCGGCCACGCCGGCGATGTCGCGCGGGTCCACCGAGCGGTCGCCCGCCTGGTCCACACGCATCACGATGAGGCGCGCCAGCCCGGCGTCGCGCCGCCACGCATCCAGCCGCTCCTTGTTGAGCTTGCGGTGGAAGCCGGGAAACCAGCCACGGTAGGCATCGCAGAGAGACTGCCACGCCTTGCCGTGCTCCTCTGGAATCCAGGTGAAAGGCCCCGTGTCCTTGGGCTTCTCAGGGGCCTGCACCGACGTGCCGAACAGCAGCGGAAGAAACAGGAAGGCGAGCACCGCCAGGACGATGAGCAGGAGGTAGAGGGGCCAGAGGCGCAGGAGCCGCTGCCCGACGCCGAGCCCGGCGCCCGGCTCGCGCCAGGCCGCCGCGGGCACGGGGCGATGCGCCGGCACGGCGGGAGCGGAGGGCACCGTCTCCATCTCGTGGAATGCCTTGGTGCCCGCAAGCGGCCTCGGGGCTGGCCTGGCCTCGACGGCCGGGCTCGGGGCCGCCGCCGGCGGCCGGGGCGCCGGAGCCGCAGCGCCCGGATGCGAGGCGTGTGGCGCCGCGGGGCGCGGGGCAGGAGCAGGCGCCGGCGCGCGCGGCGCAGGCGCCGCGGGGCCGGCCGGGCGCCCCGGGGGCGCGGCCGCAGCGGGGGGCCTCGGCTGCGCCGCGGGGCGGGCCTGGCCCGGCGGCGAGGGCGCCGGAGCCGGCCCCGGCGAGGGCGCCGGAGCCACTTGGGGCCTCGGGCGGGGCAGAGCCCCTGCCTTGAGGATCACGTCGGGGAGCGGCGTGCGCTCCTGGCGCGACCCCTCGATCGCCTTCTCACCCCGACTGATGAACGCCTCGTCGAGATTGTAAGGGATCTCCGTGGCCATCGGCACGGCCTGGAGCGAAGCGCGAACGCAGAAGAACTGCTGCGGCCCGGGCTCCCCGACCACGATGTCCACCCACGGCTGGTGCAGCGGCAGGATGAGGAGCATGGGGGCCAGGGGGTCGAGCCGGCTCAGCAGGAAGCCGAGCCAGAGGGCCGCCGCGCCCTGTGGGGTGCTGGCGCAGGTGGGCACCCGGATGTGGCTGGAGCGGAGCATGGCCGTGCTGGTGGCGCTCGCGTCGCCGCCGGCCTGGTGGTAGGCGGCCAGCTCACGCTCGATGACGTAGAGAATGCGGTGGATGCCCTGGTGATTGGGCGCCATCTCGGGGCGGTCGGCGAGGTACGCCAGGGTGCGAGGCAGGGCCGGCAGGGGCCGCTCCGCGGCCTCGGCCTCCGTCGCAGCCTGCAGAAGCATCTGGCGGGTGTCGTCGAGGACGGCGCGGACGGTCACGGCCGAGGTGGTCTTGAGGCAGCGGGCCTCGATGGTGTCGAGAAGGGGGAGCACGTGCCCAAACGTCCAGTCCAGGGAGGCCCCGGTCACCTGGGAGCAGATGACCATGGGATAGCGGGTGCGGCCCTTGCCGTCGCGCGAGGACCACATGCGCCCCAGGATGAGGTCGTGAGCGGTGTGCCACAGGAAGAGGTGGTGGAAGTCGTCGAGGCGCTCCTGCTCGCCCAGCTTCTCCCAGGCGCCGGCCTCGATGTTGCCGGCGATCCCCTGGGTGTAGAGGACGCGCTTGGCGGCGATGAGCCGGTTGGTCTCGAGCCCGAGGTCCTCGATGTGGTCGTCCCACCCCGGGTGCTTTCCGAAGGCAGCGAGCTGGACCTCGACCGCGGACTGGCCGCCCCTCCTGGAGATGAGCTTTCGGAACAAGGACGCCAAGACGCACCTCCGCGCAGCGGCCTTCGGCAAGCTCGGGCCGCCCTGAGCTTGTCGCGAAGGGCGGTCACTCCCCCCCGCTCGCCGGCCAGTCCTCGATTCGCGGCAGCCCCTTCTCAAACTCCAGCCGCAGGCGCAGCACGCGCGGCTGGCGCTGGTCGTCCTCGATCGTGAGCAGGACGTTGCGCTTCATCGGGTCGAAGACCTCTTTCTTCTCGGTCGGCTTGTCAACGTCCCACAGATGCTTGAATGGGTTGCCGGGGAAGAGGGGGTCCACAAGCTGCCCCGGATGGAGCAGCCGCACCATCGCCCAGACGTCGTCCACGACCACGGCCCGGTTCGGCTCGGGGTCCACGGGATTGCGGTAGAGGTGGATTTCCAGCTTCTCGCCCGGGTACCAGAGGTCGCAGAGCTTGTAGTCGGCAGCGGGCAGGGTGTTGCCCTTGCCGGTCTCCTTGCCTCCCTGCAGGATGCGGATGTGGACCCATCGGTGGGCGGCCGTGGGAGTCGGCTGGGCCGCGGGGACCCACAACTCGCACTTGAGCGCCCGGTCGGCGGTCGGAAGCCCGTCGAGGACGCCCTTGACCCGCTTCAGCCAGTCCCACTCGGCGGGCGGGATGCGCAGCCTGCGGATCTCGTCGAGCCGCCTGCGCACGAAGGCTCGGCCGCGCGCGCCCTCGGGCGCCATGGGCGTGGGGGCGTCCTTCCACTGGAGGACCAGTGCTTCCACGATCTTCCGGGCCTCGGCGACCTCGGCCGCCGTCAGCGGCTTGTCGCGCACCAGGGGGCGGTTGAGGGGGAAGCGGTTGTAGCGGCGCAGCAGGTCGTCCACCAGGCCCCGGCCCTGCTTGGCCGCGCCGTCGGACAGGAGCCGGAGGAACTCGTAGGTCAGGTCGGTCCAGTACTTGTCGAGGAACTCCTCGGGGTTCTTCCACTCGAAGGGCAGGTAGCCATCGAAGACCTCGTCGTCGGGCAGGAGGGCCAGGACGCTCCGTGCCTGGAAGGGGTCGGCCCCCAGCTTGCACCAGTTGGCGCGGACGTGGCGGCAGCGCTGGATGTAGACCTCGTTCTTGAGCTTGCGGACCTGGGCCTGGACGTTTTCGCGGCCGGTGGCGAACTGCTGCCGCATGTCGGCGGGGAGTGCGCCCTCGATGTCGGGGTGCATGGCGCTGCTCATGGCGGTCCCCACGTCGCCCAGGGCCACGAAGACCTCGAAGAAGTCGGTGCGCTCGACCTCCTGGCCGAAGGGCGCCCAGTCCACGCCCTGGCTCTCCAGGTCGCGCGGCACCGTCTGGGTCCAGTAGGTGAGGTAGGGCCCGGTGATGTACTTGGCGATGACGCCGTGCCACAGGCCGCGCATGGTGTCGAGCCGGTCGCGCTCGAGGATATTGCGCTTGGGGTCAGCCAGCACCTGGCCGGCCTCCTGGCACACGCCGAGGACCTTCTTGGCAGCCTCGGGGTGGTACTTGGCGTCGAAGGGCCCGCCCTTCAGGTTCGTCGCGGGCAGCTTGGGCCGGGAGACGGCGGGCAGGGCCTGAGCGACGCGCTCGACCTCGGCGGCCACCTTCTCGGGCGCGTCCGGGGCCGTGCTGAGCGCGTCGTGGAGGGTCTTGTAGATGCGTTGCGGCATGGCGAGCTGCTCGGCCGTGAAGACCGACACTTTCGCGGCGTCCTTGAACCGGAAGGCGTCGGGCTTCAGGTCGCACAGCTCGGCGATCTGGGTGCAGGCGGCGGCGACGGCGCCTTCGACGGCCCCGACGCCCTTGGCGAGCGAGACGATTTCGACCGCGGCGTCGCCCTTGCCTCGCTCCGCATCGCCGAGGCGGTACATGAGCATGCGAAGCTCGTAGAGGCGCAGCCTCGCGGCCCTCCCCGCCTTCAGCACCCCGTCCTTAACGAGCCGCTCGAAGAACACGTTCGCCAGCTCGATCTGGGCGAGGTACTCGGCGTCCACCCGCCGGATGTCGTCGGCGACGGCAGCCGGGACGACCTTTCTGAGGCGCTCGAGGGCCTCGTCGAGCCGGCCGTTGACCGTGGTGGCAGTGGCCTTCCAGAGCTCGGCGACCGGGTCCGGGGCCTCCGGCGGCTTGGCCTCCGCGGCGGGGGCCGGCGCGGCAGGCTCCGCGTCGGGCGGTCGGGGGATCCGGGCGATGCCTGCCTGGACACGGAACTGGCTGAATGCCTCGGAGACCTCCTTGAGAATGGCGCGGGTGGATTTCTCGAAGACAGGGAGGATCGGGCCCTCCGGGTAGGCGGCCAGCTTGTTCTCCGTCTTCGCCCTCACCTGGTCGAGCTGGTCCAGCCGCTCCTGCCAGGCCGCGAGGGCGTTGCGGATCACCTCCACCTTCTTCTCCGTGGGCCGCTCGAGGCGGGGGCCGAACTCCTCGTCCACGTCCAGCAGGCGCTGCTCGGCGTCCCCGTAGTTCTTGAGGAGGGCGTCCTTGAGGGCCAGAAGGTCGTCGAGCTGCCGCGTGGCGGCCTCGCCCTGCTTGGTCCAATGGCGCACGTAGCGTTCGGCGCCGTCGTAGACGGCCCGCTGGGCGAGGCGCGTGCCTGCGGCGGTGGCGTGGCGCGGCGTGATGTCGCCCGTGCGCTGCTGGGCCAGCCAGCGCAGGGCCGCGGCCAGCCCGTCGCGGTCCTTGGCGCACTGCTCGTAGTTGGCGACGTATTTCCGGTACTTCTCGTCGGTCTCCTTGTTCTCCTCCTTATCGGGCCGGCGGTAGAGGGCGCAGCGGAACAGGGGGGCGGGGTCGGGCAGGTCCCCCTCAGGGGCCTCGATGCGGATCAGCTCGGCCAGCGCCGGGGTGAACTCGGCGGGCCAGCCCGCCCTGAGCGCCTCCTCGCGCGGGGCCTCGCCGTCGGGCAGCACCATCTTCTGTCGAACGGCATCCACGAGGGGGCGCACCACGCTGCGCTCGAGGAGGAGCCGCTGGCCGGCGAGGCGGTCCGACGTGATGTCCACGCCCAGCCTGGCGAGCCAGAAGACCCAGGGGACTTTGATGGGCCGCGCGGCCAGCTCCGCGAGCTTGGCGTGGAACTGGGCGACGCGGACCTCGTCGCCGCCGACTTTGACCAGGGTCTGGCCGCCGTACGTGTAGTCGGTGCTGCCGACGAAGTCTACTCCGACAATGGGCCGCCAGTACTCGGGCCCCTTGCCCTCGTCGTCGCGGCGCCAGTTCTGCGGGTTGGCGGCGGCCACCCAGTAGTCGCGGTGGACGCCGATGCTTTCGCGCAGCGACTTGGCGCCGAACCAGGTGAACACGGCGAGGACCAGGACACTGAGGAAGCCGGCGGTGATGACGATGGCCCGGCGGCGCCGGCGCTGCTTGCCGGCGTGGATCGCGCGCGTCACCAGGCCGCGCTCCTTGAAGATCTTCTCGAGGAAGAGGTCCTTGAGGAAGTACGAGCGCTCGCGCTCCCACTCGCGGCCCTCCTGGATGGACTGGACGGGGACGCTGAGGGCCTCGGCGAGCTCCTCGTCGAGGGCGTGGCCTTCGCGCATGGACGAGGTGAAATAGATGCCGCGCATGAACAGCGGCTTGCCGGTCCACTCGCCGCCGGCGAACACGTGGTCGAGGTAGTGCCGCAGGCGCGGCGAGATGCGCGCGAGGCTCTGCGGCAGCGCGTACAAGGCGTCCACCTGGTCAACGCGGTGGCCGCTGGGGTCCTCGGTGTGGACGGGGTCGATCATGAGGCCGAGGCGGCGGCGGCGCAGGCGGTCGCACACCATTTCGAGGTGCTGGCTCAACAGCTCGGGGTTGAAGCGTTCGTCGAGGGGTGCGGGGTTGGACCAGCCGAGGATCTGCTGCTGGAGGTCGGGGTCGGTCACGCCGTCGAAGAACTCGCGGAAGCCGTTGATGAGGTCGCACTTGGTGATGACGACGAAGACGGGGAAGCGCACCTCGAGCACGCGCTGGATGACGTGGAGCTGCTCGGCGATCTTGTTGGCCTTCGCCTTGATCTGGTCGGCCGTGTCGGTGATCAGCGTGTCGGCGGGGATGACGAGCACCAGGCCGTTGACCGGGCAGTTGTAGCGGTAGATGCGGAGGAGGCGGAGGAACTCCTGCCACTCGCTGGTGGTGCCGGCGGGGACCTCTTCGAAGATCAGGCGGCCCGCGGTGTCGACGATGACCGCCTTGTCGGTGAACCACCAGTTCATGTTGATGGTGCCGCCGGCGCCCTGGAGTGGGTCGTGGAGGCCGGGCGGGAAGCCGATGCAGGAGTGGCGGACGGCCTCGGTCTTGCCGGAGCCGGGCTCGCCGACGATGACGTACCAGGGGAGGCTGTAAAGGTTCTTGCCGGCGGCGCGGAACTTGGCGATGCCGGCCTCGAAGTTCCGCCGCAGGTCGTCGAGGGCCGCGCGGCGGCTGGCCGCGCTCACCCCCTGCGGGGCGGCGGCGGCCTGGCCCATGATGTCGCGCTCCATGGGATTCGCGCGCCGCTTGCGCAGCCACTTGACCAGGAGGACGAACCCCAGGACCAGGAGCACGACCACGAAGATCCCGGCGACGACGATCCAGGCGGCCGGCCCCATGAAGGTGGTGAACACGTAGCCGAGCGTGGCGGCGGAGCCGCCCCCTACGACCACCAGCAGGGCCAACTGGAGGGGCATTGGCAGCCCCATGCAACTGGCAAGCATATTCCTGAAGAAGCTCATTTCTGGGTCGCCTCCGTGGCCTTCGAGGCCGAGTCGGGTCCCTTGGCGTCCGGGGCGGCGGTCGCCTGCTCATGGGCGACCACCTGGCGGAGCGCCGCCACCAGCTGGTCCGAGGTCCAGCGGAACAGGAAGATGTTCGAGACGAAGAGCACGATGATGAGGCCGACGAGACCGATCGCGATGCCGACCAGCTTCACCGCGGGCGGCTCCACCAGGTCGCTCGTGTTCACGTTCTCGTAGGCGTCGGGGCAGATGCGCGTGTCAATGTCCGTGTCCACCGCGTACTGGATGCGCGCGGCGATCTGCATCATCTTGGTTCGCAGGTACTCGGGCTGCCCGGCATAGAAGCCGGTGAAGCCGAGGCCGATGCAGGTGTAGAACACGGCGAGGCGCTCGGTGGCCTCCGGGGTGTTCTCCTGGAGCGTCTCGTCGAGCAGCTCCCAGAAGCGGTCGTCGCCGGCGAGCTCGTCGAGCTGGAACGCCTTGCGGTTCCTGTGCCAGTCGCGGGCGAAGGCCAGCTTGCTCTCCGAGATCATCGAGTCGACGAAGAAGATGAGGACCCTCTCGATCTTGGGGTACTGGCCGACGAGGCGGGGCTCGGCGGCGGCCCGGGCCTTCATCTGCTCGAGAATGGCGTCCACCTCGCCACGCACCCGGTTGAATTCGTGGGTGCCGCCCTTGCGCGCCGAGCGGTTGAGCCGGCACACGTAGAGGAACAGCGGTTCGCACAGTTCCAGTAGGGTCATTTCTTCTCCGGCGCCTCCTCCGTTATGGTCATGAAGAGGGTGACGTTATAGTCGGACGTTTCGACGCCCGGGAAGCGGATGGCCATGGACTTCTCCTGGACGATCCGCTCCCACATGCGGCGACTCTCGCCGCGCAGGAGGCGGAAGTAGTGGAGGCCGCGCTCGACGGGGAGGCCGAAGGGCGGGAAGCGCTCCTCCTTGAGCAGGATGCCCCAGATGGCCATGTCGGCCAGGGTGCGGGCCATGAGCTTGAACTCGTCGCGGTTCTCGACCAGTTTGACGAGCTCGGCCGGGTCCTGCTTCGTGCGGATGCCCAGGAAGTACTCGCTGGGGCGGGTGAGCTGCTCGTCGGTGAGCATGGCGGCGAGGGTGTTGCCGGCGAGCTTGAAGGGCACCTTGAGGACGGGGATGGGCGCCTTGCCGCGCTGGAGGCGCCGCACCTTCGCGCACAGGTCCTGGAAGCACACGGCCGGGTGGTCGTGATCGTAGTCGGCCACCTCGTACTGGTCGTCCTCGGGGTAGAGGGCGGCCAGGTGGCCCAGGAGGTCGCGCAGGGTCAGGTAGACCTCGAAGGGGGTCACGCAGGGGGCCTGCACGAGCTGGCGGAGGTGGCCGGCGTAGCAGTTGAGCGTGGCGAGGCGCAGGATCGCCTCGATCTGGTCGCCGCGCGCCGTGTCCCAGGCGAAGCCGCGGCGGGTGATCTGGTTGACCAGGGCGCCGCGGGTGGCCTCCACCTGGTGGGCCAGGTCGCGCACGAGGTCGCGCAGCACGGGCGAGCCGTTGAGGTGGAAGCAGGGGGGGATGAAGCTCGCCTCCTGCCTCGGCACCCCAGTGTCCTCCTCCGTGGCGTGCTCGATGCGGACGACGGGCAGCACCTCCATGTCCGCGCGGTCCTCGTCCTCGAACATCAGCCGCGCGTTGACGCGGCGCACGAGGAGCGGCTGGGGGTTCTCGCCGGTGTTCTCGTCGGACCATGTGATGTCCTGGACGCGGAGGAGGCGCTTCACGCGGGCGTCGGCGGTGCTGCCGCGCTCGATGGTGTTGGCCCGCGAGGCGTACCACAGGGGCACGCCGAGGTAGACCGTGAACGGGGCGCTGCTCGAGCCGAAGACCTCCTTGATGTCGAGCGCGGGAAGGTCGGCGCCCTCGGGCACGTCCACGATCAGCCCGCTGGGCATGATCACATGCAGGCGGCCGAACTGGATGAGGCAGTCCTCGAGGGCGTCGGAGGAGAGCCTGTAGTCCACGACCCCGTAGGGGTAGGGCAGCGCCATGCGGCGCTCGGAGCCGAACTGTCCGAGCACCTGGTGCTGCATCAACTGGAGGTGGTGGGGCTGGAGGAACAGCCCCTCGTGCCAGTGCACTTGACCGAGCTTCGCCATCGCTTGCCCCTCACGTAGTAGTGCCTGACCTGCCCGTGGCGCGCCGCTTCATCAGCTCCTCGACGAAGCGCTGGATTTTCTCGTTGATGGCGCCCTCCACCGCCACGTCGGTGAGCCTGCCGGCGAGGTCCTTGTACTTGCGCCAGCACTTGACCTCCTCGGCGACAAAGATGCTGCCTTTCTCGAACCGCACCAGGTCCTGGATCTTCGCGGGGGCCAGGGGAGCCATGAAGCTCATGACGACGTCGGTGGCCGCGATCTTGCCGGCCTGGCTGACGGCGACGACGACGGCGGCGATGAGGTGGCGGAGCTTCAGCAGCTCCTCCTGCGCCTGGGCGTCGGTGACGGTGCTGTCGCTGACGACGTAGCGGCTCAGCCCGAGCCGCAGCGCGGCGATGCTCTGGAACTTCGACCTCGGGGCCAGCTTGCCCCACGTGCGCCACACGAGCGGGTCGAGGCTGCACACGAAGTCCGCCAGGTCGGCGAGGAGCACGACGAGCCGCGCCGTGTCGAGCGACGCGTCGGGCCGCAGCCCCAGCACCTCGCGCAGGCGCCGCACCGGCTCCTCGGGCAGCGCGACGTGCGGCGGCGGCACCAGGCCCGCCTCGGTCAGCCGACGGAGGATCGCCTGCCGCTGCTCGGCGGTGAGCTGCGCCGCCATATCAACGAGCCGGCTCACCAGGAAGCTGGGGTCGTGGAGCTCGCGCTCGTCGGTGCGCGACTGCGCGGGCGCTTCCTGCCGCGGCGCGGCGACCACCACGTTCGGGTCCCAGGTGGGGAACCGCGCCATGAGCTCCTTGAGGAACGCCTCGCGCTGCTCGGGCGAGACCTGGGCCAGCGCGCCCTCGACGGCCTCCGCGAGATAGCCCCGGCGCACCTCGGGGGCCTCGTCGGCGAAGTCGATCTGGATCAGCCGAAGCCGGTTCGCGGCGGCCGCCACAAGCCTCGCCCTGTCCTCGGGTTGCTTGGCCACGGTCCACACCCCTTCGCGCAATCGTTCCCGAATCGGCCCCCTGCGGTGAACTCCTGGGGATCGCAGGAGTCACATCTCCATTTGGCACCTGGCCGCCCGGTGCGAAGTGAAGATCCGACCCCATGACCCCAGGCGCGACCTATTATACGCGCGCCTCCCGCCCGCCGCAAGGAGCGCTCCCCGATGCGGGGGCGGCGAGGGGGTCTCCCGCCTCCCGCTCGCCACTCGCCCCTCGCCCCCTCTCCGCTTCACCGGGGCCGCGTTGCGTACCCGTGTTCCTTCAACACCGCCGCCAGGCGGGCCGCCGGCGGGTCAACGGGCGCGGTGAAGGCCAGGCGGAAGCCCACGTCCGAGAAGCCTTGTCGCGCGCGCTCCAGGTCCACTGCATACGCGCGGTCGAAGGGCCGTTGCTTGCCGTCCCAGTACTCTGGCGGGGAGAGGGCCGAGGCGCCCACGACCTTCAGGGCGCCCGCGCCCTGCCCCACGAGGTCGCGCACCGCCTTGGCCGACGGCTTGTCGGGCTGCTTGAGCGCCTGGTCGAGGCGTGCGGAGTCGTCGTAGACGAGTTCCGCCACATTGCCGACCAGGTGCTGCATGCCGGGGGCCACGTCGGGCGCGGCGAACCAGAGCACACCGTCCGAGTCGGCCACGACGGGGGCCGCCTCGGCGCCCGCCCTCGGGGCCGCGGGGGCGTCCGCCGCCACGAAGATGCCTGCGTCGGGATAGTCGAGGCGTCCCGCCTGCTTCGCCGCGTGATCCCGCTGCTGGAGCCAGGCCTTGTCGCGCAGGTTCCGCCCGGCAGGCGCGGCTCCCTTCTCGAAAGCGTCGAACGCGCCCGCCCATTCCACCGAGGTGGGCAGGCGGCAGCCGACCAGGCGCGCCACGTAGAGCGCGGCCTCGGGGCTCACGTATTGGATCGGGTGGGCGCGCGTGGGGGGCGGCGCCACGCTATCCGCCGGGTACAGGGCCACGCCGGGCAGGGCCACGAGCCACTCGCGGGTCGGCTGGATCGCCGATTGGCCGCGCGTCGGCTGCCACACGCGGGGCCCGCGGCGCGGGTCAATGCCCGACAGCCGCTCCGCGCCCAACAGGGCCATCAGATCCTGCCATCCGCCCGCGGCGGCCACGACGTCGAAAACGAGGCCGAGCGATGCCTCGGTGGTGCACAGGTACACGGCCCTGCCCCCGCCGCCCCGCGGCTCGACGCGCACGAACGCGAGGCGGTGGGCCTTCGCCTCCCACGAGTAGGTCGCGGACTTGCCGTCGGGGGCGGGCGCGGCGGTCCATTGGACGCTGAACCTGGCCGCGGCGGGGCCGCCCTTGTCGAGGCCGCTGGCGCCGCCGCCCTCCTCCGCGCGCTCGAGGGTGTCGCGCAGGTGCTTGAGGAGGGCCGCCGTGGCGGGCTGCTTCGCGAGGCCGCCGGGCAGTGCGCTCACCTTCTGCTCGAAGGCGCCGAGCGTGGCCAGCAGTTCCTCCTTCTTCGCGGTCTCGGGGGCTGCGAACGCCTGCTGGCGGAACTCGCTGAGGAGCCAGCGGAAGCGGGTCAGCGGCGAAAGCGCGTCGGGGGCCACCTGGAGCCGCGGCGCCAGGGCGATGGCCTCGCGGAGGTCAGAGTCGGCGATCCCCTTCGGCCCCGGGCGGTCCACGAGGGCGTTGAAGCAGGCCTCCCATCGGCGCGGCCCCTCCTTGGCGAGCTCGGCGGCCGCCCACCGGACGGGGTGGGGGTCCTTGGCGGCGAGCTTGGCCGTCAGGGCGGCGAGTTGCTCTCGCAGCCGGGCCTCGAGCTTCAACTCGTCGAGCCCAGTGGGCCAGTCGGCCACCTTCCCCAGCCCGCGCCAGGCAAGCATGGGCACTTGCGGCGGGTCCGTGTCCTTGATCTGGCCGGCTCTTGCGACGAGTTGCTGGCGGCCCGAGGCCCCGAGTTGGAGGAGCGCGCGGGCACGCTGAAGGGTCTGGTCGTAGGCGCGCGCGAGCGCGGGCGGCGGGGCCTGCTTGCCCCAGTCGGCGAGGATGCTCTGGACGGTTTTCGTTGCGCCCTCGGGCTTGTCGTCGGGCAGGTAGCCGGCGTCGAGGAGGGTCTGGAGCTGGGCGGCATCGGCCTGCACGCGAGCGATCGTGGCGAGGGTGCCGGAGTATGCGGAGCACAAGGCCTTCCAGCGGTCGCCGCGCTTGAGCTGATCGATGGTTTCGGCGGGGAAGCCGTCCGCCCCTCTGGGGATGGCGGCTGCGGCCTGCTCCAGGGCGCTCTCGCGCGCCTTTGCTCCCTCGGCCAGGAGCACCTTGTCCCAGTCGGCCGGCGGTGGGGGCAGGGCCGTGGGGTCGTCGAGCCCGGGCAGCAGAGCGACGAGTTCGTCGAACCTGCCGCGCACCGTGAGGTAGAGGTCGCCGCTGGCCTGGAGGACCTCGGGGCTGTAGGTCTTCAGCAGCTCGTCGCGGCGCGTGCGCCAGGTGCGGTTGAGGGCGTCGGACTTGGCGACCTGCTCGATCTTGCGGATCCGGGCGCGCCACTGCGGCTCGGCCTCGAAGGCCGTCTCCACTTTGGCACGGAATTCGTTGCGCCGCGTGCCGGCCGCGCGCACGAGGGCGACCAGCTTCTCCTCGTTCTTGCGCACGGCCTCCACCGTCCACAGGGGGCCGATGCTCTCGGCCACGAGCTTGCCCAGCTCGGCCCGCAGCCCCGCCGCCTTCCCGACGTAGTCGCCGCCGAACTTCTCCAGCCGGGCAAGCAGGCCCTCGAGTTCCTTGACCTGTGAGTCCCAGTCGGACTTCTTCCCTCGGGGGTCAGGCGCCAGGACGTAGTACTCCTTGACCTCGGCAAGCCAGTGGTCGAGGGTAGCCTGAGTGATGACAGGGTTGGCCTGGAAGCCGGTGTGGACCTTGCTCTCCTTGGCGAACAGGGTGCGGTGGATGCGGTTGGCCGCCCAGTCGCCGCGGACGATGGCCTCGAACTGCGCAGCGGTGTTGCGGATGGCGGCGAGCTTGGCCCTTCGTGCCGCGATGTCGCCTGCGGCGATGCCCTTCTTCTCCCGCTCGACGAACTCGCCGAGGCGAGCGAGGATCGGGTCGCCGGAGGCCTCCACGGTCTTGAGCTTCGCGGCGATCTCGTTCTCGAGGCGGATGACCTCGATGACGGCGCCGATCCCCTTCGTGAGCTCGGGCAGGGCCTTCTCCGCCGCCGTCACGCGAGCGGTGAGGTCGGCCTTCGCTTTCACCACGGCGGGCACGCGCGTGGCCGGTGCCACGTCGCTCTCCAGGCGAGCCAGCAGGCGGTCGGCCTCGGCCTTGTTCTGCTTCGCCAGGTCGGCCAGGGCCTGGCGCACGTTCGCCTCCTCGTCCCCGACCGCTTTGCGGCGCCGCAGGAGCGGGTCGGCTTCATCGAGGTAATAGTAGTCCTTGACCTCCTGGAGCCATCGGGTGAAGAGGGCCTTGTCGGCCTCGGCCTTGGTGCTCTCGAAGTCGCGGTGGACGACGCTCTCCTTGGCGAAGAGCTCGCGGGCGATCTTCTTCGGCCAGTCGTGCTCGACCACGGTCGCCAGCCCCTCGGCCAGCGGCTTGAGCTCGTTGAGCTTCTCCAGGAGCGGGCCAGGGTCGTCCTTGCTCAGCCCCGCAAGCTGGCCGTCCACGAACTTCCCGAACTGGGCGAGCACGAGGTCCCCCGCGCCGTCCAGGGCCTGGCGGAGCGCGGCGAGGCGGGTGCTGAGCCAGCGGACCTCGCGCTCCTGGCCGCCGCGGACGACCTCTTTCTGGAGGGCATCGCGGCGGGCGGCGTCGGCAATCGAGCGGAACTCAGCGGCCAGGCGCTGGCGGAGCATGCCCTCCGTACGCAGCTCCTCGGGGCTGGCCGGCCAGGCCGGGTCGCCGAGCGCACCCAGGGCGCGCCAGGCGGCGAGCACGACCTCGCGCGACCCGGTCTCCACGCCGCGCCCCGCGAGGGCAGCACGGTCCTTCATGCCGCCGATCTCGGCAAGCTTCGCGACCCGCTGAGCCACGGGCTCGAGCGCCCGCTTCAGGTCGTCCTCGGAACGCAGGGCGGGCGCCTGGCTCCACTGCTGATAGGCCGCACCCAGCGGCTCGGCCATGCCCGGGGGCGTCTCGGCCAGCAGGTAGCAGCCGTCGAGGGCGTCCTGGATGGCGCTGAAGGCGGCGATGACCGTGCCGAGTTCCTCGAGCCAGCGCAGGAAGCCCTGCGCCGCCTCGGCACGGAACTTCACGGCCTCGTCGCTGGTGAGGTCGGGCACCTCCTTGCCGCCGGCGATCTTCTGGATGACCGTGCGGAGCAGCTCATCGCGCTTCCCGCGGGCGCGTTCGAGGAAGGCGTTGTACCAGTGGCGCCCGCTGTGCTTCTGGGCGCTCTGGGGCAGGTCCCTGGGCACTTCGCCATCGAGTCGGTCGAGGGCATCGCGCAGGCGGTGCACCTGGTTGCGCAGGGCGAGGTACTTGTCGCGGTCGGCCTCGAGATCCTCGGGCTTCACGTGGCCGAGGAGGGCGTTCCGCGCGCGGCCCCAGGCGGCTTGAATGGCCGGGGAGGATGCGAACTCGAATTTCAGTGTGCGCTCGAGCCACTCCTTGGAGCTGCCGGCGAAGAGGATGATGGCGCCCTGCACTCGGGTCTGGAGCTGCTGGAGCCCCTCGCGGGCCTCGTCGGCGCTCCGCTTGACGAGGTGTTCATCACGGCGGATCGGGACGAGCTTCCACATGGCGTCGATCTTCGCCTTGACCTCGCCTGCCAGGGCCTTGCGGAACTTCTCGGCCTGGC
The DNA here is from genome assembly GCA_035527715.1 of Planctomycetota bacterium. Taxonomy (GTDB): domain Bacteria; phylum Planctomycetota; class PUPC01; order DSUN01; family DSUN01; genus DSUN01. The sequence continues at coordinate 27,998 of DATKZY010000037.1, read as the reverse complement.
CCTTCCCCTCGTCGCCCAGCTTCTCCAGCTCCGCGATGTCGCCCGCCACCTTCGCCGTCCGCTTCGACCAATCCTCGGCCGTCCCCCGTGGGTCGGGGGCCAGGTAGTAGTAGTCCCGGACCTCCTTGAGCCAGCGGCGCAGCGTGTGCTCCATCACGGTGCCGTCGAAGGCGGTGTGGACGCTGGCCGACGCGAGGAACCGGTCGCGGTCCACCTGCTTGGCGGCCATGTCGTCCACGGCCTTGGCGAGGTCGGCCCCGATGCTCTGCGCGACCTGGAGCTTCTTGAGGAGATCCTCGACGTCGCGCTCGGAGCCCTCGGGGCCTTCGGACCGTCCCTCCTCCTGCGCCCACTTGAGGAACGTGGCGGCCACCTTGTCGCCGGAGCCGGTGAGCTTCTTCTGGCACTCCTGCATCGCGCTCCACGCGGCTTCCGCGGAGGCGACGGAGCGGCTGCTGGCGAACTCGAGAAAGCGGTCCGCCGACGAAGCCAGGCTCGCGTCGGGCCGCACGGCGTCCACGTAGTGCGCCACGTAGCGCGCCGGCCGCACCCAGCCTCGGCTGGACCAGGCCTCGGCCAGCGTCTTGTGGTCGCGCAGCTTCGGCCACTGCTCGGGGGAGAGGACGCTGCGGATGGTCTCGATGGCTTCGGCGGCCAGACGCACCTTGGCGTTGACCTCCTTGACCTTCTGCGGCCCTGGGGCCCAGGCCCGCAGGTCCTCGAGGGTCGCTCCCGGCTTCCCCGCGATGTCGCGCGGGTCGAAGGCGCAGCCGGCGCTCGCCGCATCGTCGAGAGCCTTCACCACCGCGTCCAGCGGCGGCTCCGCGCGCCAGCGGCTGCGGCGCGCCGGCGACATGTCGTCGAGGAACTTGGCGAACCACTTGTACTGGGCGTCGCAGACCTGTTCCCAGGCACCTTTGGCCCATGTCTCCTCGGCGCCCCCCTGGCCGCTCTTCGGCGGGCGGAGAACGAACACGTAGAGCGCGGCGGCGGCGAGCAACAGCGCGGCGACGCCTCCGACAAGGACGGGCAGGCGCCACGCCGCGGTGGGGGCTTCGTAGAGGCGCGCCAGCTCGGCGCTCACCTGCTCGAGGACGACGCTCTCGGGGGTCATCAGGAGCTGAGTGCACAGCTCGCGCCAGGCCCTGCCCTTGCGCCCCAGGCGGCCCCAGCCCTCGGCGGCGGGCACCAATTGAGGCCCCTTCGCCGCAGGCTGCCTCTGGACGGCGAGCCGGTGCAGGAGAAGGCCGAGGCCGCGTATGTCGGCCAACGCCGCCGCCCTGGGGTCCAGCTTCGCCCCGGGCAGCGGGTCGGTCAATTGCACCCGCATCTTGCTCACGTCCTCGCCCGTGGCGATCAGGACGTTGGTGCTCTTGAGGTTCCCGTGGGGGCGGTGGGCGACCTCCTGAAGGTCCAACAACCCCTGGACCGCGGAACTGATGATTCGGTGGAGCGTCCTCGTGTCGAGATGGACCCTGGTGAGGTCCTCGGCCGAGTGGGTGTAGTAGGCGGTGACATAGAATGCCTCGTCCTCGGTGGAGCCGGCGGCTTGGATAGGCGCCCAATGGTCGGGCTTGGCCTGGGCCACCGCGCCCTGGAGCTGGGCCGCCTCGAGAAACTCCGCGCACCCTGCCGACGCCTCCTCCACAAAGCCAAGCTCAATGGGGTGGTAGACCTTGACAACGTGCTGTTCGAGGTCGTCGGCCTCTGCCCCTGCCGCCCGCGCAGTCCAGGTCTCCGCCTGCGGGCTATGCCCAAGCCTGCTGACCGTCTCGTAGCCGCCGTAGTTCGCCATTCACCTGCCTCGCCCCCCGCACGCGGGGCGTGTCCCCGGCGCTCCCCACACACACGCGGTACGGCACAGTCGGGAGCGACCTCATTGCACCGACGGCGGCAAAGGGGGCCTCGGCGTCGTGTGGCAGATGAGGCCGCTGGGCGCGACCTCGATCCAGAGGACCTTCTTGCCCCAGTAGTACCCCGGCCATCGAGCCTTCTCCAGCGGCAGGATGCGCCGCCGAGCGTCCGCCTCGCCCTCGAGGTCCCGCACCTGGGGACCCCGCGGGAAGTTGGCGAGGACGAACAGATTCCGCGAGCCCTTCGCCTCCCACAGCTCCCACGCTCCCGCGGAACGGTACAGCACGCAGCGCTTGGGCTGCGCATCGCCGAACGTCATCACGTGTGCGTAGCCCTTGCGCACCATCGTCGTGCGCAGCGCGTCATCGGGCTCCCAGTACTGGGTCATGGACTTCCCCGCCCACTCCTTGTACTCGACGTCGGTGATGCCGACGATGTGGACCTCGATGGAGGGAACAGTGCCCAGGGTCTTCCGGAAGCCCTGCTCCTCGACGGTGACGATGACGTCGAATCGCCCCATCGTGCCACACCCTGCGAGCGCCAGGAGCGGCAGCCACAGCAGCCCACGCCACACGCTTCTCCTCGATGCCGTTGCCATGAGCGTCTTCCTTCCTGCCAGAGTCTGGGTAGCCACGGAGAGGCAATGCCTCGGCAATGCGGTTGTCCTGGCTTCTCTCATGTTCCCTCGCCTTCGGCGGGCCGCCCGCCGCCCAGGTGCGCCCGGAGGACCGCGTGGATCTCGCGGTTGAACCGCCAGTCGATCACAATCAGGCTGCGGGTGCGCAGGAGCAGGGCCTCCAGGTCGGCGAGCGCCCGGTCGAAGATCTTGTGCAGCCCGCCCACCGGCGCGTCCCCGAAATCCCGGCAGGCGCTGTCGGGGCCGATCCCGGGGAACATGCGCACGATCACCGCCAGCGTGTCCCACCACAGGTCGGCCGGCACCAGGTCGAAGGCGTCCTCGGGGGCCACCTCGTCGAAGGTCAGCCGCTGGGGCCCCAGGGAGAGGACCCACCGCTTGTCGGCGTCGAAGAGGCGGCGGATGCGCTCGCCGAGGGCCAGCGACCCATCGTGGTCCACCGCCACCTGGCGGGCCAGGCTCAGCAGCTCGTCGAGAGCCACGGGCAACGTGGTGCGGGGGTTGACGAGGAGGGTGCGGACGGCGAGGACGCCCAAGCTGTAGAGGTCGCAGGGCGTGCTCAGCAGCGGCAGCACCTCGAAGGGCGTGTTGCGCAGCGGCACGCCCTCTGCCGCCTTCAGGGCCGCCGCGTCGGCCTCGCCCAGTCGCTGGCCCACCGTGCGGAACCGAATCTCTCCCGTCGCCAGGGCCGACGCAGGGTCAATGTAGCCGTAGAGGTCCATGCGCCGCTCGCCGAGGTTCAGGCGCAACCACAGAAGGTCCTGCTGCCCCGCGCTCACCCGCTCCTGGACGTCGAAGGTGCCCTCGACGACCGTCTGCTCGCGCGTGCCCAGGACGACCTGGCGGATGCGCGCCGTGCCGTGGCCGCGGACGGGGTCCCCTGCGGAGGCGGGCCGGTAAACAGAGGCACCCGCCGCACCCACACGGAGGTAGTAGCGCGTGTCGGTGCCCGCGATCGGCAGCGCCACGGCATCGCCGGGGTCGGCCAGCACGGCACGCGCCGTCCACAGATACGGCAAGCCACAGCCGGGCCGCCCCATCTCGACCCGCAGGCTCTCGGCGCTCAGGTTCAGGAGCGGCCGCTGGAGGTGTGTCACCAGCGTGCGTACCGAGGCAAGCGCGTCGGCCAGCAGCCGGAGCTTGAGGTGAAACGTCTCGACCAGGCGCCCCCACCGGCCGTGCTGGCCGAGGAAGAGTCGACCGCCCAGCGGCAGCGCGGGGTCCGCCTGATTCAGCTCCCTCGGCCCCACGCCCGCCGGCAGCGGCGTCCTGCCGTGCAGCACCCCCTCCCAGGAGCCCCCGCTGAGGAGGTCCACGAACGCCTCGTAGCCCACGGGGTCCAGGCGCCGCACCAGCATCAGTCCGCCGCCCAGGTTGAGCGGCACGCAGTCCTGGTAGTCCCGCATCGCGACGGCCGGCGCCTGCGTGTCCGGGCCCGTGGGCGCGTCCTGCGTCACGGGCACGAAGGGGGACTCGTCGCCAAGGTTGGGCAGGTACAGGTAGCGGTGGAGCGAGGTGCTGTAGGGCAGCAGGCCCTTGCGCGCCAGGAGCGCGTCGTCCTGGCACAGGACCCAGGGCGCGCCCGTCACCCCATCCACGGGACACAGGGGCTCGCACGTCTCGAGCCGCAGGACCACGGGCGGCGGGTGCTCGGTCTCCCAGCCGGTCCGCACGAGGGAGTCGGCATCCATCTCCTCGAGCGCTCGGAAGTGGCGCGCCCAGCGCGCATCGAGCACACGGTTGCTCAGCGCCTCGCGGTAGGCCGCAACCGTGTTCGGCAAGGCATCGAGGTTCTGCACCCACAGCTCCACCCAGCGCTGGGGCACACCGCCGGCGTCGAACACGCAGCCGAGGAACACCTGGCCGTCGATCAGGTCGCGCAGGACGACGAGATGGCCGCCCACAGGGTCGGGCTGGCGGCGCGCGAGGACGCAGATCCGCAGCGGCGCCGCCTTCTGCTCCACGCTGATGGGAACGGCGACATATCCCTCGGGAATCTCGCGACGGGAACCACTTGCGTCGGGAAGCGCCATGTTCGCTCCGGCTCACCAGAGAAGGTATCGGGTCGGGGGCGCCAGAGAGCGCCCGCACCGAGGCAGCCGGCACTGCCCCGGGCCTCAGTGCCAGCACACAAGTAGTATAGTCAGCAGGCCGAGCCTGTCAACGCCCTAATGCGCTTCTCACTCGCGCGGCACCCGCACCGGCACGGCCTCGGAGAAGGGGCCGACCCGCAGGAGCTTCTGCGACGATGGGGAGAAGGGGTAGAAGTACGTGGCTTCCCCCGCCATGGTCCGGACCTTCTCCCCCAGCGCTTCCCCCTCGGGGCTCGCGAGGAAGAAGCCGATCTCGAAGCTTGCCTTGCGCAGGACGGGGCGTGGCGCGAGGTCAGCGTCCTCGTACCCCTCGTACGGCGTGTTCACCTGCAGCGGCAGGGGAATAAGCACGTCCCCCTGGAACCGTTCGCCCGGCTTCACCAGGGTCGTGCAGGGCACGTTCGGTTTCTCCACGTCCATGTGGCGGGGCACAGGGATGATCTTCTTGGAGAGCACGAGGTCCTCACCAGCCAACTCCACGTACACCGCATTGGCGTCGGTGACAAAGATGGGCCCCGGCTCGATGTGCTTGTAGAGAAGGTTGAACAGATAGGCATTCCGGCTGGCGCCGTTCTCGAACGTGTACGTGAGACCCAACATCTCCGCGTTGCGAGCGGCGATGGCCACCTGGAGCGAGCACTGGAGGGCCTCGGCGCGGTATTCTTCGGGCATGTTTCCCATCTCCTTGGCGGTCCTCTGGCAGCCGCCCGCGGCCATCGCCGCCACCAGCAGCAGCGCCGCCGACGCCGCCCGGAGGGCGGCCCAGCCCAGAGGGCTAGTACCACTTGCGTTCCGGCTGCTTTGGATCCCACTCGCTGCGAATCTTGTTCTCCGTGAAGGGTCGCTTGTCGTTCGGGGGGATCCCCACGGCCTCGATCTCCCGTGCGTCGCCCTGGTGCGTCTTCTTGGGATCGGCCGGATCCGGCCTCTTGTCGTTGGCCGCATACCCGTCCATCGTCATCCCGTAGGCCGCCTGCTCCGCGTGGACGAGTTCGTGCGCGAGGCCGATGGCCGCAGGCCGAGTCTCCCAGGGTTGCGTACCAGCCGCGGTGCGATCCGGGTCGAACTTGATCACAGAACTGGTGCCTTTTCCCGCCTTCTCACACTTGGTCTCAAACAATGCGGGCTCGCAGAACCGGTCCGAGTGGCTCGTGTAGTCGCAGTTGTTTGTGCCCTTCGTCGGCTTGATGGTGACCGTCTTCCCGCTCTTCTCGATGGACTCGATCATGGCCTTGCCGGTCGGCGTCTTCCTGATGTCGTTGAGCGCCTGGATGGTCTTCTTGCGGAACTTCTCGTCGCCCTCGATCTTGATCGCTTTTCCATAGGTCTGGCTGGCCAACGGACAAGTCTTCGTGGTGGACTTCACGGGGGTCTTGGGCTTGGCCTTGGCCGCCTTGCCCGCGCCTTTTCTGTCACACAATCCCATGGCAACACTCCGAGCGTCCGCCGTTCACGCCAGCCAGGCCTCCAGATGGGCCATGGCGGCCTCGCACAGCCGACCCGCCTTGCCCGCGCGCGCCGCGGGCGAGGCATCGTTGAGTACGGCCTGCGCCCAGCGGTGCTGCGGGTCGGCGCCGAACCCGCTGCCCAGGAGGAACATCAGCACCACGTAGACGAGGGCGCCGAACTCGGTGGACAGGTGGCAGCCACGCGCCGCCTCGACGCCACGAGCGATCATCAGGCCCAGCGGCCCCGCCCCCACCCGCTCGCACTTCTGGGGCCACAGGGCGCGGAGCTGGGCCAGGAGCCGGTCGTCGAGCTTCCCCGGGCCGGGCTGCCAGGCCTCCTTGAGCGGCGTCTTGCGAAGGGCGACGAGTGCCCGAGTCAAGTGCTCGCCCTCTTCGCCGGCCGCGGCATCCAGGAACGCCATGGCCTCGTCGTAGAGGCGCTCGGTGCGTGCCGCGTTGTCTGTGATGCCCTTATCGTTGAGGATCGCCTCGGCCCAGGGATACTGCGGGTCCTCGTCGAACAAGCAGCCCAGGAGCAGCATCAGGTCAATGTAGAGGCACAGGTCGTGTTCGGTGATGAAGCCGTGGATACTTCCCCGATCAATGCCGAGGCCGACGACCTCGCGGATCGCCGGCTCGCCCAGGATCGCCAAGTGCTTGGGGAAGAACTCGCGGATGTGCTCGACCATGCGGTCCTGGAAGCTCTTGGCCGCGGCCTGCTCGAACGCCTTCACCTGCTTCGGTCGGATGCGGAGCATGAGTTCCACCCCCGGGTGCGGGGCCTCTCAGCCTCCTTGCAGCACGAGTTCCTCCCGACGCAAGGCGCCGCGCTCGAACGCGAACCGCAGCATCCGGGCGGGATCCTCATCCTCCGTCACGTAGGCGAGCACGGGGCCGAAGAAGCTCTCGAGCTCCTCCTTCGTGCACGTGGGGAGAAAGGTCCGCAGGACGCGCGGGTCGTAGAAGCGGAAGTACAGATCCTTGTCCTCGGGGCCGCGCACCATGGTGAAGCGGCGGAAGTGCTCCCGCATGATACGCAGCTTCTCGCCGGCGGCCGCGAAGATACCCCAGTGCCTGCCCCAGCCGTCCGTGAGGAGCCACTGGGTGAACTTGGCCTCGGGCTCCAGCCGCACCAGGTAGGGGGCCACCTCGGCCATGTCGGGCTCCAGCTCCCCCCGGTACAGGCAGACGTACTCGGGCCGGCACTGGTCCAGCTTGTCGAGCAGGCCCTTCACCGAAGCGCCGTCGAGAAGGGCGTAGACCTTTCTGTCGGGCGCCGCGAACAGGCGCTGATGCAGCTTCTGGACCATCGCCTCATCTGCCATCGGGCCGACTCCTCACATTGCCCCCGCGGCCTACCCCCCGATGATCACAGTCGTGCAGCAGGGCGGTATGATAACGCCGCCGTGAGCCGTGCTGTCACCCAGCCGCGCGGCAGGCAGGAAGCCGATGGTCACCGTCGCCGAGCCCATAGCGATCGCGTCCGGGGGCCCGACGCAGGTGCACATGTCGGTGACCCGCGCGGCAGGCAGGTAGCCGATGAGGACGGTGGGCTCGCAGGGAGGAAGGATCGGCCCGCCCACGTGGGGCTTGGGGCCGGGGTCAACCATCGGGCACGTGTGCATGTCGCTGAGCCGGGCTGCCGGTGGCATGTGTCCTTCCTCCTATCCCCTCCCACTCCTCCCTCGCCATTATGCCCCTTGCGTGCCGCCGCGTCAAGGGGCGCCCGAACCGGCTGCACCAACCACCCACCATCCCGAGAACCCGAAGATGGCGGAGCCGACGCAACGACACCGGCCTCGGGCCAGGCTAGTCATGGTCGGTTTGCCCCCCCGTGCCGCCCTGCTGGGTGCCGGAGCCCTCGCCCCCGGACCCCGACGTCGTGCCGCCCTGCTGGGTCCCCGAGCCCTCGCCCCCGGACCCCGACGCCGAGCCGCCCTGCTGGGTCCCTGAGCCCGTGCCCCCGGTCCCCGGCTCGCCGCCGCTCTGCGCGGCTTCTGCCTCTTGGCGGGCGCGCTCGCATTCTTCGCAGAAGGGCGTGCCGTCCTCGGCGGCCTGCTTCATCACCATCGCGGCGTCGCTGTAGGTGGCCGGCGTGGGCCGCGTGGGCGCGGTGACGGCTGCGTCCACCTCGCCTGCCACATCGGTGTCGGCCTCGAGCGGATCGGTCGGCGCCGTAGGCGCGTCGGGCGAGGCGGCCTTGGCGCTCTGGGCGTTGCCGCCGCTGTTGATCAGGACGATGCCGCCTTTGAGGGTGAGCACGCCGCCGCCGTCAATGGTGCACATAGCACCCGCCTTGATATTGATCATCGGCGCTTCGATGTTCAACTGACCGTCGGCCTTGAGGTCAATGGTCATCGCCTTCAGCTTGTAGCTCAGGCCCACCTTCACGTCGTGCTTCATACCGACTTCGAGGGACATGCTCTGACCGATCTTCTCGTTGTGGTTGGTCGTGACTGTCTGGTGGAGGTCACCCACTACCTTCTCGAACTGGTCCTCGACGACGTGGAGGTGCTTGCTCCCGGTGACCTTCTCGTACTGGCTCCCCTCCACGATCAGGTGGCGGTCGTTGCCGATCCACTCCTTGGAGTCGTTCTCGACGCGGACGTCTTCGTCCTTCTCCGCGTGGACGTAGATTTGCTCCTCGCCCTTCTCGTCCTCATAGCGGATCTCGTTGTAGCCCTGGCCACCCATCGAGGAGTTGCTCTTGATCGTGCTCTTCGTCTTCTCGGCGGGGAGGTCGTAGGGGGGCGTGGCCTCGCCGTTGTAGAGGCGTCCAGCGCAGAACGGCTGGTCGGGGTCGCCCTCGAAGAAGTCGATGACGAGTTCCTGGCCGATGCGGGGGATGAAGATGGTGCCCCACTTCTTGCCGGCCCAGGCCTGGACCACGCGGATCCAGCACGAGCTGGTCTCGTCGCCCGCCGAGCGGCGGTCCCAGTGGAACTGCACCTTCACCCTGCCGTGCGGATCGGTGTAGATCTCCTGGCCGGCGGGCCCGACCACGACCGCCGACTGCGGGCCCTGCATCAGGGGCTTGGGCGTCACGCGCGCGGGGCGGTACTGCTTGTCGGCAGGGATGGCAGTGAAGCTGCAATCGAAGAAGCTGCCCGTGCCGCCGCCGGAGACGAATTCGTCGGACTGGGCGTTGAGGGACGCGGAGGTGACCAGGTACTCGCGGCACTGGTCCTGGCGCGGGTAGTCCTCGAGCTCGAACTTGCAGCCCGTGCAGACGCCGCGCGTATCGCCGCTGCCGCTGGCGATCTCGTGCTGCGCGCCGAACTCCTCGATGCGGATGCGCGCGTAGCTTTCGCCGTCGGCAAACTCCGTGTATTGTCCAGGGAAGTTGTAGATCTCGAACTCGGAGGCCGCGTGGGTCCGGGTGATCTTGGATTGGGCCTCCAGCTCCTTCCTGGGGTTCTTGAAGTCGAAGTCGTCGTGGGTGTAGGCGCCGGGCTGGACGACCTTCTCGATGTGCCAGTCGCGGATGTGCTCAACATCGGTCGTGGCCTGCCCGGGGGGGCGATAGCTGATCGTGTCGTAGCCGGAGAACGGCTGGTGCGTGCTCGGAGCGTCGCACAGGACCAGCGTGTGCTTGCCGTTCTCGTGCTCGAAGTAGTAGTAGATGCCCTCCTGCTCCATCAGGCGGCTCACGAAGTTGAAGTCCGTCTCACAGTACTGGACGCAGTATTCCCACTCCCGGTAGGTCGTGGTGAGGCGGTCGTCGAAGTCGGTGAGCCCGTGGTCGCGGAAGGTCTGCTTGACGATGTCGGGGACGGTCATCTCCTGGAAGATCCGGCAGTCGCTCGTGCGGGTGAGCAGCCACAGCCAGGGCACGATGGTGGCGCGGTACGAGGCGAGACGCCCCACCCGACGGCTCTGCGAGAAGCGGCTGACCAGCCCGTTCACGTACCGCGTGACGCCCTTCGTCGTCTCGATGCGCACCGTGACGTTCTTCCCGACGATCTGGTCGAAGTCGATCTCCTCATCCTCGCTGAGGAGGTCGAGCTCGTAGCGGGACAGCCGGCTGAGCTCCTCGAACCCGCTGATGCCGCGGATCAGCAGGACGTCGTCGCCGAGCGGCGTGCCGATCGACATCAGCCTGTATTTCTGGGTTATGGCCATGGGCCGTCTCCCTTGCGAAGGGTGCGGATGTATAACGAAGGCGAGGGCATCGCCTGGAAACCATCACCCTGCGCGGCAGCATGCCGGCGCTCTGCTCACCGCAGGCCCGCGAGGCGCGGCTCAGGCGAACTCGAACGTGAACTCGCTATCGGCCACGCCGACGTGGACCTGTTTGATCGCGCGGCCCTCGATAACCTCGGTGAGGTATTTCTCGCTGATCGCAGGGAGCAGGGTGTGGGTGAGAATGGCGTCCACCATGCGGGCGCCGCTCTCCACCTCGGTGCAGCGGCTCTTCACGAGGTCCACGACCGAGTCGTCGTAGCTGAACGGGATCTTGCGGTTCTCGGCCAGGCGTCTCTTGATGCGGCCGAGCTGAAGCTTGATGATGAGGCGCAGCACCTCGTCGCCGATCGGGTAGTAGGGCACAACCACCAGGCGGCCCAGGAGCGCGGGCGGGAACTTCTTCAGCAGCGGCTCCCGCAGAGCCTTCTGCAACCCCTCCGGGTCGGGCAGCAGGCTCGGGTCCTTGCACATGTTCATGATCAGCTCGGTGCCCACGTTGGTCGTGAGCAGGATGATCGTGTTCTTGAAATCAATGTAGCGGCCCTCGCCGTCCTCCATCCAGCCCTTGTCGAAGACCTGGAAGAAGATTTCGTGGACGTCGGGGTGGGCCTTCTCCACCTCGTCGAGGAGGACGATGCTGTAGGGCCGGCGGCGGACGGCCTCGGTGAGGACGCCGCCCTCGCCGTAGCCGACGTAGCCCGGGGGCGCGCCCTTGAGGGTCGAGACGGTGTGGGCCTCCTGGAACTCGCTCATGTTGATGGTGATCACGTTGTCCTCGCCGCCGTAGAGGGCCTCGGCGAGGGTGAGAGCGGTCTCGGTCTTGCCCACGCCGCTCGGGCCGGCGAGCATGAAGACGCCGATGGGACGATTCGGGTTGTCGAAGCCGGCCCGCGAGGTCTTGATGCGCTTGGCCACGGTCTCCAGGGCGTGGGTCTGGCCGATGACCCGCTCGCCCATCGTGTCGGCCAGGCGCAGGACGGCGGCCATCTCGTCCTTCACCATGCGGCCAAGCGGGATGCCGGTCCAGTCGGACACTACGGCGGCCACGGCGCTGGCGTCCACGCTGGGCAGGATGAGGGGCGTCTCGCCCTGTAGGTCTGCGAGTTCCTTCTGAAGAGCCTGAAGCTCGTCGAAGAGCTTCTTCTTCTCCTCGTCCGACAGGGGCTTGGGCTGGGTGGCGGGGGTGGCCTGAATGTCCACGTCCTTCGCCAGCTCGTCGGCCTTCTTGCCCAGTTCGGTCTTCGAGCCTTCGATGGTGCCCGTGGGGTGCTCGCGGAGCTTGCCGCGGGTGTCGAGGATGCGGCTGACGAGGCCCTTCTCCTTCTCCCACCGCTCGGTGAGCTCGGCGAGGCGCTTCTTGCCCGCCTCGATGGCAGCGATGACCTCGGGGCGGCGCTCGGTGTGCATCACGCCCACCGCCTCCTCGCGGTCAATGATCCCCAGTTCCGTTTCGAGGGCGGCGATGTGGTGCTGGAGGTCCTCGACTTCGGGCGGCGTGGCGTGCTGGCTCACGGCCACGCGGGCGCAGGCGGTGTCGAGCAGGCTCACCGCCTTGTCGGGGAGCTGGCGGCTGGGGATGTAGCGGTGAGAGAGTTTCACCACCGCCTCGAGGGCCTCGTCGAGCACGAGCACCTTGTGGTGCTTCTCAACCATCGAGGCGATGGCGCGCATCATCAGCACGCACTTCTCCTCGGTGGGCTCGTCCACTTTGACGACCTGGAAGCGGCGGGTGAGGGCGGGGTCCTTCTCGATGTACTTCTTGTATTCGGCCCAGGTGGTGGCGGCGATGGTGCGGAGGGTGCCGCGTGCGAGAGCGGGCTTGAGCAGGTTGGCGGCATCGCCCGAGCCGGCCGAGCCGCCGGCGCCGATGAGGTTGTGGGCCTCGTCCACGAACAGGATGATGGGCTTGGGGGAGGCCTGGACCTCCTCGATAAGCTGGCGGAGGCGGTTCTCGAATTCGCCCTTCATCGAGGCGCCGGCCTGGAGGAGGCCGAGGTCGAGGTTGAGGAGCGAGACGTCCTTGAGCATGGGCGGCAGGTCGCCGGCAACGATGCGCTGGGCGAAGCCCTCGACGACGGCGGTCTTGCCCACGCCGGCCTCGCCGGTGAGGATGGGGTTGTTCTGGCGGCGGCGCATCAGGATGTCCACGATCTGGCGGATCTCGGCGTCGCGCCCGATGATCGGGTCCATCTTCCCGCTGCGGGCCTCCTCCGTGAGGTCCTTACAAAAGCGCTTGATGGCCTCCTGCTTGCCCATCTGGGCGGGGGCGATGGCGCCGCTGGCCTCGCCGGGGGCGCCGGCACCCGCCACAGTGAGGCCGTCCTGCGCACCGAGCGCGTCCTCGGGCGAGCCCGCCACGATCTTCGCAAACTGGTCGCTGAGCTCCTCGGGCTTGATCTTCTCGAACTCCTTCGAGATGCCGAGGAGGATGTTGCGCAGGGTCTTCTCCTTGACCAGGGCCACGACGAGGTGCCCCGTGCGAATCTGGCCTTCGCCGTAGAGGAGGGTGGCGTAGACCCAGGCCCGCTCGGTCATGCTCTCCAGGTGCGACGAAATGTCCGTGATCGAGGTGGCCCCCCGCGGCAGGCGGTCCAGCATCGCGGTCAGGTCGGCCACCAGCTTCGACGGGTTGATCGAGAAGTGCCGGCAGATCCTGTGGAGGTCGGACTCCTGAAGCTGGAAGACCTGCTGGAGGAAGTGGGCGAGCTCCACATAGGGATTCCCGCGGAGCTTGCAGAAGACGGTGGCTCCTTCAAGGCTCTTGTAGCCGATGCTGTTGAGCTTGCCAAAGAGCTTCGCACGACTGATCTCAGCCATCCTGTGATCCCCTCAACAAGGGCCTTCCGGGTCACGCGCCGCCGGGGCGCAGCACCAAGTCGTCCGCATCGCGCTCGAACGGTTTGCTCTGGAGCCAGGTGGTCCAGCCGAGCCGGCCGTACTGGCCCATGCGGGCCTGCGGGACCTCTTCCTTCCTGAGGACGAGTTGGAGGTCCCAGTTGAACTCGTCGCCGGTGTAGTTGCGCACCCAGTCGGCCAGGCGCACGAGGCTGTTGCCGACGGGGAGCATGCGCTCGTAGTCGGCGAGGGCCATGGGCCCGAAGCGCAGGCGGAACTTCTGCTGGCAGTCCCACACGCGCGAGCCCACCACGGTCGTGTGCCCCAGCGCCCCGGTGCGGGGGGTTTCGCCGAGGCGACACCGGCAGTCGGGCGGAATGTCGATCCACTGCCCCACGAACTCGTGGAGGCTGACCTTGATGCGGAAGTAGTCCTCGAGGAGCGCGCGAAGGCCGTCGGCGTGCCTGGTCTGGCACACGAGGCGGCCGGAGTAGTGGAGCTTGGCGACGTCGGGCACGCTGTCCCGCGCGCGCAGCGAGGGCATGCCGAGGCCGAAGAGGCTGCCGATGTAGACGGCGAAGCGGTCGTCCCCCGCCTTCGCCGACACCGTGGCGGGTGTGCCGCGTTCGTATTGCACGGCCTGCTGGGCGCAGGCCCAGGCGCGGTAGAAGAGCGAAACCATGCGGTGGTGGAACACGTCGAGGAAGCGGGGGAGGGTGCTGTCCTTGGCCAGTTGCCGCTCGCGGGCGTAGGCGGTCAACTGGAGCGGGAGGGGGCCGTTGGGGCCAAGGAGGCCCATGAAGTTGACGAAGAGCCTGGGGGGCCGTCCCTCCTTGCCGAACTCGAGCGCCTTGAGCGTCGCGGGGGGGAAGGCGAGCGAGGGCTCCTGGCAGAAGCGGACGGGGTCGTCGGCCGGCGAGCGCGAGTGCCCGGTGCGTGGCCGGGCGGGGAAGCAGTTCTCCAGCCGCCGCACGGCCATGAAGAAGTCGAACCGGTGCGGGTGCTCGTAGAGCCGGTTGATCACAGAATATGCCGCTGTCCGATCTTGGGTGCCCATCGCACGACCTGGCCCCGCTGGGGCGTGTGAACCACGGTTTCGACGAAGGAGTTGATGGAGACGTACTTGGTGAAGAACTCGGCGAGGACAGCGCCGAGGAGGAAAACCCCGGTGCCGGCGAAGGCCACCTCGTCGAGGGTGACCGTGACCTCGAGGCCGCGGGCGAAGGCGATCGGCCCGGGCGTGGGCACGGGACGGGTGACGGGGCGGCTGTGGACGCTCTTGATGCCCTCGATCTGTTTGCGGACGTACTCGTCGCCGTGGCCGGCGTAGAGCTTGAGGATGTCGCGGAGCGCCAGCGCCCCCTGCTTCTCGTTCGAGTCCACGAGCGACAGGTAGTTGAGGGCGAGGTGGCTGACGGCACGCCAGGCGAAGTCGCCCTCGGCGTAGGAGGCCATGGGCGACCGCGGCCGGCCGCTCACGCAGCGGATGGCTTCGACGGGGGCGGCCGAGCTCGCATCCATCGCGAAATCGGTGTCGCCCACGCCCACGGGCATGACGATCGGCAAGTCGCGGTTCGTGCACAGCGTCTCCACCGAGAGCAGGCGCAGGTCGGTGTCGTACGGCGCCGCCTTGGCGTCCACGAGGGCGATGTAGACCTCGCTGCCGGCGTAGCTGGTGCGCCGCCCCCTGAGGCGCTCGCGGCTCGAGAGCGTGCGCGGCACGCGGTGGACCACGAAGTAGGCCCCTCCGCCGCCGGCCGCGGCGTCGAAATCGCTCGCCGAGTAGAAGGGCTGGAATTCCTGCTCATCGGCGGCCGTGGCGCCGATCCCCACGCAGCGCTTGACCTGGTAGACCTCGAAGTGGTCGGGGCGCGTTCTGTCGGCCACCACGTGGTGCTCGGGGTAGCGGTCGCTGAGGGGAATGGGGTCGGCCCGCTTGGGGAACAGGTTGATGGCGGGCGTGCAGAAGGGGGCAAAGCTGCCCGCCTCCACGCGGTTCTCCAGTTCCAGATCCTCGCGCTCGAACAGCAGAATGATGTCCGCCTGCTTGGCCTTGCACTTCCGCAGGGCCTCGCCGAGGCCGGCGAGGCCAACGAACATGAACCGCTGAGGCAGGGCGAAGTACTCCCGGAGGAGGCGGTAGCCCTGGAAGGAGCGGGCGTCGTAGGGCAGCAGGGCCTCCTCGTCCGCGAAGCCCGCCCGCCGCAGGCTCTCGGGCGGCAGCAGCGTCTGCCACTTGGCCGGGCGGGTGATCGACTGCACGAGGACGCCTTTGCAGTGGGCGAAGCACTGCTCGTAGATCCGCATCGGAGTCTCGTCCGCCCCCTGGAGGTGAAGGGTCAGGTGATCGAGCTTGAGCTGGTCGAGGCCCAGGCCCGCGGTGACCTCCAGGCGGATGCGGATGCCGGCGCGAACGCCCCAGGACGCAGGAATGTCGAACGACGCCAGGTCGCGCGTGTGATAGCTCGCCTCCACCACCCGCAGCGGCCAGAGGACGACGTCGTGGGCGGTCCGGTACTCGCACTTCGTCTGGTCGCCCTTGCCGCGGAGTATGGCTCCACGCGGGATGGGAAAGCCCTGGGCCAACCCGTCCTCGCTGAGGTCCGGCTGGAACTGCACCACAGCCATCGAAGGGGTGGGCGCCAGGTAGTGGGGGTAGACGGTTTCCAGGAGCGAGCTGGTGAAGCGGGGGAACTCGGCGTCGAGCTTCACGTGCACCCGCGCCGCCAGATAGGCGAAGCCTTCGAGCAGCCGCTCGACCCACGGGTCGTCACAGGGGCTTGATGCGTCGGACGTCAGCAGGAGCCGCCCGGCGATCTTGGGGAACTCCTTCGCGAAGTCCGCCGCCATGTGGCGCAGGTGGAAGAGTTCGGTGTTGTAGAAGCGAAGCAGCCGTTCATCCATCGGCAGCACTCCCACGCAAGCAGCCACGCCCCAGGCGAAGCGCCATCCCCAGCCAGTCCTCCCCCACGGCATCGCGGAGCACCGCTTAGTCTACCCGCTGCCCGTCCAGACGTCAAGCCCCAAACCACAGTTGTTCGCGAATGGTCGCTTCGCAGCCGCCGACGCCCCATGCTTGCGCTGGCTTCTAGGACCGATTAGAATATCGTCGCGCCACAGCACGTGGCGCGGCGGCCAGGCCGCCAAGAGGCCGAGGGGGGGCGGGACAACGAGAACCGGAGGCACCGACCGATGAGCATCCCGGCCCCGGCCAGCAGCTCGCAAAGGCTGTTCCACCTCGATCGGTGCGGCGACCTTTGCCTGCTGCGCCGAGCATTCGAGGCCGCCGGCCTCGCCGAAGAAGCCGTCGCCCGCACGCTGCTCGCGGACCGGTCGGGCAAGGTGCTCGACGCCGCGGCCGCGTTGCGGCGCACCGCCGATCCCACTCCCGTCAATACACTCCTCCGCCTGTTCGTCCTGGCCCGGCACGTGCCCGAGGCCACGGCCCGCGCCGCGCTGGCGCCGGCGGACCTCGATGCGCTGGTCGCGAGCGGCCTCCTGCGCCGCGAGGCGGAGGGCATCCGGGCCGGGGCCTCGCTGATGCCCGAGGAGGATCTGCTGATCGCACGCGACTTCTGGCCCGATTTCACGGGCAGGCCCATGCGCGGCGACTACGTGCTCGGCGTCGGCCCGGCCACGCGCACCACGGCGGCCCTCATCGTGCGTCGGCCCGTCGCGGCGGCGCTCGACCTCGGCACGGGCGGCGGCTACCTGGCCCTCCTGGCCGCCCGACACGCCGAGCGAGTGGTCGCGACGGACATCAACGCACGGGCGCTGGCCTTCGCAGAACTGAGCGCCGCCCTCAACGGCCTGACAAACGTGGAACTGCGGCGAGGCAGCCTCTACGAGCCGGCGGCAGGCGAGACGTTCGACCTCCTCATCAGCAACCCCCCCTTCGTCATCTCGCCCGAGTCGCGCTACGACTACCGCGACGGCGGGCTGCCCGGCGACGCGCTGGCCGAGCAAGTGGTGCGCGGCGCCCCGGCCCACCTCCGCGAGGGCGGCTACGCCGCGGTCATTCTCGACTGGTACCACCCCGAGGACGACTGGGCCGAGCGGCCCCGCCAGTGGGTCGCCGGCGCCGGCTGTGATGCCTGGATCCTGCGCTCAGGAAGCGCGGACCCCGTGGCCTACGCGGCCCAGTGGCTGCACCCCGAGGCGCGAAGAGGCCCCGAAGACCACGCCCGCCAGCTCGACGAATGGCTCGCCTACTACGAGCGCCTGGGCATCCGCGCCATCTGCTCCGGCGCCATCCTCCTGCGCCGGCGCTCCGGCGGGAACAACTGGGTTCACGCCGGAGAGGGGCCGCAAGGAGAAACCAGCGGCTCCTGCGGCGAGCAAATCGAGCGCATCTTCGCCGCGCACGCCCTTCTCCACGGCCTCCGCGGCGATCTCGAACTGCTCGACCGCGCCTACCGCCTCACGCCCGACCATCAACTGGAACACATCCTCCAGGCCGAGAATGGGCGCTGGGTCATCCGTTCCGCGCGCCTCACACAGCGGCGCGGCCTCCCCTACATAGGCAACGTGGACCCATACGTCAGCACCCTCCTGGCCGGCTGCGACGGCCAGCGCCCGCTGCGCGCCCTCGTGGGCGATCTGGCCCGGACCCTTCGCGCGGACCCGGACAAGCTCGCCTCCTCCGTCGTCGCCGTCTTCCGAAAGCTCCTGGAAACCGGCTTTCTCGCGGTCACGTGATGCTGTCACGGGGCGCATCGGGGAACGGGATCGTGTCCGGCAGGAGGAATCCCCGCTCAATCAGGCGACGGACGATGTCGAGAGCGGCAGGGATGACCTTCGCGTCGTCCTCGCCGAGCAACGCCGCGAGTCCGTGCAACGCCTCTCCCAAGGGGCGTTGGCCGTTGCACTGGCCGAGGATGGTGGAGAGGCAGGGGTCCGCGTTGCCGGCGTAGGCAAGCCCCCGGTGGAGCCGGATCTCGGATTGGGCCAGTTGCCACGCCTCCGAGGCGGGCTCGAGGGTCTGGTGCAGCCGCGCGTCGGGCGAGACACGGAGGCGCTGGGCCAACAGAACCTGATCGTCCCGCGTGGCATCGAGGAAGTCGTGGAGCTCGAACGCACGGGCGATGTCCTCGCCGGCAGGACCGAGCATCTTCTCAGGGGCGTCGTCGAGGCGCACCCAGTTGGTCCCGCTGCTGCGCCGCCGCAGGATGACGAGGCCGCCACTGACGGCCTCGACCTGGTGGCGCTCGTAGTAGGCCACCCACTCCTCGAACCGGCGGGCCTGGGCATCCGGCGCGTCCCGCTCGGTGTGACGAATCCACTTGGCGGCGTAAGCCGCCGCCTCGAGGGTGTCGGAGCGCATGACCCAGGCATCGCAGCCCGTGCCCTCGATCCAGGCGGCGAGGCGCTCGCGCCAGTCCTGCCCGCGCACGTGCGCCCAGTTGCACAGGATCTGGCAGAACCCGCCCTCGCGGAGGAAGCGCGGGGCCTGGCGGACGATGGCCCGGCTGATCTCGTCGAGGGGCCGCCCGCTGTCCCGGTAGATGTAATGGGCCTCGGGCGAGACGACGAACGGCGGGTTGGAGCAGATGAGGTCGAACTCGCGCCCCTCCGCCGGGCCGAACAGGTCGCCTTCGAGGCACTCGACGTTGGCCATGGCATTGAGCCGGGCGTTGAAGCGCGCGAGCGCGAGGGCGCGCGGGTTGCGGTCCACGGCGAGCACCCGGTCGCTGTGCGGGGCGGCCAGGAAGGCCAGGATGCCGCAGCCCGTGCCGAGGTCCAGCGTCAGCCGCGAGGGCCGCCGCACGGTGGCATTGGCCAGGCTGATTGTGCTGCCCGCGACGCCCATGACGTAGTCGGCAGCCACCGGGGCGTCGGGCGGGGGCGGCCGATCGAAAGCCACGACCAAGCCGCGGAAGGGCAGCAACTGCACGGCCCCGGCCACGGCGCCATCCTGTAGCCGGAGGAGGCTGGCAGCCGCCAGCTCATCAAGGGTCGCCGGAGCGATGGCTTGCCGCGCCGCCTCGGGCGCCACGGGCTGGCCGATGAGAAACAGGCGGATGAGGGTGTCGAGCGGCGAGCCGCCCCGGGTGGCGTGGACGAAGAGCAGGAGGTCTCCCACGCTCAGGCGCCAGATGTCCCTTGGGCCAAGGACATCGAGGACACCACGCTCGGCGTAGCCGGCCCCAGCCAGCGCCTCGCGCAGGCGGGCGAAGCCGGCCGGGTCAGGCAAGGAGAAGGGGCGGGCCGCGGAGGGGTGGGTCACAGTTCCCAATGGCCGGTTTCCAGGTCCACCTGGGTCTTGACGTAGAACGGCTCGGGGGCGGGCCGCGCCCAGAGCCGCCCGTCAATCTCGAACGAGGCGGCGTTGCCCTCCATCGAATCCGGGTCCGTCAGCACGCGCACGGCGAGGCCACTGCGCAGGATGCGCGGCTCGAAGGCGAGGATGGCCCGCTGGATGCGCTGGGCCACCTCGGCGGGCTCGACGGCGGAGGCAGTCATGCCACAGAGACTAGGGATGCCGTAGTTGAGGACGGAGCGGGCGGCCTCCTCGAACTGGCCGATGGGCTCGTCGGGCGCGTGGGCGACCGCGTTGAGCAGCCAGTCCAGGTCGCGCCGCACTCCTTCGACATAGCGGCGGAGCGTGACGACCCGCCGGTCGCGGCTCTCCTTGTCCTGCCCGGGCTCCTCGTCCGTCAGGCGGTCGAGGAGGCAGGGCAGGAGGCGCTCGAAGGGCATCAACTCAGGCATTCGCGGCCCCTGGCGCCGGCTCGCCGGGCGGCGCCTCGCCGAGGTCGGGGAGTTCCTCGCCCTCGGGCTGTGCGCCGAGGGTGAGGACGCGTGTGTCCAGGAGCGGAAGGTCATTCGCCTCGGTGGCGAACATGCGCTGGCCAAGGCCGAGGAAGAGGCCGGCCTCGCCCTCCACCCAGTCGGTTCGGCGGGCGAGGCGGATGGCGGAGTCGTCGGACTTCTCGGAGCCGGGGTAGCGGGAGGGGATGAAGCCGACGGCGGAGCCGCCGTTGGCCCACACGAACTGGGCGGGGAGCCACACGGCGTCGCGGAGGTCGGTCGGCTTCTCGGTGGACATGCGACGGATGCGGTGGAGGGGGACCCAGAAGTAGCGGCCGTCGATGAACGCCTCGAGGATGGGGCCGAGGCGGGGATCGTTGTCCATGATCCACTCGAAGGGCTTTCCGTTCACCGTGCCGGGGGTGGCGGGAGCCGCCTCGAGGGCCTTGGCGCGCAACTCCTGGGAGGCGGCGGCATGCCCCTGCCCCACCATCTGGTTGGCCTGGACCATCCACCCCACCCACTCCTCGGGCTCGCCGAAGACGTGGGGGGTGCGCGCGCCGGCGAACACGCCGGCCCGCAGCGCCTCGCAGTTGAGCACGGGACGGTAGATGAGCGCCATGTTCATGTGCGCAGCGTCCATCTCGCCGGCCACGTTGAGCTGGGTCATGGCGCGCTCCCAGTCGCCCGTCACGCACAGGAGCTGGAAAAAAAAGACGCGCAGCTTGGCGTCGGCGGGGTTCTTACGGATGCGATCCTGGAGTTGCTGGACCGCCTCGGCTAAGTTGCCCTGGCGGACGAGTTCCTCGGGTTCAGCCATGATCAGTGTCTCCCATAGAGCGCCTGGGGACGGGAACAGCGTGGCGCCGCCTGGCAAGCTGAGCTCCCGCTTGCGGGCCCGCCGAAGCGCGGCGGCTAGCTGGTCAGCTTGTTCGCGGCCAGGTCCCACATCACATCGACGGTGCCCCCCGGCTTGCCCGTCCTCTGGTCCGTGTAGATGTATGTCCACTCGATCGCGGAGAAGCTGAGCGACACAGTCTCCACTGGCAGCGAGAAGTCGGCCGCAGAGGCCAGGGCCTCCATCTTCACGCTGGTGACAACTACGTTGACCATCCCGATGCCATAGTACGGCTGCTTCTCCCCGATCGCCCGGAAGAGATGGAGTGCGACCATACCACCTTTACCTCCTTGAGGCTTCCCTGTAGCACAGGCACGAGCCAGCAGAGGCGAAGCCCTGTCGAGGCTCTTCTTGAACGTGAAGTTGTCGAAGTCGCACCGTTCGCTTTTCCCCCCAGCGCTGCTGCCCCCCGAGGGCTGGCGCATGCCCCACGAGAACGCCAGCACTTCGATCCATTCCGGGCACCTGGCGTCCCGGGATTCCCCGGGGATTTTCTCAAACTTGATGAAGGCGTCCAAGCCCATAGCTCTGCGTCCTTATAGTCGGGGCGGCGGGCCGCCCAGGAGCCTCGAGGTCGCCGCCTTGCCCCGCGGCCGAACGGTGCGCAGGCGCAGCGCTCAGGGCGGACCCCCACAGCGGCTCGCATCCGGAACCCGGTCAGCGTCCACCCTCTTCATGCTCTCAGCGGCAACCCGCTCGTGGCTCGCCACCAAGCCGCTGGAGCTGGCGGATTACCCGCCCTTGTTGGTCACGAGGTCCCAGAGCGTCGATATGCTGCCCTTGGGCTTGCCGGTTTGGTGGTCGGTCTCAATGTAGTTCCACTTGATCTCGCCGTAGTTGAAGCTGACCTCCTCAAGGGGCAGGGCTTCGCCACCCTGGGCCGAGCCGCCGGGCCGGACGGAGGAGATGATGCAGTCCTTCATGATGTATTCCATGTACTTCGTCTTGTCGCCCGTGGCCCGGCACAACTCGAGCTTGATCTCCTTGACGTGCGTGCCGTTGCAGCAGAAGAGGTTCAGCTTCGGCGAGGCCTTGTCAAGGGTCTTCACGATCGAGAAGTCCTGGTGGTCGCAGCGCTCCGCGGAACGCGCGCCGCCCGAACTCGGTGACCCCGACGAGGCCTGCGAGACGCCGTGGCTGTACGACAGGATCTCGATCCACTCCTTGTGCTTGTCGTCGGTGCACTCTGATGGAACGCCATCAATTTTGAGGAAACAGTCAAAAGCCATTGGGGACACTCCTGCCAAAGAGCCGCCGTGAGGCCGAGGAAGACGTCACGGCCGCGGACCATTCCTCCCGCTGCGCGGGCCACCCGACGCGGCCCCGGACCTGCAAGCGACAGCCGCCACACCACGCGGGTCGGCTGGCGGGGTTCCTACGCACCTCCTTTCTTCGACGGGAGCTTCGAGACCAGCCGCAACGAGGCCGTGAGGCCCTCAAGCTGGTAGTGGGGCCGCAGGAAGAACTTCGCGCTGTAGTAGCCCGGGTCGCCCTCGACCTCGGCCACCACCACCTCGGCCGCCGCCAGAGGATACCTGGCCTTCACCTCCTCGCTGGCGCCGGGATCGGTGGTCACGTACTGCGTGATCCAGTTGTTGAGCCAGGTTTCCATGTCGGCCCGCTCCTTGAAGGAGCCGATCTTGTCGCGCACGATGCACTTCAGGTAGTGCGCGAAGCGCGAGGCGGCGAAGAGGTAGGGCAGCCGGGCGCTCAGGCGCGCGTTGGCCGTCGCGTCCGAGTCCTCGTATTCCGTGGGCTTGTTGAGGGACTGGGCGCCGAAGAACACCGCGTAGTCGGTGTTCTTGTAGTGCGAGAGGGGGATGAAGCCGTTGTCGGCCAGCTCCTTCTCGCGGCGGTCGGTGATGGCGATTTCGGTGGGGCACTTCATGTCCACCCCGCCGTCGTCGGTCGGGAAGGTGTGGCAGGGCAGCCCCTCGACCATGCCGCCGCTCTCGGTGCCCCGGATGCGCGAGCACCAGCCGTAGAGCTTGAACGCGCGGTTGATGTTCACGGCCATGGCAAAGGCGGCGTTGGACCAGCAGTACTTGCTGTGGTCGGCGCCCTCGGTGTCCTCCTCGAAGTCGAACTCGTCCACAGGGCTGGTCTTGGCGCCATAGGGCAGGCGGGCGAGGTAGCGCGGCATGCACAGGCCGAGATAGCGGGCGTCCTCGGAGTCGCGCAGGGAGCGCCAGGGGGCGTACTCGGCAGACTGGAAGATCTTGGTGAGGTCGCGCGGGTCGCCGAGCTGCTGCCAGGTCTCCATGCCCATCACGGTGGGGTCGACGCCGGCGATGAACGGGCTGTGGGCCGACGCGGCGATCTGGGCCAAGCCCTGGAGGATCTCGACGTCGGGCGGCGTGTGGTTGAACTGGTAGTCGCCGATCAGGCAGCCGTAGGGCTCGCCGCCGGGTGTGCCGTACTCGTCCTCGTAGAGCTTCTTGAACAGGGGGCTTTGGTCCCAGGCGGTGCCCTTGTAGCGCTTGAGGGTCCGGGCGACATCCTTCTTGGAGACGTTCATGACCCGGATCTTGAGGGTGACGTCGGTTTCCGTGTTGGTGACCAGATGATGCAGGCCACGCCAGGTGCCCTCCAGGGTGCGGAAATCCTCGTTGTGGAGGATGAGGTTCACCTGCTCGCCAAGCTTGTGGTCGAGCTCGGCGATCATGGCTTCGATGGACCTCACGGCGTCTTCGGAGACGAGCTGCGTAGCCTCGAGGGCCTGGGACGCGAGGGTGCGGACAGCTTGGGCGACGGCCTCGCGGGCATGGTCGGTCTTGGGGCGGAACTCCTTCTGCAGCAGGGCCTCGAACTCATTGACCTCGACTGCTTGTGGTGCCGCTTGGGCTTTTGCTTCCTGATTCGGGTCGGCCACGGGTTACTCCTCCTGCTTTTCGCCCTGGGACTTGGGGGCGGACGACAGAGCCTGAAGCAGCGCCGGATCATTGAGCAGCTTGGCCACCAGGTCCTCGGCACCGCGTTTTCCGTCCATGTACGACAGCAGGTTCGCCAGTTGGGTGCGTGCGGTGAGCAGCTTGTTCAAGGCGTCCACCTTGCGCGCGACTGCGGCGGGGGAGAAGTCGTCCATGCTCTCGAACGTGAGGTCCACGTTGAGCTCGCCCTCGCCCGTGAGGGTGTTGGGCACGCGGAAGGCGACGCGGGGCTTGGTGGCCTTCATGCGCTCGTCGAAGTTGTCCACGTCAATCTCGAGGTACTTGCGGTCGGCCACAGCAGGGAGCGGCTCTGCCGGCTTGCCCGAGAGGTCGGCCATCACGCCCATGACGAATGGGAGGTTGATCTTCTTTTCCGAGCCGTAGACCTCCACGTCGTACTCGATCTGCACCCGTGGGGCTCGGTTCCGTTGGATGAACTTCTGCGCACTCTCACGTCTGGCCATGAAACCCCCTTTCCCAAAAGTGCCGCCGCGGGCGGCGTGGTTACCGTTGCATCCTCCTCCGCGCACGCGCGCACAGTGATTCTACCCAGCCTCGCTCCCGCTGTCAAGGCCACAGATCGACTCAATCTGATGAATGGCGTCCGGTGTGAGGACCTGGATGATCTCGGTGAAGCTCTTGGAGACGAGGCGCTGCGCTCCCCGCACCAGCAGCGGCACGGGGCTCGATGGCTCGTGGAACTCGTAGTAGCGGCAGATCTTGTCCATGGCCAGCAACACCTCCTGGGGCGAGCGGATGTCGCCGGAGAGCGCGGGACCCGAGGGGCCGGCGGCCTGCTGCTGGCCGGCCGCGGCCTCGCCGGCGGCCTCGGTGGCCGGAGCCGGCGCTCCGATGCCACGCTGGGCAAGCGCCCCTTGAAGCTCCTTGCCCATGCGCTCCAGGATGGCGCGGAATGGCGTCAGGTCGCGTGTCTGGTTGGCGCCGATCGTCTCGGTGAGGAAGTCGTCCATAGCCTGGACCTGGGCGACGGCCGCCGCAACGGCCTGGGCATTGGCCTGGAGGACATCGGTCGGCGTGTCCTTGAAGGCGGCGTCGATCTGCGCCGGGTCCGCGGGAGGGGTACCCCGGTCGCGCAGGACACCGGGCTCCCCGCGCGCCAGCATGATGTCCCTGAGGCTGAACCGCCCAAGCTGGGGCGAGCCACAGAGCGGCGTCTCGCGAGCGCCGCGGATGAACGTCTGGGCGTCAATGAGCGCGGCGATGATGTTTATGCGCTCGAGGGGGTCAGGATCCTCAGGGTCCAGTTGGGGATGGACCGTTTCCCAGTAGCGTTCCACAAAGCCCCGGAGGACGGCGAGGCCGTCGCTCAGGCCGTTCAGCCCTTCGAGCTTGAGCGCGGCCAAGGTGGCGTGGATGATGATGCGGAGGTCCTTGGTGCGGCCGAGGAGCTCGACAGCCGCGTCGGCCACCTGGCGCCAGTTGGGCTCTTCGGCGGGGATGATGGCGTCGCCGACCTGGCGCTCGGGTGTCCGCTGCGCCAGGCGCTCGAGTTCCAGGTACGCAGGGTCGTAGGTCAGGTCCTCTCCGCAGGGGGCCTCCGGGGAAAGCTCGGTGACAAATTTCTCTACGTCAAGGATCGCCATAGCGCCCTGCCCTTTCTCGCCGCAGGCGTTGCGTGCCCTCTATCTCGCGGCGGCCACTGCCGGGACCTGACGCCGCGTGTCGGGCAGCCGTCGGACCTGGGTTTGCATCGCTTTCTTCACTCCCTCGGCGGCGCCGCCCTTGATCGCACGGACCAGTTGCTCCGGCGTCAGCCCGGTCGGGGTGATGCCCCGCACAACAAGCTGCTCGGCGTTGCGGATCTGGATACTGGTGAGGCCCAGATTGGCGGTCTGGGCGAACAGGCGGCGCAACTCGTTCATCAACTGGAGAGCGGCCGCCTGCTCAGGGGTGTTCTCGACGAAGCGCCGGAAGGCCAGGGGGTCCACCTCGGTAGTCGTGGCCTTGTAGGCGTCGAACGCCTTCTGAAGCAGGCTGCGGGCCTCCGTGTCCTGGTACTTGCCCTCCTTCTCGAACACGCGGCGATAGGTGCCCACGGTCTCCTGCACCAGGTCGTCGGGCAGGCGTGCGGCGGCGACCGTGTAGTCGCTGTGCTGCGGCTCGTCGGTCTTCACCATGTCGTCGTAGGCCACGGGCATGCCCACGGCGAGCAGGTTCTGCTCGATGGCGGTGAGGTCGCGGGCGAAGATGCCGAGCTGCTCGAGGAGCTCGCGCAGGGCGGGGCTGAGCACGACCTGTTGCGTGACGGGACGGGCGGGCGGCTCGCCCGGGATGGCCGTGGCCAGGGCCTCGGCCACGTTGCGCGGCGCCCAGCCGTTGGGCCGCTCGTCGAGCAAAGTGCCCGCGGGGTAGGTGCCGGTGCCCGTCGTGAGCGTGAGCGGACGAGCGGGCGTGTGAACCCACCAGTCGCCGCCCGGCAGGCTCGTGATGTGGGCGAGAGTCGGCCCGTCGGGCGACGCAAAGGAGCCGAACAACACCCTGTCCGACGCGGCCGCGTTGAGCAACTGCACCGTCGTCGCGTTCAGATCAAGCACCCCCGTGGCCGCCACGAAGTCCACGCCCCAGTCGCCCTCGAGCAAGCCGTCCGACGTGAGGATGTTCGACGGGGCGCGCTGGACGAAGTTGATCGTGGCCCCTGTGAGGGTGATGTTGTTCCAGGCAACGGCGTCGTTGAGGGTCATGGTGCCGGCCCCCGTGTTGATGATCAGGCTGCCGTTGACCACGGTGATCTTGTGGAGGGCGCCGGCGTCGAAGTTCCCGCCGTTCGTCGCGATGTCCACGTTGCCCGCTGTCGCCTTGTAGATCGTGGCCACCTCGGGGGTCGTCGTCAGGGCGGAGCCGAGGGCGATGTTGCCGGTCGTCCAGATGGTGGAGTTCAGTTCGATGTTGCCGACGGTGTTGACGGTGAGGTTGCGGAGCGTGGTCGTCGTGCCGACGTTGCTGAACCGCGTCAGTTCGGCGGGTACGCTGGTGATCGTGACGGCGAGGTCCAGGCCAGCAGACCAACCGTCGAGGCTGCTGTTGAAGAGGACGCTGCCGCCGGTCAGCGCGTTGCTGACGCCAAGGAACACGGGGCTGTTGTACGTCTGCGTGCCAACGGTGGTCACCCCCACGCCGCCCAGGAGGGTGCCGGGCATTCCCGCGCCAGTGGTGAGCGAGGCGAGGCTCTGGCCTGGAGCACCCACGACGCCGCCGAACGCGGTGACCCCGAGGTCGTTGATTACGAGGGCTTCTACGCCATCATTGGCGCTGCCAAGCGTCGAGCCGAAAGCGATGCCAGGCAAGACCGCCCCCAGGTTGGTGAGCGTGGTGGTGTTACCCGCCGCATCGAGAGTCACGGGGTCGCCGTATGTCTGGTATAGGGTCGTCGCCACCGAGCCGCCGTTGATCTGGGTCGTGCCGCCGGCGTCTGTCCAGAGACCGGAGAGCGGCGTGCCCGCGCCGACTGGGGCGCTGAACGTCGTGGTGCCCGCGCCCGAGTTCACAACGAACGTCTGGCCCCCGTCCACGGGGCCGAGCAGGACGTTGCCGCCGTTGGAATTGAGGGTCACCTGAGCCGTCGAGAGCGTGACCGTGCCCATGGTCAGGCCGTCAAAGCAACTGAAGGTCAGGCCATCGAGCTGCACCGCGCCGGGCAGGTTGGTGCCCGTGTCGCCGCTAGCGAGGGCCACATCCTGGTCGAAGCGGACGTTGCTGGTGGCGGCATCGGCCACCAGGCCCGAGTTGCCGCCGACGGTGTTCTGGAAGTAGACGAGGCCGGTGACGCCATTCTCGATCGTGAGGGCGGCGCCGTTGCCCGTGCCCAGGTTGGTGACCGTACCCGTGAAGGTGGTCGTGCCGACGCCGATGCCGGCGCCGAGGATGAGGTTCTGAGCGCCCGTCAGCGTGGCAATCTGGATGGCGCTGCCGTTGGAGTCGAGGGTGACCGGGCCGCCGGAGAGGGTGACGGCGTTGAGGATGAGACCATCAAAGCCGCTGAAGATGAGGCCGTCGAACTGCACGTTGCCGGCGAGATTCGTTGCCGCGGTGCCGTCCGCCAGGGTGACGTCCTGGTCGAAGCGCAGGCTGGTACCCGCCGCGGCGGAGAAGCCGGAGCTGGCAGCGACCGGGCCCTGGAAGCGGACAAGGCCCGTAACGCCGGCCTGCACCGTGAGGGCGGCGCCGGTGCCAGTGCCGAGGCCGACGACATTGCCGGTGACGGTGGTCGTGCCGCCGGCGATGCCGGCATCGAGCACGAGGTTCTCAGTCCCGTTGATGCCGCCGAGTTCGATGTTGCTGTTGTTTGAGTTGAGCGTGACGGAGCCACCTGCGGTGGTCAGTGATAAGAAGGTGAGGTCGTCGTAGCCG
>DATKZY010000036.1:0-15029 GCA_035527715.1 Planctomycetota bacterium | reverse complement strand
GGGTTGTGCCTCTTCGGGGCCGCGGGGTGTAAAGCCATAAGTGACTGCGGATGCATTGCTTACATCACCACATCGCGGCGTTGTGGCCAGGACTCTGGCTCGCGACCAGAGGGAGGGGGAAAGGGCGCGAGTCTTACCGCTCCGAGGGTTTCAGGAGGGAGGCGGCGTCGGCGTAGTTGAGGCAGGGGCGGCCGGTGCTCATCTGGATGTAGGGGGTGGCGCGGATGCGGCGGATGATTTCGGCGGAGTCGGGGAAGTCGGGGCGGACGTAGAAGTGCTGGGTGTCGTAGGGCGTCTCGCCGAAGACGGCGGCCAGGACGTAGCCGCGCCGCTCCGCGTGGTCCTTCAGCTTCACGACCATCGCATCCCACTCGTTCCGCACGACGGGCGGCACGAGGGGCGAGAAGTAGGCGTGGAAGGCGATGAGGTGGGGGCTCTCGCGCGCCAGTCGCTCCTCCGTGATGCCGCCGCTGTGGGCGATCTCGGGGTCGTTGAGGCCCCAGGTGTCAATCGCCCGCCAGCCCGAGTAGAAGGGCAGCAGGCCGGCCTCGCTCACGGCCATCGTGTAGCCCGCGCCGCGAAAGTCGTGCAGCACCTTCGCCACCGCCGCGTTGCCGTCGGCGTAGAGGATCGGCAGCCGCGCCATGCGGTGGTGATAGGTGAGCACGAAGAGGAACACGACGCCGCCGAGGACGCTCAGCAACACTCGGCTCCGCCGCGCGAGCGACCGCCAGGCCGGCAGGTGCCACTCGACGAACAGCCCCTCGACCAGCGGCGGCCACGAGAGGAGGAAGATCGGCTGAATCGCGTACTGGAACCGCCAATGATAGTTCATCTCATCCGACAGCAGCACCCACAGCCCCACGAACCCCGCCATCGGGATGAGGGCGAAGACCGCCTGCCTCGCCGTCTCGCGCGACCGGAAGGCGGCCAGGAACGGCAGGGTGAAAGGCAGGGAGAAGCGGAGCGCGCCGTGAAGAGCACTCTTCAGCCCGTCCCAGTGCAGCGCCCCGCCGCCCTTCTTGTAGAACGGGTTGGGCAGCGGGTAGCCGAAATAGCTCCACCGCCAGGCGAAATAGGCCCCGCCGAGGACCGCGAAGACACCGACAAACCACGCCATCGGCACGAGCGAGCGCCGCACGCCCCTCATGAACACCACGGCGGCCAGCATGAACGCCGCGAGGAACACGCCCTCGGGCCGAATCAGCCCCATCGCCAGGCCGCTCAAGGCGAAGAGCAGCGACGCCCGCCCCGATGCCTCCCCGAGCACAAGCCGGTTGGCCAGCACCCACGTGAGGCACGCGAAGAGCGCGAAGAACGGCGTGCCGAAGCCGGCCGAGGTGTAGGCCATCCCCGGCCCCACGGCCAGGTAGGCGGCGGAGAGCGCAGCCATCCACTGCCGCGAGCCGTGGAGCTTGCGCACCGCCACGTAGACGATGACGACCGTGGCCAGGTGCGCGGCCAGGCACAGCCCCCGCACCGCATCCTCGGCCGGCAGGCCGCCGCGGCGCAGACCGGCGACGAGCATCATGAACAGGAAATCGGTCGCGCCGTCCACGGGCGGCTCGCCGACGTTCCACACGATGCCGTGGCCCTCGGCCACGTGCTCGGCGTAGCGCATCAGGATCGCCGCGTCCTCGAACGGCTGCGGCGCCCAGGCCACCATCGTCGCCGCGTAGAGCGCCGTGCCGAGGACGAGGAGGAGCACGATCGGGCCGTCGTTTCGCATGGGCAGCTTCCCCAGACTAGCTCATAGGCTAGCGATTCACGCGAAATATGCAAGGGCAGGACACGGATAGGATCTATGGGTCCCATGCCGTTGTGCGGTTGACTACTCCTGCGGGCGTGTCTATAATGCCGGCCGCCACTCGGAAAGGAAGCTGATCGCATGCGAATCCCCTTTGTGAAGATGCACGGGTGCGGGAACGACTACATCTACATTGACTGCCGCGAGCGCGCGCTGGCCGACCCCCCTGCCCTCGCCCGGCGGCTGAGCGACCGGCACTTCGGCGTCGGCGGCGACGGCATCATCCTCATCCTGCCGTCCGAGCAGGCCGACTACCGGATGCGGATGTTCAACGCCGATGGCTCGGAGGCCGAGATGTGCGGCAACGGCATCCGCTGCTTCGCCAAGTGGCTCTACGACCGCGGCCTGGTCGAGGGCGACGAGGCGCGGATCGAGACCGGCGCCGGCATCCGCACCGTGCGCATCTACGCCGAGGGCGGCAAGGCCCGCCGCGTGCGGGTGAACATGGGCGCCCCAAGGCTCGACCGCGCCCAGATCCCGATGCAGGGCCCGCCCGGCCAGGCGGTGAACGACGAGCTGACGATTGATGTGCCCGGCCAAGGCACGCACGCCTTCCACTTCACCGCGGTCTCGATGGGCAACCCCCACTGCATCATCTATGTCGCCGACACCGATTCCTACCCGGTGACGGTCCACGGGCCGCTCATCGAGCGCCACCCGCTCTTCCCGAAGCGGGTCAATGTGGAGTTCGTGCAGGTGCTCTCGGCCGGGGAGGCGAAGATGCGGGTGTGGGAGCGCGGCTCGGGCGAAACCCTCGCCTGCGGCACGGGCGCCTCGGCCACCTGCGTGGCCGGCGTGCTCAACAAGAAGACCGACCGCCGCCTCCTCCTCCACCTGCTCGGCGGCGACCTCGAGCTGGAGTGGGCCGACGACGGAAGCGTCTACCTCATCGGCCCGGCCGAGGAAGTGTTCGAGGGCGTGGTCGAGGCCTGAAGACAAGTCGGCAGTCGTCAGGAGGCAGTCGGCAGGGAAAGCAGGGGAACAAAGATGGCGCGGCGCGGAGTGCGATACTACCGAGCGGTGCCGCCGCCCGAGGGCGAGTGGGAGCAGGACTACGCGGCCATCGCCCGCTCCGGGTTCGAGCTGGTGGTGGTCCCCGTGCCCTTGGGGGGCCAGCGCGACCTGGCCCCGCTGTTGCGCCAACTCGAGCTTGCGGCGAAGTATGGGCTGAGCCTGGTGGCCACGCCTGCTCCCGACGCCGAGGCGGCCCGCCTCGACGCCGCGCGGGTCCGCTCGTGGGCCAACGCCATCCGCGAGGCGGCCCCTGACCTGCCCGTCCTCGTCTCGGAGCCTTGTGCCGGGTCTCCCGCCCTTGCCACCTTTGACACCGAGGGGATGGAGTGGGGCTGCATGGCGGGCGACCTGTTGCCCCACGAGGTGGCCGATCGCGCGCGGGCCTTCGCGAGGGGCAGAAGCCTGTGGATCGTGGGCCTGTCCGCGCACACAACGGCTCAGGTGCGGCTCGAGACGTGGAGCAGCCTGGTCGCTCCCGACGCGACGCTGGTCTACGAGGCCTGGCGGCCGGATCTGCACGCGGGGCCGAACGTGCAGCCCGGGCTGGCGCGGCCCGACGGCACGCCGAGCCCACGCCTGGCGGAGGCCGGCAGGTTCGATGAGTTGCTGGCGCGGGATCCCGCCCTGGCCGGGGCGCTGCCCTGCCCCGCGGAGGCCGTCGTGGTCATCCTGCGTGAGGCGGAGGAGTTCTGGGAGGCAGCGGCGAGCCAGACGGGCTACTGGGACGCGCTCGAGAATGCCTGCCGGGCCCTTGGCTCGCGGGGCGCGCACGTGGAGTTTGCCCCGCCCGATGCGCTGGCGGGCTATCCTGTGGCCTACGTGCCCATGCCGTTCGCGATGAGTGCGGCCACGGCGGATGCCTTGCGGCGCTACGTGGAAGCGGGCGGGTGCCTGGTGGCCGAGGCGGGCCTGGCCCGCTTCGACGAGCAGGGCCGCACGGCGCGCGAAACCCCGCTCCACGGGCTCGCGGAGGTCTTCGGCGCGCGGGCCCTCGACGCGCCGGAGATGCTCACCAGGGAGCCAGTGCCGACCTTCACGGGTCGCCGCGGCCCCTACCCGTGCTGCGCGTGCCGCGAGCCGCTGGAGGCCACGACCGGCAGGGTGAAGGCAGTCTTCGCCGACGGCACGGCAGCGGTTGTGGAGAACGCCTTCGGTTCCGGCACCACGCGGCTCATCGGGACCCATCCATCGCAGGGCTGCGGCGGGAAGGACGACAAGCGCTACGCCCAGGTAATCCTCGATTCGCTGGCCTTCGCCAAGGTGAAGCAGCGGGTCACGACCTCCTCGCCCGACGTCTGCGTGCGGCTGCTGGAGGGCGAGGGGGGCGTCCACTTCCTGTGCGCGTTCAACACGGGGTCGGCGGCCCAGGAGGCGAAGCTGCGGGTGAGCCGGGCGGTGGGGCGGTTCCGCCAGGCCCTCCACCTCGTGAGCGGCAAGGAGCAACGGCTGCTGAACAACGGCCTGCGCGTGCGAATCGAGCCCGGCGACGGGGTGCTGCTGCGGCTCGACGCGGGGCCGCGCCTGCCGCACCTGCCGCGCTGGCGGCCTGGCCGCCGCCGCAGGGATGCGTGATCGGGCGGCTATCGGAAGGGGGACTTGGGCTTCGGCCGAGCCGTCCCTGCGCTGCGGATCTCGCGCGCGGCGCCCACGGCGGCCTCGGCCACGAGGGGCTCACCCTCGCCCATCGCGCGCTCGAGGAAAGGCAGAGCCTGGGGGTCGCCAATCGCGCCGAGGGCCTGAGCCGCGGCGCGGCGGGCCGTGGGGTCGGGGTCGCGCAGCAGCTTGATGAGGTGGGGCACGGCGAGGCGGGACCTGCGGCCACCGAGGTAGCTGGCGGCGCCCGCGCGGACAGGGGCCTCGGGGTCATCCAGCAGCTCGAAGCCCAGGGCCAGCCCCTCGCGCCCGGCACCGACCAGGGCCTCGCGAACCGCCTCAGGCGTCAACTGCCCCGCCGGCTCGCGGGCCAGGAGCGCGGAGCGAAAAGTCCCGGGCCCGGCCCCATCGGCTCCACGGTCGTCGCGCACCAGCACGGCGGCGCAGCCAAGCATCACGATTGCGCAGGCTCGGGAGGTGTTCATGGCCATGCTCGCCGACAGGGGTGCGGCGCGGTGGCCGACGCAGCGGGGTCACTCGCGCTCGGCCTCTCCCTCCTTGGGCGCGCCGGGCGACGCGGGGGCCGCCTTGGGGAAGAAGTCGAAGCGCAGAATGGACGCTTCCCGGCGCAGGCGCTCGATGAGCTGGTCGCGTCGCCGCTGGCGGTGCTCGGACTGGAGCTGCCGCTCGATGGCCAAGCGCGCCTCGGCGAGGGACTGGCGGCTCGCGGGCCGCACAGCGGCCACCTTGACGATGAGGTAACTGTCGTCGGACTCGACCGGGCCGTGGAATTCGCCCGCCTTGAGGCGGAACACGACGTCGTCGAGTGCGGGGATGAGCGCGCCCTTCTTCATCCAGCCCTGGTCGCCGCCCTTGTCGGCGGCAGGCCCCTTGGAGTGCCGCTTGGCCAGGAGGCCGAAGTCCTCGCCCTTCTTGAGGGCCTCGACCACCTCGTCGGCCTTCTTCCGCGCCGCGGCCCGGTCGCCGCCGAAGTCGCTCGAGCGCACGACGATGAGCAGAACCTGGCGCTGCTCGCGCAGCACGAAGTCCTCCTGGTGCTTCTCGTAGTACTCGGCGACCTCGTCGGGGCTGATGGCGCGCGGCGAGTGCAGCGCGACGAGGAGGCGTGCGACCATGAGGCTCTCGCGGATCATGTCGCGGCGGCTTTCGGCCTTGAGGCCCGCCTTCTCCAGGCGCTCGATCTCGGCGTTCACCTCCTCCGGCGGCACTTCGACCTGGCGCCGCCGCGCCTCCTGCACGAGCAGCCGATTGTCAATCAGCGCCTCGCGGGCGCGCTCCCAGGTCGCGCGATACTCGTCGGGCGTCAGGTTGGACGTCTCTCGGTACAGCTCGGCAACGAGGCCATCCACCTCCAGCTTCGTGATCGCCTCGTTGTTCACCACGGCCACAATGGCGTTGACGACCGCGTCCGGGTCGCCCGCGGCCGCTGCCAGGCGAGCGGCCCCCAACAACCCGGCGGCCAGCCACACCATCCGCATGACCTGTCCCTTCGCGCGCGCAGCCCCTCCGCCGGGGATAGTACCAGAAGAGCGGGGGGATTTCAAGGAGGCCGCGGAATCGGGTGCGTGTAATCTCCTTCGGTCGGAAAAGCCAGTTGCCCGATACTATCGCGGGCACCCCCAATCCCGCAGCTGACCCAACGCCCGCAGGGCGTGGCGGAGTAAAGCCCACGGCGATGCTTTGGGAGCCGTGGGTAAGGGAGCACCCAGGGCTCAGCCCCCGAAGCGGGGCGGCGGAAGCCCGTTGGCCATCCCATGGTTCCGCCGCCCCGCGTCGGGGGCTGGGCCCTCTTGCGCCGACCATCCCACGGCTCCCAAAGCATCGCCGTGGGCTTTATTCCTCCGCCTCCTTCGGAGGCTCAGAACGCGGCCACCTGTCTCGAAGGAGATTACACGCACCCGCTTGACACGGGGCGGGCGTGGGTCTATTCTGTGAGAATCGAAGGCGAGCGGAAGACCTTCCGGCACAAGGGGCTGAGCTCATGAGCACGCGAGGCCCACACGACGCGCGCCAGACCTCGCGCTCTGGCCGAGCGGTGGCTGTCGCCTGCGCCCTCCTTCTCGCCCTGACGGCCGCCTCGGCGGGCGAGACGAAAGTCGCCAAGGAAGAGGAGGCGTTCCAGCAGCTCCTCCAGAGGGTCCAGGCCGACCCCGGCGGGACACCTGAGGACCAGGTCAAGGAGCTCATCACCACCGGCCAGCGGCTCGGCCACTGCTACGCCGTCTCGCTCGCCGTCAAGGGCTACCTGGCCCAGAACTACCGTGCCACGCCGTCGCTGCTCCTGATGGCAGCCGAGAACGCGCTGCTGGCAGGCGATTTCCGCACCGCCTCCGCTCGCTACAAGGCCCTCCTCCTCGCGGCCCCGGAGGGCGATGGCGCTGCATCCGAAGCCGCCGGCAGGCTCTGCCAGACGCTCGTTGATTTCCTGGGCGCGGACGACGAGGCGTATGGGTTCCTCTCCGCCCACGGCGACCAGCTGCGGCAGGCCCCGGCGGTGCGGCAGTTCGACGCCTGGTACCTCGACCAGGCCCGGCGCCGGCGCGACTGGGCCGGCATGGCCCGGATGCTCCAGCTCGTCCTCGCCCAGGGGCTCCCCCTCGAGCAGGAGCGCCTGTGGTTCTGGGAGCATCTCGACTTCCTGATGGGCGAGGTCGTGCACGGCCGCGAGGACCATTTCGCCGCTCTGCCCTTTTGCAGGCGAATCGTCCCCGCCGTCCGCGGCGACCGCCGCCGCTCGCTCCAGTATGCCCTGTTCGTCGCCAACCTCGAGTTCAAGGCAGGTTCCGCCGGCAAGGAGCGCGCCGCGCTCGACAAGGCATTCGAGCCCGTCGTGGCCGCCGCCCGCGCCTGCTTCGCCGCCTGCCCCACCGCTGCCACACTCAAGGACATCGTGCACGCCTTCAGCGACGGCGGGGCGGCCGCGTACTTCGACGCCACCGCCTGGCAACGCCAGGGTGCGCTGAAGGCCGCCTTCTTCGTCGAAGCCTTCGAGAAGCTCGGCGACGCGGACCGCGAGGCCATCCTCGAATGGCGCCTGCCCGGCAGCGGCCCCGTCGCGGGCCTGCTCGCCAGCCGCGAACAGTGGGCCGGCCTCGCGGCCCGCCACGGCGACCTGTTCCGCCGCTGCGATGCCACCCGCCACATCCCCTTCCACACCCAGGCCCCCACGCGCGACCTCATCCGGCAGCAGGCCGCCGTCCTGCGCGCCGTCCCGTCGCGCGACGCCGCCGTGATCAACGCCCTCGCCGCCGGCGACGGCCTGCCCGAGGCCCTCGAGCACCTCGTCCGCCGCGAGGCGTGGCACCTCGACTACCACGAGCCCTTCGATCTCATCGAGGGCCAGCTCTGGCCCGCCTGGCGCGACCAGCACGCGCAGGGCGGCAAGAAGCCCTCCGACGCCGATTACCACCGCGCCCTCGCCCGCTTCGGCGCCGACGTGCTCGCCCGCACGCCCATGGCCCTCGACCCGCGCGCCGCGCGAGCCTGCGTCGGGGCCGCCTGGGACGTGGGCGACGCCGCGGCCGGCGGAGACCCCAACAGCAAGGCGTCCCTGGTCGCCGTCCTCGACTCCCTTGCCTGGGTGCCCTACGGCTCTCGGGAGCGCGGCGACGTGTTCAGCAACGCGCATCGCCGCTTCCGCGACTGGGCGGACTGGGTGCGCAAGGACCTGCGCGCCGCGAACCCCAAGGCCGCCCAGGAGCTCGCCAGCCAGTTCGCCCCGCTCGAGCAGGCATTCCGCCGCGCCCTCGACCCCAAGGCGGACCCCGCGAAGGCGCCCAACGGCCTGTGCCGCGCCCTGGCGGAGGCCATCGTGGCCGAGAGCGAGAAGAGCCAGGGCGACTTCCTCAAGGCGGCCCGCACCCTCTATCCACTGGTGCGCGACTGCGACACGAAGCGCGTGCCCTTCGGCCGCGCCATTCTCGCCTACATCACCCGGTGCCGCCTCGATGCGTTCGAGACCATTGACTTCCAGGCCGAGGCCCTCGCCGACCAGCTCGCGCTCCGGGCCGACCGGCTCGGCGACGCCGCATCGCGCCGCATCCTCTCCGAGGTGGCCGAGGCCTGCGTGTTCCTCACGCCCGACCACGGCTGGTGGCAGAGCCCGCTGGCGTACCGGGACCGCACTCTCCGCCTCAACGCGCTGTTCGAGAAGGCCCTCGCCGACCAGCTCGCCCGCGGCCAGTTCTCACCCGTCCTCTTCGACTGGTTCCGCGCGACGCGGGCCGGCGACGGCTGGCTCGAGCGCGAGCGCGGCGAGGCCCTGATGGCCGCGATCGTGGACCGGAAGGCCCTCCACGCGTCCGACTACCGGCCCGACGAATCCCTCCGCAGCACCACGTGCAGCTACCAGTGGCTCATCCGCAAGGAGTTCCCCGGCCTCATCGGGAAGTACCCCGTCGAGCGGCACTTCGACGACCTGTTCGTCGAGGAGGCCAACCGCACCGGCGTGTTCGACTGGCGCTACTGGGACTTCGGCTTCGACCGCCAAAGGAAGGTCGCCAACGCCGCCGCCGCCTTCCTTGCCAAGTTCGACGCGCTGCCCTTCGGCTACGGCGATGAGCCCCGCCCGGCCTGGACCCGCGCCGACTTCTGGCACTGGCAGACCCAGGCCCTCGGCGCGGACAGGGCGGTCCGCGACGCCATGCTCGCCAAGGCCGAGTCGCTCTGGGGCAAGACCCGCTTCGACACCTACGCGATGGGCGGCGGCTACTTCGCCGCCGCGGCGGACCCCTCGACGCCGGACGGCCGCAGGGAGTTCTTCCGCCGGCTGCGGGCCTACCTCGACAAGGTGAGGTCGGCCCCCGTGCGCCTCGGCCCCCCCTTCCTCGGGGCGCTGGCGAAGCTCGGCGACGGCAAGACACTCACCAAGGAGGAGCTGGACACCCTCCTTGGCATCTTCCCGCAGTGCACGCCGGCGTCGTGGCTCCAGGGCTGGGGCTTCGAGACGCTCGCCTCGCTCGTCGTCCAGGGCGCGGTGGCGCAGGGCCGCCAGGCCGACCTCTTCCGCGCCGTCCCCCACTTCTGGAAGATGGCGCGCGACACGCGGAACACCGCGTTCCAGCACGACCTCGCCAAGGCCGCCATCCAGTTCGCCGACGCGGAGGCCGACGCCGGCGGCCTCAGCGACCTCGCGCTCGTCTGGAGCCAGGTCGGTCTCGACCTCATGAAGACCGATCTGCCCGCGGAGACCGCCAGCAGCCTCGTCGCCGTCCGCTCGAAGTCCCTCTCCAACGTCGGCGGCTTCATCCCCGTCAAGCGCGACGACCGCCGCTACCCCCTCTACGCGGCCCAGGCCGCCTACCTCACCGGCAAGCTCCAGAGCGCCTGGGAGCTGTGCACCGGCCACGGCGCCGTGCTCAAGACGATGCTCCAGGAACTCGACCCGGCCTTCTCCATCTGGCTCGTCGGCCGCTACTGCGAGGTCGGCGACTTCGGCGCGGCCGAGGACCTGGCCCGCGCGATGATCCAGTGGTTCGACTCGGTGGGCGACGGCTTCCAGCCCGAGGTGCGCGCGCGGCTGCTGCTGGCCTACGCCGACATCGCGTGCGCGCGGAAGGAGTACCCGAGGGCACGAGCCCTCTACGAGCGGATCGCGGCGGCCAAGGAGTTCGAGGGCACCCGCGCGCAGAACGAGGCCCAGATTCAGGTCGCCGAGGTGGACCGCCAGACCCGCCGCTACGACCAGGCCGTGCTCCAGCTCGAGAAGCTGACCCGGAGCAAGGACCCCTACGTCCAGGCCGAGGCCTACTACCACATCGCCCTGGTGAAGTTCGACCAGGAAGAACACCGCGAGGCGCTCGAGAACCTCGACGCCGTGTTCGCCCGCGTGCCCGACCACGCCCTGGCCCGCATCCTCGAGGGCCGCACGAAGCTCAAGATGCGCAAGCTCGAGGAGCCCACCGAGATCCAGGTCGGCACGACCGCGCAGCGGCGGTTCCTCGTGCCCGGAAAGCCGCTGAAGGTGAACCTGGAGGACCGCAACCTGGCCGTCGTCGGCCAGTCCGCGGCGATCGAGATCCGCGCCTGGGCCGACTCGGGCGACGAGGAGCTCTTCCTGCTCCTGCCGTTCGGCGACTCGAAGACGAAGTTCCGGGGCCAGCTCGCGACCGCGCTGGCGCCGCCGGCGAAGGGGAACGGCACCCTCGAGGTCGTGGGGAAGGACGTGGTGCGCTACGACTTCTCGGAGGGGTTCAAGCGGGCCCACAAGATCGCCCTCAGCGCGCCGACCGCTCTCGAGGTGGCCACCGATGCCGAGCTGCTCGTGTCGTCGGGCCGCGTCCTGTCGAAGGACGAGCGCGACGCCCGGGCGCTCGACGCCTTGATCCGCCAGCGCCTGGGCGACGAGGAGGAGCCAGAGGCCGCCGTGGCGCTGAGCACCGTGCGGGCCGAGGACCAGGTGAAGCCGGGCAACCGCTTCAACGTGCGAGTCGTGGATGGCGACCGGAGCGCGACAGCGGCGAAGGATAAGGTGATGGTGCGGGTCGCGGCGGCGAGCGGCGACTCGATCGCCGCCTTCCCGCTGGAGGAGACCGGTACCCACTCGGGTGTGTTCGAGGGGGCCGTCCCCACCGCGTCGGGCCAGGCCGTGGCCATGGCGAGCGACTCGGACGACGGCAGGGAACCCAATTCCGTCCTCAGCCCCCTCGCGGGGACAGCGGCGGGCAACCGCCCCGCCTGGGTGGGGCTGCCCGACAATATCCGACCGAAGAGCTTCACGATAGACCTCAACGACAATGTCGCGCCGGGGAAGATGCGGGTGGTGGCGAACGTGCCGGGGCGCCGGCTCAAGAGCTTCACGGTCGGCACGAGCCTGAACGGCCGCGACTTCCAGACAGTGGGCTCGTGGCCCGAGGCGTTCCAACCGTGGGACGGGTCGCTCTCGCTCGAAGTCGTGAGGTTCGGCCTGCTCAACCGGCCGCCGGCCGGGCTGGCCGAGTGGGTGCAGTATCTCGACGAGGGGTGGCTGAAGGAGGGCACGCCGAAGTTCACCGCGCAGGTGCGGAGCCTCGAGGCGAAGTGGGGCCCGGGCGTGGGCGGCTTCGCCGACCCCATGCACCTGGCGGCAGAGAAGGAGGGGAGCTGGTTCCTCGCTCACTTCAAGGGGGCGTTCTACCAGCCGATGCGCAAGGTGCGGACGTTCGAGGTGGCGACCCCCGCCGACGCGCCCGCCGGCGGGGCGAGCTGCCTGGTGGCGGTGGACGGGCAGCCCGCGGCCTCGACCGGGCCAGGGCCGGGGGAGTCGGCCACGCGCGTCCGCAGGTCCCTGGGCAAGGGCGTGCACCGGCTCGACGTGTACGTGGCGGCGACGCGGAAGGCCAATGCCGAGTTCCGGGTGATGACGGACACGGATGCGCCGCCGTTCCTCGCCCCGGCGCCGTTCGCGATGTTCGACCCGGCGGCGCACCCGCAGATCAAGGCGGGGGTCGCAATGAGCCCGGCCACCGTCGCGGCGTCGGAGGAGAACTCGGTGTTCGACGTGGCCTTCCCCGCCGGGTTGCGGGCGCGGGTGATCCGCCTGACGCTGATCGACTTCGAGACGGACGCCCCGGCGATCGCGCGGATCACGCTCGACGACGCCGCGGGCAAGGCCGTGCTGCCGACGCCGGAGGACTTCATGGCGCTGCGGCAGAACGACGTGCTCGAGATCGTGCCGGGCGACCGGATCACGGTGAGCTACGAGGACCCGACCCCGATCACCGAGGGCGGCGAGCAGCACGAGGCATTCCTGTCCGCCACCTTCAGCAACGCCGCGCTCAGCGCCTGCTTCGTCGAGTACACGCTCGACGGCCGGGGCGAGCGGAAGGCACGCTACATCCCCATGCGACGCTTCAAGGCGGGCGACGCGATCCAGGTGTTCATCAACGACCCCGACGGCGACACGGGGGACACGCCCGACACCGTGGCGTTCACCGTGCGCAGCACCGAGGGAAAGCCCGTCGAGCTCAAGGCCCTGGAGACGGAGGACCACTCGGGCGTGTTCCTCGGCACCGTGTTCCCCGTGAAGGCCGAGCCGCAGCGGCCCAGCGAGATCAAGGTGGCCGAGGGCGACGACCTGCTGCTCGCCTACCTCGACAAGGAGAACACCGACCCCGGCATCCCGTGGGAGCGGACGGCGGTCATCGAGCAGTCGTGGTTCGAGCCGCCGTGCGTGCGGGTGTTCGAGGTGGCATCGGCTCCCCTGCCGCCCGACGAGCTGAAGGCAGCGGCTGCGGCGGGCGGTGGCACAGGCATATTGCCTGTGGGCAGGCGAGTCACAGGCAGGATGCCTGTGCCACCGGGCCAGGGCGCCGAAGGCATCACGACGGCCCCGGAGGAGGTGGTGCCCGCCACCCGCTCGATGACCGCCGCGTGGCCCCAGCAGCCCGAGCCGGCGAAGCCGACGCCGCTGCTGCTCGGCGGGCCGCTGCTCGTCGAGGTGCTGTTCCCCTTCATCGCGCAGTCGCCCGAGAGCACGGCGGCCCTCTTCGCCCAGACCTCCAGCGGCCTGAAGGCCCATGGCAAGCCGCCCGAGGGGCCGTTCGACCCGAACGTGCCCGGCACCATCCGCCTCGTGTCGCGCCCGAGCAACGCTCCCAGCCCGCCGCCCCCGCCCGGCTACAAGGGCCTGCTCGTGCGCGGGAACCCCTACGCGGGCGACGCGCTCGACGACGGCCGCTTCACCTTCCTCGTGCCCGTCGAGCTGGGCAAGCTGCCCGAGGCCTCTCTCGCCGACGACGACGAGGACTTCGATGCACAGACGCCCCCGGTCCTCAGCGTGAACGGCTCCGACGAGATCCTGCTCGGCTTCCAGTTCAAGGCCCCCGACGGCAAGACCCAGTGGGTCACCCGCAAGGTGAGCCTGGCCGCGGACCCGTTCTTCGACGTGATGGAGCGACGCTGCCGCGAGCCGCTCGACAGCGTCCACATCGGCGAGAGCGTTTACTTCCGCGTCATTGACCCCCTGCGCGACGCCAGCGACCAGCCCGACGCCGTGGCGCTCGCCGTCCGCGCCACGTCGGGGGCCACGCAGGAGGTGACGCTGAGCGAGACGTTCACCCACTCGGGCGTGTTCAAGGGCGTGGCGAAGATCGCCTACAAGGGCGACGCCGCGGAGGCCAAGGCCCCCGGCACGCTGGCCGTGGACTATGGCGACAAGCTCGTCGCGACCTACACGCGCCCGGGCGCCCCCGAGGCGGTCGAGCGGGTGCTCCTCGTCTTCAAGGGCAGCAACGCCGAGGTCGTGCCCTTCACCCGCCAGTTCACCGACCCGCAGATCGCCGTGCAGACGCAGTTCTCCATCGCCGAGGCCTACTTCGAGCTGGCCAAGCGCCACCGCGAGCTGGGCCAGGAGGACCTGGCCCGCTCCGAGATCGCCCAGGGCAAGAAGCTCCTCGAGGAGGCCATCCGCGACTTCCCCGACACCGAGGCCCGCGCCCAGGCCGAGTACCTGCTCGCCGACCTCGCCCTCGAATTCGCCAGCGAGGACAAGGACGAGGATGCGAAGAAGAACCACTACATGGAGGCCGCCACGCGCTTCACCGACATCGCGGCCACGTATCCCGACAGCCCCTACGCGCCCAAGGCCCAGTACAAGAAGGCCCTCGTCTACGAGAAGATGGGCCTCATTGACCAGGCCTGCGAGGAGTACGTGAAGCTCTCGTACCGCTACCCCGACAACGAGCTGGTCGCCGAGACCATCGCACGCCTCGGCCGCTACTTCCTCACGAAGGGCGACGGCATCCGCACCCAGGCCGCCGCCCTGCCCGACCCCGTCGCGCGCGAGAAGCTGGAGATGCAGGCCCGCGAGATGAACAAGACGGCCGCGCAGGTCTTCGGCCGCCTCGCCGTCCGCTTCCCCACTCACCGTCTCGCCGGGCGCACCCTCGTGCTCAGCGCCCAGTGCTACATGCAGGCCGAGGAGCTGTCCAAGGCCGTCGAGGTCTTCAAGGGTGTCATCGCCAACGCCGAGATGGAGCCCGAGCTGATCGCCGAAGCCATGTACTGGTGCGGCGACTGCCTCACGAAGCACAACGACTTCGTCAGCGCCTTCCGAATGTTCAGGAAGCTCACGTGGGACTACCCGGCCAGCAAATGGTCCAAGTTCGCCCGCGGCCGCCTCACCGAGCAGCCGATCGCGAACGCCGCCGACAAGGACGACAAGTAGCCCGCCGCACCCTGGCCCTCGCGGCCCTGGCCCTCGCCGGCCTCCTCGCGGCGGGATGCGGCAAGGACGAGGCCCCGAAGCCTCCGGCGCCCGCGCCCCCGCCGCCCGAGAAGGTCGCCGTCCCCGAGCCTTCGCCCGCCCCTGCGAAGGAGCCGCCCAAGGCCGTCGAGCCCCCGCCGAACGACGAGGCGTTCAACCAGGCCATCGAAAAGATCCTCGCCCTCGAGCAGGACGCCCAGTTCGCCGAGGCCATCCTGCTCTGCCGCGAGGCCAGCACCCAGTTCCGCACCCATCCCAGGGCCGCCGCCCTCCTCGAGCTCTCCGCCCGCCTCCGCGACGAGAAGAGGGCCGCCGCACAACTGCCCTTCGCCATCGGAAAGCTCACCTCGCACGACCCCGCCGAGGGCGAGGTGGCCCGACGCCAGCTCGCCGAGGCGGGCGACGTCGCCT
>DATKZY010000035.1:0-42871 GCA_035527715.1 Planctomycetota bacterium | reverse complement strand
GAAGCAGGCGGAGTGGGCGGGCTGGCAGGCGGACCTGCCGTGGAGCCACGAAAGCCCCGCGCCGAGCATGCTGAACGATCCGCGGATGCCCATGCTGCGCGTTCCGGCCGCCGATTACGTGGCGGCGCACGTGCTGGCGGTGGCGGAGGACGATCCGGGCCTGACCTCGGCGTTCACCTTGCGGGCAGGGCGGTTCGCACGGAGCGGGAACGACCAGAACGTGCAGTTCGACTTTCCGGGTCAGGTGCCGCGGGGCGGAGAGGCGGCGAAGGTCGCTGCCAAAGCGATCCTGCAGACGCCCGCCGGCCCGCTCTTCCACGTGCGCGTGCCGATGACCTTGGCGTTTGCCCAGGACCTCGGCAGGTTCATCGAGATCGAAGTGACAAAAGAGGTGCGCCTGGCCAGGCGGGTTCCCGACCCGTGCCGCTATCGGTATCGGCCGCTGGGGCTGCCGAGCGGGGTGCGGATTGCGGCGATCACGCTGGAGCGCAGCCCGCTCCAGCTCAGGGTGACCAGCAGTGAGGCGGCCCATGCGTTCGTCGAGCCGAAGAAGCCGGAGTTCAAGGTTTCGCTTGGGAACATCACGTCCGTCGGGCAGGAGTACTCGCTGACCCTGCGGGCCACGCACCTGGATGGCACGAAGGTGGATGCCGCGAAGTCCGGCCAAGTGGAGGCGGGGAAGACAGCGGAAGTTTCGTTCCCGCTGCCGGTGAGCAAGCGCGGGTATTACGACCTGGCGGTGACGCTGGAAGATGGGAAGAAGCGGGCACTGCTGCGCCGGGAGACCAGCTTCGCCCTGTTGCCGCCCGACTCCCGGACGCACAGGGAGGACTCGCCGTTCGGGACGTATGACTACGGCGGCGCCCACTACACCTGCAGCGACCCGGACAGGGTCGGGCCGCTGTATGTGAAGCTGGGCATGCGCTATGGGATGTTCGGCGCGCCGCCGGACGTGCGGCGGAAGTACGGGCTGGTCAAGGGCAACGAGCCCAGGGTCGGCAGCTACGAAGCCGTGCTGGCCAAGAGCCCGGACCTTCCGCCGATGGCTCTGATTTTCCATGAAGCCTCCATCTCCGGCAGACACATCATGCGGGTGCCGGACCTGTTCGTGGACTGGCCGCCGTACCCGCGGGACGATCGGGAAGAGGCCGCCGTGAAGAGAATGTGGGACGAGGCTGTGGCTGGCGCCAAGGCCATCCGGCAGACGCACCCGGAGGCGAGGCTGGCGTTCGGCAACGGCCCGATGCCGACGAAGGAGGAGTTCTTCCGGCGCAAGTTCCCGGCGGGGCTTTTCGACTCGGCCGGAAACGAGTCGGCCGCCATGGGGCACCTGCCCGAGGCCCAGCCTCCGGACTGGCTTGGCAACAACTCCAGCCTGTGGATGGACCGCCAGATGCTGGATGCCTATGGGTACAAGGACAAGTTCGTTTCCCAGTGCCACGAGGTCTGCTATCCGAGCACGAACCCCGGCAACCTGGATCTCCGGACGCAGGCGAATTACTTCGTGCGGCACGCGATGCATTCCCTGGCGTGGGGTGTGCCGGCGTTCCGGCCGGGCGTGCTGATGGACGTGGGGGGCAACTACCGGTACAGCCACTGGGGCGCGTCGGGGTTCTGCCACACGTATCCGGAGATGAACGTCAAACCGGCGTTCGTCGAGTTCGCGACGATGACGCTGGTGTTGGATGGGGCGAAGTTCGCGCGGGTCGTGCCGTCGGGCAGTGCGAGTCTGTACGTCGTGGAGTTCGACAAGGCCGACGACGGGTCGCGGGTGTTCGCGATCTGGACCGTGCGGGGGACCAGGCCCGTGGCTCTACGACTGGAGGGAGCGGGTGCCTGGAAGCTCATCGACGGCCAGGCCAACGAGAGCGTGCTGAAGGCCGAGGGCGGCAAGT
Organism: Planctomycetota bacterium; assembly: GCA_035527715.1. Classification (GTDB taxonomy): domain Bacteria; phylum Planctomycetota; class PUPC01; order DSUN01; family DSUN01; genus DSUN01. The sequence goes on along the minus strand of DATKZY010000035.1, from coordinate 40,976 downwards.
ACGCCGTCACGGCGTCCGGATCGCCGGTGTACGTCGTCGGCAAGGGAACGCTGGCGGCTGTCGAACCCGGGCAGCCGCAATACGCCGACAAGCCCGAGGGCAAGGCGGCGGTGATTTCGCCGCTGGCGAGCCTGAAAGACTGGTCAATGGAGAACCGCCGCAGCCCGGAACTGGAGTATTACGACTTCATGACGCCGCGGCGGAAGGGCGATTTCGCCTTTGAGGCCGTGCCGGAATTTGAAGGCAGGGCGGGCGTGCTGCGCGTCACCCCCAAGCCGATTGCGGGCGGCAAGGACACGATGTCCATGTACGCCGTGCTCGCCCATAAGAGCGGCATTCCGCTGCCAGGCACGCCGAGCGAGGTGGGCCTGTGGGTGAACGGGAACTCCGGATGGGGACGGGTGATCTTCGAGCTGGTGGACGCGTCGGGTCAGCGATGGATTTCCATCGGCGCGCAGGCGAAGGAGGACCCGGCCACGGTCCTGCCGAAGTGGATCCTGGATCAGTTCCCTTCCCCCGGGGTGAGCGACTGGAATACGGACGACCCATGGGGAGTGAGCCGGATCAATTTCGACGGCTGGCGCTATGTGGCCTTCCCTCTACCGGGGAATTATCCGGGCGAAGGCTATGCCTGGCCCGCCAACAGCAACTGGCGGTGGGACAAGGACGGGAAGGTCCACTATCCGCTGACGCTCAAGAAACTGGTGGTGGAACTGAACGAGAAGGTGTTGCACGTCAGGACGTTCGCGCCTGTGGCGCGGCCGGAGATTTATCTCAGTGACCTCCTGGTGGCCGAAGGCGACACGGTGAAGGTCAAGCAGAGCGTGCGAGAGTGACTGGGACCAACGGTGTTCCGTTTGGGCAAGTTCGCCGGCGTGGGACGGTGCTTGAACGGCCACCAATGTCGCAAGGATGAAATGACGAACCGTATCGAGAAACTCGTTGTCGGTTTGGCGCTTGTGTGGCTCCTGGCGCACTCGCCCGCAATGGGCCAGCAATGGTCGGTCTCCGGCCCGGTCGAGCAGGCCGCGAATACTTATGTGGCCTCAGGCGATTCGCCCGTCGTCCTGCGATTGGGCGACGCCGGAGCGGACGACTATATCGTTACGGGCCAGTTGCTGATGTCTGAGGCGAAGGCGTCGGTGCAGGTTGGCCTCGGAAAGGTTGACCCCAAGTCAGTGGCCCGCAACCCCTCCGCCGCGACGATCACGGGTAAAGGCGATTGCCTGGCTTTCAACGGCTTTTTCAAAGTCCCGCCCAAGGTGTATTCAATCGCCAGTTCTTCACTGGATTGGTCGGTCGACTGGACGGTCCTGCCCAAGCTGGATGAGTTGTGGGTCCACTTCGCGTTCCGCGTGATCGGCGACGGAGCCGAGCTGCAAATCATGGTTCCGGACTACAAGGCGGCATCGCTGACGGTGCCGGCCGATCGACGCTCTCCGTGGATCGTTTTGCGGGGGGCAACGGTGCGGAACCTCTCGGTCAAGCCGCTGGACAAACTGCCCCCTCTGATGTTGCCCATAACGATCGACCATGCCGTCAATGTCACACTTGCCGGTGAAGGTGCCGACGCCAACTTGGGCGTGAAGATCGATTCCGCCAGCCTGCCGCGTGGCGTGAAGGTCGTCGACGGCGTGCCGTTCTGCTTCCCCGGTTCGGCCGACGCCCAGGCCATCGACGTGGTCAAGCTCAAGCACTTGGTACGTAAGGTGAGCGGTAAGGATCCCGCCCGCTCCTATGCCGAGCGGGGATTCAGTCTGGAGGTGCGCGGCGACCAGTACAGCGCCGTGCATCTGATTGCCTTCTCTGGCCGCCGGCCTGGGACCGCGCCCCGCCTGGACGTGCGGGTGGGGTATGTGCAGCGCACGGCGGATGAGTGGGTGGACCAGGCGGCCGACGTGCCGTACCTGAGCGATGGCAAGTCGGACAAGGTCGTCTCCAGCATCCCCGTCAAGTTGGCCGACGGCTCCCAAGGCTACTTGCACCACATTCGCCTGCCGATGCCGCAGACGGGGCAGCTTCGGGAATATGACCCCCTGGCCGTGCAGTTCACCCGGAAGATCGAGGTCAAGCCCGACGAGTTCATGAAACGATCCGTCGAACCCCCCAGCGGCGCGGTCGTCCTGGCGGTCACCATGGAACGCTCCCAGGTGAAAATGTCGTACACTGCGGCCGAGCGGTGCAACCTCTTCAGCGAGGGACAGGAAGCGGCCTTCCAACTGAAGTTGACCAACTGCTCCGGGAAGAAGGTTGTCGCCCAGGCCTACGCCAAGTGCGGTGGGCCGGGCTTGCCCAAAGAGCAGAACCCCCGGTTCCTCGATTGGACCGTCGAGCGGCGCGTGGCGTTGGCGCCTGGAGAGTCGAAGGACGTGCCGCTGGACGTAACGCCCAAGGCCCGCGGCTGGTTTGCCTGCACCATCGGCGTGAAGGCGGACGGCCGTTTGCAGCAGGTGCGTGACACGACCTTTGCCTACCTGGCCCCCGACACCCGCAAGGCCATGGAAGATTCTCCGTTCGGAATCTGGTGCTACTGGAATGGCCATGCGATTACACAGGATAACGACCGCACCGAGAAGTTCTACAACATCATCAACAAGGGGGGCTGGCGGTGGACGCTGAACAGCCCCGGCGGCCAGTACCCTCCCAAGGACTACCTGCCGGCAGGGACGCGCAACGCCGGACCATCCATCGAGGAACAGGCCGCGACCCATCGCTACCAGGCGGACAAGTACAAATTCAAGGTGACATTCGCCAAGCCGCCGATGAACTGCACGTCGTTGGCAATCGGCCCCGGCTATGGCGAGCGTCCACGGTACGACGCAAAGGGCTTCGAGACCAGGGCGCTCCCGTGGATCGAGTGGGTCAAGAAGACCGGGATGGACAACGCCTACTATATCCTGCACGAATCTCGATTTGACGGCGATGCGATCCTGGCGAATTTCAGCGAGTTGCTCGGCGGCGTGCCGTACCCGTGGAAGCCGGAGACGAAGGCCCTGTTCGAGCAGCAGTTCCAGAATGTGCGGGACTACTGCCGGGCGCTGAAGAGGGCGGCCCCCGACGCCAAGATCGTCTTGATCAACGACGGTCCGCAGTACGCCCTGGAGTACATGAAGGCGGGCTTCCCGGCCGACGCCTTCGACGTGCTCGGCCTGGAGGTCTGCGGCTACCAGCATCTGCCGGAGATCCAGCCGGATTGGCTGACTGTCCTGGGCGACCTCCATACCAACAAACTCATGCAGGCCAAGTACGGCTACAACAAGCCGGTCTGGCTGACCGAGTCGCTCTACCACAGCACCCGGCCCGGGGAAATGTGGCTGCACGAGCAAGGCGTCATCATGGTCCGCGAGGCCATGATCTGCCTGGCCTTTGGCGTCGAACGCATGACCTCCTGCAACACGACCAACGACTGTGCCAACTCCTACGGCAAGAGCCTTTGGGACCGTGCCGGCGTCTGCTTCCGCGACCCCGAGTACAACCCCAAGACCAGCTTCGCCATGTATGCCTGGCTGACGCAAATTCTCGACCAGGCCAAGTGCGTCGGCAAGCTCAAACACGACAGCACCACCTTGCACGCGCTCGACTTCCAGAAGGCCGACAGCTCCCACGTCTATCCCCTCTGGGTGGTGGCCGGCAAGCAGAAGGTTGCGTTGAAGACCCAAGACGACAAGGCCGTGGTTTACGACTGCTATGGCAATACGCTCCCCGCAGGCACCAAGGACGGGCAGGTCGTGGTCGAGGTCACCGACACGCCCATCTACGTCGCCGGCACGGTGGTCAGCGCCATCGCCGATCGCCAGTCCGTTGAGCTGAAGACGCCGGAAGGCCAGAAGGTGGCAACGTTCACCGACGCTGGACAAGTCAAGGTACTCGAGGCCCCCGCCAAGGTCCCCAGCAGGATCAGCGTGACGCCGGTGCTGCAAGGGAAGTATCGCGCGGTCATCGCCAATGTGGACGGCCGTCAGGCACTGCAAATTGAGCTGCTGGACGACGACGACCCCCGCAAGCTCCTGCCGCGGTACGGGGAGTTCGAACTGGCCAAGCCCATTACCCTGCCTGGCAGGCCCTTTGCGTTGAATGTCCACGCGAAGGGCAACGGCGGCTGGGGCAAACTGGCGCTCGCGTTGACCGACGCCAAAGGCCGCAAGTTCACCTCCCTTGGGGAAGGCAACGCCGCCAATCGCGGATTGCCCTACGTCGCCTTCGACGGCTGGCAAACGATGCAGATCCTGCTGCCGGGCCAGTTCAAGGCGGACGAGTCGATGCGTTGGCCGGCCAACAATGATTGGGGCGCTTGGGGCGAAGTGGCCCATCCGCTGACGCTTACGAAGATCATTATCCTCGCACGGCCGCACATCCTCTACATCGACGAAGAGCGGACCGTGGCCAATCGTTCGGTCTATATAGACAGCCTGAGCGTCACCGAAGCGCCTGAAGGCATGTGAGAGAAGACAGTGGAGCTTGGTGGAGCTTGGGGAGCTTGGGGTGTGGAGCTTGGGAGCTTGGGGTCAGACCTCAATTTTCAATTATTTCTGTTGACAAGTGGGGACTGGATGTGTAGTCTCGCGGCATGGCTCGACCTCTGCGAATCGAGATTGCCGACGGTGTGTATCACGTGACCAGCCGCGGGCTGGGACGACGGACGATCGTGCGCGATGACGCCGACCGGGCCAAGTGGACAGAACTGCTCGACGCCGTCGCGACGCGATGTCAGTGGCAGGTGTTCGCCTGGGCGCTGATGGACAATCACTTCCACCTCTTCCTGCGGACGCCCGAGGCCAATCTGTCGGCGGGGATGCACGACCTGAACTCGGGCTACGCCTCGGTGTTCAACCGCCGCCATGGGCACTGCGGGCACCTGCTTGAGGGGCGGTTCAAGGCCATCCTGGTGGAACGCGGGCGGCACGAGTGGGAGTTGAGCCGCTACGTGCATCTCAACCCCGTGCGTGCCGGCCTGGCGCGCCGGCCACAGGAGTATCGGTGGGGGAGCTCTCGCTTCTACTTCGACGCCCGCGGCGCGCCCCGCTGGCTCGCGTGGGAGGAGGTGCTCTCGCAGCACGGCCGCACGCTCCGCGCGGCGCGGCGGGCCTATGCACAGCATCTGGCGGAGGGCGTCGCGTCGCCGCCGCGCTCGCCCTTCGAGGGTGTGGTCGCGTCGGGCTTGTTGGGCTCGGCGGGCTTTGTCGAGAAGATGCTCGCGTGGCTGGGCGAGCGGCTGCCGGACCGCGAGCTGCCCGCGGTGCGCGCGTTGCGCCGCACGGGCACGCTGGCGGCCATCGAGGCCGCCGTGTGCGGGAACTTCGGCGTGTCGCCGGCCGCCCTGCGGGAAAGGGGACGTTGGCACAACGAGGCGCGGGCCGCTGCCATCTACCTGTGCCGCAAGTGGAGCGGGCAGTCGCAGGTCGAGCTGGGGCGACGCTTCGGCGGCGTCGGAGGGGCGGCCATCAGCCGCACGGCCTGCGAAGTCGCCGCTCGGCTGCCCCGCGACCGCCGCTTGGCGCGGCTTCTGCATGAGTGTGAACAGGCTGCATTGAAAAAATTGAAAAATGAGGTCTGACCCCATTGCTTGGAAATCGCCGCGTGCTGCTCCTGACCGATGGGCACCTGGGCGTCTTCACCTCGAAGACGGCCACGTGCATCCTGCGGTACCGCCCCCGCGAGGTCGTCGCGCTCCTCGACCGCACGGAGGCGGGCCGCGACCCGGCCGACATCATCGGCGTCGGGCGCGGCATCCCCATTGTCGGCTCCATCGCCGAGGCGATGCGCTACCAGCCCCATTCCCTCCTCATCGGCATCGCGCCCGCGGGCGGCGGGCTGCCCGACGACTGGCGCCAGTTCATCCACGAGGCCATCGAGCGGCAGCTCGACATCATCAGCGGCCTCCACCTCATGCTGGCCGACGACCCGGAGTTCGCCCGGCTCGCCCTCGCCCACGGCGTCACCATCCACGACGTGCGCCGCCCCCCCGAGGGCATTCCCCTCGGCGCCAACATCGCCCGCACGCTGCCCTGCACGCGCGTCCTCACGGTCGGCGCCGACTGCGCGATTGGCAAGATGGCCGTCGCCCTGGAGCTCGCCGAGGCCCTCCTCCGCCGCGGCCGCCGCGCCCGGTTCATCGCCACGGGCCAGACCGGCATCATGATCTCCGGCTACGGCATCGCCGTGGACCGCGTTGTCTCCGACTTCGTGCCCGGCGCGGTCGAGATGATGCTCGTCGAGAACAAGCATCACGAGGTCCTCGTCGTCGAGGGCCAGGGCAGCCTCATCGAGCCCGCCTACTCGGGCGTCACCCTCGGCCTCATGCACGGCTGTGCCCCGCACGCCATGGTCTTCTGCCACCAGCCCACGCGGAAACACCTCCGCCACCACCCCGAAGTCCCCATCCTCCCCCTGCCCGAGTTCATCGAACTCTACGAGCGCCTGATGGCCCCGGTGTTCCCCTCGAAGGTCATCGGCGTGGCCTTGAACTGCGTGGACATGTCGGATGCCGCGGCCCGCGACGCCATCGCCCGTGCCGAGGCGGAGACCGGCCTCCCCGCCACCGACGTCATCCGCTTCGGCCCCGACAAGCTGGCCGAGGCGATTGAGGCGATGCTGTAAGTCCAGGGTTGCAAACGCGCGGGCCGCAGGCTACAATGACGCCGCAAGGGGAGTTCGCACACCTCACGGGGCGCCGGACCATGGTGATCTTCTGGGGCATATCCACGTATGGGCAAGCGGACGTCGTGCCACAGCGGTTCAGCGTTGCGACCGAGTTCTTCCATATCATGTACTGCCCCGTGCTGCCCGTGCGCACGTGCGTGATCTTCGACCAGTGCCCGCCGAAGGACGCGCCCGAGGCCGCGCCGCCCGTTGAGGGCACGCAGGAGGCGCCTGCCGCCGAGCCGGAGGCTGCCAATGCGCCGGCCGACGAGGAAATCCGCATCCGAATCCCGATGAGCGGGAAGTCGGTGCTGCTCGGCTACCTGAGAGGCTGGGGATTCTGGCTGGCCGTGTTCTGTGGATTCCTGGGGGGGATGCTGTGGCTCATGTCCGGGAGTGACCCGGAGGCGGCTGCCATGTACCCCGGCTTCCTCTGGGTCGCGCTGGGCGGGTTCGTCGTCGCGATGGCGAGCTACTACGGCCCGTGGAACACGGCCAGTCCCGCGCGAGCGTTCGAGCTGTGCAAGGCGGCGGGGCTGGACCCTGCCATTCTCCCGGACGAGTTGCGCCAGGCTGCCCCCAAGCGGTAGGCGAGAGAGCAGCGGCTGCAGGCGGTGCGTTCGTTCGTCGCGCAGGGGAGGCAGAGAGGAGAGGTAGAGATGCCGAAGGCGCTTGGGATCGGGCTGGCGTTGCTGTTGGGACTCTCTGCCCTCTTCGTCGGCTGCGGCGGCGAGGAGGGGGGTACGCCCGCGGGCAAGGAGGGCGGCGCCAAGGCGAAGGCGGCCGCGCCGACGCCGGAGAGGACGGTCGTGCCGATTGGCGAAGGGGGAACCGCCGTGGCGGCGAAGACACCGATGGAGGCCTGGCTGAACCTCAACGAGGCGTCGCACACCGGCGACAAGGCGCTCGCCCTGAGCAGCTTCCTTGCGCCCGAAGAGTTCAAGGAGGCCGTTGCGCTCGGAACCATGAGCATCGCGGCCATGTTCATCCTGCGCCAGGAGCTGGCGGCCGCCTACGGTGAGGAGGCTCTCGAGGGGCTCTTCAAGGGCGTCAAGACGGAGCCGTTCGACAGGAAGGACCTCGAGGCCAGGACCAAGATCGAGGAGGAGGGCGACAAGGCGACCGCCCACCTCGCGGGCGGCCACGTGGTCGGCCTCGTCAAGAAGGGTGGCGCCTGGTTTGTGGACAGGACGAAGGAGGAGTTCCCTCCGCCCGACGAGTTGAAAGAGATGATGCGGTTCGACACGGCCAGGGTCTTCTCGGTCAACTACATCCGCCCGAAGATCGGCACCAAGGGCTACCCCAAGGTCGAGGACATCCTGAAGCTCATGGTGACCGCCCACGACGCGCGCATGGGGGAGGCCAAGTAGGGGGGCCGGCCGGTGTCGGGCGCCCATCGGCGCCCACGCCCGCCTTTGCGCCGAAGGTCGTCGCGGGCTAGAATGGGGGGATGCACGTCACCTGCCGCGATTACGACCTGACGCTGCGCCACACGTTCCGCATCAGCCGGTCGGCGACCGACGTGGCGGAGAACGTGCTCGTCGCCGTCGAGCACGGCGGCTTCACCGGCCTCGGCGAGGCCCACCCCAACGACTACCGCGGCGAAGACCACGATCGTGTGCATTCAGCGGTCGAGTTCTTCTGCGACTGGCTCGCCGCGCATCCGGCCTTTTCCGCGCCCATCGACGAATTCACGGCCACTCGCGCCTCTTCATTCCGCAATCCGCATTCCGCAATCCGCGATCTCCTCGACGCTCTTCCGCCCGAGGTAAGGGCCGTGCGCGGGGCGGTCGGGGCGCTCGACATCGCGTTCCACGACCTCGTGGGGCAGATGGTGGGCGAGCCGCTCTGGCGCCTCTTCGGGGCCGACCCGGCGAAGGCTCCCGTCACGTCGTTCACCATCGGGATCGCCCCAATCGCCGAAATGCAGGCGAAGGTGCGCGAGGCCGAGCGCTATCCGCTGCTGAAGATCAAGGTCGGCACGGGCCGCGACGCCGAAATCCTCGAGGGCATCCGCGCCGTGACCGACAAGCCGCTGCGGGTGGACGCCAACGCGGGCTGGACGGTCGAGCAGGCCATCGCCAACATCCGCGCCCTCGAGCCCTTCGGCATCGAGTTCGTCGAGCAACCCATCCCGCCGGGCGACGTGGACGGGCTCCGGCGCATCCGCGAGGCCGTCTCGACGCCCATCATCGTGGACGAGAGCGTGACGACGAGCGAGGACATCCCCGCCTTGGCCGGTGCGGTGGACGGCATCAACATCAAGCTGATGAAGTGCGGGGGGCTGGGCGAGGCCTACAGGATGATCGGCCTCGCCCGCTCGCTCGGGCTCAAGGTGATGCTCGGCTGCTTCATCGAAAGCTCGGTCGCCATCACCGCCGCCGCCCACCTCAGCCCCTTGGCGGACTACGCGGACCTCGACGGCCACCTGCTCATCGCCAACGACCCGTACGACGGCGTGGGCCTCGACGACCGCGGCCGCCTGGTCCTCCCCACCCGTCCCGGCCTCGGCCTCCTGCCAAGAGCGTGAAGAAGAGCTGGGGAGGAACTTCTTGAGAGACAGTTCCTCCCCAGACCCCTCTTCAAGAACTTTCACATTGCAGTGCAGAAGTTCTTTGGAGGAAGGGGGCTGGGGGAAGGAACCGTTCTTCCAAGAAAGGTTCCTTCCCCCCTTGACCGCTCACATGCGGGACAGGATTTCGTTCTTCTTCTGCTCGTACTCCGCGGGCGAGATGAGGCCGCGAGCGAACATGTCGTGCAGGCGCTGGAGCCGCGCGCTCGAGTCGTCCTGCGGGGCCGCCGGCGCGCCGGCGTAGGGCGAAGGCCCGCCGTAGGGGGCCGCAGGCCGCGGCGAGTAGAGCGGCGGGCCGCCCGCGGCCGCCGCCGGCGCTCCGCCCCCGCTCACGTTCACGATCAGGTCCGCCAGGCCCACAGCCACCAGGAGCACAGTCCCCAGGACGCAGCTCACCATCTTCAGCGTCGCCACAAGAATGGCCGGGATCAACTCGGCGGGGGCATCTCCCCCTTGAAGGCCGGTGACGAAGGCCATGCCGTAATAGCCCAGCAACAAGCTCACAAACAGCAGCCAGAACGCGGTGCGTCCCACTTTCTGCCCCTTGGGCGCAAGGGGGATGTTGATGAAGCACAGGACGGATGCCACCACGGCGAGCCCTGTGGCCGCGAGTTGGACAATGCCCTCGACCAACACCCTTCGGGTGTCCAGCATCTTGAACTGCTGCACGATCCCGATGTCGCCTCCTGACCTTTCTGGGAGTACGAGGGAGACGATGTACACAACGCCGCCGATCGCCCCGATGATGGCGGCTGCCCGGCTCCATGGCCGGAAGCAGCGCGAACGGCAGCCTGCGTACAGCACTGCCGTGCCCAAGAGGGTGCACACAAGGGCAATGCTCGCGCCGGGTCCGAGGAGAACCACCAGCCCCCGCACCCCGCCCACATTCTCATCCAGCAGAGGCAGCACGAAGGCTGCGATGCCCAGCGCCATCAGGATGATGGAGCGCACGACATTTCGCATCGCGAACGCGAGGACGATCGCCACGAGGCCCGCGATGCCCGGCCAGAGGAATAGAAGCTTCGCCAGGAAGGCGGTGCCCTCCTCTCCAAGGACAGTGAAGTTCCTAAACTCAACCTCCGTCTTGCCCATCCCAGGCCGGATCAGAGGAACGACACAGCCGAGCACCAGTATGATCCCCAGGAACAGGATTCCGCGCGTGCGGGCGCCTTCGTACTCGCCCGGCGCCTGGGCCGGAGCGCCTGGCGCCGGCGGCCACGACGGCGGCGCCGGCATGGGAGCCGCCGGATAGGCCGCCGCGCGGGCCGGTGCCGGCGGGGCAAAGGGCCCTGGCGGCGGGGGCGCGGGCGGCGCCGGAGGTCGGCTCGGCGGCGGGGGCGCCGAAGCTGGCACGCGGGGCGCACCCAGCGGCAGGGGGGCCAACGGCGGCGCCGGAGGCGCGCTCATCGGCGGAGGCGCCGAGGGTGGCGTCGGAGGCCCGCCCATCGGCGGGCGCGCCGAGGGTGGCGCCGGAGGCCCGCCCATCGGCGGAGGCGCCGACGGCGGCGCCGGAGGCGCGCTCATCGGCGGAGGCGCCGACGGCGGCGCCGGAGGCCCGCTCATCGGGGGGGGCGGCGACGGCGGCGCCGGAGGCCCGCCCATCGGCGGCGGGGCCGAGGGCGGCGCGGCGCCGGCGCTCTCCTCCGAGCCAGAGGGGATGGTGAACTTGCGCTGGCACGCCGGGCACTTGCCCCGGTGACCCTGCATGCCGTCCTGCGCGACCAGCACCTTCCCGCACTCGCATGTGAACTGGATTGGCATGGCGAATCCCCACGGATGGAAGACGCGGCCGCCGCGATAACGCCCTCACGAGTCCGTTGCGCCGAGCTGGCGGCCAACTGCTCGGCGCGCCCAGATGATACCCCAACGGGCAGGCCCATGCAAGCGCGCGCCCTGCCGCTCACTGTGCCGGATCGAGGGCCGGGTCATCGAGGGCGCGGGCTCAGCGCGGCGTCATCTCTGTGGCCTTCGCTCGGAAGTACTTCAGCCAGCCGCGCGTCAGTGCGCCCGCGAGGTCGGGCTCTCCTCGGGCATACTCGTCGGCGGTCCTGCCCCAGTAGAAGCCGATCCAGCCATCCGCGGTCTTGCGCGAGCCCTCGACGAAGGCGTCCAGCTCCTCCACGCTGCACTTCAGCGGGAACATCTCCTCCACAACGAGCGGCTTGCCCACATCGTAGACGGCGAGGGCCTTGAGCGCCTTCGCCACCGCGCCCTTCTCGGGGTAGAAGTGAACGCTCACGAAATCAAGCCTTCCGCCCACCTTCTGGGCGTAGAAGAGCGGCTTGGCCCCGGGGAAAACGAGCGCCCAGGGAATCACCCCGACGGTGACCATGTGGCGGGCGTCGTGCTTGCGGACCGCGGCGACCAGCTTGTCCACCCACGCCTTGGCCACCTGCTCTCTCGTGCGGCCCGCGAGGTCGAGCGCGATGCGCTGCACGAAGTGCTTCCCGCCGAACTCGCCGAGCAACCACTCGGTCTCCCTCTTCCCCGCGCCAGGCAGCACGGGCTCGTTCATCAGGTCGTAGCAGAACACGGCAGGGCTTCCCGCGCAGGTCTTCGCCACGGCCTCCCAAAACGCGGCCTGAGCATCCCAGCGCTTCGCCTCATCGAGCGCGTCGTACCACGCCGGCACGTCCTTCTTGTGGTAGCAGCCAAGGCCGGTGACGTCGAGGTAGAGGCCCGTTTCCTCGGCCAGCGCGATGAGGCGTGCGAGCTGCTTGATGGCCGCGGGGTTGGGCCGGTCAGGCCCGTCCAGGAAGCGGCCGACCTGGAGGTGAACTCGCACGACGTTGGCGCCCAGAGCCTTCATCTCGCGGAAGTCTTCGACGACCGTGGCCCACTCGCTCAGCCAGTAGTCCTCGAGGAGGCGGCCGGCAGCGTCGTGGTCGTAGTTGACGCCCCACGCGCGAAACGGCTGGCCCGTGTCGCCGACGGCGAAGTCCCGCCCGTCGTCGCTCACGCGCACGGGGGCCAGACCCGATGCCGTCGGCTTCTCCGCGGGCGCGCCCTGCGCCGGCTTCAGGGCCGGGTCGTCGAGGTCCAATCGGTAGAGGATCTGGTTGTAGTCGTACCGCGGCGTCGGGTGCGGACGGTCGGCGAACTGCTGGGTATACGTCCCCTCGAAGAGCAGAATCGGCGAGTCGGCGGGGGTGAACTCGGGGTGCAGCCGTGGGTTGTAGAAGGTGTAGTTGTCGTGGCTGAGCACCTTCACGGCCTTGCCCCACGGGCCGGTCGGCGATTCGGCCTCGGCATACCACAACTCGCCGAAGACCGACGGCTTGCCGAATGCCTGCATGAACACCGTCACCCACCGCTTGCGGAAGGCGTTCCACGCGATTGAGCCTGTGTGCGGCTTCACGGGCTTGCCGTCGGTTGCGGCGGCAAGGCTCTCCTGCGGCTTGAGCGCCTCCCATTGGGCAGGGTCTTGCCACGCCTCGAATGTCGCGGGGCAGCGCAGGGTGGGCAGCGGATTGCCGAAGAGCACCCACTCCTTGCCTTGCCCGTCCTTCCAGATGGCGGGATGCCCGTCGGGCACGGGCGGCTGCTTGGGCACGGCGGCGGACTTCGTCCAGATCACGCGATGCCGCTCAAAGCTCGCGGTGGCCTCGTTCCACACGCACAGGCCGGATTCGTAGGCTTCGAGCGGCGGCTTGATCTTCACGTAGGTGGCGACGAGGCGTGGCGTACCGCTCTTGTCGGGCAGGCTCGTGTAGCCGCTCAGCCACGTCGGGCCGCTGCCCGGCATCTTCGCCACGCCGCGGGGGCGGCCGTTCGCCTCGCGAAAGTAGTCGAACTTCACCCGCACGGGCGGCTCGAACGACGCGAGCGGCTGCACGGCCGTCGTTGCGCTGCTCGTGTGGAAGATGCCGAGCGGATAGTGTGCCAGCGTCGTGTCGCCCCACGCCCAGAAGAGCTTGCCGCGATACACGGCGTTCTGCACGCTGTCGCAGCCGAGCACGCCCGATTCGGCCCAATCGCCCTCCCGCCCCGTCTTCTGGCTCTCGGCGAAGAGTCCGCCGCCCGTGAGACGGCCGAGGCGTTTCGCGATGATCGTGCGGGTCACCTCGACCTTGAGCGTCTTGCCTGGCTCGGGCTTCAGGCGGACGCCGCGATAGCCGAAGCCGTCCTTCGGCGCCTCGTAGCCGTGGCCGATCACATCGAACCACGTCTCGCGCCCCATCAGCTCGGGCAGGTCGAACGCGATCACCCCCGCGTTGTCGGACACGAATCGCGCCTGATGCGTCGACCGCAGTTCCACCAGCGGCACGGCCCATCCGCTCCCCTTCTCCACCACCTCGATGCGGCAAGGCTCCATCGCGATAGCGATGGGCGACAAGGCGAGAATCAGGGCGAAAGGTGCGGCTCTCATCCCACCCTCACAACAGGTCGAGCGTATACTTCCCCCCGTTCTCGGGGTTATGTGTGACCTGGTTCGACTTGGGATTGACCACCAGGTCCAGGCTCTCCAGTGGGATGAAGCCGAGGAGGGGTGGGACGTCTTTGGGAATCTCCATCACTTCCGCGATGCAATGCCGCCCGAGGATCGTGATCTGCACCGCCCGATAGATGCTGCGCTCAACCACCCCGTTCGCCGTGCGGACCGTTGTAGACCTATCCCGGCGCAGGCCCAGCTTGCGGATGTCCGCCGCGGGCAGACACAAGAGGGCGGAGCCAGTATCCACGAGAGCGCGAACCTTCAGCTTCCTCACCCTCGTGCGCCCGTTGCCGCCGCTCTCCCGGGCATCGAGATCGTAGCAGTTCGCCACCTCGACATCCACGAACGTCCTTCCCATATCTCGCTTGCTCCTGGCCATTGCGGGCCTCCTGGCCATCGCCGCTCCCACTACCGTATTCTACACCACCCCGGCCCGACATTCCAGCGCCGAGCCGGGTTCGGCCACATCGGAAGAGGGGAGAGGCAGTGCGTCCGCCTCTCCCCACAGGCTCATGCATAGACATAGCCCTCGAGGAGATAGGCTCCGTGTCCAGCGCCATCGGGAAACTCAGGGTCGGAGACCGCTCGGAAGGTCGCGACTGCGGCGAGTGCGCTGTCCAGCGCATCGCCCCCGGTGTTGCGGACCAGCCTGTCTCGCAGCTCCGGCATCGCGAAGGCTAGAAGCCCCTTCGCCTCCAAAGCTTCGACGATGCGCTCCCGGCCCTCCTGCAACGCTGGCCCCTTGCCCTTGTAGGGGGCGTAGAGCTTCAGCCGCTTCAGTGTGGACGCCGGGCAGATTTCCAGAAGCCACGGCGTGCCGGGCTTCGGCTCATGGAAGGGGAGCACACAAGCGGCCTTGTCGCGCACCAGGGGACACAACACGTCGTGGATGCCGAAGTACGTTTGCCGGTACAGGCGCAGGTTGTAGGCGGAGAATGGTGTTCCGGCCTCGGTGTCCGTGACGCGTCTCAGTTCCGCTCCCTGCCCGGCCCGGCGGCAGGACTCACGAAAGTGGGATTCGTCCCCGTATCGTCCCCCGAACGAGAGGACGAATTCCTCCCAACTGCCCGACGGCAGGACTCGGAACGGCAGGCTGAAAGGGAAGTCAAGCCCCAATACGGCGTCCTTCTGTGTGCCAATGAAGTCCCGAAGCGCCGTAAGACACGCCGGCCGCGACGAAGCCGACCCTGGCAGTTCATCCCCGCGAAGCACTTGCTCGACCCGCAGGACGCCTTCGTCGCCGGTTGCCCCGGTGATCCATATCTTCCGCCCGGCGTCGAGCGCCCCGCTGAAGTCGATGCCGTAGATTCGTCGGGCGCTCATCGGAACTGCCCCCTTCGCAGGCCAGCGCAGCGCGCCGTGGTAGGCGACCTGTTGCTTGCCCTTGACGATCTCGCCGATGGGGTAGCTCTCGCAGCCTTTGGCGGCGAGGTGGGATTGCATGCGGGAGACGGCGCTGGGGGCGACGACGAGGGTCATGCCGACGCCGAGGTTGAAGGTGCGGAGCATGTCGGGGTCGTCAACTCCGCCGGCGTCGCGGATGGCCTTGAAGATGGGGAGGATGCGGATGGCGGAGAGGTCAATCGAGGCGTCGAGGCCGGGGGGGAGGATGCGGTTGAGGTTGCCCGCGATGCCGCTGCCGGTGATGTGGGCCAAGCCGTGCAGTTCGGGCCAGGCGAAGAGGCCGCGGAAGGGCTGCCAGTAGCACTTGTGGGGGCGAAGGATGGCGTCGAGGAACGACTCGCCCGCGACCTGTTTGGCGAGGATATCGGGCTTCCTGGCGATGAGGGCGCGGACGAGGGAGTAGCCGTTGGTGTGCAGGCCGTTGGAGGCGACGGCGAGCACGGTGTCGCCGACCGCGATCTTCGAGCCGTCAATCACCTTGTCGCGGTCGGCCACGCCCACGATGCTGGCGGCGAGGACGTAGACGCCCGCCTCGACGACGCCCGGCTGCTCGCTCGTCTCGCCGCCCACGAGCGAGCAGTCCTGCTCGCGGCAGGCCTTGGCCAAGGCGTCCACGAACTGCGAGACGACCTCCTTCTCGATCTTGCCGCAGATGATGACGTCGAGGACGGCGAGGGGGCGGGCGCCCATGACGATGATGTCGTTGACCAGGTGGTTGATGAGGTCGTAGGCGATGCCGGCGGGGCGTTTGTGCTGGAAGGCGAGCTTCTGCTTGCTGCCCGGCTCCTCGATTTTGAGGACGAGGACGGGGTGCTCGAGGTCGGGGAAGCGGGCGTCGAAGAGGGAGGCGAAGGCGCCGAGCTTGTTGAGCACGCGCGGGTCGCGGGTCTCCAGGCTCCTGGCCATCGCCTGCTTCGTCGCATCGGCCACGTCAATGTCCACGCCCGACTTCTGGTACGAGAGCTTGTCGTCCATTGGGGAGGGACCTTTCGTGTTGGGGGCGCAGCCATTGTATCCGGCGGGCCAAAGGATGCCAAGTGGTGTGTTGCGCAGTTGGCATTCTTTGTTGGCATCCTTTGGGTGGGCGGGGGGCCAAGATGATCAGCCCTGCCGCCTGAAAGGGGCTGATCACCTTGGCATTCCTCACGGCTACGTCGGATCGCCTCGTTGCATGCATTTGGCAGGACAGCGCTTAGGATGCCACCTACCTTCAGAGGCCCTGCCGCCCCAAGATGATCACCCCCCTATGCGCGCGCGTGATCATCTTGATCATCTTGAGCGCGTTCCCGAGGCGGCGCGGCGTGTTTGACTGCGGGCGATGGCCGGGGTATGATCGCTCGCATCCGCAGCTCTCAGCCCGGCCGGGCGAGGAACCAGTATGAGCGAGAAGCTTGGGCATGCGAGGTCAGCCGCGGCGTTCGGGGCCGCGCGAAGGGTGATCCCCGGCGGCGTGAACAGCCCGGTGCGGGCCTTCGGCGGCGTGGGCGGCACGCCGGTGTTCATGGCCAGCGGCCAGGGCTGCCGGCTCACGGACATTGATGGCAACACGTATGTGGACTACGTGGCGTCGTGGGGTCCGCTGATTCTGGGCCACGCGGCGCCCGAGGTGGTGGCCGCAGTGAAGGCGGCGGCGGAGAAGGGCTCGAGCTTCGGGGCGCCCACGCTGGCCGAGACGCGTCTTGCCCAGCTCATCGCCGATGCCGTGCCCTCCATCGAGAAGGTGCGGCTGGTGAACTCGGGCACCGAGGCGACGATGAGCGCCGTTCGCCTCGCGCGGGCGTTCACGCGCCGCGACGCGATTGTGAAATTCGAGGGCTGCTACCACGGCCACGCCGATGGGCTGCTCGCCGCGGCGGGGTCGGGCGCGCTCACGTTCGGCATCCCCACGTCGCCCGGCGTGCCGGCCGACTTCGCCCGGCAGACGCTGGTCCTGCCCTACAACGACCTCGAGGCCGTAAGGGCCCTCTGCGGCGCCCGCGGCAAGGACATCGCGGCCATCATCATCGAGCCGATTGCGGCCAACGTGGGCCTCATCCCGCCGAAGCCGGGCTACCTCGAAGGGCTGCGAGAAGTCACAGAGAAGCACGGCATTCTGCTCATCTTCGACGAAGTGATCACGGGCTTCCGCGCGGCCTGGGGCGGGGCGCAGGAGTTGTACGGCGTGACGCCCGACCTGACGACGCTCGGCAAAATCATCGGCGGAGGCCTGCCCGTGGGCGCCTACGGCGGCAGGGCCGACATCATGGACCACATTGCGCCCGTGGGCGCGACCTACCAGGCGGGCACGCTCTCGGGCAACCCCATCGCCGTGGCGGCGGGACTGGCCACGCTGGAGCGGCTGCGCGATGGCGCGGTCTACAAGAAGACCAACGCCCTCTGCGAGCGGCTCTGCCGCGGCATGGCCGAAGCCGCGGGCGAGGCAGGCATCGCCACGCATGGTGTCGGCATTCAGTCCATGTTCTGCACCTTCTTCTGCGAAGGCCCCGTGTGGAGCTATTCCGACGCGAAACGGGCGGACGCGAAACGCTACGCTGCCTTCTTCCACGGCATGCTCGACCGTGGCTTCTACTTCGCTCCCTCGCAGTTCGAGACGGGCTTCCTCTCTGCCGCGCACACCGAGGCGGACATTGAAGCGACAGTCGGGGCGGCGTCCGACGTGCTTGCGCAACTGAAGCAGTAGGGTGGCAAGTGGCACTCCACGACCTCACGGCCCACGAGACACGGGACAAGATCATCGCCGGCGAGCTGACGGCCGAGGCGGCGGCCAGGGCATGCCTGGAGCGCATCACCGCGGTCGAGGAGAAGCTGCACGCTTTCGTGTCGGTGGATGCCGAGGGGGCGCTGAGGCAGGCGCGCGAGGTGGATGCGGCGTTGGCCCGCGGCGAGAAGCCCGGGCCGCTCGCCGGCATCCCCATCGCGCTCAAGGACAACCTGTGCACGGCAGGCACGCGGACGACTTGCTCGTCGAAGATTCTGGCCAACTACGTGCCGCCCTACAACGCGACCGTTGTCGAGCAGGTGCTCGCGGCCGGGGCCGTGCCCATCGGCAAGACGAATCTCGACGAGTTCGCCATGGGCTCGTCCACCGAGAACTCGGCGTTCGGGACCACCCGCAACCCGTGGGACCTCGAGCGGGTGCCGGGGGGCTCGAGCGGCGGCTCGGCAGCGGCCGTGGCGGCCGGCGAGGCCATCCTGGCCCTCGGCTCCGACACGGGCGGCTCGATCCGCCAGCCGGCCAGCTTCTGCGGGGTCGTGGGGCTGAAGCCAACCTATGGCCGCGTCTCGCGTTACGGCCTCGTGGCCTTCGCCTCGTCGCTCGACCAGATTGGCCCAATCGCGAAGGACGTGACCGATGCCGCGCTCCTGCTCGGCGTCATCGCGCCCCACGACCCGCGCGATTCGACCTCCGCCCCGGAGCCTGTGCCCGACTATGTGGGGCAACTCGACACCGACATCCGCGGCCGCAAGATCGGCCTGCCCAAGGAGTTCTTCATCGAGGGCATGGACGCCGAGGTCGAGGCTGCGGTGCGTCGAGCGGTCAACGTGCTGGCGGGGCAAGGCGCCGAAGTGGTCGAAGTGTCGCTCCCGCACAGCCGCATTGACGTAAAAGACGGCCAGCTATCGGCTTACGCCGTGGCCGCCTACTATGTGATCGCCACGGCCGAGGCCAGCTCGAACCTCGCCCGCTACGATGGCGCTCACTATGGCCACCGGGCCGCCGACCCTGGCGGCATGATCGAGATGTTCTCGGAATCGCGCGAGGAGGGCTTCGGGGCGGAGGTCAAGCGCCGCATCCTGCTCGGCACCTACGCCCTAAGCTCTGGCTACTACGATGCTTACTACCTCAAGGCATCGAAGGTCCGCTCGCTGATCAAGCGCGATTTCGACGAGGCGTTCCTGGGCGTTGACGCGATCGCGAGCCCGGTGGCTCCCGCCGCGGCCTTCCGTGTGGGCGAGAAGACGGGGGATCCGCTGCAAATGTATATGGGCGACGTGTTTACAATCTCCTGCAACCTCGCCGGCATCCCCGGGCTGAGCGTGCCGTGCGGCTTCACGGGCGGTGGGCTGCCGATTGGCCTTCAGCTCCTCGGAAGGCCATTCGACGAGCTTGGGCTCCTGCAACTGGCCCGCGCCCACGAGAGAGCGGCCGACCACCATCGGCGGAGGCCGCCGCTGTGACAACCATGAGCTACGAGATAGTCATCGGGCTCGAGGCGCACGCGCAACTCGCGACGCAGACGAAGCTCTTCTGCGGGTGCAGCACGCGCTTCGGCGCGCCGCCGAACACCCAGACCTGTCCCGTGTGTGTCGGACATCCCGGCGTCCTGCCCGTCCTCAACCGCACGGCGTTCGAGTATGCCCTCAAGACCGCTCTCGCCCTCGACTGCCGGGTGAACCACCACACGGCCCTCGACCGCAAGAACTACTACTACCCCGACCTGCCGAAGAACTACCAGATCTCTCAGAACTACAACAACGTAGGCGTTGACGGCCACCTGGACATCGAGGTCGAAGGCCAGACCCGCCGCGTGCGCATCCACAACGTCCACCTCGAGGAGGACGCGGGCAAGCTCCTCCACCCCGAGGACGTGCAGCAGAGCACGCTCTTCGACCTTTCTGAGGAGGGGCGGGCGGCTCTGGCGGGGATGACGCTGGTGGACCTCAACCGGGCCGGCACGCCACTGGCTGAGATCGTCACGCAGCCCGACCTCCGCAGCGTGGAAGAGGCACGGGTCTACATGGAAACCCTCGTGGCCATCCTGCTCTACCTGGGCGTGAGCGACTGCAAGATGCAGGAGGGCTCGCTGCGCTTCGAGGCCAGCATCTCGCTCCGCCCCGTGGGCTGCGAGCAATACGGCAACCGCGTGGAGATCAAGAACCTGAACTCGATGAAGGCCGTCGTCCACGCCCTCGAGTACGAGGCGCGGCGGCAGGCCGCTTGCCTCGACCACGGCGAACGGGTCGCCAGGGAGACGCGGCTGTGGGACGATGCGGGCGGCCGCACGGTGCCCATGCGCTCGAAGGAGGAGGCGCAGGACTACCGCTATTTCCCCGAGCCCGACCTGGTGCCCGTGGAGATAGACGAGGCGTGGCTGGAGCGGGTGCGGGCCGCCATCCCCGAGATGGCGGCGGCCCGCCGCCGCCGCTTCGTCGAGCGGCTCGGCATGCCCGACTACGATGCCGGCGTGCTGGTCGCCGACAAGGCGCTCGCCGACTACTTCGAGGACTGCGTGCGGCTGGGCGCCGAGCCCAAGGCCGCCAGCAACTGGATCATGGGCACTGTGATGCGGGAGCTGAATGACAGAGACATGACCGTGGCCGACCTGCGGGGCCGCCTGAGCTGCGAACGCTTCTGCGAGGCCATCCGCCTGGTCGAGGACGGCACCATCGCGGCGAACACCGCCAAGCAGGTGATGGCCGAGGCCATAGCGACCGGCAGCGCGCCGCGAGAGATCGTCGAGAGCCGGGGACTGCGGCAAATCTCCGACTCCGGCGACCTCGAGGCCATCGTCCTCCGGGTCCTCACGGAGAACCCCAAGGCCGTGGCCGACCTGCGCGAGGGGAGGAAGCAGGCCCAGGGCTTCCTGATGGGCCAGGTGATGAGGGCCACCGGGGGCAAGGCCAATCCCAAGACCGTGGCCGGCCTCATCGGGAAAAAGCTGCCCGAAGTGCCCTAGAAACCGCCGTGGGCGCTTGCAAAACCTGGGCATTGTGGTAACATGTTCATGGGGGGAATGCCCCGGCACACGCACGCGAACCCTGCAACGACAAGGAGCCGGTGATGCCTCGACTGTCCACGCAACGCGCCTGCCACCAGGGTTTCACGCTGATGGAGCTCCTCATCGTGATCGCCCTGATCGCGCTGCTGGCCACGCTCCTCCTGCCCGTGCTGGAGAGCGCGACGGCCCAGGCCCGCAGGGCCAGGTGCCTCTCGAACGAGGGCCAGGTCTTCAAGGCCATCAAGATCTACGGCGTGAGCTTCGATAGCTGGTACCCCTCCCCCGCCTATGCCGACACACAGCCCGAAGACACCGTGGACGACGAAACCTACTACTGGGGCGCCGGGGCGGCCGGCGGAAGAGAAGACGTCGGCGGGGGCTTCTACTGGTACGTCTCGCACACCTGGCGGGGCAAGATCGCCCCCTACCTCGGCGCCCGGACGGGCGACGTCCCGGCCGCCATCAAGGCAAGCAAGGTGGGCGGCTACTTCGAGCGGAAGGAGGAGTCCGCCTACGACATCATGCGCTGCACCGTCGTCTACGCCCCGGCCCCCTACACGTCGTACCGCGCGCAGTACTATGGCCTGAACGGCTACATCGCCATGTACACGAACCCGCAGCGCCTGCGGTCCGACGCCGTGAAGAAGGACATTGCGGCGGCGCACCCCGAGACCATGCTCGACACCACGAACACCCTGGCCATCGGGGAGAACTGGGACTCCCACTGGGCCATCAAGCCGCGGGAGCCCCGGCTGGCGACCGACTTCGCGAAGGTCGAGGTGGACGGCAAGGAGATCTACGCGGGAGAGGTCATCGCGCGACACCGCGGGGTGGGCAACTGGGTGTACTACGACGGCCACGGCTCCTCGCTGAACATGACACAGATCCAAGAGCGCAATTGCTTCCTGTGGCTCCCCGACAAGGAGCAGGCCCTCCCCTGACGCCTGCCGGGCCAACCATGGGCCTTCGACGGCAATGGACCACTTCTGTTGTGACCTGTGCGGGAAGCCCCTGCTGGCCGGCGAGCCGGTCCGCTACCAGGTGCGCATCCAGGTCTACGCCGCCTACGACCCCCTCGAGATCACCCCGGCCGACCTGTCCCGCGACCACCGCGACGAAATCCGCGCCCTCCTGGAGCGCCTCGCCGCCAGCGACCCCCAGGAGGTCGAGGACAGCGTGTACAAGGAGTTCCACTTCGACCTGTGCATGGGCTGCCAGCGGCGCTACCTGCGCTCCCCGCTGCCCGGCCGCCCTAACGGGTCTGCCGCGGCCGCCCCGACGCAGGAGGCGTGAGCCCCGCTCGGGCGCCTCGCGTCCGCCAAGGCCCGCCGGGAACCCGCCGCACACCCCCCTCCAGGACCGCCAGGAATGGAGAAGAAAGAGATCATCGTCGTTCTGATCCTGGTCGTCCTGGTGGCCATGGCCAGCACGCTGCGACTGTTCAGCGCCCCCGTGCCCAGCTCGGGGAGGCGAGGCAGGCCGACGCCGCTGCGCGCGATCACCCCCCACCCGGCCGCCAAGGGCGCCGCCGGGACGGCGGCTTCGCCCGCTCCCCTGTGGCCGACGCTCGGCGAGCCGCTCCAGCCGCGCGACCCCTCGGCGCGTCGGCTGCTCGCCGCCGCCGAGACCCTGGCCTCCGAAGCGCTCTTCGACTCGGCCGTCGCGGCCTACAAGCGCTTCATCGGGAGGTTCCCCGCGGGCCACGCCGCGGAGTTCGCGCTCCTGCGCATCGGCCAGTGCTACACCCTCGGCCGCCGCTACCGCGAGGCTGCCGAGTACTACGAGAGCTTCCTCGCTCGCCACCCGGACTCCGGCTTCCGGCCCCTGGCGCTCCTCTGGAGCGGCGACTCGCTCCTGCGGCTGGGCCGCAGCGACCTGGCCCGCAGGCGCCTCACCGAGCTGGTCGCCCGGCACCCCATGTCGCGCTTCGCCGAGGGAGCCAAGTCGCTCCTCGACGTCCTCGACCGGACCCCGCCCAGCCCCTCGAAGGCCACACCGCCGTAGCGCGGCAACGGCGCGTCGGCCCTCCATCGCTTGACACACCGTGCCGCCGCCGATGATAATGTGGGGTAGAGGCTTCGAGACACCCGCCGACCCGACAGGAGGACGCTCGATGAGGAAGCTGGCGCTGGCAGTGGCCCTGGCCGCAGGAGCCGCGATGGCCCAGGACGCCGTGATGGGCGACTGGCAGGGCACGTCGAAGTCGGCCAACGGCACCCAGGCCCCGCTGGTCGCCCAGGTGATCGCCCTCGGCGACGGGGCCTACCAGGCCAACCTGCTCGACGAGTTCGACAAGCGCATCCCCGCCACCGTCGTGCTCCAAGGCAAGGAGGCCGATGGCAAGGTCGCCTTCACCGGCAAGGCCACCGAGGGCAAGCTCAAGGGCACCGAGTGGGCCGGCACGGTCGAGGGCGAGAAGTTCGCCGGCACCATCAAGGGCGAGCCCAGCGGCACGTTCGAGATGAAAAAGGCCGTGCGCCTCTCCCCCACCCTCGGCGCCAAGCCGCCCGAGGGCGCCACCGTGCTCTTCGACGGCACCTGCCTCGACGAGTGGCGGACCCGCGACGGCAAGGACAGCCCCTGGAAGCTCCTGCCCGAGGAGAAGGCGATGGAGGTCAAGGGCGGCGGGGTGATCTCAAAGAAGAAGTTCGGCGACTGCAAGCTCCACCTCGAGTTCCGCACCCCCTTCATGCCCAAGGCCCGCGGCCAGGGGCGCGGCAACAGCGGCGTCTACCTCCAGGGACGCTACGAGGTGCAGGTGCTCGACAGCTACGGGCTGAAGGGCGAGAGCAACGAGTGCGGCGGCATCTACGGCTGCGGCAAGCCGATCGTCCACATGTGCGCCCCGCCCATGCAGTGGCAGACCTACGACCTCACCTTCACCGCCCCGCGCTTCGACGCCGACGGCAAGAAGACGAAGAACGCGACGGTCACCGTCCTCCACAACGGCGTGCTGGTGCAGGACAAGACGGAGGTGCCCAACCCCACGACCGCGAACTGGGGCGGCGACCCCAAGGAGCCGGGCGGCCTCCACCTCCAGGACCACGGCAACCCGGTCCAGTACCGCAACATCTGGGTCGTCGAGGTCAAGGGCGAACTGTAGGCGGGACGTCCTCGTCCCGCGCGACACGGTCCGCCCCATAGGGACACAATTGTAGGCGGGGCGTCCCCGCCCCGCGACATGGCGAGGATTCGCGGGATGTGGACATCGCGGGATGTGGACATCCCGCCTACAGGGGGCAAGAGTCAATCCCGCAGATCGTTCCGCGTGCACGCATGTACGCCTTACGTCTACGCTCCGCGGGTGGGGTCCTGCTGGTCCACGAGGTAGGTGCCGCGGATGCCTTCGAGCTGGGCCGCCTTGCGGCCGACGCCGTGGATCAGGAAGATCATGGGCGGACGGCGCGTGTCGCGGAACATGACGACGAGCCGACCGAAGCCGAGGAGCCGCTCGAGCAAGTCCTCCGCTTCGATCCGGGTCGAGTACTGTTCGCGGCTCAGTTGCTCGCCCGTCTCCGTCAGGCCCGTCTGGATGTTGATGTAGTTGGGCGTGATCTCGGCGTAGTGGAACGCGCCCCTGAACACCGAGTAGAGGATGGCGATGACGAAGACCACGGCGATCAGGAAATAGCTCGCCGAGTCCATCTGAATGCCGAACCGGCGGAAGAAGCGGAAGAACTCGGGAAACCAATCCATCACGGCCACCCACATGAACGCGCCCGCCACGACGACGGTGGTGATGATCAGCGACCGCAGGTCCACGTCGTACTCTTCGACGAGGAAGTTCACGAAGAAGATGCCGAGCCAGATGCCGCCGAGGAGCTTGGGGTCCAGGCCCGGCAGCAGGGTCCAGCGCTCCTTCAGCACCATCAGCACCCCCATGACCACGGAGGTGGCGATGGTGGGGAGGTAGATGGCCTTCTGGCTGAGGGAGTAGACGATGAGGAGGTTCCTGCACGTCGGGTCGTCGGGGTTGTTCTTCACCCAGTTGCGGCGGGTGTGATCGCGGTTGCGCAGCGCTCGATGGAAGATGGCGACGACGGCGAGCGCGAGCACGAACGGGATCGAGAACACCACCGTCCGCACCACGCCCCATTCGCCCATTCGGCGGGGCGCGACGCATGCCCACGCGGCGACGATGCCGACGACGGCCAGCAGTGGCAGCACGGTCTGAAGGACCCGCCGCAACGAGGGGGGCGCCTTCGGCAGCGGCGACTTCGCGGGGGCTGGGGACGCAGGCGGAGCGGCGGAGGGATTGGTCGGGGCGGCCACAGGCTTCTCCTCTCGATCACACGGCCGGGTCGAGCACAGCCATGCACCACCTCACGTATAGCACTCCCGCTCCCCCGCGTCAACCCAGGAACAGGAGAGGCGGCGGGTCACGTCCTCACTTGTCATTTGGTCCGGCGAAGCGATTGCACCAGCGGCGTGCCGTCATCCCAACAAATGACAAGTGAGGGTGGGGCCCCGCTCGCCCCTCATGTGGGGGGAGAGCGGTTCCCTGAGAATGGGCGCCCTACCACCTGGCGCGGAAGCCCGCCATGACGACGGGCTCGCCGTCTATGACCGTGTAGACGTCGTCGAGGTTCTCGATGTCCTGTCCGAGGACGTTGGCGACGTTGACGTAGAACTCATATCTGTGCTTGTAGTGGACGGAGAGGCCCGCGTCGAGCTTCTGGTAGTCGCGGAGTTTGGTGGTCAGGCCCGTCGGGTCGTCGGGCGGCGCGCCGGCGGCGGGCGTCCAATTCCAGGCGCTGCGGCCGAAGACGGCGCGCAGGGCGACAAAGCCCGACCATCGCCAGTCGCCGCCGAGCCTGCCGCCCGCGATGGCCTTGGCGAAGGCGGAGGAGCCGGCGTCGTAGGGCAGCGGGCGGCCCGAGCCCTCGTCGCGCGTCTTCGCGTGGGTGTAGCCGGCCTCCAGCCGCAGATTCCGCGAGACCGTGTACCGCGCCTTGATCTCGCAGCCGCAGACCTTCGCCTGCGCGATGTTCGTGCGCCGCCACACGTCCTTGCTGGGGTTCTGGTCCCACGGCCCCCCGTAGACGGGGACGATCATGTCGTCAATCTCGCTGTAGTAGCCGCACCACCTGAGCTCGAAGGGGTCGCCCGGGAACAGCTCGATGGCGGCGGTGTAGCTGGTGCTGTACTCGGGCAGGAGGTCGGGGTTGCCGAAGCGCAGGGCGCGCCCGCCGTGGCCATAACCCTCCTCGTACAGCTCCTGCGGCGTTGGGGCGCGGAAGCCTCGGGCCGCCGACCCCCGCAGGCGGAACGGCAGCTCGGACGAGTATACCACGGAGACCATCGGCGACACGACCGAATCCATGTCCTCCACGCGGTCGTAGCGCAGCGCGGTCATGAGGGTGAGGTGGCTGGCCGCGCGCCACTCGTGCTGGACGAAGGTGCCGAAGGTGTCCTGGGCCGGCAGGTTCGCGGCGGCGCTGCGGCTGAACTTCTGGCGCCGCAGGTCCATGCCCCACGTGAGCGTGTGGGCGTCGTTGATGCGCCAGGTGAGGTGCATCTCGGGCTGGCACAGCTCGTTCTCCTCCTCGCTCACCTCGGCGACCCACTTCGAGCGCGCGACCTGGGCGAAGAGCTCGAGGGACGGCGCGAGGCGGAGCGTGGTGCCCAGCACACAGGTCCGCAGCTCGCTCTCGGCCGTGTCGTTCTGCCAGTCCATCGCCTGGTCGAGGGCGTTGCACCAGCCGAAGACGTTCCAGAAGGGCGTGATGTCGGCCTCGACGCGGGCGAGCACGTTGCAGCGTTCGTAGCCCATCTGGCCGATGCGGTGTGCCGGCGCTTTGAGGGGCACGCCGTCGCTTCGCTCGCGGTGGCCGAACACGGAGAGGCGGATGCCCCGGCCGAGCGGCTGGAGCACGGCGAAGTCGCCCTCGCGGGTGCCATAGCTGCCGGCGCCTCCGCCCAGGGAGACCTCGGGCTTCTCCCCGCACTTGCGGGTGATGATATTCACGACCCCGCCGATGGCGTCGGAGCCGTACTGGGCGGCGGCTGCCCCACGAATGATCTCGATGCGCTCGATGCTCTGGGGCGGGATCACCTCCACGTTCTGGCCCGTATGGACGTGCTCGCTCAGGAGCCGCACGCCGTCCACGAGCACGAGGGTGTAGTAGGCGGGCAGGCCGTTGAGCCCGATGATGCTGCGCTTGGGAAAGCCGCTGCCCGTGCCCGTCTCCACGCTGGTGCCGGTGACTTGCTCGAGGAGCTGACCCGTCGAGGTGGGATTCAACTCCTCGATCTCGCGCCGCGTGATCACCTGCACCACGCCGGGGGCGTTGCTCAGGAGCGTCCTGTGGCGCGTGGCGGTGACGACGATTTCCTCGGCGGGCGGCGGCTCCGCCCCCTGAGCGCCGCATGCCACCACGAGTGCAAGAAGCCAGGAGCCCGGCCCACAGCGTCGTCCTGTGCCCATCGCTGTCCCCCGTGTGGGGTGCGAGCCGGGGTTGCAGGTGGAACCACCCCCACGGGCGCGGAAAAGACACCCGCTGTCTTTTGTGCGAAGCACCCGCAGGGCCGTTCCGGCAAAAGACAGCGGGTGTCCTTTCCGCTTGTCTGTCTGCCGCGAGGATGTACCACCTGCAATTCCGGCTCGCCCCGTGTGTGTCTCATTGCGCGCACCGAACCGGCGCGGTGGCCACAGTGCCTGCTGTCTCCTATACGCTTCAGGGAATCTGTTGGGGACAGGCCGGGAGGATTCCGCCGCGGGTCAGAAGCGGGCGCGGGCCATCGCCAGGGCGTGGACCACGCCGTCGCGGGTCTTGACGTAGCCGAGGTCGCCCACCCGGGCAAACGCGTCGCACGAGCGGAAGCCAGGCAGCTCCCACGCCGCTCGCCCGGTGCGGGGCTCGACGGCGACCAGGCGGCCCTGCTCGGTCGAGTCCACGAAGTGAATCTGCCCGCCGAACCAGGTGAGCGGGCCGCAGCCCTCGGCCCGACGGGTCCACAGCACCTTGCCCGTCGCCGCGTCGAGGCCCGCGACGGGGCCGCCCCGCAGGCACACGACTCCGTCGGCGGCGAGCAGGAAGCGTGCCGCGGGCGCCGCGCGCCGCCACAGGAGGGACCGCGCGGCAAGGTCGAGGCAAAACACGTCCGAGCCCGAGCCCGGCCGCGGGCGGGCGATGTAGGCTCGGCCTCCATCCAGCGCCAGCAGCGGCCGGCCGCGGCCGGCCGAATCGTCCAGGCGCTGCTGCCAGCGCTCGCCGCCCGTCGCGCCCGCAAGGCAGTGGAGCGTCGTCGCGCTCACAACGCACAAGTCGTCCCCGCTCGCCACGGCGCACGACAGCAGCCGCCCGGCGGCCACGGAGCGCGTCCAAAGCGGCTCGCCCGTCCCTGCGTCGAGCACGTGCAGCGAGCCGTTCGCCGACCAGCAGACCCGTCCGCCCGCCAGGGGCACGGGGCGGCTCGGCTCGCGCAGGGGGTGGGGCCACGGCTGCTCGTAGTGCCACCGCGCGCGGCCCGTCGCGGCGTCGAGCGCCACGAGCGCCAGGGCGCCGCGCCCCGGCGAGGCCAGGCAATAGACGCGCTCGGCGTCGGCGGCCAGGTAGCCGACGCTCTCGCCCGCCGCCTCCCAGCGCGCGGCGCCCGTCGCCGCGTCCACCGCGACGACGCGCGGGCCGCGGGCGTCCGCGCGCAGCACGTACATGCTATGGTCGTGCACCACCACGCCGTCGGCCGCCGAGGCCGGCACGGCCTGCACCTGGCCGTAGCGCCACCGCTCGGGCGCGGAAAAGACACCCGCTGTCTTCGGGTCAGCCGGCGCGCGGCCCCGCAGCGCCAGGCCACCCGCCACTGCCGCGAGGAGCGCCGCGGCCGCCGCGACCACGGCTACGCGCCGGAGCCGGCGGCGGCGCCGCTCGGCGCCAATGGCCCGCCCAACGCTCGCCCCCAGCGCGACCGCGAACTCGGGCCGCGGGGCCGCCGCCCCGTCGCCCCGCAGCCGCGCCAGCAGCAGCCGATAGTCCTGCTCCGCCGCACTGCACTCGGGGCACGCGCGAAGGTGCGCCTCGATCTCCCGCACGCGGGAGTCGGAGACGTCCCCCAGGACGAACAGTTCCAGCTCCTCGCGCACGGCCTGACATCTCATGGGCGTCGCCGTTCCCACTTGTCCCCCATCCTAATACGCTCGGCACGCTCCCGCGGGGACAGGTTTCCGGGGATGGCCTGCGTGTCGTCGGCGGCCCACTCGCCCTCCCGGGCCGCCTCGCGCAGCCGGCGGAGCGCACGTTGCGCCCGCTTCTTCGCCGCCTCCTCCGAGATGCCGAGCGCCGCGGCGACCTCGCCGAACGCCAGCCCCTGCACCACCCGCAGCACGAGCACGGCCTGGTCGTCGGCCCCCAACTGGCCGAGCAGCGCGAGCGCCTCGCCCGACGGCGCGATCCCTCCCTCGCGCCGCGCGCGCTCGTGGCCGGCCTCCTGCACTGCCTGGGCGGCCCTGGCCTGGCGCCGCAGCACATCGGTGCACACGTTGCGGAGAATCGCGTAGAACCAGGGGGCGAACGGACGCGTCGGGTCGTACCGCTCGCGCCGCCGGACGAGCCGCAGAAACGCCTCCTGAACCGCGTCCTCGGCCAGGGCGCGGTCCGGCAGGAGTTGACGTGCCACGCCCAGGGCCGGGGCCATGTAGCGCGCGACGAGTTGCCCGAAGGCCCCGTCGTCGAGGCGTCGCTGGTAGCGCGCCATCAGGCGCTCGTCGCTGGGGGAGTCGTGGTGAGCCATGGTCGCCCTGCGGTGGCCTTCGATGGGCTCAGGCCACCCCGAGCCTGTCGAGGGGCGGCACGAATCGGGCGGTCGTCCGCCTGACCAGTGTATGGAACGGGCGCGACTTGCGCAAGTGCGGTTGACATCGGGGGGCGGAGGAGCTAGAATTGAAATGTTCGTTTGAATCGCTGGCATGAAACGGGCGTTTGCCGCAAAGGGGCGTGCGCGATGCATGAGCAGGGGGGCGCGGAGACCGACACACGGCAGCGCGTGCTGGAAAGCGCCACGCGGCTGTTCGCCGAGAAAGGCTTCCGCGAGACAACGGTTCACGAGATCTGCGACGCGGCCCACGCGAACATCGCGGCCGTGAACTACCACTTCGGCAGCAAGGAGAGACTCTACGACGCGGCCTGGCGCCACGCGTACCAGCTCACGCGCGAGTCGCGCGACGTGGTGGTGGACCCCGACAGCGCCCGGTCGCCCGAGGAGCAGATCCACGCGTTCATCCAGGCCCGCCTCGACGACGTGTCGAGTGCGGAGCCGGCCAGCTACTTCTGGCGGATTCTGGAGAAGGAGCACCACAATCCGACGCCGGCCCACGACGCGGTGATCCGCGAGGTCTTCCGGCCCCTGGGCCAGCGCCTCGCGCAGTTGATCGCCCGCCTGCTAGGCGACCGGGCGTCGGAGATGCAGTTGCGCCTGTGCGTCTTCAGCCTGGTCGGCACCATCGGGTTCCTCACCCAGCACAAGCAGATCGTCCAGCGCGTCTTCGGCCACGAGGCCCTCGATCGGTCGGACTGCGCTGTCCTCCACGAGCACCTGGCGCGGTTCTTCTTCGCCGGCGTTCGCGACGCCCGCCACGCGCTGGAGGAGGGCCGCGCCGCGGCGCCCCTGACCCGTGCGAGCGGGGGCATCGAGGCCGCGGCAGACAAGGAGCGAAGCAAGGCATGAGCATGCGGCGGCAAGGTCGGCGGCCAGACCGCCCGGGCGGCGGGGCCCCCCTCCCCTCCCGCTCCACGCTGGCGGCGGTCCTGGCGGCCTCGCTGGGGCTTCTGGCGGCATCGTGCAAGGTGCCGTCGCCCGCCGCCCCGGCGCCCACCGTGGCTTTGCCCCAGGCATTCTCGGCCAGCGGCCAGGTGACCGCGCCCAGCCCGTGGTGGAGGGCCTTCGGCGACGCCCGGCTCGATGCGCTCATGGAGCGCTCGCTGGCCGGCAACCTCACGCTGCTTGCGGCGTGGGACCGCCTGGCGCAGGCCGAAGCCGTCGCACGACGGGCCGGCGCCGACCTCGAGCCGAGCCTGACCGGCGAGGCCGCCGCATCGCGCACGTGGACGAAGACCACCCCCGGCGGCAGGACCTCCACGACCGAGCTCTCCCTCGGCCTGGTCGCGGGCTACGAGGTGGACCTCTGGCGCCGCGTGCGCTCCGCGCGCGACGCCGCCCTGCTGGCCGCGCGCGCCAGCCGCGAGGACGTGGACGCCACGGCCCTGCTCCTCTCGGCACAGGTCGCCAGCACGTGGTACCGCCTCCTCGACCAGCTCGGGCAACTCCTCCTGCTCGACGAGCAGATCCGCGTCAACCAGGAGTACCTCGGCCTCATGACGTTCCGCTTCGAGCGGCCCGCCGCGGAACGGAAGGTGTCGTTCGTGGACATCCTCCAGCAGCGGCAGCTCGTGGAGGCGACCCGCGCCGAGAAGCACCGGGCCGAGTCGCAGCGGCGCGTGCTCGAGCACCAGTTGGCCGTGCTGCTCGGCCAGGCGCCCGACCCGGCCATGGCCGTGACGGACGCGACGCTGCCCGCCCTGCCGCCCCTGCCGCAGGCGGGTGTGCCGGCCTACACGCTTCGGCAGCGGCCCGACCTGCGCGCCGCCGAGCTTCGCCTCCAGGCGGCCAGCCGCGACGTGGCCGCGGCGATGGCCGACCGCTTCCCCAGGCTCGGCCTCACGGCCCGCACCGAGGCGTGGGGCGGCGACGCGCGCGGCCTGTTCGACAACTGGCTGGCCAGCATCGCGAGCAACCTCACCGCGCCCCTGCTCGACGGCGGCCGCCGCGCGGCCGAGGTGGACCGCACGCGGGCCGTCGTGGCCGAGCGCCTGCACGCCTACGGCGGGGCCATCCTCGATGCCCTCCAGGAGGTGGAGGACGCCCTCGTGCAGGAGCGGCAGCAGGCGCGATTCCTCGCCAGCCTGGAGCAGCAGCTCGACCTCGCGGCCAGGGCCTCCGACCAGGCCCGCGAGCGCTACATCGGCGCGGGCGAGGACTACCTGCGGGTGTTCACGGCCATCCAGACCCTTCAGCGGCTTCAGCGCGACCGGCTCACCGCGAGGCGACAGCTCATCGAGTTCCGCATCAACCTTCACCAGGCCCTGGGCGGCAGCTGGGGGCTCACACGACCAGAAACGCAGGAGACTCCATGATGGCCGGAGGTCCCCAGGAGGTTCTCAGCAGTGCCGGCTTGCCCGCCATAGCCTCGGCGACGGCGGGCGAGCCGGCGGCCCCGCCGCCGCGCAGCACCGCGCGCCGCGTGCTGCGCGGCGGCGTCCAGGCACTGCTCGCCCTGGCAGTGGTGGCCGGCGGCATCGTGCTGGCCGGCTACCTGCTCCGCACGGGCCCGAAGGCGAAGCGGCGGACGCCTGACAAGCGCGCGCTCCTCGTGAGTGTGTGCGAGGTCGCACGCGCCAAGAAGCGCGCGGTGGTCCACGCCATGGGCACGGTGCGCGCGGCCCAGACCCTCAGCCTCCAGCCCCGGGTGAGCGGCGAGATCGTCGAGCTCAGCCCCGAGTGCGTCCCCGGGGGCCGCTTCAGCGCCGGCGCGGCGATCGCGCGGATCGACCCCGCCGACTACGACCTCGCCGTCGAGCAGCAGAAGACGGAGGTGCAGCGGCTCGCCGCCCTCCTCGAGCAGAAGCGGGCCGAGCTGACCCAGCGCGAGAGCGACGTGGCCGTCGCGGCCAGCGCCATCGAGCAGCGCGAGGGCGAGCTCCTCAAGGCCGACAGCGAGGTCGCCAAGGCCGAGGCCGCCCTGCGGATCGAGGAGGGCCAGCAGGCCGTGGCACGCCGCGAGTACGAGCTCCTGGGCAAGACCCTGGGCGAGAAGGACCGCGACCTCGTGCTCCGCGAGCCGCAACTGCGCACCGCGCAGGCCAACTGCGAGGCCGCCCGCGCCGCGAAGCGGGTCGCCGAAGCCGCGAGGAAGGCGGCCATCGCCGCCAAGGCGTCGGCCGAGGCCATGAGCCGGTCGGCCCAGGCCGCCATCGAGGCCGCCGAGGCCGCGAAGACGGCCGCCGACGTCGCGGTCCGCAAGGCGGGCCTCGACCTCGCCCGCACCACCCTGCGCGCTCCCTTCAACGCGGTCGTCGAAGCCGAGTCCGTGGACCTCGGCTCCCAGGTCTCGCCCCAGACCCCGCTGGCCACCCTCGTGGGCACGGACGAGTATTGGGTCGAGGTCTCCGTGCCCGTGGACCAGCTCCGGTGGCTCCGCGTGCCGCGCTCGAGCAAGGAGGAGGGCTCGCCGGTGCGCGTCTACAACGAGGCCGCGTGGGGCCCCGACGCCTGCCGCGCCGGCGCCGTCGTGCGGCTGGCCAGCGCTCTGGAGCCCGAGGGCCGCATGGCTCGGCTCCTCGTCTCCGTGCCCGACCCGCTCGGGCTCAAGGACGCCACCCAGCGCTTGCCCGAGCTCCTCATCGGCAGCTACGCGCGCGTCGAGATTGACGGCATGGAACTCGAGAACGTGGTGCCCATCGAGCGCGACCTGGTGCACGAGGGCGACCAGGTGTGGGTGATGACCCCCGAGGGCAAGCTGGACATTCGGGAGGTCCAGATCGCCTTCCGCGGCCGCGACACGCTGCTGATCTCGGGCGGCCTCAAGACGGGGGACAAGGTGGTCACCACCGGCCTGGCTGCTCCCGTGGCGGGCACGCCGCTGCGCACCGCGGCCGGCGCAGCCCCCGAGTCGCGCGTCGCGGAGTCCGTGCCTGACGGCGGCGGCAAGGCAAAAGGGGAGGGCCAATGAGCACCGGCCCCATCCCCCAGGGCGAACACGGCACCATCGGCTGGATGATCCGCCACGGCGTGGCGCCGAACCTCCTCATGTTCGCCTGCCTCATCGGCGGCTTCCTGATGGCCAGGGGCATCAAGCAGGAGGTGTTCCCCGACTTCGAGCTGGACATCGTGACGATCACCGTGCCGTACCCCGGCGCCAGCCCGGAGGAGGTCGAGCGCGGCATCGTGCTCGTCGTCGAGGAGGCGATCCGCGGCACCGACGGGGTGAAGGAGGTGACCGCCAAGGCCCGGGAGGGCGTCGCGGTCATCGAGGCCGAGCTCTTCGAGGGCATCAACCGCCAGAAGGTCTACCAGGAAATCCAGCAGGAGGTCAACCGCATCACCACCCTGCCCGAGGACGCCGAGGAGCCCGAGGTGATGCTGGCCGCGCGCTGGCGCGAGGTGCTCAACGTCGAGGTCTATGGCAACGTGGGCGAGTGGGCCCTGCGCGAGGTCGTCGAGCAGGTGCGCGACCGCCTGCTCCTCGACCCCAACATCACGCAGGTGTCGCTCCAGGGCGTGCGGGCCTACGAGGTGCACGTGGCGGTGCCGCAGGAGAACCTGCGCGCCTACGGCCTCACCCTCGACCAGATCGCCGCGAGAATCTCGGCCACGGCCCTCGAGCTGCCCGGCGGAAAGGTCGAGACCCGCGGCGGCGAAATCCTCCTCCGCGTGACCGAGCGCCGCGAGTGGGCCAACGAGTTCGCCAACATCCCCGTCGTGACCACCTCGAACGGCACGGTGCTGCATCTCCGCGACATCGCCACCGTGCGCGACGACTTCGAGGACAGCGACACCATCGGCACGTTCAACGGCGCGCGGGCCATGGGCATCGCCGTCTACCGCGTGGGCGACCAGACGCCGATCAGCGTGTCCGATACCGTCCGAGAGGTCCTCGCCGAGCTCGAGCCCGACCTGCCCCCCGGCGTCCACTGCGACATCCGCTACGACCGCTCGGACATCTATCGCCAGCGCGTGGACCTCCTGCTGCGCAATGCAGGAATAGGCCTCACCCTCGTGATGCTGCTGCTCGCCGTGTTCCTCGAGATCCGCCTGGCCTTCTGGGTCATGATGGGCATCCCCATCTCGTTCCTGGGCGCCTTCCTCTTCCTCCCCGCACTCGGCGTCAGCATCAACATGATCTCGCTCTTCGCCTTCATCCTCGCCCTCGGCATCGTGGTGGACGATGCCATCGTGGTGGGGGAGAACATTTATGAATACCGGCAGCGGGGGATGGGGGCGGTCGAGGCGTCCATCCGCGCCACCCGCGGCGTCGCCGTGCCCGTCACCTACAGCATCCTCACCAACATCGTGGCCTTCCTGCCGCTTCTGGCGCTGCCGGGGGTCATGGGCAAGATCTGGTGCGTGATCCCCCTCGTCGTCTGCACCGTCTTCACCATCTCGTGGCTCGAGGCGATGTTCATCCTCCCCGCCCACCTGGCCCACTCCAGGGCCAGTGGCCGCACGGCCCTGGGCCGGGTCGTCCACCACTGGCAGCAGCGCTTCAGCGCCGGGTTCGTCCGATGGGTGGCCCGCTACTATGGCCCGCTGTTGAGGGCGGCGGTGCGCTGGCGCTATCTGACCGTGGCCGCGGCTCTGGCCCTTCTGGCCGGCGTGGCCGGCTACGTGTTCAGCGGGCGCATCGGCATGATCCTGATGCCGCGGGTCGAGGCCGACTATGCCTTCGCCACGGCCACGCTCCCCGTCGGTTGCCCGCTCAGCCAGGCCACCGCCGTGCGCGACCGCCTCGAGCGGGCCGCCAATGCCGTGGCCGCCGAAAACGGCGGCGAGCGGCTGTGCGAGGGCGTGTTCGCGGTCATCAACGAGAACGTCATCGAGATGCGGGCCTACCTCACCCCGCCCGAGGTCCGCCCCATCAGCACCAGCAAGCTCACCGACCTCTGGCGCACCCGCGTCGGGGAGGTCCCCGGCACCGAATCGGTCCGCTTCCAGTCCGACCGTGGCGGGCCGGGCGGCGGGGCCTCGCTCACCGTCGAGCTGAGCCACCGCGACATCGCCGTGCTCGACCAGGCGAGCGCGAAGCTGGCCGAGATCCTCGACGGCTTCTCGAACGTGAAGGACATAGACGACGGCTACACCCCCGGCAAGCAGCAGCTCAACTTCACCCTCAAGCCCGAGGGCCACAGCCTCGGCCTCACGGTGCGCGAGGTGGCCCGCCAGGTGCGCAACGCCTTCTACGGCGCCGAGGCCCTGCGCCAGCAGCGCGGCCGCAGTGAGATCAAGGTCAAGGTGCGGTTCCCCGAGGCCGAGCGCGTGAGCGAGGCCGACATCGAGAACCTGATGATCCGCACCCCCGCCGGGCGCGACGTGCCGCTGCGCCACGTGGCCAACGTCGTCCGCGGCCGCGCCTACACCGACATCACCCGCCGCGAAGGCCGCCGCACCGTCACCGTCACCGCCGACGTCGTGCCCATCGGCGACACCAGCAAGGTCATCGCCACCCTCAACGCCGACGTGTTGCCCCAGCTCACCCGCGACTTCCCCGGCCTCGGCTACGGCTACGAGGGGCGCCAGGCCGACATGGCCGAGAGCATGGAGCGGCTCTTCGCACTGCTCATCCTCGTGCTGCTCTCCATCTTCGTCATGCTGGCCCTGCCGTTCCGCAGCTACATCCAGCCCCTCATCATCATGACGGCCATCCCGTTCGGCCTCGTGGGCGCCGTCTTCGGCCACCTCATCATGGGCTACGACCTCAGCGTGACCAGCCTCATGGGCATTCTGGCTCTCTCGGGCGTCGTCGTCAACGACGCCATCGTGCTCATTGACCACGCCAACGTGCTGCGGCGCGAGGGCCTCACCGCCTTCCAGGCCGTCACTCAGGCCGGCATCCGCCGCTTCCGGCCCATCATGCTCACCACCCTCACCACCTTCGGCGGCCTGGCCCCCATGATCTTCGAGACCTCGCGCCAGGCCCGCTTCATGATCCCCATGGCCCTCTCCCTCGGCTACGGCATCCTGTTCGCCACCGCCATCACCCTCGTGCTCGTGCCCAGCCTCTACCTCATCGCCGAGGACGCCAAGGCGACCGCTGCCGCCGCCTTCCATCGCCGCCGCCGAGCCCCCCTCCCCGCCCCCGACGCGACCGCCGCCGGCGGCTCCTGACCCCTCGCCTCTCACCGCCCCCCGCGGCGGGGCCGGGCCTACGTCCTGTGGGTCCGGCACACGACGAACAGCACGGCGTCGGGCGGACAGGTGACCGGCACGCTCTCGCCCGGCCCCCCCTCGACTGTCTTCACGGGCACGGGGAAGCCGTCCTTATCCGCAGGCGCGCTAGCGCGGCTGTAGAGGTAAAGCACCAGGGTGGAGGGCCACATGTCACCGTCCGAGAGCTTCAGCCGCACCGTCACCTCGGCATCGCCCCGGTTGACGAGCACGTAGGTGGTGTCGAACGACTCAGTCGCTCCCTTCGGGGGCACGCGGGCGGCGAGGAGGCGGCATCGGGGGTTGGGCTGGGGCAGGCGATAGATGGTCGAGCCCGGGCGAACGAATCGGCACAGCAGCGCCCAGGGGTAGAACCAGGGCTTGAGAGCCATCCCCTCGGCCTTGGTCTTCCAGAGGCCCCAGTTGAAGCCCTTGTGCGAGCTGTCGTCGAGCATCCAGGCACTCACCGCCGCCGCGCCCGAACGGGCGGCCTGCACCCCATAGTCGGCCATGAACACCCCGTAGTCGTAGGTGTGGATGTTGGTGTTGGTGTGCGAGCTGACCATGCCCTCGCGCATCCCTGCCTCGCCGACCATAAACAGCTTGTCGTGGGCGCCCAAGTCGTTGGCCCGAGCGTAGTCCCACTGCTTGCGGAAGTAGCCCTCCAGGTCGCCCTTCAGCACCTCCGCCTGCGGCGCGTAGCGATGTATCTCCCAGATGCTGAAGCACTTGGCGAGCTGGTCCACACCCTTCCTGTGCCAGCCGTCGTCGTGCGCGGCATCGGTGCCCACGAACGTCACGGGCAGCTTGCGCTCGGCAAGCACCTTCGCGACGTTCTCCACCCCCTTCTTCCAGCGGTCCCAGCCGCCGCCCTCGTAGTTCGGCTCGTTCACCAGGATGAAGTGCTTGATGCACGTGTAGCCCTTCTGCCCGATGAGGTAGCCGAGATAGGTGCCGATGGCATCGGCGTACTTCGGGTCGTCGTTGCCGCTGAAGCCCGGCACCTTGCACCAGGTGGCCACCCCCCAGTCGGTGAGGAACACGCGGATGCCCGCCTTCTGGCACACGTCGAGGTGGCGATACAGGCTCTTCATGTTCGGCGTATCCCAGTCGAACTTCCCGTCGCCCTTCGTGCACCAGCGGGCCTGGATCATCATGCGGACGACTGGCAGCTTCATCCACTGGATACGCTTGACCACCACCGCCCAGTCGTCCTCCGTCACGCCGAGCTGTACGTTGTGCTCCGCCCAGAAGTTCGGGTCCCATTCGGCCCCGAAGCCGAGGAACCGCTCCACGGCCACCGCCTTGGGATCCACCGTGATCACGCTGGGCTGGTCCATCTTCTCCCCCGCGAACAAGAGGCAGGTAGAGCCCAGAGCCGCTGCGACGAGGGCCGACCGTTTCATGGGCGCTTGTCCCCCATCCTCCCCGTGCTCGACACAGGACGCCGGGCGACAGACCGCCAATCCCCCCGCCCCTGGGTTTGGCGCCCTGTAGCGTTCCTCAAACCATTGCCGCACAAGCACTTAGCCCAAGTCCCCGCCCGCGCCAGGCCGCCAACCAGTCCCATTGCAGGCGGGCCTGGCCCGAGCGAAGCCGAGGGCTTTGTACGCCCTGCCGATCCCCCTTTCGCGTCGTTTCGCGTGTTTCGCGGGCAATCAGAACTTGATGATCCCCTTCTTCCTCAGCTCCTGAACCTTTCCGAGGAGCTCGACCATCTCGGGCGTCCAGCGGCAGCCCATGTCGCCTCCGTCCGACGCCTTCCCGCGGCAGGGGCTGGTCGGCTTCAGCCGATAGTCGAGGTTCCCCGGATCGCGGAACTGCGGGTCAGACGAAATCCAGGAAGGTAAAAGCCTGAGCCCACCCAACACTGGTGGCCTCCCGTACACATCGTTGCACTGCGAGTTACCGGTGCAGACAGGCGCTTCAAGCTGCCGGACAATGCATCCGGACACGGAGGACTCGAGACCGTGAAGGCGGGATGTGAACGTGGCCCTGCCGATGATCGTGCATGACCGAACGATGAGCCCTGCTGTGGTGTGGAAGCCGCCTACGAGGCCATTCTCCATGATTCCACGGCCCTGCAAGGAAGCCTGCGGCCTTTGGCCCTGCCCCAGCAAGATGAAGTTCTCCAGGGTCCCCCCCGCTTCCACCAAACCACCGCCCCCCAAGACAGCGCAGTGTTGGATCCGAAGATCACGGGCGCGAGGAGTGGTGTTGATCGTGCGTCCTTGCTCCGGAGCGAGGGTCTTCTCATCACGCGAGACGGTGTGAGCCAGGATGAGGCGCTCGAGGCAGATTCCCTCGGCGTTGACCTCGAGGAGGTTCTCCGTTTCGCTCTTGAGGCCACTCGATGTGATGAGGGGCCAGACGCCCTCCTTGCCGCAAAGCCAGATCCCTGGCTTGTCCGAAGGGATCACAAGCAGCTCGGCGTAGGGCCCGTCGTCCTGAATCTCGATCAGGCTGTTGGGCGGCGCGGCGTTGATAGCGTCCTGGATGGCCTTGAAATCGCCTTTGCCATCCTTTCGGACGGTGATGACCTTGCCGACTGCCCTCGTTGCCTCGACCAGTTGAGCGTAGTTGGGGTTGCGGCCCCCATTGGTCACGGCGGGACTCTTCGCGAAGTCGGTCCGCAGCTTCTCGACGAGGCGCTTGAGTCCCAGAAGCAGCTCCTTCTTCTTGCGCTGGTCCTCAGGAGCCTTCGCGGCCTCCGCGTCCTTGAAGAGCCTTACGGCCTGTTGGTAGAGCTTCTCGGCCTCGATCGCGGCGGAGCCGGCCCTGATCTGTTCGCGGGCGGCCGCGAGGTCGTCTCTGTGAGCGGCCAGGTCGTCCTTGTGGGCGGGGAGCCAGGCGGTCTTCGCGTATTTCTTCTCGAGCGCGGCGAGCGCCCCTTCGGCTTCCTTGAGCTTCTCCTCCTGTAGGCTGGGCGTCGGTGCCCCGCGTGCCTGGTCGAGCAGGGCCTTGGCCTGGGCGAAGGCGTGGGGGACCAGAGGATCAAGATAGCGGTCGATGGTGGCACCGAGGGACTTGGCCCGGTCAAAGGCCTCCTCCGCCCTCTGGGCGAGTGCGGAATCGGTGCCGGGTTCCGGGTGTCGGATTCCGGGTGCCGGGGGACCAAGAGAAGAGAGGAAAAGAATGCCGGCGGCGAGCCAGTCGTCGGGGCTGTCCTTGTCGATGGTGAGGGTGATGAGGCGGTCGAGGGTCTTGGGGGTGAGGTCGGGCCAGGGGTGGTTTTCCTCTTTGCTGCCCGTGGGCTTGGCGGCGATGGCGCGGTCGTCGGCCGTGAGGACGGGCGCGTTCAGGCCGGGGATCATGAGGGCGCGCTTGTCGAGCGGCGGCGTGGCCTGGTTGATCTTGGCAATGAAGCGGGCCTTGAGCTTGGCGAGGCGATTGAGTTCGTCGCGGCGGGTAGAGAGACGATCGGACACAGCCGAGGGCGGCTGTGCCACATCCCCTGGCTTGATCTTGGAGAGGGCGTCGAGCGCGGCAGCGAAGTCCCACCGGGCTACGAGCGCCTCGACGGGTTTCATCGCCTCGGCGAACTTCGCCTCGGCCTCTTCCCGCATCCTGGCTTCTGCCTGACGCCGCCGTTCTTCCTCTGCCGTCTTCTTGGCGTCCTCGTCTTCCTTGGCGGTTGCTTTCTCTTTGGGCTTTGGTTCCTCTTTCTTTGGCTCGGGCTTGGGCGGCTGTTCCTTCTTGGGCTCGGGCTTGGGCGGGGGCGGCTGGGGGTGGAGGATGGATGCGACTTTGGCCTGGAGGGCTTCGATCTCGGTCCGCTTCGAGGCGTAGAAGGCGGTGCTGCCATACTTGGTGTGCAGCCGGTCGAGGTAGGCCTGGGCCTGGTCCCAGTTGAGGCGCGCCGCCATCGCCTGCGCGTTGCGATAGACGATCTCGGCGTTCGAGTCGTCGCGGGATGCCTCGGTTGTCGGTTGTCGGTTATCGGTTGTCGGGGTCGGAGAAGGAGGGACTACAGCCGAGGACGGCTGTGCCACACGGGTTGCGGCCTCGCGAGGGCCGGGGCGAAGAATGAGGACAAGGACGACGACGAGGATCAGCGCGACCGCGGCGGCGCTTCCGCCGATGAGGAGGAGCTTCTTGCGGGCCTGGGCCTTCGCGGCACGACGCTCGTCGAGGGAGGCGTGGTGAGGCCCGGCCGCGGTCACGGTGTGCTCGGAATCGCGGGGCACGGAGGCCCCGCCCACAACGGACGTCCCGCCCACAGGAACACGATTCAAGGCGTCGAGGAGCTCGTCGGCCGATTGGAAGCGGTCGGTGGCCTTCTTCTGGAGCA
>DATKZY010000034.1:0-18120 GCA_035527715.1 Planctomycetota bacterium | reverse complement strand
CCCCGCGGCATGCTACAGAAGGGCAGTGCTTGTGGGAGTGGCAACTGCCCGGAGTTCCCGCCGCCATGATGGGGAAACAGGTTCGCCAAGAGGCTCTGTATGTCGTGGGGATCAGCCTGGAGAAGCGGGTGCGCGAGGACCATCCGCTGCGCCGCATCCAGCGGGCGGTGGATTTCGAGTTCGCGCGCGACCGCGTGGCTCACCGCTACGGGTACAACGGGAATGTGTCGGTGGACCCGGCGGTGGTGCTGAAGCTGATGTTCCTGTTGTTCTATTATGAGGTGCCCAGCGAGCGGGAGCTGATGCGGACGCTGCCCGAGCGGCTGGACTGGCTGTGGTTCCTGGGCTACGGGCTGGAGGACGAGGTGCCGGACCACAGCGTGCTGTCGAAGGCCCGGGCGCGCTGGGGTCACGCGGTGTTCCGTGAGTTCTTCGTATGCACGATCGAGCCGTGCGTCGCGGCGGGCCTGGTGGACGGGACGAAGGTGCATCTGGACGGGAGCCTGGTGGCGGCGGACGCCTCGAACGACTCGGTGGTGAAGGGCTCGCCGGCGCGGGCGGCGCGGCTCCGTGCGCTGTTCGACCGGGAGGCGGCGAAGCTCGAGGACCCCGAGGCCCCCTCACCCACGCCCGCCGGGAAGCCCGAAGAGCCGCCAGCGGGGTACGAGCCTGTGAACAACGGCTTGGTGAGCACGACGGACCCGGACGCGCGCGTGGTGCGGAAGGGCCAGAGCGCCGCGGACCTCTGCTACAAGAACCATCGTGCGGTGGACAACGCCTTCGGCGTCATCACGGCGACGCAGACGACGCCGGGCGACGTGAAGGAGAACGGCGAGATGCTGGGCCTCCTCGCGGAGCACGAGCGGAACACGGGAGCGCAGGTGGAGACGGTCGTGGCCGATTCGCAGTATGGCACGGTGGAGAACTTCCGCACCTGTGCCGAGCTGGGCATCCGCCCGCACATGGCCGACCTGAGCCTGACGCAGAAGGGCACGGGCCGGCGCAAGGGGATCTTCCCGGAGAGCAAGTTCACCTACGACCCGGCGACGGACACGTACACGTGTCCTGCGGGCCAGACCTTGCACCGCCGCAGGCACAGGAAGGCCCGCCGGGCCTACGAGTACACGGCGGGGCCGAAGGTGTGCGGAGCCTGCGAACTTCGCTCCCAATGCACCCGCTCGGCGGGGGGCAGGAACCTCAAGCGGCACGAGGACCACGCCCTCATCGAGGCGGCGCGGGCCGAGGCCCGCAGCCGTGCGGCGAAGCGCGACCGCCGCCGGCGCAAACACCTGATGGAGGGCAGCTTCGCGGACGCGGCGAACCACCACGGCTTCAAGCGTTCCCGGTGGCGGCGCCTGTGGCGGCAACAGATCCAGGACTACCTCATCGCGGCGATCCAGAACCTCCGCATCTGGCTGCGCCATGGCCCGGAGCGCACCAACGGCGTGGTCCCGATGCCGATTGGGCTTTTGTCGCCCGTTTTTTGGTCTTTTTTGGCCTTGGCACTTGCCGTCAGGACCCATCAGGGTGCCCCAGGAGGCCACAGGACGCTCCGGTGACGCACCGCTGGCGCATCTGTGTGCCGGACACGTGCACACGCCCGCTGCCCCTCACGGGGTATTCGGGCAACACGCCCTGAAGATGTGACCCCGACCGCCCACGGCGGTCGGGGCCGTAGAGGAGGTCGAGGGTCTTGATCTCGATGTCGGGGCGCGGGTTGGTCCATTGCCTGGAGTGGAGAGGCTATGCCTCGACGAGTTCGAAGATCTGCCCGACCTCGCGGAGGAACTCTACGTCGCCGGCCTCGGCGCGACGACGGACCTCGTCGAGCAGCTTGCACGTCTCCGCGCTCAGGTACGCCTCATCATCTTCAGGGTAGAACACCGCGTCCACCTCCAGCGCGATGGCGTACCGTCCCCGCTGGATGATCCTCCTGATCTTGTGGACCGTGCCTCGCGCGTTCACTGCAGTATCGTATCACATCCCGAACGGATATCAAGTTCTCCGCTGCTTCCCGTTGCGCAGCGCCGGGCTACTTCGCCCTCGCGACGGTGAGGGCGATCAAGGCCGGCACGCCGCGGCGGTCGGGGCCGTAGAGGAGGTCGAGGGTTTTGATCTCGACGTCGGGGCGCGGGTTGGTCCATTGCTTGCTGTAGAGGACGGCAGAGAGGTCGGTGCCGTCGTAGGGACGCATCCAGGCGATCTGGGCGCCAGGGATGGCCTTCGGCTCCTTCTGTCGGTAGTCGTCGAGGTCAAGCTCGGCGATGAGGGGGATCTCCTCGGTCTTGCCGTCGGCGTAGGTGACGACGTAGCGGGCCATCTCGAAGCGCTTCCTCTCCTTGATCTCGCGCGGGTTCATGCGGCGGTCGAGTCGCGCGGCCTGGAGGAAGAAGAGGGCGTCGGCCTTGCGGCCGATGGGCACGCCGCGAATCTCCTCCTTCAGGTTGCCAGGGACCCGCGGCCCGCCGAGCATGAGGATGGTGGGCACGGGCGAGGTGCGGAACTCGTAGATTTCGTAGGGCACGCCGGCCATGACCTGTCGGCCAGTCGGCAGGTCTTTGAGGGTGAGGCGCTTGTCGCCGAAGCAGCCTTGCTCGCCGGTGTATTGGTTGGCGGATTTCGAGAGGTCAATGGGCGTGTAGTTGAGGTTGGCGCCCGCGATGATGGCCTTGCCGCCGGCGAAGGGGGCCTTGAGGTTTCTCAATAGCGTGGTGAGGATGTTGCGCTTCTTCGTGTAGTTGGCCGGCACGTCCTCGCGGTCCTTCAGCAGCAGGTTGCAGAGCACGATGCCGCCCTGGCCGCGCGGGTATTCCATCATGGCGCCGATGTTTAACATTGGTTTCACGGTCTTGTAGAACTCCGGCGCTCGCCGTGTTTTCAGGCGGATGTTGTCGAGGCCGGTCACAGCAGTCTTGTTGGGCACCTTGAGCCATTCGGCGAGGCGGACGACGATGGTCTTGCCCTTGACGGGCGGGTCAATGGGGAAGGTCTGCGGGTCGTTGTTCGGCTGGGTGCCAAAGGTGGCGGCCTTGGCCTCGTTGCCGTCGGGGACGAGCTGCACCTTCGTGACGGGGTAGTAGAAGGTGTTGCCGATCCACTCCATCTCGACCAGCTCGACCTCCTTGGGGAAGGCGAGGGGGAAGTCGAGGGGGCCTGCCTCGGGGGCTTGGCGGTTGACGATGTACTTCCAGGCGTCGGCCGAGACCATGCCGTTGACCAGGTTCGAGGGGTTACGGTCGGGGTGCTCGAGGTCATACTGGTCCTCGAACTTGGCGAAGGGGGCGACGTCCTCGTAGTCCACGACATAGGAGAAGGTGTCGTGGGCGACGTAGTTGCCCTGGGTCCAGGGGAA
Source organism: Planctomycetota bacterium (assembly GCA_035527715.1). Lineage (GTDB taxonomy): Bacteria > Planctomycetota > PUPC01 > DSUN01 > DSUN01 > DSUN01. Next base: position 14,768 of record DATKZY010000034.1, on the reverse strand, counting down.
GATGCGCTCGGAGGCGTACATCACGATGTCGTTGAGCGTGAGGCCGGCCATGAGCGGGTTGCGCACGGGCGGCAGGCCGACGCGCTCGCGGCGGAAGGGGCGGATCATGTGGTCGAAGCCGACCAGCTTGTTGTAGTCGGCGAGCCCCTCGGGCGTGAGGCCGTGGAGGAGGAGCCAGCCGCCGGCGTCGTGGAACGCCTTGGCCTTGGCCGCGTTGTCGGCGAGGGCCTTGAGGTTGGCGGGCGAGGCCGAGACGATGGCGACCTTGGCCGCTCCGCCGATGGCTTCGAGGGGCGTGCTGGCCTTGGCGTACTTGAGGCCGATTTCGTCGAGGGTCTTGGCGAGCAGCGGATCGGTCGCGCAGGCGGCGACCTGGCGGAACTCGAGCTTGTAGGCCGCCGCGTAGTCGAGCAGATTCACGAGCAGATGCTGGGCGACGGCGTTCGTCTCGAGCTTCTCGCCGACGAGGAGCTGGCACAACAGCATCAGTCCCTCGCCCACCGGCACCTCGACGAGGCCCGTGCTCTGGAGCAGCGTGTGGCACTGGATGAGCGACTTGGCGCCGCGCGTGGGCTTGGCGTAGGCGTCGCGGTAGACCAGCTCGTCGTGCGCCCACGTGAAGAAGTCCTTCTGGGCCAGGCCGCGGAGGGCGGGGTGGTTGAGGTCCTCGCCGAAGGCCGTGGTGCCCTGGTTCGACTGGGCTTCCATCTCGCAGGGGAGGGCCTGGAACTTCAGCGGGTTCTTCTGTTCGAGGGCGATGATGCGACGGCCGGCGAGCGCCCAGGCGGCGAGGCGGCTGGCCGTGCTCTCGGCCGCATCGAGGGCGTCCTTGCCGAGCGCCAGCACCTTGCCGCTCTCGGGCAGCGACTTGAGGTCGGCGAGCGGCGTGAAGGCGATGCCGCTGGCCTTGAGGAACGCGGCGGCTCCGCCTTGCGGGTCGAAGACGAGCAGTTCCTTCGCATCGAGCTTCGCCATGGCCGCGGGCTTCGGAAACACGGAAACGGCCTTGGTGTCCTTGAAGACCTCCTGGCCCTTGACCGAAAGCGACAGCGTCAGCTCGCCTTCCTGCCGCGCGGTGACGGCGGGCATTGCAATCTCGACGTCGAACTTCTCGCACGCGCCGCCGGCGAGCTTGTGCTCGGTGGTCTTGGTGGCCACCTGCTTGCCGCCGACGGTGAGCGCCCACGTGAACGAGATCGGGTCGTCGAAGCGGGTGTCGTTGAAGACGCCGAACGTGCGCTTCACCTTCTGGCCCGAGGCGAACGTCCAGTCCCACTGCCGGCAGAAGACGGCGCGTGGGGCATAGGAGGCGTATTGGCCGGGGGCATCGTTCTGGCCCATCCAGAAGTGCCAGGCGCACTGGTTGGACCAGCGATAGCCCTCCATGAGCATGCGAGCCATGATGCTGGCGGCGGGGCGCGTGGCGATCTTGCCCTGGAACGCCTCCTCGCCGCCGAAGTAGGCGAACTCGGGGTTGTTGCCCGTGATGTAGAAGTCCTCGCCGATGAAGCGGGGGCGCTTCGTGTCCCACTCCCAGCGGCCGCGTCCGCCGCCCTTTGTGTTCTCGTCGTAGGCCAGGGCGGGATAGAGGTGGTAGGGGCCGGTGACGTAGTGGTCGCCGGCGACGGGCATCTGGTTGTTCTTGTGCGCCCCGCCGCCGTCGTTCATCACGGGCCGCGTGGGGTCGGCGGCCATCACGGCGTCGGCCGTCTTCTTCACCTCGCGCTCGAAGTCGTCCATCAGGCTGCCGTGGAGGTTGATGCAGTTGATGTAGAGCCATTCGTTCTCGATGGACCAGATCAGCACGGAGGGGTGGTTGCGCTCGCCCTTGACCTGTGCGACCACCTGGTCGCGCCAGTTCTCCATGAGCTGCATCTTGACGTCGGAGTTGTAGAGCTTCTTGAGGTCGGGGTCGCGCTCGATGGCGAAGTAGCCGATGGCCTCGCCGTCGAGGATGCCGGAGCGGCGGACGACGACGCCGTTCTCGTCGAAGAAGTCGAGGGCCTGGCGGTGTGGCATGCCCTGCCACCGCGTGCCCCAGAAGCGCATCATCCGCTCGTTGTTCGCGCGGTAGAACTCCAGCCATTGCTCCTTCGTGCCGGCGGTGAAGCAGTCGCACCACAGGTGCCAGGGAATGCCGTTGAGCGTGTAGTCGCGCCCCTCCCACGACCACTCGCGGAAGCCGAAGCGGGTGTCGCTAACATCCACGGACTTACCACGGACAGACACGGACGCCCTGAGTAAGTAGAGGTTGGGGTCATCGGGCCACCATAGTCTGGGGTTGGCCCACGGCTCCGCGAGGGCGAGCGTCTGCGTCGCGCCGGCGGCGAGGGTGAAGGGCTTGGGGGCGAAGCTCTTCTCGGCCTCACCCGTCTTGGCGTTGACCGCCTGGCAGACGACCTCGCCCGCGGCCTCCTTCGCGGTCGGGTTGCTCACCGTCACCTCGAGGGCCAGCTCCTTCTTGGCCACCGACGGCTTGCAGAAGACGTCGCTCGCATAGGCCGAGCCGGCGGCGACAAACTCGGGCGTGACCAGGATGCCCGACTGCGCGTGGTGCCAGATGGGGTAGGCGAGGTCCTGCCAGCCCTGGTCGAAGTACTTCACTGGCACGTTGAACGTCTTCCGCAGCTTCATCGGGTCGTTTGGGTTGGTCGAGCGGCCGTACCAGGCATCGCGGATGCCGACCCACAGCTCGTTCACGCCGGGCTTCACGCCCTTCGTCACGTCAATCTGCACGCGGGCGAAGGGATTCTTGTCGAAGCCGCACAGCACGCCGTTCACCGCGACCGTCGTGTTCAGGTTGTTCTCGGGGAAGACGACGAAGAAGGAGCGGCCCGCGCAGGATTCGGGCACGCGGATGCGGGTGCGATACCACAGGCGGTGGGCAAGCTCCAGGTCGGGGCGCAGGACATTCTTGTCGCCCGGCACCTCGATAGCCGTCCAGTGCGGCGTCTTCGGGAAGTCGGGGATTGGGACGGCGACCTCCTTGGGGAGCTGCTCGTCGTGGCGGCAGACCTGCCACAGGCCCTTGAGCGCCACGGACGAGCGGGCGTCGGGGGCCTTGGGCTCGGGCAGGTCGAAGATCTGCTTCGCCGCCGCCGCGTCGTTCGCCGTGTGGCTCTCTTCGCCGGGCTTGAAGCGCGAGTTGGGCGAGAACTCGCCCGCCGTGAGGCAGATCGCGTCGAGGGCGAAGATGATGCGGGCGGTCTTCCCCTTGTCGTCCTGCGTCTTCGACAGGCGGATTTCGAGCTTGTGGTCGCCCTTGGCCAGTTGCTTGTCGCCCACCTTGAGCCAGGCGACCTCGCACCAGTAATCCAGCTCCATGCAGTCGGTCGTCAGGTCGGTGGGCTTCACGGTTGCCCAGTCGCCGCCGTCAATCCGCCAGTCGAACGGCGCGCGAATGAACTCGAGTCCCACGCGCATCCAGACTTCGTAGCTTGCCTGCTTCGGCGCGGCGAAGGCGTATTCGAGCAGGCCGCCTTCGGCCGGCAGCTCCTTCTCGACCGCGGCGGGGTCCATGCTGATGTGCAGCCACTTCTCCTCGGACAGGAACTCCTTGTGTCCCCAGCCCGACAGGTTGGGCTTGAGGCCGGCCACCTTGGCCGGCTTCTCGCCCTCGAGCCACACGAAGGCCGGCGGCTCGGCGGCGAGGGCTGAAAGACCAAGAAAGAGACACAAAGGACCAAAGGGACGGAAGGGACGCATGGAACACTCCTTTCCAAGGTGGTTGGCCACTATGGTAGCCGCAGACGGCGTGGCCGTCAAACCTGCTATCTCGCGGGCTGCGGCGGGGCGTCCCGATTGCCCAGCGGGCCTCTTCACGCCGGCCCCCTCTGCATCAACTGCGTGAAGATGAAGCCCCGGCCCCGACTACGAAGCCCCGACCGGAATTCAGTAAGCTGGCCCCACATCTGCCAGATCTGCTAGGGTTCGGGCAAAACATCCAGTAGCTGGTGGGTTCCTGTCACAACCCTCGTATTGTACAGCTTGTCGAAGGCAAGCCGCGGTGAGGTCACCAAGGAAGCCAGGCCGCGATCGCTGACGAATATGTCGCAGAAGGGAACTCCAGCCACCGCGTGTCGGAAATCCCACAGATCGTTGGGCCTCAGTTTGCGTGGGCGATCGAATCGGATGGTGGCATGCAGATGGGAGTGGATCATGAACGATGGCAGCTGCGTCGTGATGCGGCCAAGTCGGAACGCATGGAAGATGAGATTGCGCATCAGTTTGCCCGGCTCGTCGCACTCCATGTCGCCCTGTGCAAGAGCCCTGCCCGTGTCTTTGACGTACATCCACCTCATCATCTTGGCGAAGGTGCTTGTGTACAGGTCCACGACCCCCCCGAGTTCCGCAAGGAACGCGTCTTCGTAGGTCTTTATCTCGTGCGCATGGGCGATCTTCCCTTTGTTGAGCTCCTTTGCTGATTCTTCAGTGTAGATGGTTGACACTGGTCTTGAGTCGGCGAGGGCATCGACCAACTGCTCCAGTGTGCATTCCCACAGCATGTCCGTGGCCATCTTCTGTAGGTGCATCGACTCATCTGGTGGAAGACCGGCAAATACGGGGTACGTGCGGCCAAGAACATGCGCGGCTTTCGTCCACACAAGCTGTTCCAACGGGTAGAGGGAATCGCCTTTCCCTGAGCACTGTCTTAGGAAGTGGATGACCTCAGTCTGCAGTCGGTGGTCGCTGAACTGGAGCGTGATCCCGTGGCTCAGCTGGTCCGCGACCCGCGCGGTAGCAAGCCGTGTTTGCCTATCCGCCTGCTTGAAAATCTCGAAGAAGACACACTCGCTCACTGGACAGACTAAGCGTCCCGATTCGACAAGCTGCCGGAGCCGCTCGTAGACCTCAACGTGCCTTGGGTCCCTGGGCCTGCCGAGCATGACATCACGCAGAGCGATCCAATGGTTGATGTCAAGGTATACGCGAATCTTGGTGACCGTCGCCTTGCCCAGGGCAAGAACGAGGCCGCGGTAGTAGCTCTCTGCAGGAGTCTCGAGTGTTTCCCCGCTTGGCACTTCCGACGACACGTAATTCGAATCCCCATCAAGGCTCCGGCGGGTGTGCCTCACCGTGACGCGATGGCGGTGGGTTCTCGGAGCACGATGTATTCGAGTTTGGCGTAGCCGTCGCGGACGGCCATGCAGGCGCGAAGGACGTGGGCCATGGTGTCGTTGACGAATCCATTCGCTGGGGTAGAGCTGGTCATAGCCCGCGAACTCCTCCTCGAGGTGGGCTTCCTGCCTGACACCCTGTCTTATACCACAAGGCGGCCATGTCTTCAAGGTGTCCATGGGCTGTGCACGCCCTGCCCTGTTCCGGTTCTGTGGCGATTGCTTGGCGCTCTTTGCGTCTTGGCGGTTGATGGGGGTCCGGATTGACCGCCAAGACGCCAAGGACGCCAAGATGAGGCGGGCTACGGCGCGGGGCGGAGCCGGAGTTGATGTTAGGACAGCGCTGGTACGTTAGGCTCTCGCAGCTCTATTAGATTCGCCAGTATCTAATAGAGCGTGCCCCAGATCGCCAGATCCACGGGCGGGGAGAGTGGCGGCCTGTAGCAGGGCGGTATCGTCAAGTGTAAGAGATATATAGACTTAGGCCGTGGCAACAGATCGCCAGGGGTGGGGGAGGTGGCGATCTGTGGCGGGGCGGCTGGAGAGGCGAGGGGCAGGGGCGGGGAATCGCCAAACGGGTACTTCGGAAGTGAAGGAAGCGGTACAAGCCTGAGCCGGGAGGGCGAGAATGGGCAAATGGCGATCCCACTTGCTATTCCGCGGGCGGCGCGTAGAATCGGGGGCGAAAGGAGCCACTCATGGGCAACACGCGGATTCATCGCATCCTGGACGAGGTCGGCTCGATTGCGTTTCCAGGCGTCTACGACACGCTGTCCGCGAAGATCGTCGAACGCGTCGGCTTCCCGATGGCCTTCATCTCGGGCTACTGCGTGGCGGCGACGGCCATCGGCGAGCCCGACCTCGGCCTGCTCACCCAAACCGAGATCGTCGAGCGCGCCCGCCGCATCTGCGGCAGCGTCCGCATCCCGATCATCGTGGACGCCGATACGGGCTACGGCAACCCGCTGAACGTCCATCGCACGGTCACCGAGCTGATTGCAGCGGGCGCTGCCGGCTGCTTCCTCGAGGACCAGCAGTGGCCGAAGAAGTGCGGCCACATGCGCGGCAAGAAAGTCATCGAGCGCGACGACTATGTCCACAAGATTCGCGCCGCAGCGGACGCCCGGGCCGGCCGCGACTTCTTCATCGTCGCCCGCACCGACGCCCTCGCCGTGCTCGGGATGGATGAGGCGGTGGCCCGCGTGGCAGCCGCCAGGGAGGCGGGGGCCGACGCCAGCTTCATCGAGGCGCCGCTCGACGAGGAGCAGCTCGCCGAGATCGGCCGCCGCGCCCCCGCGCCCAACGTGGCGAACATGCTCGAGGGCGGCAGGACGCCCATCCTGCCCCGCGAGCGCCTCGCCGCGCTCGGCTTCCAGCTCATCGTGTGCCCGCTCGCGGCCCTCTTCGCCGCCGCGAAAGCCATCGAGGCCATCTACCAGAAGCTCCGCCGCGACGGCACGACCCTCGGCGCTGAGGCCCAACTGATGCCCTTCGAGCGCCTCAACGAACTGACCGGCGTGGACGCCAAGTACGCCCTCGCCGAGCGGTTCGGCGTCGGCTGAGCCGGCGGCAGTTGACACGACACGCGGGGCCGTGTAGGCTGGAAGGGGTGGCCCCCGCTGTGGGCGGCCGCTCCTTTTCTGAGAGGAAGAAACCCATGTCGAAGCGGGTGTTGGTGGTGTGTGTTGTGGCGGCGTTGGTGGCCATGTCGGCTTCGGCCGGCGAGGCCGCCTGGACCGAGAACGCGGCGGAGGCCATGGCCACGGCGGCCAAGGACGGCAAGGACCTGCTGATTGACTTCACGGGCTCCGACTGGTGCGGCTGGTGCGTCAAGCTCGACAAGGAGGTCTTCAGCCAGGAGCCCTTCGTCACCGAGGCGCCCAAGAGCTTCGTCCTCCTCAAGCTCGACTTCCCCCGGCAGAGGCAGCTCTCCGCCGAGGTGAAGAAGCAGAACGCCGAATGGCAGGCCAAGCTGCGCGTGACCGGCTACCCGACCATCATCCTCGCCGACGCGACGGGCAAGCCCTATGCCAAGACCGGCTACAAGGCCGGCGGCCCCGAGAAGTACCTCGAGAACCTCGCTGAGCTGCGCAAGGTCCGCGTCGCCCGCGACGAGGCCCTCGCCAAGGCCAAGACCGCCGAAGGCATCGAGAAGGCCAAGCTCCTCGACGCTACGCTCTCGGGGATTGACGCAAACCTCGTCCTTGGCAACTACGCGGACGTGATGGACGAGATTGTGAAGCTCGACGCCGAGAACAAGGCGGGGCTGAAGAACAAGTACGGTGCGCTCGCCGCGCTCCCGGCGATCGAGGCCGCCTCCCGCAAGAAGGACTTCGATGGGGCGATTAAGCTGGCCGACGAGGCGCTCAAGACCTACGGCGACACCGGCGTTGCCGCGCAGGACATCTTGTTCGCCAAGTCGCTCTGCCTCTACCGCAAGAACGACAAGCCGCAGGCCAAGTCGCTCCTCGAGGCTGCCCTCAAGGCCGCGCCCGACGGCCCGAAGGCCGAGCAGATCAAGGCGATCCTCGACCGGCTGTTCAAGGACACCAAGTAGCTACTTCGCCTCGGCGGGCCAGAGGGCGTTGATGGCCGCCACTGTGGCGTTGACCAGCGCCTTCCCGCCCTCGGGGCCGGCGATGTTGTCCACCAGCTCCGCGCTGTAGTGGCCGCCCCGCACGGCCTTCTCGGTGGGCAGGTAGCCGCCCGAGTCGGTCGCAAGCTGGATGAGAAACGTCTGCACCGCCCGGCTCCGCGCCTTCATCTGAATGCCGTAGTCGAGATACAGCTCGAAGGGGTTGGTGGCGATCGCCACGTCGCCCAGGCGCAGCGCATGCAGCTCGATCTCGTGGTTCGGGTCCGTCTTCTGCTGTTCGTGGCGGTCGAGCACGCGGCGGCAGCGGGCCAGCTCCCACTTGCTCGCGGGGGTCGCTGTGGGCGCCTTCGACAACTCGTCGAATTTCGCGCGCGTGCGGGCCAGCTCGGCCTCGGTGGCCTTCCGCATCGGCAGCTTCACGCGGCTCACCCGGTGAGCAAAAGGCACGGCGGTCCGAATGTCCTTCCGCGCCACCTCGAGCACATCCTCCACGGCGCCGACGATCCGCCGGGCGATCTCCTCCGTGCGGGTGAGGCCGCGGAGCGTGCGCATCCGCTCCTCGGCGCGCTTGTTGTAGAGCAGGTGGGGCGACTGGTCGCCGGCCGGCGCACACCAGGGCAGGACGTGCAGGTCCTTCGAGTGCTTCTTGTGGAGCGCCTCGCGCACGTCGTGCCAGAAATCCGCATTCACCGACGACAGCCCTTCGACCTCCTGCGCCGTACAGGCCAGGTTGATCGCCACGGCGAGGAGCTCCTTGTCGCCGCTCCAGAAGAACAGCATGTCCACGCTGGGGTCCTGGTTGCCCTCGATCGAGCGGAACGTCGGCGTGTCCGTGGCCCCGTACATGCGGGCCGTGCCGTTCTCGTAGGCGGCTCGGCGGCAGGAGCCGACGGCGGCGTGGCCGAGCGCCCAGCTCACGCCGCCAGGCTTGCGGCCCTCCCACGCCTTGGCCGCGGCGTCGGCCAGCCGCGCGAAGAGGAACTCGACGTACTCGGCAGGCTGGAGCACCCCCTCCTTGGGGATTTCGTAGCTGCCCTCCATGGTGACGGGGGCGGTGTGGGTGTGGGAGGCGTTGAGGAAGAGCTTCTGGGGGTCGAAGCCGGGCAGCCGCGGCTTCACGTGCTCGCGGAAGCGCTCCTGGATGCCCGACCGGATCGCCACGAGGTCGCACGAGATGACGATGGCCTGGTCGAGCACCTTCTCGCCGTCGCGCGCCTCGAGGGCCAGGGCCGCGGCCGCGAGCGGAGTGTCCACCTTCTTCGACACGCGCAGGTGCCGCTGGCCGGCCAGGGCCACGGGTTTCGTCGGCGTGATGTCGGCCGTCGCCGCGCCGATCCACAGCTCCCCCGCTTCCGCACCCGCGAGGGCCAGTCCGAGAAGCAGGAACAGGGACATCGCTGCCACAGTCTGCATGCTCCGCCTCCTTTGCACAGTCGCCTCCGCTCCCCTACCGTACTTCACTGGGACGCGCGTGTCAAGCCCGCGGGCACGAAGAGTCGAGAATGAGGACCAGGGACGAGGACGATCGGACGAGAACGCGGGCTCCACCCGAGCTGGAGCCATGCCCCGGTGAAGAGCTGGGCTTGACTTCGCCGGACCAACGTGGTACTTTGGGAGCAAGGGCCGTGGTGGCCCGAGTGAGGTGATGGGATGCCCGGCTTGCTTCGTTTGGCGGCTTCGCTCGTCCTCGCGGCCAGCGCGCTCGCGGCCACGGCGCCCCCCGCGCCCCCGGCGCGCAAGGCGGCGCATATCCCCCTCCAGGGCCAGCTCGACGACTTCCTGGTCGAATCGTTCCACCAGCGGCTCGCCGAGGCGACCCGGGACACGCAGCCCAGCCTCATCGTGCTCGAGCTTCAGACCCAGCCGCGGGCGGTCGGCCCCGCGCTGAACGTGGCCCGCGCCATCGAGCGGCTGCACGAACAGAGCATCGAGACCGCGGCCCTCGTCCGCGAGCCCGGCTCGGCCTCCGACACGCTCCTGGCTCTGGCCTGCGACAGGCTGTTCGCCACCGAGAAGGCGCGCCTCGTGCCCCTGGCCGCCGCGGCGTTCACCCCGCCCGCCTCGGACGCCGATCGCAGGAAGCTGGCGGAGGCGATGGAGGCGTTCAGCGCCCGCCGGCCCCGCCTCCGCGCCTTCTACCAGGCGATGGCGGACCCCTCGATGGAGGTGTTCCTCGTCGCCTTCGAGGGCCGCGAGGACCAGCCGGCCTTCTACGTGGGCGACGCCTACCGCAAGCTCCAGGCCGCGCCGCCCAGCCCCATCGTCCGCAGCGAGCGCGTGGCGGCCCCCAACGCCCCGCCGAAGCTGGGCGCCGCCGACCTCGAGCGCCTGGGCCTCTCCAGCGGCACGCTGAAGAGCGGCGAGGAGGTGGCGGTCCGGCTCGGCGTCTCCTTGACCGACGTCGTGACCCTCGGGGCGAAGGAGCCGCCGGCCGAGTCCCCATCGGCGGCGCCCGCCGCCGAGGGCGAGGAGGCGCGCCCCCTGCTGCGCGCCAAGCCCGCGGGGGGCCGCCGCGTGGTCTTCATCCCCCTCGACGGCATGGTGGGCGACGGCATGCTCTACTCCGTGCGGCGGCGGGTCTCGACGGCCAAGGGCATGGACCCTGCCCTGGTGGTCTTCGAGATGAACACCCTGGGCGGCGCGCTCTTCCCGGCCCTGAAGATCGGCGACCTCATCTTCGGCATCAAGGACTTCCCCACGGTGGCCTACGTGAACCCCGAGGCCATCTCCGCCGGCGCCCTGATCTCCGTCTCCTGCACCGAGATCGTCATGTCGGGAAGCTCGCTCATCGGCGATTCGGCGGTGGTGAGCGGGGAATCGGGCGAGATGCTCCGCTCCGAGAAGATCGACTCCTATCTCCGCCGCCGATTCGAGAACTTCTGCGAGGGCAAATACCCCACGGCGCTCGCCGAGGCCATGGTCACGGTCGGCACCGAGGTCTACGAGGTCGAGACCCGTGACGGCAAGCTCGAGTACTTCACCGCCAACGACTACCAGAACCTCCTCCGCTCGCCCGAGCGCCTCCGCCGCTACAAGGACCCCCGAAACGCCCAGAAGGTGATCGAGAGCGGCAAGCTCCTCACGATGAACGAGAAGCTGGCCAGGCGATTCGGCTTCTCCAGCGCCACGGTCAAGAGCCGCCAGGACCTGCTGGCGCTCTACGGCCTGGCCGACCGGGAGATAGTGACCCTGGAGTGGACCTGGTCGGAGCAACTGGTGCGGTGGCTTGACCTTGTAGGCCCCGTGTTCCTCACGCTCGGCCTGCTGGCCATCATGCTCGAGTTCAAGATGGGCGGCTCCGGGGTCTTCGCCCTCATCGGCATCGCCCTGATCGCCGTCTTCTTCCTGGGCAAGTATGCCGCGGGCCTGGCCGAGGTGTGGGAGATCATCCTGTTCTTCGCCGGCCTGATCCTGCTGGCCATCGAGGTGTTCGTCACGCCCGGCTTCGGGGTTCTGGGCATCTCGGGCCTCCTGCTCATGTCCGTGAGTGTCGTGCTGTCGCTCCAGGGCTTCGCGGTGCCGGCGACGCCGGTCGAGATGGCGGACTTCCGCTGGAGCATCGCCCAGGTGGGCATGGTGGCCCTCGGGGTGTTCCTGGGCGCCGTGCTGCTGGGCCGCTACTTGCATCGCGCGCCGTATCTGGGTAAGATGATTCTTGCGCCCCTGGCCTCCTCGATGGCGCCCACGGCGGTCACGGAGTCGGTTTCGCCGCCGCCGTCGCCCGCCGAGGAGGAGCGTCGCACCCACGAGCTGGTCGGCAAGCGCGGCACCGCGCGGACCACCCTGCGGCCCGCGGGCCAGGCCGAGTTCGATGGCGAGCCGCTCGACGTAGTGACCGAGGGCGACTTCATCGCCGCCGGCGAGCCGGTCGAGGTCGCCGAGGTCCACGGCAACCGCATCGTCGTCCGCCGCGCCACGTGACCGGGCGCCCGGCGAATGGCACCGGAGAACCTGCGTGTCCTGGGAAGTAGCCATCGTCGTCTTCATCTTCGGAGTGTTCCTGGTCATCCTGGAGCTCTTTGTGCCGTCGTTCGGCCTGCTCACGATGGGGGCCATCGCCTGCTTCATCGCCAGCGTCTGGGGCGTGTATGACCCCCAACGGCCGGCCGGCGCGATCGCCATGGGCATCCTCGCGCCCGTGTTGGCGCTCTCGGTCCTGTACTTCGGCCTGAAGTACGTGCCGCGCATGTCCTGGGGCCGCGGCCTCGTGCTGCGCCACCCGCAGGACGAGGGGGTGCGGGAACGGCCCACGGTGAGCGAGACCGTCTCGCTCACCCCCGACGGGGGGACGGCCGAGAGCGAGCTCTCGCCCCTCGTGGGCAAGGAGGGCATCGCCCACTCCGAGCTGCGGCCCGCCGGCGTCGCATTCATCGGCAGCAGGCGGGTGGACGTCGTGACCGAGGGCTCCCTGATCCCCGCCAACACCCGCATCCGCGTCGTCACCGTCGAGGGAAACCGCGTCGTCGTCCGAAAGGTTCAGGTCTAGTTCCCTACCCGGGAAAGGAGGACTGCGTCCCATGATGTCGCTGCCAAACCCGATGATGCTCGCCGTCGGCGCCGCACCATCCAGCCTGGCCGAGCAGGCCGAGGGGCTGGGGCTGCTGTGGATTCCCATCATTGTGGGCGTCCTGGTCCTACTCGTGCTCCTGGCCGTGATCTTCAGCTTCTTCAACCTGTGGATTCAGGCATTCGCCGCCGGCGCGCGCGTCACCTTCATCGAGCTGATCGGCATGAAGTTCCGCCGCGTCAACTCCTCGCTCATCGTCGAGCAACGCATCACCGCCAAGCAGGCCGGCATTGACCTGCCCGTCCGCGGCCTCGAGGCCCACTACCTGGCCCTCGGCGGGCGCGGCATCGGCGAGAAATACCTCCCCATCGTCGTCCGCTCGCTCATCACGGCGCACAAGGCCGGCCTGAAGATCGAGCCCCGCGACCTCGAGTCCTTCCAGCTCGCCAACGGCGATGTCGGCGTCGTCGTCAACGCCCACGTTGCCGCCCACAAGGCGGGCATCGTGATCGAGGTCGGCCAGCTCCAAGCCCATTTCCTCGCGCGCGGCCGGGTCGAGAAAGTCGTCAACGCCCTCATCGCCGCCATGCGGGCCGGCATCCCCCTCGACTTCCAGCGCGCCGCCGCCATTGACCTGGCCGGCCGCGACGTCGAGGAAGCCGTCGCCACCTCCGTCAACCCCAAGGTCATTGATTGCCCCCGGGCCACCGCCGGCAAGGACACCGTGGCCGGCGTCGCCAAGGACGGCATCGAGGTCAAGGCCAAGGCCCGCGTCACCGTCCGCGCCAACATAGACCGCCTCATCGGCGGCGCCACCGAGGAAACCATCATCGCCCGCGTCGGCGAAGGCATCGTCACCACCATCGGCTCCGCCTCCTCCCACAAGGAAGTGCTCGAAAACCCCGACCGCATCTCCAAGACCGTCCTCTCGAAGGGCCTCGACGCCGGCACCGCCTTCGAAATCCTCTCGATTGACATCGCCGACGTGGACATCGGGGCGAACATCGGCGCCCGGCTCCAGACCGACCAGGCCGAGGCCGACAAGAAGGTTGCCCAGGCCAAGGCCGAGGAGCGCCGCGCCCTCGCCTTCGCCGAAGAGCAGGAGATGAAGGCCCGCACACAGGAAATGCGCGCCAAAGTCGTCGAGGCCGAAGCCGAAATCCCCCTCGCCATCGCCGAATCCTTCCGCAGCGGCCACCTGGGCATCATGGACTACTATCGCCTGCGCAACATCCAGGCCGACACCACGATGCGCCAGGCCATCGGGGGCAGCAGCCCCGACACCGGCACCACCGGCGACCAAGGCGGCGAGCACTAGCCCCCAGAGGCCCCGTCATCGGGAGAACACCGCTGGAAAAAGTCCTGATCTGGGTCATCCTACTGTTCTTCTTCTTCGTCCTGCCCAGCATCCTCCAGGCCATGGCCAAGCGCCGGGCGCAGCAACAGCAGGCGCCCGGCGCCCCCCGGCCCGAGGGCGAGGAGGCGGACGAGAAGGAGCCCGCGCACGTCGCTGAGTCGAGCGAAATCGAGCGCTACCTCGAAAGCATCGGCGTCAAGATCGAGCGCCGCGCCCCGGCGCCCGCGCCCCGGCGCGAGCCACCGCCGCCGCCCAAGCGCCAGCCCGCCATCCTCCGGCCCGTCGAGACCAAACCCTACGAGAGCCCAGGCGACCTCGTGGTCGAGGAAGCCCCGCCGCCACCCCCAAGGCCCCAGCCGAGGCCCGCCCCCGTCCCCGTGCGCCAGGAAGCCCCGCGGTCGCCGTCGCCGCGACCCTTGCCATCCCAGCCCAGAGCGCCTGCCGCGCCGGCCCCGGCCGAACGTCCCTCGGCACCAGTCCACGCATCCGCCGCCCTCTCGCCCTCGCGGCCTGCCTTACCCGTCCTGGGAACGCGCCCGGACCTGTCCGACCTGCGGCGGGCGGTCATCCTCACCGAGGTCCTCCGCCGCCCCAACTTCGAGCGGCTCCCCTTCGAGCGCGACCCCTTCTGACCCCTGCTGCCCTGAAAAGCGTTTCCCGGCTTGACATGCGGGCGTGAATCGCTATAATAAAGGCTTACCACCGCGGGGTGGAGAAGTGGTATCTCGTCAGGCTCATAACCTGAAGATCGCTGGTTCGAATCCAGCCCCCGCTACCAGGTGAAAAGAAGATTGTGAGATCGCAGGTTCGAAGCGGGTTAGCGTCGTAAAGTCTGGCAGGGCAAACACTTCGGCTCGTCCCTCGTGAGTGTGGGGGTCGAGCCGAATCTGTTTAACGAACGCCCGGATCACCCTCCGCCGCTCGTCAATCGAGCCTTCCTTCATCACATCGGCGAACGAGCGCAGCATCTCGACGACCGCGCGCACGGCCTCGTCGAGGTTGACCTGAGCGCCTGCCGTGCGCTCCAACTGCTCGATCCTGGGGTTGCTCTCTAACAGTTCCCGTTTGAGTTCCGCGATCCGCTCGTCGGCGAAATCCCGGTTCTCCCGCGTGATGTTGTCCAGGAGGTTGGTGACCTTCGCGCGGACCTGGTCCCTCCGCTCGCGCAGGCGCGCAAGTTCCTCGGATGCT
>DATKZY010000033.1:0-15219 GCA_035527715.1 Planctomycetota bacterium | reverse complement strand
GAGATGATCAAGATGATCACGCGCGCAACACGGGGGGTGATCATCTTGACGCCGCCAGGGGCAGGCAGCGAGCCAAGCCATAAGATATTGGCTGGTCAGCAGATATGTCAGTGGTCGCGCGCTCGGCACCCGCCTCGCGCCTCCGCCAAGATGATCACCCCCCAGCCGCGAGGCATGTGGCCCCTCGCCCTCGCTCCCGTGCCGTCCATTGTAGGCGGGGCGTCTCCGCCCCGCGTGACGGCTCGCATGCAGGCTCCGGTGCGAAGCCCGAACGCCGCGCGTGAGAAAGGGACCCAAGGGACCGAAGGGACCAAAGGGACCCAATCACCGCACCCCACCGGGCCTCATCCTCGTCCCTTTGGTCCCTTGCGTCCCTTATGTCCCTTGCCCTCCGACACACGCCGAGCCTTCGGGCCTCTTGCTTCCTCAACCTGACCGCCCCGCCCGCCGCCTCCACCTCACCCGCATCGCCCACCGCCGCGAAGGCAATTGCCCCTGACCCTCCGTTCGCGAGCCGCCAATTGTGGGCGGGGCGTCCCTGCCCCGCGAAGAACCGACTCTGCTGCCACAGGAAAATGGAAAATTGAGGTCTGACCCCGAACGCTCCGAACGCTCTAGGTCTGACCCCGAACGCTCTGACCCCGAACGCTCACCCCAGTTGGCACCGCCTAGGTAATCTGGACCTCGTTGTCAGCGCCGCAATGGCTACATCTGGCTCTCACTGACTGCGGGCGTCCTGCACAAGCCACAGGCAGTGGTCGCCCGCAATGGTTGCACGTTGCCATGATTGCTCTGAGTTCCTGGTTCGTGCTGAACCCGACCGCCCTCTCGACAGTGCCCCTCACCGTCAACTCGGACCTCACGTTGGTCAGCACCGCGGGTCTGTCCACCTGCATGCCTATCGCTTCCTTGGCGTCCTTTACGTCAGTCTTGAACGTCGAATCCCTGATAACGAATGGCTGCTCTTGCGCCACCGTATGGAGAGGCAGGGCATGGAGGGCTTCGCGGTACCGCCTGACTTCCTCCTCGGTGAGGCCCTTGGACTGGCTGTGGCGGGTATCGTACTCGTCGTGATGCTGTAAACAAAGCCAGGCCAGGTTGTCCATATCGTTGTTCGACGGGTCACGATCCAGGTGAGCGATCTGACCATCCTTGTGCGTGAGGTCGCCTTGCAGCCCGTAACACAGGCAGCACCTTCGGCGTGACAACCGCAGGACTTCAGCTTGCACATCCGGCGCGATAGACGTTCGTGATGCCATCACACAGTCTCCCACTCTTTCAGCCAGGCGTACTCGCTCGGCAAGCTCGCCCACGCGCGGGTCATGGCGCGGTCGAGGTGGGAGCGCTCCTGGGCATCGAGGTCGCGGGGCTCTTTGAGGGCGGCACAGACGTTGTCTACCTGCTGGACGGAGATGAGGCCAGGCATCGGGGCGGTGATGGCGGGGTTGGCGAGGATGCAGCGAATGCACAGGCGGGCAGTCTTGTTGTCCTGCTCGACGTGGGGGCTGTCGGGGCTGCCGTCGCCCTTGAAGACGCTGTTGCTGGCGAAGGGTTTTATACCCAGCCAACCGACATCGTGCTTCTTGATGGCAGCCCACAATCCCGCCTCGTCGGTGACGACGCGGGTCTTGGCGGTGTAGGGGGTGAGGATGACTTCCATCTGCTTCGGATAGGTTTCGACGAGGTGCTTGAGGTTCGCGCGGTCGTGGGAGGAGACGCCGACGAAGCGGGCGCGGCCGCTCTTCTTCGCCCAGTCGAGTGCGGCGACGGCTTCCTCGATCTCGCCCTTCGTGTGCTTGCCGCTGTCCACGAGCAGGCTGATGCGCCAGAGGTCGCAGTGGTCCAGCCCCGCCTCCTTGAGGCCGAGGTCGAGGCCCTCCTGGAGCTTTTTCGCGGAGCGCCATTCTGGGAAGCGGCTCTCGCGGACGTGCCAGGAGAAGCCGAAGTACATCTTGTCGCGTCGGCCCTTGAGGGCGTGGCTGTAGGCCATGATCTCCTCGCCGCAGCAGGCGTCCACGTAGTTGATGCCCTTCTCGATGCAGCGGGACATCACGTCGGCGCGGTTTTTCTGGAACGCCTCGCGGGCGATGTCGGTGCTCATCCAGCCGCGTGGCTCGGAGCCGCCGATGATCTTGACGACGCGCTTCCAGTGCCCGCCGAGTGCGATGGCGGAGACCATGAGGCCGGTCTTGCCGCAGCGGCGGTATTCCATGTCGGGGTTGTAGTTGAGGATCTTCGAGGTGTCGGGTGGCTTGGCGGCCGGCTCGGCCGCGCGTGCCGCGGCGGGCAGGATGGCGCCCGATGCGACGGCTGCGGCAGCGGTGCCGGCGACGAACTGGCGGCGAGTGAGCGAACGCTTCATGGCCTTGTCCTCCTGCGGCGGGCCTCCCTATGAGGAGAGGATACCGCGGCGGGCCAGGGGAGTCAATGGGCCTGCCTTGTCTCCAGTGCCACTGCACGGCGCTCATGCCCCTATGCCGCCAGCGCGGAGAATTCCACACTTGTACAAGTGTGGAATTCTCGTCTCCAAGCCCAAACGGCGTGGCAAGCCGCGAGCCCGGCACCCCAACGATCAACACCTGGCAGCAATGGGCTTCAGTCGGCGAGGTCGCCGGCGAAGGCGTACCAGGCCACGGTGGCCCAGTCGCCGCCGGTGTTCTGGACCGTGACGCGGTGGCGGCCAGGGGGGATGGGGAACTCGAAGGTCGCGTCGTACTCACGGGCGGCGCCGTCGTTCTTCTTGTCGCGGTCGGGGAGGTCAACGGCCTTGGCGAGGCGGCCGTCAATGAGGCATTCGAGGCGTGCGCCGAGGGTGGCGACGGCGCGGATGTGGACGCTCAGGGCGCCGCCCTTGGGCGTGTGGACGACGAACGTGGGCGGGTTGCGCAGGTCGGGGTGCAGGTTGCCCTGGAGGAAGCCGTTGAGCGCCCAGGCGTCGCGGACCGTGCCGTCCTTCCCGACGGTGAACTCGTTCCGCTCCGGCCTTGCCCAGAGCGGAAGCGGCACGGTGCGCGAGCCGAAGAGCTTCACAATGGGCAGGGCATCGTAGTCGAGGACCGCCACGGCGTATGCCTCGACCTCGGGGAGGACGATGGTGGTGCCCTGCGCGTCGGCGGTCGCCGATCCTTCCTTCTCGCCCGACCAGTCGGGGGAGACGATGCGGACGCCCTTCGGTTGCGGGGCGCCGGGGATGCGGACAGCGACGTTGCGGCGAGCCGTTGGCTGGCCCGCCTCGGCCTGGCGGTTGATGACGTGAAGGACGAGGGCAGGGGGGGCATCGCGCCGCCAGAGGGCGAGGCTGAGGAGCGGCTCCTTCGTCTCGAGCGGCTCGAAGCCGAGGAGGCGGGCGTCCAGGTAGAGGCCCTTGTGCTGCTGGTAGAAGGCGGCCTGCCGGGCGACCTCGGCGAGCGTGCTGTCGCGCGAGGCATCCTGGCCGAACGGCCCGTGGACGGGGAAGGCGAAGAAGGCGCCAGCCGCGTAGATTTCGGCGCCGCGCACCCGCGTCCAGAGCTTGCGGTCGGCGGGCGCCACCTTGAGCCACGGGAAGCCGCCGAAGCCCCAGTCGTGGAAGAACACGACGGGCACGCGGCGGCGGGCGAGGGCGTGGCCTCGGGCCACGGTGGCGGCCCAGTCGTCGAGCTGGCTCTCCGAGAGGTCAATCGAGCCGTCCTTCACGCGCCAGAGGCCCCACACGCCGAGGACCTGGAGGTCCACGTGGGGCGCGAGGCCGTTGGCGCTGAGGAGCACGCGTCGGCCTTTGGATGCGGCGTAGGCGCGGATGGCGTCGCAGAGGTGCTTCCAGGCGCGGTCGTCGCGCTCGCGGCGGAAGGCGTGCCATTCAGGGGCCAGCGGGTTCTCACGGGCATGAGGCCTGGCCGTGAAGCCCTGGGCCTTTAGCCACGCGCGGTAGTCGAACGAGCCGAGGGTGCCCTCGTGAGGCCAGCCCTTGCCGTCAGGGAAGCGGCGGAGGAGGAAGGCGCGGAAGTCGCGGATCGAGTAGTCGTCGAAGCCCTCGTTGGCCTGGAGCGCGGCGTTGATTTCGTCCATGAACAGGTAGTCGGCCCCCGCGTCAATCTGTGCGCGGCACCAGGAGAGCAGGTAGTCGAGATAGGCGGGGTTGGAGAGCGTGCCGTGGCGGCAGCCCCTGGTGCCCCAGGCGTCCACGAGCTGGCCGTCGGGGCCGCGGGTGGCCATGTCGAGCACGCGGGCGTCGGAGAGGCCGTTCTCGCCGTGGTAGAGCGCGCTGCACGTGATGCCGCCGCCGAACAGGGCGCCGAGGGCGTGGGCCTTGGCGACGAGGTGGGCGGACCCCGCGCAGTCGGGGGCGTTGCGCCACTTGAACCAGGCGCGGACGAGGACATCCGAGGGCACCTGGCTGGCCAGGGCGAGGGCAGCGTCCGAGTGGATGCTCTCGTTGACCGTGTAGACGATCGCGTCCGCAATGTCCTCGACGGGGCGGCGGCTGGGCCTTTCGGCGGCCGCGAGCGCCAGCGCCGAGCCGAGGGCCACGGCGAGGCCGCAAGGGCCGCTGCGCAACGCCATCGGGAGCCTCCTCACGTCCCCCCGCAGCGCGGAGCCAGTGCCTCCCACGCCGCGAGGATACGCCGATGGCGCGCGCGGGTCAAGTGTGGAGTGTGCCCGCGCTTGCAAAGTTCCGCCCGGGGCCGCATGCTAATGGGGGAGGACGCCGCAGCCTGCCATGTCCACGCCAGGCCCGCGCGGCCGTCACGGCCGCGAGCTGGCGAGTCTTGAGAAAAGGGACACTATGGAAAGCAGCCACATTCCGAGCGGGATTGCCGGCTTCGACACAACGGTCCAGGGCCTGCGCCTGGGCGACAATGTGGTGTGGCAGGTGGACAGCCTGGACGACTACGTGGGCTTCGCGCGGCCATTCGCCGCGCAGGCGCTGGCGGATGGCCGCGAGGTGGTCTACCTGCGCTTCGCGGCGCATCCCCCCGTCCTCGCGTCCTCGCAGGCCACCCGGACCATCGAGGTGGACCCCGGCCACGGGTTCGACTTCTTCAGCGCCCACGTGCACCAGGTCATCGAGGAGCAGGGGCGCGAGGTCTTCTACGTGTTCGACAGCCTCTCGAGCCTCGTCGAGGAGTGGGCGTCGGACGAACAGTTGGCCAACTTCTTCCAGGTCATCTGTCCGTTCCTGTTCGAGCTCGACACGGTGGCCTACTTTGCCCTGCTGCGCGGCCGGCACAAGCACACCGTCATTGCCAAGATTCGCGATACGACCCAACTGCTCCTCGACGTCTACCGGGCCAGGGGCGGCATGTACGTGCACCCGCTGCGGGTCTGGGGGCGCTACTCGCCCTCCATGTTCCTCCCCCACCAGGTCACCGAGGACGCCTGGACGCCCGTGTCGCAGAGCGGCCAGGCCGCCACCGTCACATCCCTGGGTCGCCGCGCGTCGGCTCGGGCGGCGACGAGTCCCACGGCGCCCTGGGAGAGCGTGTACCGCAGGCTCGTCGCGGTGCGCGACGGGGTCGGCGAGCTGCACGAGACCTCGCCCGAGGTCGTGGCCCTCAAGCAAGAGCTCACCCGCATGCTCATCGGCCACCACCCGGAGTTCCACCGCCTGGCCGACCGGTATCTCGGCCTGGGCGACCTGTTGGGCATCCGCGACCGCGTGATCGGCTCCGGCCGCATCGGCGGCAAGGCCGCCGGGATGCTCCTGGCCCGGAACATCCTCCTGAAGGAATCGAAGGACACCGATTTCTCCGAGGTGCTCGAGGACCACGACTCCTTCTACATCGGCTCCGACGTGTTCTTCACGTTCCTGGTGGACAACGATCTGTTCCGCCTGCGGCTGGAGCTGTCGCGCGAGGGGAGCCGGTCGCGCGAGGAGTTCGCGGACGTCGAGCGCCAGTTTCTCGCCGGCGAGTTTCCCGCCGAGATCACCGAGCAGTTCCGCGACATGCTCGACTACTTCGGGCAGGCGCCCATCATCGTGCGCTCGAGCAGCCTGTTGGAGGACAACTTCGGCAACGCGTTCGCGGGGAAGTACCGCAGCGAGTTCTGCCCGAACCAGGGCGGCCCGGAGGAGCGGCTGGAGGCCTTCCTGCGCGCCGTCAAGCTGGTCTACGCCAGCGCGCTGAACCCCGACGCGCTGTCGTACCGCCGCAAGCACGGCCTCGCCGCCAGCGACGAGCAGATGGCCATCCTCGTCCAGCGCGTGGCCGGCATGCCCTACCGCGACTTCTTCTTCCCCACCCTGGCCGGCGTGGCCTTCTCGCGCAACCTGTACGCCTGGAACGACCGCATTGACCCCGCCCAGGGCCTCATCCGACTCGTCCTGGGCCTCGGCACCCGCGCCGTCAACCGCGTCGGCGGCGACTACCCGCGCATGGTCGCCGTGAGCCACCCCCAGCTCCGCCCCGAGGTCGGCACCCGCGTGGCCAAATACTCCCAACGCCTCGCCGACGTGATTGACCTGCTCGGCAACGCCTTCGTCACCGAGCCCATCGTGGACCTCCTGGCCGCGGGCGACTACCCGAACCTCCAGTACCTGGTCTCGCTGCTGGACGAGGGCTACGTGCGCGACCCCATCGGCTCCGTGGTCGAGGGGCCGCCCAAGGACTACGTGCTCACCTTCAACCGCCTGCTGAGCCACACCGATTTCGTGAAGCTCATGGGCAAGATGCTCGGCTACCTCGAGCGCGCCTACGGCCAGCCCGTCGACACCGAGTTCACCGCCTCCGTCGAGAGCGGCGGACGGGTCCGCATCAACCTTCTCCAGTGCCGGCCGCTGCGCGTCCCCGGCCTCACCATGCCCGTCGAGGTGCCCGAGGAGCTCCCCACCGAGGAAACCCTCTTCCGCTCCTCGCGCGTCATCGGCGGCGGCGTGCTCCGCGACCTCCGCTACCTGCTCTACATTGACCCGTGGCGCTACCACACGGCGGACATCGAGACGAAGCGCTCGCTGCCGCGCCTTGTGGGCAGCATCAACCGCCATCCCCTCATCGCCCAGAACCAGATCCTCATGATCGGCCCGGGGCGCTGGGGCACCAACAACGTCCAGCTCGGCGTCAGCGTCGGCTATGCCGACATCAGCAACGCCGCCGTCCTCGTCGAGCTCGCCCACGAGGAGGCCGGCCAGCTCCCCGAGGTCTCCTACGGCACCCATTTCTTCCAGGACATCGTCGAGGACCAGATCGTCTACCTCGCCGTCTACCCCGACGACGAGGGGGTGGCCTTCAACCGCGAGTTCCTCCAGAACGCCCCCAGCATTCTCGGCGAGCTGGTGCCCGAGAGCGAGCGGTTCCGCGACCTCGTGCGCGTGGTGGACGTGGCGCGGGCCTCGAAGGGCTGCCTCGCCCACCTCCTGGCCGACGCCCAGAACCAGCGCGCCCTGTGCTTCCTCGAGTGAGCCCGCTCCTCACTGGAGCTTGGCGAGCTTGACCTCGAGGGTCTCCCGCTGGCCGTCGTGGTCGAGGGTGAGCTTGATCGTCTGGTCGGGCTTGGCGGCCTTGAGGGCGTCGAGGAACTGGCGGACGGTGCCCACGGGCTTGCCGTCCACCTCGACGATGGGGTCGCCGACCTGCAGGCCGGCCTTGTCGGCAGGGGAGTCCTTGACCACTTCGCGGACGCGGATGCCGCCGACGATCTCCTCGACAGAGGCGCCGAGGAAGGCTACCGGCGCCGGCGGCGGGGTCGGCGGGCGACCCAAGCCGGCCGGGCGGGCGGCGAGCTTGAGCTTGAGGTCGAGCGTCTTGCCCTCGCGCTGGACCTGCACGGCCATCTCGTCGCCGACGTTCTTGCCGCCGATCACTTCCATCATGTCGTTGGGGTCGTCCATGGCCTGCCCGTCCATGGTCGTGATGACGTCGCCCTTCTTGATGCCGGCCTTGTCGGCCGGGGACTTGGCGACGACTTCCTCGACGAGGAGCTTCCCCTTGTCGGCCTTCGTGCGAAGGCCGAGGAAGGGGACCTGGGGCACCTTCTGGGCGAGGACCCACTGCTTCCAGTCGCGCTCGACCTCCTGGATGGGCTTGCCGAAGACGACCTCGACGGTACGCAGCGCGCTCTTGTCGTCGGCGTAGCTCTCCTTCTCGGTGTACTCGTCGTAGAATTTCTTGAGGAGGCCCTTCTCGAGCATGTAGAAGAGCATGTAGCGGGCCTGGGCGTAGGCGATGATGGCGTTCTGCATGAACTGCGCGTGGTTCATCCCCATCACCTGGGCCCAGGCGATGCTTCGCCTGGCGCGGATGGCCTGCTGGAGGATGCCGAGGCGCTGGGAGTGGAGGGGCTCGACCTTGTCGCCCTCGTGCTTCGCCGTCTCGAAGAGCGTGGCGAGGCCCTCGACGAGCCAGATGGGATGGGTCTGCCGCCGGGCCGCCATGTCGGCGAAGTGCAGGGCGTGGGTGAACTCGTGCATCACGACGCTCGTCTTCACCAGCTTCCAGGCCGGGAGGTCGCCGCACAGGAGCACGCTGCTGGCGGCGTTGAACACGCCGCCGCCGCTCCGCGGGAACACCTTGGGCGTGTCGGCCTGGCTCAGCAGCACGATGTAGATCGGGTCCTGCGGGCGGTTCTGGAGCAGGCGCTTCCATTGCCACTCGCCGTACTGTTCGAGCGACTTGCGGACGACGGCCAGCTCCTCGTCGCTGCGGGTGTGGAGGTAGACGAAGTTGTGCTGCTTGTCGTGCAGGCTCTTGTATGCCTTGGGGTCAATGCCGCGGCCGGCCAGGGCCTTGTGCACGCGCTCGACCGAGAGGGCGACGCCGCTCTCGATGTACTTCGCCCGCTCCTTCATCAGCGCCTGGAAGCCGGGGTCGTTCCGCATCCCGTCCCAGTCGGGGTCCACCTCGATGTGGCCGAACTTGATGAAGCCGGCCTCGAGGGAGCGGTGGAGCATGGCCACGGCCTTGGCAGGCTCCTTGGTCAGCGAGTAGGCGCACGCCAGGTTGTAGATCGAGGTCGCGTCGTCCGGCGCCGCGCCCAGAATCTCCTGGTAGAGCTTGATGGCTTCCGGGTACTTCTTGTCCTGGAGGAGCTTGAGGGCGTTGGCCCGCATCGCCTCGAGCTTCGTGGCGTCGGGCACGACCCGCTCGGTGACCCCCTTGACGTCGGCCTGGGCTACGCTGCGGTCCTTGCCGTCCACCTTCAGCGCGAGCTGCTGCGGCGTCTCGCCCCTGATCTGGCCGGCGAGCTTCGAGCCGTCCTTGAGCTCGACCACGTAGACGGCGCGCTGGTGCTCCTTGATCTCGCCCTTGGGAATGGTGAGCTCGCCGAAGGGCGAGCGGAGGACCAGCGTATCCTTGCCCTCGCTGACCACGCGGCCCTTGAGGGTCTGCTGGTCCTTCGTCACGACGGTGTCGGCAGAGAGCGTTCCCGCCGCCATCAGGGCCAGAGCCACGGACAGCCAGGGGCGAGTCGTCATCGGGCAGGTTCCTCTGTGCCAATGAAGTTCCGGAGCTCAGGACGGGTTGTCCACGCCTTGTACCGGGGGTCTTCCGACCATTTCCTGTAGTGGTCCTCGACGTTGTCGGCCAGGGGGCGGTCCACGAGCGTGCGGCCGGCCTCGGTGATGCGCAGGCGAGCGGCGACGGGCCCCGAGGTCGCAAAGGTCACTTCGCACTCTCTGCCGCCGAGCGTCAGCCGGGCTCCCACCTGGCCCCCCTGCTCGACCCGCTCGATGGGGGGCATCTGTGGGGTCGCCTGGTCGGCGGCGAAGAGGACGGTGAGGAAATGCGCGGCGGCGGGGCGGCCCTTCGCCTCGACCTCGATCCGCCAGCCCTCGACGCCGATGGTGTTCTCGCGGTTGTGCTGGTCGCGGCCGCCCTTGTGCTTCGCGTAGGTCGCCTCCGTGGGGCCGTGGTTGATGCCGTCCACCTCGAACTCGTGCCACGCCCCGCCGATGGTGCGGACGATTCGAGCGTCCTCGGCGGGCAGGAGGAGCCTGACGAAGAGCCGCCCCTGCATGCCCGGCCACTGGTCGTCCATCGTGAACGTGTCGCCGCCCGTGTGGACGAAGCGGCCGCCGGGCCTCGGGTTGGCGATCTGCATCTTCCCATCATCGCTCAGGATGAATTGCTTCTCCGGCGGGAGTGAGGGGTCGGCCCCCTTCGTGCCGTTCCAGGCCGGCTCGTAGAGCGAGTGGAGGTTCCAGATCGTCTCCAGCCCGGGCTCGGCGGCCTCGACGCGGTCGAAGACCACGAACGCATCGGGGCGTAGGTAGACGAATTGGCGGGTGATGGATTTCACGCGGGTCGGCGGGTAGGAGTGGGTCGCGTCGCCGGCGGCATAGTCGAACAGCGGCGAGGTCTCGTAGGCGACGATGCGCCCCTCGCGGAAGGGCCTGTCGCCGGGCTTCCGCTCGGGCAGGCCCCAGAGCTTCCACCACGCCTTGTCCTGGATGGGCGACTGGCCGCCGCGCCGGACGACGTCGCGGGTGGGCTGGCCGCGCCAGTCCACGTGGACGATGGGCTCGCGGCCGACGGTGATGGAGTTGTGGGCGATGGTCTGGCGGGCGTATTCGGTGCGGTGGGGCGGCGTATCGCCTGGGGCCTTTGCGCCGGCGAAGCCGAGGGCGGCGTTGTTGAGGGTGTGCACGGCGCCCGTGTCGGCGGCGAGGATGCCCCGCTTGCCGATGAGGAAGTGCAGGTTGTCGGCGTTGTTGCGGCCCCAGGCGCCGTCAATCTCGCCGAAGCGCCCGCAGCGGAAGAGGGCATAGGTCGCCGCGGGGCCCCAGTCCGACCGCATTACCGCGTGGCCGTTCTCGGGGAAGAGGCGCGCGGGCGGGAGCATCGCCGGCTCGACGGGTGGCAGGTCGGGATCGTACCACAGGAGCTTTCCCCACACGCCGCCCTGGCCGAGGGCGCTCGTGCCCCAGCCCATCGAGATCTTCGAGATCACGTTGTCAATCCACCACTGCCCCACGCCGTCGCGGAAGCGCGTGGCGACGAGCACCGCGAGGTCGTCGCCGTCAAAGGTTGCCGGCGTGACCGTCATCCAGTGGGCGCACATGGCCGTCACGCCCACGTGCACGCACTCCACCCGCGCCGCCCACGGGCGGTAGTGGAACAGATACCACTCGGGCGCGTGGGCCGCGAAGTCGCACTTCGACACCCAGTCCTGCCCCGTCGCGTTCGACCAGGCGACGGCCATCGTGAGCCACTCGGTGTAGAAGTGCTCGCCGTTGTAGCCGTGGCTCATCGAGCTGCCGCCGCGGCCCTGCGACCAGAGGTTGTTGTAGGCGACGCCGCGCACCAGGTCCTCGGGGTAGCGCTTCTTCAGGTCGTCGTCGAGGAACTCGTCGTGGCCGTGGCCCCAGGCGGCGAGGGCGAGGGCGACGTGCGGCCGCCAGCGCTCGGCCTTGAGCACGGCCACGAGGCGATCGGCCTCGGCCCTCTGCTCCTCGGGCCCGAGGCCGCCCATCACGAGGTCGGCGGCCAGCGGATAGGTCTGGACCCAGCTCGGCCGGAGCTTCGCCCTCGCCTGGTCGAGATATGCCTTCTCGCCGGTGAGGTGATAGAGGACGCCGAGGAGAATGGCCGACGCCTTGCCGTCGGCGGCGAGGCTCTTGGCCCACTCCAGCTCCTTGGCCAGGCGCGGCTGCTTCAGCCGCTCCCGCAGGCGCGGCAGGTCGGCTCGGGTGAACAGGAGCCTCGGATGCTCCTTCTTCGCCAGCGCGCAGTCGGCCGGCACGGCAACCCCGCCGATCAACACCGTCTCGCCGCCCGCTGCCGGCCACAGAAGGGCGAACGCGAGAAGCATCGCGCCAGGCCGAAGCATGCCATGTCCTCTCTGCCGATCGTTCTTCGCGACCCCCTGTCGGCGATTATACCCGGGGCCACAGGCAATTCAACTGCGGGGGGCTCCCGCAGGCAGGTTGCGGCACGACATGGAAGGGGCGACGCCCGGCTGTCGGGCGTCGCCCCGTGGTGTGTGTTTCGTTCGTGCCAGGCGGCTCAGACCCAGCCGCGGAGGCGGACCGCCTCGGCGACGCGCTGGACGGCCACGGCGTAGGCCGCAAGGCGCATGTGGGCCTTGTGGCGCCGCGACGCCGACAGCACCGCGTGATAGGCGTCCGTCATCTTCTTGTCGAGCATCTGGTGCACCTGCTCCTCGGTCCAGTAGAAGTGGTTGAAGTTCTGGACCATCTCGAAGTAGGACACCGTGACGCCGCCGGCGTTGCACAGGAAGTCGGGGATGACGTGGATGCCCTTCTTGTGGAGGATCGCGTCGGCCTCGGGCGTGGTGGGGCCGTTGGCGGCCTCGGCCACGATCCTCGCCTTGATGTTGCCCGCGTTCGCGCCCGTGATCACGTTCTCGATGGCCGACGGCCACAGGATGTCCACCTCGAGCTCCAGCACCTCGTCGTTGCTGATCGGCTTGGTGCCCGGGAGGCCGACGACGGAGCCCGTGCGGCGCTTGTGCTCGAGGGCCGCCTCGGGGTCCACGCCGTCCTGGTTGTAGACGCCGCCCTGGGTGTCGGTGACGGCGAGGATCTTGCAGCCGTAGAGGCTCTTGCCCAGGATGGCGGCGAAGGAGCCGGCGTTGCCGTAGCCCTGGACGGCGACGGTGGCCTTGGCGAGGTCGATGCCCATCTCGTTGGTGGCCTCGCGCACGGTGAACCAGCCGCCGCGCGCCGTCGCGTCGCCGCGGCCGGCCGAGCCGCCGAGCGCCAGCGGCTTGCCGGTGATGACGCCGAACGCGTTGTGCCCGGCCAGCTTCGAATACTCGTCCATCATCCACGCCATGATCTGCGGCGTCGTGTAGACGTCGGGGGCCGGCACGTCCTTGTCCGGGCCGAGGATGCGGCCGACGGCCCCGACGTAGGTGCGGCTCAGGCGCTCGAGCTCGGGGTTCGACAACTGCTTCGGGTTGCAGATCACGCCGCCCTTGGCGCCGCCGAGCGGAATGTCCACCACCGAACACTTCCACGTCATCCACGCCGCCAGCGCGCGCACCGTGTCAATCGTCTCGTCGGGGTGGAAGCGGATCCCGCCCTTCGTCGGCCCGCGGGCGTCGTTGTACTGCACGCGGAAGCCCTGGAACACCTTCACGCTCCCGTCGTCCATCCGCACGGGCAGGGTCACGTGCAGCTCGCGCATGGGCACGCGGAGGAACGCGCGCATCGCGGGCTCCAGCCCCAGCAGGGCAGCCGCCTCGTCGAATTGCTGCTGGGCGATCGCGAACGGGTTCGCACCCTTCTGCTCAGCCATCCTCGCTCCGTCCTTTCTGGCGGGCCATGCCTTGTGGCCATCGCCGTCACGTGTCTCCTGCCCGCCGCGCAGATGGGACCGCGCACCTGCCACACAACAGCGGCAAGAGTTGCCGTATTATACTGGCCCGCATCGGCGTGTCAAGGCGATTTCACGAACGGGCGAGAATCTCGGATTCGGCTGCGAATGCCGAATCCGCGGCCAAGCGGCAACGGCTTCCGACGATTGTCACATAAAGGCGGCAAATTGCCGTCCCTGCCCCGCGAATGCCTTAGTACTGCTCCACAGAGAAAAGTGTACAAGAACCACCCTCTGCGGCCATCGTGCCGAAGGCACGGCAGGACTTAGCCGGCGGCTTCAGCCGCCGGACTCGGGTGCGAGAATAGGCCCGCTCAGTCCCGAAGGGACGGCAGAAGGGCTCCCCGGCGCGGGGTCTGCCGCCCCTTGCGGGGCTGAGGGCTGGGGACCGCCGGCGTTCCGGCGGCTGAAGCCGCCGGCTAAATCCTGGCGTCCCTGCGGGACGAAGCCCGAGGAAATCCCGCCTCGCTATTGCGCGCCTTTCTCCGTGGAGCGGTACTTAGCCACTCGCCCCCTTCGGCTTCCTGCCTCTCCGCCCCAGGGCCGGGCACGGCAGCCGGTCCCCCAGGTAAATCCGCAATGGCGGGCCGGCAAGCCCCGACACGTATCGAACGAAGTCCGGCGGATACAGCTCCTTCGCACTGAGCTGATACAACAGGAACAGATAGAACATCAGCAGCGTGTCCTCCCCCGACTGATAGTAGCCCAGGCGCGAGTCGCCCGTCAGCACCGCCGCCTGCCAAGTCTCCTTGCCATCGCTGCCCGTGTGCTTGTCGAAGTGGTAGATGAGCGACTCGCCCAGCACGCACACCGCATCGGTCCACCACTGCCAGCGCATCGTGCCGTGCAGGTCGGCCAGGGCGGGCACGAGCGTCTCGGGATTGGTCGCCTTCAGCGAGAAGATCGCGCCGAACAGCGGCGGGTTCACCACCGGCCCGTGGAGCCGCTCGTGGCCGCCGTGCGACGCCACGACCGCCGAGCGGTCCAGCTCCTTCGCCGAGCGGATCACCTGCACCGCCGCGACCAGCGTCGGCCGGCTCAGCGCCGGCTTCACCTCGATCACCGAGTACACGCTCTCCGCCGCGAACACCTTCGACGTCTCCCCCTCCTGCACCAGCGGCGCGTGGTGCGCGTCGTAGATCACCACGTCGGCCTGCCGCGCCACGTGCCCCTTCGAGTCCACGACCTCCCCGCGCGACACCCCGTACTTCGGCGGCAGATGCTCCCGCAGGAAGTCGATCAGCACCTGCTCGTTCCGCAGGCCCTTCTCATAGGTATGCTTGCCGCCGGCCACGCACGCGTCGAAATTCGCCCGCAGCGCCCGCTGAGCCGCCCGGAACTTCGCCCGCAGCGCCAGCCCCGCCTTGTTCTCGGCCATGCTCGACCTCCTGCCCTGCTCGTAAGCCGCCCTTCCGAACTGCTACCACCCGACGCCCACATCCTACCAACACCGCCTGCGGGAGTCCAAGCCCATCCCCACCGCCACGACGCCGAGTCCGCCAAGGGGACCGAACTCGGGACACGAAACGCGAACCCCGAAGCGGATGGCCTCACGCACAGCAGCAGAGGGAGCAGAGAAGAGCGCGCCCGCGAAACACGCGAAAGGACGCGAAAAGGGAACGCCGGTGGGGCGTGCATACATGCACGCGGGATCTTCCTCCTGCGTACCCAAGCACCGAACACCCGACACCGAACACCGTTCTTCGGCGACCGCGGATCGTGCGAATCCCCGCGAATCCCGACCCCGACAACCGACAGCGGTGAGCCACGCGGTCGCGCGCGAACTCGAACTCCACCGCCCGCTGGATGCGGCGCAGCGGAGGGTCCTCGCGCACCCGCTTCTCCAGGCTGATCCCCACGACATACAGAGCCTCTTGGCGAACCTGTTTCCCCATCATGGCGGCGGGAACTCCGGGCAGTTGCCACTCCCACAAGCACTGCCCTTCTGTAGCATGCCGCGGGG
>DATKZY010000032.1:0-76247 GCA_035527715.1 Planctomycetota bacterium | reverse complement strand
GCCCTGGGAAGCGGCGCCCCTGCCGCCGAGCCCCCGATGGGGGCGATTCAGGGGCCGAGAAGCACCCCCTTCGGGGGCTTCGATGGGGGGGACGCTCTGGTCCCAGGGCTCCCTTCGGTCGCCCTGGGCTACGACTGGCTCACCCGCGTTCGCGGGCTGCAAAACCTCGAGATGTGGGCAATGATCAGGGCAACGCCCTGGGAATTGGCGAGAGCCCATGTGGAGCCCTGAAGGGGCGTGCTAAGGCCGGGCCAGTAGTACGCCCTTTCAGGGCTGAACGAACACCGGACCCCGTTTCCCAGGGCGTTGCCCTGGGCTATCATAGTACGCTCCTTCGGAGCTAGCAAGGCCAAAGCCGAACACCAGGGCTTTCCCTCGTTGCGAAGCTCCGGCTTCGCAACGGGGTCGTCCGGCTCCTGCCGCAAGACGAATCGAAGCTGGAGCTTCAGGATCGTGCGTCGCGAAGCGGGAGCTTCGCGACGAGACGCGGCGGCTTCGCGACGGGACACGTGTGAGCCGGGGTCGCTGATCTCCTCTGTGGCTTGTCTCTGTGGCCTCTGTGCCCTCTGTGGTCAAGCTTCTGAGAGGGATCGCCAAGACGCCAAGAATGCCAAGGCGGCGAGGCCAGTTGGCGGTCTGTAGGGGTGGGGCGTGCGTGTCCTGTGAGCCCTAAGCGCTGATGGGGTTATGTGTTACGGCGATGGCCTCGTGCCCTACAGGCCGCCAAACCCAGGGGCGGGGAGATTGGCGGCCTGCCGGCTGGGTCGCGGCGGGGGAGGGTGAATTGAGCATGTAGCAGAGGGGGATCGGGTGCCTTATCGTGGCCGTAAGAGCTGGTGAAGCAACATGTTAGGGCGATGGTCAGTCGGCCCACTACATGCTCAAATCCAGGGGCGGGGGGATTGAGCGCCTAGCGCAGGGCGGGAGAGGGGGCATGTCTGCCTGGCCCTTGACGGGGAGCAGTAAGGCAGAATCGTCGCCGAACCCGTTCGGGCGGGGGGCCCAAGACTCGCGCCCCCCCTGGGGCGCGAGTCTTGGCGGGCGCCTGGCTGGTGGTGTTGGATGGCTTGGCCTAACATGCTGCTATGACGACACTTACAGCTTTGTTGAGGCGGCTGGCAGGGCGGGGCCGGCCTTGCGCCCAGAGAGGGGGGGAAAAGGGCGCGAGTCTTGGACCGGGGTGCCGAGAGGGGATTGGCGGCGAGGCTACAGGGTGGGGGCGGTGCGGCGGATGCCGAACTCGCGGTGGCCGAGGGCCTCGGAGCAGGTGAGCCGGCCGTTGGCCACCTCCAGCATCAATGCCCAGAGGCGGTCGGCGGCCTCCGCCATCGTCTCCTTGCCATCGGCGATCAGTCCCGCGTTGAAGTCCATGTTCTCGGCCATGCTCTCGGCGAGGGGGGTGTTGGTGGCGATCTTGATGACGGGGGCGACGGCGCAGCCGAGGGGCGTGCCGCGGCCGGTGGTGAAGAGGATCAGCGTGGCACCCCCCGCGACCATGCCCGCGACCGACTCGATGTCGTTCCCCGGCGTGTCCATCAGCACGAGGCCGCGGCTGGTGGGCGCGACGGCGTAGTCGAGCACTTCCTGGATGGGGCTGTGGCCGCCCTTGTGGAGGCAGCCGAGCGACTTCTCCTCGATGGTGGTGATGCCGCCCTCGATGTTGCCGGGCGAGGGGTTCGAGCCCGTGAGGTCGGCGCCGTAGAAGCGGCAGACCTTCTCGCAGTCGAGCACCATCTTGCGGGCGTCCTCGCCGATCTCGGGGAACGCCCCGCGCGTCGCCAGCAGGTGCTCGGCGCCGATGAACTCCGTGGTCTCGGACACGATGACCGTGGCGCCCTCGGCGACGGCCCGGTCGGCGATCTCGCCGACCAGCGGGTTGCCCGTGAGGCCCGAGAAGGAGTCGGAGCCGCCGCACTCCATCGCGATCACGAGCCGGTCGAACGGGCAGGCCTGCCGCTCCTGCCGCAGCACCTGGTCGGCAATGCCGCCGAGCAGCTCGCGCCCGCGGGCGATGGCCTTCGACGTGCCGCCTTCCTTCTGAATGCCGACGATTTCGGCCGGCTTGCCCGCCTTGCGGACTTCGTCGGCAAATGCCTCCGCCGCCCACTGCTCGCAGCCGAGCGCCACCACAAGCACACCGCCCACGTTCGGGTTCGCCCCCGTGCCGGTGAGGGTGCGGAACGTCGCGGCCGCGTCGTCGCCGATCTGCGCGCAGCCGTGCTGATGGCTGATCGCCACGGCCTCCGGCAGGCCCTCGGCGATCTTCGCCGCCACGTGGCACGAGCAGCCCACCGTGGGCAGCACGAGAACATGGTTCCTCACGCCCACGGTCCCATTGGCGCGGGGGTAGCCCTGGATCGTGATTTCCGATTTCCGATTGCCGATTTCCGATTTCCCTTCTTCCGTTGCCCTTTTCCATACCCCCAACACCAAACACCTAACCCCCAACACCGCTTTCCCTCACCGCTCGCTGGCTCACGACGTTGTGCACGTGGACGTGTTCGCCGGGCTGGATGGGCTTGGTGGCGCGGCCGATGGGCTGGCCGTACTTGATCACCGCTTCGTCCTTCGCGATGGGGCGGACGGCGAACTTGTGGCCGCTCGGGATGTTCTCGGCAAGCGCCACGGTCACCGTCTCCAGGGCGACCGTCTCGCCCGCGGACAACGGCACGAGCGCCGTGGCCACGCTGTCGCGCAGGTCGAGTTGGATAGCGGTGCGGGCGGCCATTGGGTCGTGCTCCTGAACGGGCACGCGGCATTCTAGCCGCCGTCGCGCTCACTGTCAAACACCCCGTCTACTCCTCGATGTCGAGCACCATGGGCCGCACGGGTGCGCCGCTGGCTCCCTGGAGCTTGAGGGGGATGCCGACATAGAGCCACTTGCGCCGCTCGGCCAGCAGCTCGTCGGGGATGAGCAGGTCCTCGGCGATCCAGATGCGGCGGCGGAGCAGCGTCTCGTGCGGCGGGCGGTCGAACTGGCCGAGCGTGGTGCCGATCGTGAAGTGGTCAATGCCCACGCCCTTCACGCCGCGGGCGCAGATCCACTCGGCGCCCTCCTTCGTCAGGTAGGGCGAGTGGTGCATCCAGCGGGCCGCGTCCTCGCCGCGGAACCGCGACCAGCCCGTGGCCAGGAGCAGGATGTCGCCGGGCGCGAGCATCTCGCGATACGGCTCGAGGTCGTCGGGGCCGATCTCATCGTCGTCGCCCTTCTGCCGCAGATCGGCCACTACGCACGGCCCGACGAAGTGGTCGGGACGGAAATCCGTGATCGCCCCGCGGTCGAGGTGCAGCAGGTGGCTGGGCGCGTCCACGTGGGTGCCCGAGTGGCTGGCGAGAAACAGCGTCTCCAGCGCGAAGCCATCGGCCTCGATCGTCTTGGCCACGCGCAGGCGCACCTGCGGGTCGCCGGGGTAGGCGGGGCACTCGTCGTAGAGCGGCTGCGCGAGGTCGAACACGCGGCGGATGCTGAGAGGCATGGCTGGTGGCTCCTCGGAGGAGGGCAACGCTGAATGGCGAACACCCAATCCCGAATCGCGAAGGGAAGACCACTCCAGTAAACCCGGCGAGGGGGCTGCTGTCAAAGGGGCGGGGACAAGCGCTCGCGCCGCTTGCCCGCCGGCGCGCGAGCCGCTAGACAGGTCTGCATGAGCCACGCTGAGCTGACACGCGTCCTTATCCTCTTCTGCCTGGTCCTCAGCGACTACGTCAACCGCGGCATCGGCATGGAGGGCGGCCCCGTGCCGCGCGTCCGCTTCTGCTCCCGGCCCGAAGTGACCGTGATCGAGCTTGGCTCTGTGCCATGAGGGCCGAGAAGGGGCACCGAGCCTTTCTTTGCTCTCCCATGCGATTTTTCTCTTGACATTGGCGGGGGGCGCGTTATACTTGCTCATAACGGCTGCGAGTGCTAGGGAGGCTGTTCGTGGGATCGAAGGAGGGATGGAGATGGGCAAGAGCAAAGGGCGCGGTCTGACGTGGGGCGAATTTGTGAGGACCCTGCGTCTCGAGGCGGGGTACGGGTTGCGTACGTTCGCTGCGCTGCTTGGGTACCAGCCATCCAACTACTCGAACATGGAGACGGGGAAGACCCCCCCGCCAAAGGACGCTCGACGGCTCAAGGAGATTGCCGAGACGCTGGCAATCCCTGAGGGAACCGAGGAGTGGCACGAGTTCCACGACCTAGCCGCCGAGGCTCGGAAAGCTCCGGTCCCTGCCGACGTGGCTGAGTACGCGGCGACGCGCTCAGTGGTTCCCCTGCTGCTCAGGACAACGGAAGGCAAGAAGCTGAGCGACGACCAGATCCGCAAGCTCATTGACTATGTCAACGAGCACTTCTGACCCTCTGTTCGGGAGGCCCATCGTGGTCGTGCCTGAGTACCCGGTCTGGGAGATTGAGGAGAAGGCGGAGTCGCTCCTGAGGGAAGCCTACAGGAACAGATACCCGTACACCATACCTCTCACGGCAGTGGACGTCGAGCTGGTTGCGGAGCGTGCGTTGGGGCTGAGGATCCACCATATGCCAGCGCTTCGATCTGGCTTCGGGGTCGATGGCCTACTGGGTCGAGACAGGGAGGGCCGGTGCATCATTATTGTCGACAAGGACCTGTTTGACCACCAGAACCAACACCGGTATCGGTTCACCTTCGCAGAGGAAGTTGGCCACTACGTCCTGCACCTCGGCCACCTGCCCAAAGTGACCAGCTCCGAACAGGCGATCCGGCTCTACCTGAGCATCGAGAACTCTGACACCGCCGAGCGGAATGCGAAGAGGTTCGCGGCAGCGTTGCTGATGCCGATGCCGTCCTTTGAGCGCCAGGCCGCCGGGATCTATGCTGCTCTCCGTGAGTGCGCAAGCGGGAACACAGGTGAGCAACTCATCAACCGGTTGGTGGCTCTCCTGGTCAAGTTTTTCAGGGTATCGCCAGAGGCTGTGCGGTACCGGTTGACGGAGTACCCGGCTCGCCTTATCGATAGAATCCAGATGGCGTTGCAGGAGGGGCTGCCGACTCTGCCTCCCAGATCCCCATAGGGGGCGCCTCCTCATCCGCGAAATGCTTGTTTGGCCATCCCTCCAGCGGGCCTTCGGTCGCAGGCGCAAGGTGGGATCGGCCCCGCCTCTGGAACTCCTTGCTGTTGACGCAGCACGCCGTTGCGCCTACAATGGGGCGTAGCTGCTGGGGGAGCCGTGCGGGAAAAGGGGACATTCAACTTTTTCGCCGCGAAAAAGTAGATTGTCCCCTTTTCCCGCAGGCTGAGAGGACTCGGGTCGACCCCAGGAACCTGCCCGAGGTAATGCTCGCGTAGGGAAGCAGCCGTCGGCCCGACCACACGCGTGTGGTTCGGGCGTTCTTGTCTCGGAACCGACGACCCGTCCAGAGAGGAGTGGAGACGGTGAAGCTGGACGAAATCCGCGTCACGCGTCTCATCGTGGAGTCCTACGCGAAGAAGCTGTGCGAGGTGGCCGACACCGACGTGGCGGTCGCCGGCGGCGGCCCCGCCGGCATCACGGCGGCCTACTATCTCGCCCAGGCGGGCCTCAAGGTGGCCGTGTTCGAGCGCAAGCTCAGCATCGGCGGCGGAATGTGGGGCGGGGGCATGATGTTCAACGAAATCGTCGTCCAGGACCCCGCCAAGGCCATCCTCGACGAGATGGGCGTGCAGTGCAAGAAGGCCGGCAAGGGCTACTGGACCGCCGACGCCGTCCACGCCGTGGCCGCGCTGCTGTATAAGGCGACGGCGGCTGGCGCGCGGTTCATGAATTGCATCAGCGTCGAGGACGTGATGCTCCAAGGCGGCAGGGTGACCGGCCTCGTCATCCAGTGGAGCCCGGTGGAGATGAGCGGGCTGCACGTGGACCCGCTGACGATTCGCGCCCGCGCCATCGTCGAGGCCACGGGCCACCCGGCCGAGGTCGCCAAGGTGCTCGTCCACAAGGCCCAGGTGAAGCTCAACACCCCCAGCGGCACCCTGGAGGGGGAGCGGCCGATGGACGCGACCCGCGGCGAGCAGGCCATCGTGGAGAACACCCGGGAGATCTACCCGGGCGTCTACGCCGCGGGCATGGTCTGCAACGCCGTCTACGGCGCCCCCCGAATGGGGCCGATCTTCGGCGGCATGCTCCTCAGCGGCCGCAAGGTCGCCGAGCTGATTCTCGCCGACCTCGGCAAGCCGAAGAAGTGAAGAAGCTGGGGGCGCCACAAGGAGGAGACCGATGCGCGGTATCCTGCTCGCGTTGTTCGCAAGTGCGCTGGCTGCGGGCGGAGCGCGGGCGCAGGGCTGGGAGTCCACGCTCTCGCGCACGCATCCCTACGACATCCCGACGCCGCTGGCGGATGACCCGTCGCCCTTCGTGCACGTGCCGGCCAGGGTGGGGTTCTACACGGGCATGTTCACCGGGCTTCTGCCGGGCGTGATGATCGGCATGCCAATTGGGCTGCTGGAGCGCGCGACGCAGGGCCACGCGAGCCAGTTCACCGCCGACCTGATGCAGTTGCCGGCCATGTACGCGGGCGTGGGCATGCACTATGTGGCCGGCGGGCCGTTCTACCTCACCAAGCTGGTCATGTGGGACCTGCCGAGGGGGATCCTCGGCGTGGACAAGCGCGGCAGCAGGGGGACCGGGGTGCTGCACGGCCCGGCGCCGTAGGGACGCCGCGCGCCGCCGTGGTCCACCAATAGGAACGCCGGCGGCCGCCCGCTGAGGCAGCCGCCGGCGTTGTGCGCTATGCGTGTGCGGCGCCGGCCCGCTCAACTGCACGAGCAGCCGCAGCCACAGGCTCCCGCGGCCAGCCCCTTGCCGATCAGGAACGAGGCGCTGTCGCGGACCGCCTGCTCCATGTCGGTCGCGCAGTTGTCGAGCTCGACGAGCAGCCACTTCGTGCCGGCCTTCTCGGCGGCCTCGACGGCGGCGGCGGTGTCAATCTTGCCAGCGCCCACGGCCGTGTGCGGCGTGCAGGGGCCGCCCTTCTCGTTCTTCTCCAGGGTGCCGTCCTTCACGTGCAGCAGCGGCACGCGGCCGGCGAGCGTGGCCAGGTACGCGGCGGGGTCGGTGCCGCCGAACTTCGCCCAGTAGATGTCGAGCTGGGCGAACGCCTTCTTCGTGAGCGACATGAAGATCGCGTGGGGGAGCTTGCCATCCACGAGGTGGTCGAATTCGCACCAGTGGTTGTGGATGCCGACCTTGAGGCCGTAGGGCGCGACCAGCTCGGCCCCCGCCTCGACCTTCGCGGCGTATGCCTTGATCGAGTCGGCGTCCTTGTAGTGGTCAATCCAGCCGCCGGTGACGAGGTAGCCGATGCCCAGGGCCTTCGCGTCGTCCACCACCTGGTTCACATTATCCTTGTCGGGGCAGGACATGTGGGCGGAGACGCACACCATGCCCAGGTCGCGGACGATTCGGGCGGCGTCGGCGGCCTTCAGGTTGTGCAGGCCGGCGAACTCGACGCCCGCGTAGCCCATCGCGGCCACCTTCTCGAGCACGGCGGGGAAGTCCTTCGCCGCCGCCTCGCGCAGCGAGTAGAGCTGCAAGCCCAGCGGTAGAGGCATCTGTCACTCCTTGCGTTCCCTCAGGTTCCGGCGGGCCGGCCCATCGCCGGCCGCATTGGTGGGGCATTGTACGATTCCCCTCCCTGCCTGTCAAAGCTTGACATGCGGCGACGGCCCAAGTAGCCTATCCGCGACACGAAGCGTCAGGAGGAGCTTGCCCATTCCGCCGCTTCCGCCGCACAGCCTGTGGGACAGGCCGGAGCCGACGGCCGCGGAACCGCCCGCGCCCTCGTGGCCGGGGCGGGATGCCTGGCTGATGCTGGGCATCGGCGCCGCCCTGGCCGTGGTGTGCCTCGCCGAGCCGCACCTGCGATGGGTCCTCAGCTACCTCACCACGCTCATCCACGAACTGGGCCACGTCGTGGTCGGCTGGCTCTTTGGCTACCCGTCGCTACCCGCGTTCGACTTCACCTACGGCGGCGGGATCACGACCTATGAGACACGGTCGGCGCTCCTCCTCGGCTTCGTCTACCTGTGCCTTGGGGGGCTGGCCGCGCTCTACTGGCGGAATCGGCTGACTCTGGTGGTTCTTGGGGCGGCCATCGGCCTCTTGGCCCTCTGCGCCCACACGCACGCGCACCAGGCGATCATCCTCTTCATGGGCCACGGAATGGAGTTGGCGCTCGCGGGCGTCTTCCTCTATCGGGCGATGGGCAGCGCCGCCATCCTCCACGCGGCCGAGCGCCCCGTCTACGCCGCCTGCGGCTTCTTCATCGTCTTCTCCGACGCGGCGTTCGCCTGGCGCCTCTGGGCCAATCCCCTCGCCCGCCGCCTCTACGAGGACGCCAAGGGCGGCGGGCACTGGATGGACTTCAGCCAGCTTGCCGACCACTACTTCCGCGTGAGCCTTCCCACCGTCGCCTTCATCTTCCTCCTATGCTGCGCGTTGCCCCTGGTCCTCAGCCTCCTTGCCCACCGCTACCAGTCCCGCCTCGCGGCCCTCATGGTCCGCCTCTTCCGCAGGGACGGCCCTGCTGGCAGGGATTGACTCTACACATCGCATTGTGTAAGATCGCTGTTGGCGGGGGACAGACCGCATGGAGGACTCCGCAATGGCAACGAACCTCGCACTGGACGACAGGCTGATTGAGACGGCGCGGCGGATGGGCGGCCACAAGACTAAGAAGGAAGCCGTCACGACCGCGCTCAAGGAGTACGTGCAATACCGACGGCAGCTTCGCATCCTGCGCTTGGCGGGGACGATTGACTACGACCCCTCCTACGACTACAAGGCCGAGCGTAGGAGACCGCGGTGAGCGTGGTCGTGGACACCTCGGTCTGGTCGCTCGCGCTGCGCCGCAAGCGTGAGCACCTCAGCGCGGTCGAATCCCGCACAGTGGCGGCGTGGGCGGAGCTTATCCGCCAGAGGCAGGTCATGCTCCTTGGTCCCATTCGACAGGAACTCCTCACAGGCATCAGGGACGAGAGAGCCTTCGCGCGGCTTCGCTCGGCACTCCGAGCGTTCCCCGACGCGCCACTGGCCGCTGAGGACTACGAACACGCCGCCTGGTGCGGGAACCTGTGCCGGCGCAAGGGCGTGGCCGGCTCCGCCGTGGACTTCCTCCTCTGCTCCGTCGCCCTGCGCCGCGAAGCCGCCATCTTCACCACCGATGGCGACTTCCACCTCTACGCGGACCACCTCCCCATCCGACTGCACCGCCCGAGTGCATGAGAACGAGGGCGATTCTAGCTCAGCCCTTGATGACCCCCAGGGGCCGCATGCGGCAGACCTTGCGCGAGAGGCCGGCACGGTGGACGACCTCGACGACGTGATTGACGTCCTTGTAGGCCGCGGGCTGCTCCTCGGCCAGGCCCTTCCAGTCGGTGCCGCGCACGATGATGCCCTGCTGCTCGAGGCGGCGCGCCACGTCGCGGCCATTGGCGGTGCGGATAGCCTGCCCCCGCGACATGACGCGGCCCGCGCCGTGGCAGGTGGTGCCGAACGTCTCGTCCATCGCCTTCTGGGTGCCGACGAGGAGGTAGGACGCGCGGCCCATGTCGCCGGGGATGATGACGGGCTGGCCGAGGTGGCGGTACTCGACGGGCACCTCGGGATGGCCGGGCGGGAAGGCGCGCGTGGCGCCCTTGCGGTGGACGCACAGGAGCCGCTCGCGACCGCCGACCGTGTGCCGCTCCATCTTGGCGATGTTGTGGGCGACGTCGTAAATGAGGTCCATGCCGAGGGCGTCGGGGCTGGCCTGGAAGAACTCCTCGAACGCTGTGCGCACGAGGTGCATGAGGGCCTGGCGGTTGGCCCAGGCATAGTTGGCGGCGCAGCGCATGGCGCCCAGGTAGCGCTGGCCCTCGGGCGAGTTGACGGGGGCGCAGGCGAGCTGGCGGTCAGGCAGGCCGATCTGGTAGCGTTGCGCGGCCTTGACGAGGCTGTGGACGTATTCGTCGCAGATCTGGTAGCCGAAGCCGCGCGAGCCCGAGTGGATCATCACGGTGACGCTGCCCACGCCGAGGCCGAAGACTTCGGCCGCGGCCGCGTCGTACACCTCGTCCACGACCTGCACCTCGACGAAGTGGTTGCCGGAGCCGAGGGTGCCGCACTGGCCTGCGCCGCGCTGATAGGCGCGGTCGGACACGAGGTCGGGGTCGGCCCCGTCGAGCGCGCCGTTGGCCTCGGTGTGATCCGTGTCCTCGGCGCGGCCGTAGCCTCGGCGGACGATGTATCGTGCGCCCTCGGCGACGAGCTTGCGCTCCTCCTGGTGCGAGAAGCGGATCTGCCCGCTCTTGCCCACGCCGCAGGGCACGGCGGCGAAGAGCTTCGCGACAAGGCCGCGCAGGTCGCGGCGAACCTCGTCCTCCGTGAGCTTCGTGCGGACGAGGCGGACGCCGCAATTGATGTCGTAGCCCACGCCGCCGGGCGACACCACGCCGCCCTCGTCGGGGTCGGTCGCGGCCACGCCGCCGATGGGGAAGCCGTAGCCCCAGTGGATGTCGGGCATGGCCATCGAGCGGCCCACGATGCCCGGCAGAAAGGCCACGTTGGCCACCTGCTCGGGCGCGTTGTCGCTCAGCACCTGCTTGATCATCGCGTCGTCGGCGTAGATCACGCCGTCGGTGAGCATGCCGTGCTTGTAGGAGCGCGGGATCTTCCAGCGAAAGTCGTCGAGGCGGTCGAGGGGGCCGTGCCAGGCTCTGTCGGCCATGGGAGCATCTCCTGAAGAACTTGGTTGGATGAATGGAGGGTTGGATGAATGGATGGGTGAACGAGCCGTTTGGCAATCATCCAATCATCCATTCATCCACCCATCCACCTCCATTGCACCTCAAACGTCGAAGAGCACTTCAGCCGTCCAGCCTTCGGGGCCGTGCTCGACCTTGAAGCCGTGATAGGTCACGGCCTTGATTTCCGTGCCGCCGTGGTGGCGGGCGGGGTCGAAGCGCTCGCCGTGGCAGGTGGCGCGCAGGCTTGTCTCGTCCGCCTCGATCTCGAAGCGGCGGCAGAACAGCCCCTCGGCGCTGAAGCGGAAGAGCAATTCGCGGAGCCACGCGTGGACCAGGTCCTCGGCGTCGTCGGCCTCGAGCGCGATCTCGACGGCCATCTCTTCCCGAGTGTCGCCGTCCTCGACGAGGATCGAGGACATTCCTTCGGCGCACGCCACGAGCAATTCCGCCAGCGTGTTGGCCCGGGCGCGAATGCCTACGTCGGCCGTGTGGTCCACCAGATCGAACGAGTGCATCGAACTGTCGTCCCTTTGGGGCTGAGATGGGTTCGGGCCCCGCCTGTCCGGCGGCTGAAGCCGCCGGCCAAGTCCTGTCGTCGCTCCGCGACTGCGAGCCCCACTGTCGTCCCTTTGGGACTGCGCTGGGGTCAGGCCCCTTGGTCCGGCGGCTGAAGCCGCCGGCTAGATCCTGCCGTCGCTCCGCGACTGCGAGCCCCACTGCCGTCCCTTTGGGACTGCGCTGGGGTCAGGCCCCTTGGTCCGGCGGCTGAAGCCGCCGGCCAAGTCCTGTCGTCGCTCCGCGACTGCGAGCCCCACTGTCGTCCCTTTGGGACTGCGCTGGGGTCAGGCCCCTTGGTCCGGCGGCTGAAGCCGCCGGCTAGATCCTGTCGTCGCTCCGCGACTGCGAGCCAGACGATAGCCTTCATCGCGAGGGGCGCCACTTCTTCGTCCCGCAGGGACGCCAGGGTGTAGCCGGCGGTTTCAACCGCCGGATCCCCGGCGGCAACCCCCGGCCAGTCCCGAAGGGACGGCAGATCTGACGGCGAGGCCCACCAGGCCTCAGCGCCGAGTGAGCGGCACGCGGAGGGTGACGTCCTTGAGGACGAGGTCGAAGTCGCGGGCGCGGACGGGGACGGTGAAGACGTAGGCCTCGATGACGGCCTCGCCGGGCGCGAGGAGAAGGGTCTGGCGCTTCTCGTCGCGCTCGAAGACGGAGCGGGTCACGCCGGCGACGCGTCGGATGAAGCCGTAGGGCGTCGCCCTGCCGTCGCGGCCGTAGCGCAGATAGAGGTCGGCGGTCGGCCCGTCGGCCCACTGGAGGTAGACGCGCTGCGGACTCTTCTCGGTGGGCTCGAACTTCACGCGGACCTCGAGGAACTGCATGCCGGGCACGATGTGGTCGCGGCGGCTGTCCACGGGGTCGCGATAGATGTCCTGCGGCCACGTCGGGGCCACCTTCACCCCCACGTCGAGGAGCGAGTCGGGCGCCGTCATCGCCGTGCGCACCCAGCCCTCGAACCAGTTCTTGCCGATGGTGGCGCGGACGCGGCACCAGTCGTCGCGGGTCTCGCGCACTTCGACGCGGACGCCCTCGTTGAGCTCGCCAATCTGCGCTTGCTCGAACTGGACGGGGACTCGGTCCTGGATGATCACGGCGTACCGCGGCCCGGCGGGCGCGCCCTCCTTGGTGTCGGGCGCGGCGGCCTCGCCGGCGGCGAGCGCCGCCACCCACAGCAAGAGCCCGAGATGGACAAGCGATTGGCTGGTTTTCCGCATCAGCGCCTCCTTTCCCCGTGCGACCTGCCCGGGCCGCGCGCCCCCGCGCGCGCCCGAACTGCCTGCATCATACGGCCCCTTCCGGGCGTTGTCAAGGACGGTTTGACTCGCGCCGGCCCCTTCCCTATAATGAGGCGACAGGTAGCGGGGGGGGGTGGGAGCACCGTGGCGCGACTCCGTGAGTTCTTTGGGTCCTACGGTGAGTTCGCCGACACCTCGGTCTACGGCGAATACCGGGTGATTGACCGGCTGGCGGGGGGACGCCTCTCGACGCTCTACCGCGGCGAGCACGTGCAGACGCACGAGGTCGTGGCCGTCAAGATCCTCAGTGAGTACGGCTGCCGCGTAGCCGACAAGCTCACGCAGAGGCTGGCCAAGGAGTGGGAGGGGGAACGGGCGCTCAAGCTCCAGCACCCCCACGTGGTGCGCACGCTTGCCTGCGGCAAGCAGTACGGACGCTACTACATCGTGATGGAGTTCCTGGCCGGCGGCAACCTGTCCAGCCTGCTCCAGATGAAGTCGCCCGCCGTCGAGGGCCGGAGAATCGAGATCATGCGTCAGGCCGCACGCGGCCTCGAATACGTCCACAGCCGCGGCATCATCCACCGCGACATTTCGCCGCGGAACGTCATGCTCGCGGCCGACGCCACGGCCAAGCTGATCGACTTCGGGGTGTCGATCAGCAAGGCCGACGTGGTGCTGAAGCGGGGCCTGCGCACCGGCCGCCCCGGCTTCATGGCCCCCGAGCTGATCCGCGACTACAAGTACAACGAGGGCACGGACATCTATGCGTTCGGCGTGTCGCTCTACTCGGTGGCCACCGGCCGCCAGCCGCTGCGGACGAGTGACGACCCGTTCGAGGCGCTCGCCATGGTGCTGAACACGCCGATTCCGCCGCCGAGCAGCCTCCGGCCGACCATCCGCCCGCGCCTGGAGAAGATCATCCTGCGGGCCATGGAGCCCCGGCCCCACGCCCGCTACCCCTCCGTCACGCGCCTGCTCGACGATCTGGCGGGCGTGACGGACGCCGATCTGTAGCCCCACGGCCGGCGCGCGGCGCATCGCCCCGCCGGAGCCTGGACCTGCCTCGCGGCAGGTCGTTGCGTGTACCTCACTGGACGGGAGCCCGAAATGGCGAAGGACATGACGGAGATCCGCTGGCACGGCCGCGGCGGCCAGGGAGCGAAGACGGCCGCCACCCTGGTCGCCGAGGTGGCCCTCAACGAGGGGAAGTACTCGCAGGGATTCCCCGAGTACGGCCCCGAGCGCATGGGCGCGCCCATCCGCGGCTACACCCGCATCGCCGAGCGCCCCATCCGCCTCCACTGCCCCATCACCGCGCCCGACGTGGTGGTGATCCTCGACGCGACGCTGATCGGCGCGGACGACCTGGCCGACGGCCTGAAGCCCGACGGCGCCATCATCGTGAACACGTCGGAGAGCCCGGCGGCCATGCGCAAGAAGC
Organism: Planctomycetota bacterium; assembly: GCA_035527715.1. Classification (GTDB taxonomy): domain Bacteria; phylum Planctomycetota; class PUPC01; order DSUN01; family DSUN01; genus DSUN01. The sequence continues at coordinate 62,291 of DATKZY010000032.1, read as the reverse complement.
TGGGCATCGCCCACGGCAAGGTCTACACGGTGGACGCCACGAAGATCGCCATCGAGGAGATCGGCCGCCCCATCCCCAACACGCCCATGATCGGAGCCCTCATCCGGGTCGGCGGCTTCATGCAGCTCGAAACCGTCTTCCACGACATCGAGAAGAAGTTCCTCAAGAAGCTCGGCCCGCGCGTGGTCGAGGGCAACATCAAGGCCGTCCAGCGCGCCCACGAGGAGGTCCAAGGCGAATGAGCACGAAGTCCGAACCCTACACCTGGAAAACCATGCCCCGCGGCAGCATCATCCCCGAGGCAGGCAATGCCGCGGAATACCGCACCGGCTCCTGGCGCACCTATCGCCCCGTGTGGGACCCCGAGAAGTGCATCCACTGCCTCACCTGCTGGATCCTCTGCCCCGACTCCGCCATCCAGGCCGAGAAGGGCAAGGTGAAGGGCATTGACTACGAGCACTGCAAGGGCTGCGGCATCTGCGCCCACGAGTGCCCCGACAAGGTGAAAGCCCTCTCCATGATCCTCGACTCCGAGGCCGAGGAGAAGAAATAGCGACCCCCCTCCTAGGAGCGACCCAAGTCATGGCCACCACTGCCGAGCAAACCCGCGTCTCGCTCACCGGCAACGACGCCGCCGCCGAGGCGCTCCGCCAGGTGAACCCCGACGTCGTGCCCGTCTACCCCATCACGCCCCAGACCGAGCTGATGCACGCCTTCGCCCAGTACCACGCCGACGGGCGGGTGGACACCGAGATGGTGCTGGTGGAGAGCGAGCACAGCGCGATGAGCGCCGCCGTGGGCGCCAGCGCCGCCGGCGCCCGCGTCGCCACCGCCACCAGCTCGCAGGGCTACGCCCTGATGGTCGAGGTGTGCTACATCGCCGCCGCCTACCGCCTGCCCATCGTCATGCCCCTCGTCAACCGCGCGCTGTCCGGCCCCATCAACATCCACTGCGACCACTCCGACGCCATGCTCGCCCGCGACACCGGCTGGATCCAGCTCTGGTGCGAGAACGCCCAGGAGGCCTACGACAACACGCTCATGGCCTTCCGCATCGCCGAGCACCCCGACGTGCTCACCCCCGCCATCGTCAACCTCGACGGCTTCATCCTCAGCCACACCGCCGAGGTCGTGGACCTTCTGGACGACGAGGTGGCGCGGAGATTCATCGGCGAGTACAAGCCCCAGCAGATGCTCCTCGACACCGACCACCCCTACTCGATGGGCGCCCTGTTCCTCACCGACAACTACTACGAGGCCCGCCGCCAGCAGCAGGCGGCCATCGAGGGCGCCCTGCCCGTCATCGAGGCCGTGAGCCGCGAATACAGCCAGCTCTCCGGCCGCCCTTACGACATCCTCGAGAGCTACCGCCTCGACGACGCCGAGCTCGCCCTCGTCGCCGTGGGCTCCACCACGGGCACGGCCAAGGTGGCCGTGGACGAGCTTCGCGACGAGGGGCTCAAGGCCGGCCTGCTCAAGATTCGCCTCTACCGCCCCTTCCCCGGCCCGCAGATCACCGCCGCCATCCGCAACGCCAAGGCCGTGGGCGTCATGGACCGCGCCATCTCCTACGGCCTCAACGGCGGCCCGCTCTTCCACGAAGTCCGCTCCGCCGCCTACGGCAAGATGAGCGTCCCCTTCGCCAGCTACGTCTACGGCCTCGGCGGCCGCGACATCATCGCCGACGAGATCAAGGGCATCTTCCGCGACCTCGAAGCCGTCGCCAAGGGCGCCGACACCTCAGCCACCCGCTATGTCGGAGTCCGCGAATGACGCGTGACCCGTGACGCGTGATTCTGAAATCGGCAATCGGCAATCGAAAACCGAAAATGGAAAGGGCTTTGCGATGGCCATTCGCTTGAAAGACCTCACCGACTGCCCCGAGCTGCTCAGCGGCGGCCACCGCGCCTGCGCCGGCTGCACCGCCCCCAGCATGATCCGCCAGTTCCTGCTGGCCGCCGGCAAGGACACCGTGGTCGGCTCCGCCACCGGCTGCATGGAGGTCGTCACCACCATCTACCCCTACACCGCCTGGCGCGTGCCCTTCATCCACAACGCCTTCGAGAACTCCGCCGCGACCATCAGCGGCGTCGAGGCCGCCTACAACGCCCTGAAGCGCCGCGGCCGCATCCCCGCCGACAAGAAGATCAACTTCATCGCCATGGGCGGCGACGGCGGCACCTACGACATCGGCCTCCAGTCGCTCTCCGGGGCGATGGAGCGCGGCCACCGCATGCTCTACATCTGCTACGACAACCACGCCTACATGAACACCGGCATCCAGCGCTCCGGCGCCACCCCCAGGGGCGCCGCCACCTCCACCGCACCCGCAGGCAAAGTCCACCTCGGCAAGGAGCAGAACCGCAAGGACCTCACGGCCATCATGCTCGGCCACAACCTGCCCTACCTCGCCCAGGCCAGCCCCTACAACGCCCGCGACCTCATGGCCAAGGTTCAGCGGGCGCTCGAGATTGACGGCCCGACCTTCCTCAACGTCCTCGCCCCCTGCCATCGCGGCTGGCGCATCAAGGTCGAGGAATCCATGGCCATGGCCCGCCTCGCCGTCGAAACCTGCTTCTTCTCGCTCTTCGAGGTGGACCACGGCGTGTGGAAGATCAACTACAAGCCGAAGGAGAAGAAGCCCCTGGTCGAGTGGCTCAAGCCCCAGGGCCGCTTCGCCCACCTCTTCAAGCCCGGCCCCGGCGAAGCCATCCTCGCCGAACTCCAGGCCGAGGTGGACCGCCGCTGGGCTGACCTCCTCGAGCGCGAGGAGCGCGGCAAGGCCAAGGCCGCCCCGGCCACCCAGGCCGGCTGAGCCACCCAAGGGATGCCAACAAAGAATGCCAACCCCGCGCAATGGGGGTTGGCATTCTTTGATCCCCTGCGGGTCCTGCATTCCCCCCGCCGCGCGATATACTGCGAGTGGATCGAGGCGCCGCCTCCTCGCGCACACGTCAGCGCCGGCGGCGCCGCAGCAGGGCCAGGACGCCCAGCCCCAGCAGGCTCAGGCTCGCCGGCTCCGGGATGACCAGCTCGGGCGCGAGCAGCTCGCTCAGGCTGTGGTAGAACAGCCAGCGGACCTCCTCGTCGCTCAGAGCCAGGTTCCAGAACCCCACTTCGTCCACCCCGCTCGTATAGGGGTAGCCGAGGCCGGTGTTGCCCGCGGCCCGACGGGCGCCGAGAAGGATGTCGAAGAGGTCGGTCGCCGTGCCAGGAGCCCCCGTCACGTCGAGGGCGCCATCCAGGTACAGCTTCACGTCGGTGAGCGTGACCACCACCGCGGCGTGATGCCACTCGCTGCCCGTGGGCACCGAGCCCGCCGTCGTCACCCCACCGATGATGGCGAAGAGCCTATTCGTGCCATCCACGCCCAACTGGAACTGGCGGTTGGCGCCCGTGTCGTCGCCCTTGGCCAGGAAGCTGCCCTGGTCGGTGCCCAGGAACCACGTGGCGATGGTGAACGTGTCGGTGCCCGGCCGGAAGTTCAGGTTGCTGGGCTGCCCCAGGACGATGGCGTCGTTGCCGTCGAAGTCGAAGGCGTGGTTCCCCGCGTAGGCAAACGGGGTGCTGGTGATCCAGTCGGTCTGGTCCGTGTTGATGAAGCCGCCGGGGTTGCCGTTAAAGGAGTCGGCAGTAGACCCCGACGGCGGCGAGCCGGTCCCCTCGTCGAGCAGGTAGCCCGATACCGGCGCGGGCGGCCTGACCAGGGGCAGGAAGCTCAGCACCTCGCCCCCGGCCTTCTGGCCGAGGGCTGCCTGCCCGGAGACCCCACCGCTGTCCAGAGTCCCGCTGTAGACCCGCAGGTCGTCCATCCGCCCGTACCAGTCGCGCGGGTCGCCGGCCTTGCGGCGGCCGATGTACAGGTCGTCGTAGAACCCCTGGAAGTCGATCCCTGTCCGCGAGAACCGCAGCACCCCATCCACAAACCAGTCGGCGGTCCGCGTTGTCGCGTCGTAGTTCAGCACGTTGTGGTGCCATTCCTGCCGGCTCACGGGGTGGTTGTTCGTGCCCGCGGGGGCCGAGTACAACACCACGTAGTCGAGCATCCCGTTGTAGGCGTTGGCATTGTCGCCGGCCCGGCGCAGGAACAGGTCCTCGTAGCCGTCCGTGGGGCCGGCGCCCAGCATGTACCCGGTGTTCGTCGTGCCCTCCGAGTACTCCCAGAAGGCGATGGAGAAGGACTGGTTGGAGCCGCTGAGAGGGATGACGGCACCGCTGATGAGCACGCCGTCACGGCTCGAGCCCGGCAGCACAGCCGCGCCGCCGAGGCCGGGGTAACCGTTCGTCGTCCCCGCATAGGCGGCGCCGCCGGGCACAGCGGGAACCCCGGTCACGGCTTGGCCGTTCAGGCTGCCCACCGCATCGTTGAAGTTCCCGTCGAACGGGTAGTAGTGGGTGAGCAGGGCTCCGTGGGCGCACGGGACCGCCAGGACCAGAACGGCGGCCAGCCCAAAGCTCCCCAAACGGCTCCGCAGCAGATGGGGCTGCCGTGCCGCCGCCCTTCCCTGCGCCCGCCTTGCTGTCGCGCGTGCCATGGCAACTCTCCTCGGGACAAGGACCCCTGGAACGACCCGCGGACTTCCCCCCCCCCACGGGTCCGTCGCCGCCAGAGGGCGCCACACCGCGTGGCCCACGTGGCGACGACTGCGCCAAGCTACCAAATCTCCGCCTGGTGTTCAAGCTTCTCCACCGACGCGAGCACGGCCCCCGGTCCTGGCAGGCCCCGCGTTCTTCCCCAATCGTCCTCGTCCTCGACTCTTCTCCCCGTTCCGCCCCCGCCGGCGCCGATCTGTCCCAAGTCGCCCCCGCTGAAGTTGATACAGATCGGCTGGAGCGGCGAGAACAGCCGAGCCTCGCCATTCCGTCCCATCTGTATCACTCCGCGCCCCCTCAGGAATGATACAGATCGCGCGGCGGCCGCCCGGCCCATGCCCCGCCGCCGGCCGCCGTCCCCCCTCAGAGGACAGATGCTCACATGATCACTTCCCTCCCCCTGGGGTTGATCATCTGACGGATGCGCCTAAGTACCGCTCCACAGAGAAAAGTGTACAAGAGCCACGCTCTGCGGCCTTCGTGCCGAAGGCACGTCAGGACTTAGCCGGCGGCTTCAGCCGCCGGACTCGGGTGCCAGAATAGGCCCAGTCCCGAAGGGACGGCGGGACGGCTTCCCTGCGCGGGTTCTGCCGCCCCTTGCGGGGCTGAGGGCTGGGGGCCGCCGGCGTTCCGGCGGCTGAAGCCGCCGGCTAGATCCTGGCGTCCCTGCGGGACGAAGCCCGAGGAAACCCCGCCTGATCATTGCGCGCCTTTCTCCGTGGAGCGGCACTAAGCTCTTGCAGGCACACGACTTGGCACACCCATCCCCCTCCTGTCAGATGATCACGCCTAGCTCCCGCCCCGGCCGCGCCCATCGTGGCGCTCGTAGTGCGGCCTTCAGGCCGTGTCTCCAGCGAGCAGAAAAGGGGATGGGGCCAGGGGAATCAGGGGCGAGAGGGATCGCGGCAGCGGGACCGTCGCGCTTTCGCGCGAAAGCGCGACAATCGTCGGCGCGGGCAAAGAGATGGGGGTGAGCCGGAGTGCTGTGTTTGATCGGGGGACGCGCTGAAGCCTCGACGGGTCATGCCGTCTCATCGAGATGCCTCGCGTGCGCAAGCGCACGCGCTCCCTCGACGGGTCGCTCCGAGCGGCGGCGAGGAGTCCCGCCCGAGCAACCGCCACGTAGCGGCTCCCGCTGAGCGAGCTCCTGAGGGGCACTACTCGATCGCTGCCATGTCGGTTCGCGGGGTCTGCTCGAGGAGCTTGCGGACAGCGGCGAAGGTGCTCAGGATGGCCCGGTAATCGGGGTCGGCGGTGTCGGCGAAGACGGGTTTGCCGCAGGCCTCGGTGCCGCCCGCGGCCTTGGCCAAGGGAGCAAGCAGGAAGCTGTTGTGCTGGGGGTTCTCGATGCGGGTGTAGAACTTCCGCGGGACCCTGCCGCCCGCGTGACACGAGGCGCACCGCCTCTTCGCCACGTCGGCGAGGGTTTTGTCGAGGTTGGCCGGGTAGACCTGTCGGCAGCCGATGTTCTCGAGGTAGCTGCTCGACGCGGTGTGGTAGTAGGGCACGTTGAGGTCAATCCAGGCGAACACGCGGCGGCGGTCGGCGGGGGGCAGGGCGATGCGCGGCTTGCCGTCGGCGTCGGGGTGGCCGCTGAGGAGGATCTCGGTGAGCTTGCTGGCGGGCGAGCCCCATTGCTTCGGCTCGATCATCAGGACGTTGTACTCGGTGCCGTTGATGGTGGCGATCCAGCTCGTGTAGGGGCTGCGGCCCTCGCTGCGGCTGGCGATGCCGACGCCGCGCAGGTGGATGTTGCGCTCGCCCCACGTGCCCTGCCGCGCGAGGTGCTCATAGGCCACGTTGAAGAAGTCGGTGCGGTCGCCGCTGAGGTCAATGCCCTTCGGCTGCTGGGCAGCGTTGTGGCATTTCGTGCAGTGGCGGTCGAGGACGGGCTGGACGATGTGGGGGAAGCTGAAGCCGGTGACGCCCCACTCGGGCGGCTCGAGGGTCTGTGGCTCGCGGGCGAGGGCGGTGGTGAGCTGGGGGCTGCCGCTGGCGTGTTCGCGCTCGGCGTGGCAGCCCACGCAGCCCTGCTTCTCGCCGGGCATGAGGTGGGTGAAGCTGCGCATGCGCTGCACGGCGCGGCCCTCGGCGTCGAGGGCCAGGAAGTAGATGGGGATGCCCGTCGGCACCTTGAAGCACGCCGAGCCGTCGGGCTCGACCTTCGCGTAGCCCCAGAGCTTCTTCGGCGCATACGTCGCGCCGCACGAGACGAGCGGGAACTGGAACCCGAACGCGGCGATGCACGAGTTGCTGCGGCTCGCCTGGGGGGAGAAGGTGCTCTTCTCGAGTTCCTGCACCACCGCAAGCTGCTTGATCTCGCCCCGCTTCACGAAGGGTTCGAGGCCCTTGTAGACGTCCTGGAGGAAGAGCGTGGCGAGCGGCTCAGCCTCGCCCGCGGGCGGCAGGCTTGAGTTGCGGACGAGGGGCTTCAGGGTCGCGCGGACCGGGCGGGCGCAGTACCAGCCCATGCCGTCGCGCGGCGCGAGCACCGTCGCCTGCTCGCGGCCCGCGTAGTCGCGCACGAGAATCGTGCCGCGCTTCGAGACCAGGTAATACTCGTGGTCAATGGGGCAGGGACTCTCGTAGGGGCCGCCGCTGGGCACGGGGCTGGTGTTGCCGCTGCCCTGGTCCACGCGGCCGATGGGCACTTCGGGCGTGAGGTTGCGGATGGCCTCCTGGGCGTTGACGCCGCGCGAGCGGTCAATGATGCCGATGGCCCCGCGGCAGGCGCCGTTGTGGGCGACCATCGTGCAGATGATCTTGTCGGAGCCGGGCAGGCTGCGGGCCTCCATGAACGTGCCCGGGCTGAGCACGCGGTTGCCGTAGAAGCTGCTCAGGCCCGTGCCGTCGGGGTTGATGGTCCACAGGCTCTGGATGGGGCAGGCCGGGCGGTCCACGTACTCCCAGCGGCTGTAGATGATCCGCCCGTCGTGCATCACGCCGGGCGTGAAGTCGTTGAGGTAGTTCGCCGACAGGCGAACCACGTTGCCGCCGTCGCGGTCCATGCGGTAGAGCACGGGCGACGTAGTGACCCAGCAGTAGGCGAAGGCGGGCTTGCGGTCGGAGAGGAAGGCGACGCCGCCGTCGGGCAGCCAGCAGGCGTTGAAGTTGTTGCTCTCGGTGTCGGTGAGCGGCGTGAGGTCGGAGCCGTCAATCTTGCAGCGCCAGATGCGGTACTGGTGGCCGGGCTCGCGGTCGGGCGGCAGGCAGCGGTCGAACTGCGCGCCATAGGCCCGCCCGCCCTGCTTCCAACTGAAGAGCACCTCGGTCGCGTCGTAGCTCAACTCGCAGTCGAGGATCTGGCCGTTCGGCGAATCCACGATCTTCGCCAGCTCGCCCGTCTTGACATCCATCACGTAGAGCGCGCCGCCGGGGCGGTACGCCTCGCAGTGGTAGGTGTAGACGTGCGACGGGTTCATCTCGTGGCGGTGGATGACGAGCAGCTTGTCGAAGCCGAGCCGGCCCTCGCGGAGCCTGGCCGCCAGGTCCTCGGATTCCGCGAGTTCCCCGGGTGGCGGGAAGAACTTGCCCAGCGCCGCCGGCGGCGGGGCCGAGGCGTACACCTGGATTTCGGCCGCACCCGGGTTGGGGCCGCCATACGAGGTCGGGAACTTCAGCGTGAAGGAGCGAATGGTGGCGGGCGCCTTGAGTTGGATGCGCTGCGGGCCGTGGCCGCTCTTGAACTGGCCCGCCTGCACGGGCTTCGCGGCGCCGTCGAGGAAGAGCTGCCAGTCCTTCCAGTTCTCGTTCCACACCATGCCGGTGCGGCCATAGTAGACGATCTCGGCCACGGCCACGGGCTCGGGCCAGGTGAAGGTGATCGTGGCTCCGCCGCGGCTGTGCTTGCTCCCCTGGCAGGCCCAGACCTGCGAGCGGTCCTCCTGGCACCCGCCCTCGGGGATCTTCCCGTCGGCCACGAACTTCGCGAGGAACTCGGCGCTGTACTCGGAATTGCTCGCGATCGCTGCCTTGCCGGCGAGGTTCTCCGGCGCCGCTCCATCGGCCGACAAGGCGGAGCAGGCCAGCAGGGCCGCCATCGCAGGGGCACACACTCGCCTCATCCCATCGTCTCCCTTCCGCTGCCGCCAGAGCGCGCTTCGGCCCAGAGCATTGACACTGCCGTATTGTAGCACACAACCGCTGCCGGCGCACAAGTTCCCGGGCGGAATGCACTTGTCGTCGGGCATCCCCGCGGCTATGATGGTGACAGGAGCATCCCCTATGGCGAAGTCCGCAGCACTTCTCCTCGCCCTCGTGTGCGCCTGCGCGGCCGGCCTTGCGGAGGATGACGGCATGGTGCCCTTCACGATGGACTGGCGCGACAACGGCCGCGCCCTGGTGGACCTCTCCAGCCTGCTCGAGAAGCCAGCGGGGAAGGACGGGTTTGTGCAGGTCAAGGACGGCCACCTGTGCCTGCCCTCGGGCCGGCGGCTGCGAATCTGGGGCGTCAACTTCACGGGCGGGGCATGCTTTCCCACGGAAGCCGACGCCCCGGCCGTGGCCGACCACCTCGCGCGCTTTGGCGTCAACTGCGTGCGGTTCCACTTCCTGGACTCGAACTGGGGCAAGGGCGCCAGCGTTTTCCCCCCTGGGGCCGACACGACCCGCCGGCTCGACGCCGCGCAGCTCGACCGTCTCGACCGCTTCGTGTGGGAGCTCAAGCGGCGCGGGATCTACACCAATCTCAACCTCAACGTGGGCCGCGTCTACCGCGAGGCCGACGGCGTCGCGGACCGCGAGTCCATCGGCCTCGGCAAGGCGCTCCAGTACTTCGACGAGCGGATCGCCGAGCTGCACCGCGAGTACGCCGAGCAGCTCCTCACGCACCGCAACCCCTACACGAAGACGGAGTACCGCCACGAGCCGGCGGTCGCCCTCGTGGAGCTGGTGAACGAGAATTCGGTCGTGGAAGCGTGGTTCTGCGGCCGCCTGCGCGGGAAGCAGACGGCGAAGAACCCAGGCACGTGGAGCGACATCACTCCTCACTACGCCGAGCTGCTGACGCGGAAGTTCAACGACTGGCTCGCCGAGCGCTACCCGGCCGCCAAGCTCCAGGGCTGGCGCGACGAGGCAAAGGTCGGCGCCGAGGCGCCCATCCCGCGCCTCGAGCCCGAGCAGTTCGCCAAGGCCAGCGCCGAGCGATTCGCCGCAGAGGCCGCCTTCTACATGGAGCTGGAGGACCGCTACTTCCAGCGCATGGACCGCCTGCTGAAGGGCCTGGGCGTCAAGGCGCTCGTCGTCGCCAGCAGCGACCACAGCCACTGGCGCACCGGCTACCCGCTCGTCGCGTCCGCCGCGAAGCTCGACGTGGTGGACGGCCACGTGTACTGGCAGCACCCGCGGTACGTGGTGGACCCGAAGACTCAGAAGCGCGGGTTCTGGATCCCGAACTCGCCCATGGTCAACGAGCCACTCGAGTCGTCGGTCGTCCAGCTCGCGCGGACGGCTGTGGCGGGCAAGCCCTACACGGTGTCCGAGGTCAACCACCCCTTCCCGAGCGAGTATGCCGCCGAAGGCATCCCGATCCTGGCGGCGTACGCGCTGCTCCAGGACTGGGACGGGATTTTCCTCTACACCTTCGAGCACGCCGGTCCCGCCGAGTGGGCGTCGCGGCGGCCGGGGCATTTCGACATCCGGCCCGACCCGGTCAAGATGTCGCAGATCGCCGCGTGCGCGGCCATGTTCCACCGGGCCGACGTGGCGGCAGCGCGCGAGACCGTCGCCCGCTCCTACTCGGCGGCCCAGGTCGTCGAGAGCCTGCGGCTGCCGACCTCCGAGAAGCCGCTCTACACGCCCGGCTTCTCGCGGGCGATTCCCCTCGTCCACGCGACGAGGATCCGCTCCTTCCAGCAGCAGGGGGGCGGCTACCCGAAGCTCGACGCTTCGGACCCGATCGTCTCGGACACGGGTGAGCTGACGTGGCATCACGGCGGGAAGCAGGGCCTCGTGACCGTGGCGACCGGCCGCACGCAGGCCCTGATCGGCTTCGTGGGCGGGACGGCGCGCACCGCGGGCGGCCTCACGGCCGAGGTCAGCAATCCCTTCTGCTCCATCCTCCTCACGAGCCTCGACGACAAGCCGCTCGAGGACTCGGGCCGGATGCTCCTCGTCGCCGGCGCTCGCGTGGCCAACACGGGCATGCGGTGGGCCGAGGGCCGCCACACGCTCGCCGACTGGGGGCGCGCCCCGATGCGCATCGAGCCGGTCAAGGGGCGGGTCCTCCTTCGCCGGCGCGACGGGGCCGCGGCCCTGGAGGTGGTGGCTCTGGACGGCGCCAGCGCGCCCCTCGGCCCCGCGGAAGCGGCGCGCCCCGGCGACAAGGGGGTCGAACTGCGCCTCGACAAGCCAACCGTGTGGTACCTCATTCGCGCGGTGGCAGGGGAATAATTCCATGTGGAGATCGGCGATGACTGCCAGACTCTTGCTCGCTGCGGTTGCGTGCCTCCTCCCCTCCCTCGTGGCCGCGGCGGGTCCTGGCGACCCGCAGGCAGCCGCCCAGGCGCGGCAGATCCTCGAGGCCACGGGCGTCCGAGGCGGCCTGGTCGTCCACCTCGGCTGTGGCGATGGGGCGCTCACGGCTGCCCTGCGCGGCAGCGACAGCTTCCTCGTCCACGGCCTCGACGCCGACCCGGCCAACGTCGGGCGGGCGCGGGCGCGCTTCCGCACGCTCGGGGCGTCCGGCGGCGTGTCGGCCGACACGTTCGACGGCCGGCGCCTGCCTTACATTGACGGCCTGGTGAACCTGCTCGTGTCGGAGGGCCTCGGCGCGGTCGCGATGGACGAGGTGATGCGCGTGCTGGCGCCGAACGGCGTCGCATATGTCCGCCAAGGCGAGGAGTGGACGAAGACGGTCAAGCCCTGGCCGAAGGCGATTGACGAGTGGACCCACTACCTGCACGGGCCCGACAACAACGCCGTCGCCCACGACACGGTCGTCGGGCCGCCCCGGCACATGCAGTGGCTCGCCAGCCCCATCTGGGCACGCAACCATCACCGCCTGTGCAGCATCAGCTCCGTGGTGACGGCGAAGGGCCGGCTGTTCTACATCGTTGACCAGGCTACGTCGGCCAACATGGGCGTGCCGGGGAAATGGTCGCTCGTGGCCCGCGACGCCTTCAGCGGCGTGCGGCTCTGGGACAAGCCGATGGCCTCCTGGACGTGGCACCAGCTCCGCTTCCGCTCCGGGCCGCCGCAGGTCACGCGGCTGCTCGTCGCGTCCGGCGACCGCGTCTACGCGCCCCTGGGGCTGAGCGAGCCGGTCGCGGAACTGGACGCCGCGACGGGCAAGACCCTCCGAACGTTCGACGCGACCGCGGGGGCCGAGGAGATCGTGCTCGCCAACGGCATCCTGCTCGTCCTGAAGGGCGACCCCGTGGCCGAGCAGGCCGCGGGGCACGAGGAGTTCAAGGGAACCTTCAGGCTGCCGAACCGCAAGGCGGTCGTCGCGATCGGCGTCGAAGCCGACGCCGTTCTATGGACGTGGTCGGGCGCGGGCGGGGCTCTCCGGCCGGAGACCCTCGCCTCGGACGGCCGGAGGGCCTACATCCAGGTCGGCGAGGGCGTGGCCTGTCTCGACCTGGCGACCGGGCGGCCCCTGTGGACCTCGGGGAAGGCGGGAGAGACGCCGGGCGCCAAGGGGGCAAAGAAGAAGGGGGGCGGCGGCACGACGTTTGGCAGGTACACGCTGGTCGTTGCCGACGGCGTGGTGCTGTCCAATCTGGCCGGGCAGTTGACCGCCCTGTCGGCGGACACCGGAAAGACGCTCTGGGCGTGCAAGGCCGGCGGCGGCTTCCACTCGCCCCTCGACATCTTCGTGATTGACGGACTCGTCTGGCAGGGGCTTCACACGAGCGACTCCGTGGCGCCACCCCCCGTCCAGGACTTCAGCGAGGCCCGGGACCTCCGCACGGGCGAGGTCAAGCGGACGAATCGGGTGATGGTGGACCTCCAGACGGCGGGCCACCACCACCGCTGCTACCGCGAGAAGGCCACGGACCGCTACATCCTCACCGGCAAGCGCGGCATCGAGATGATGGACCTCGCGGGCGACGGCCATTCGCGCAACAACTGGGTCCGCGGCACGTGCCAGTACGGGATCATGCCCGCGAACGGCCTCCTCTATGCCCCATCTCACGCCTGCGGCTGCTACATGGAGTCGCTGCTGAAGGGCTTCTGGGCGCTCGCGCCCGACCGGCCTGCGGCCGCCGCCGAAACGCGCAGGGTCCCGGACGGCGAACGCCTGGAGAAGGGGCCCGCGTACGGGAAGCCAATCGTCGGAGCGGCGGCGGACGCGGCGTCGTGGCCCCAGTACAGGCACGACCCGCTGCGCAGCGGGGTCGCCGGCACGGTGCTGCCGGCCAGGCTCGAGCCGGCGTGGAAGGCGGAGATCGGGGGCCGCCTGACGCCGCCCGTGATCGCTGGCGGCAAGGTGCTCGTGGCAGCCAGCGACGAGGACGCCGTGTACGCCCTGGACGAGGCGACCGGCCGCGTGGCCTGGAAGTACGACTGCGGGGGCCGCGTGGACTCCCCGCCCGCGGTGCACGCGGGCCGGGTGTTGTTCGGCAGCGCCGACGGCCGGGTCCACTGCCTGAGCCTGGCCGACGGCGAACTGGTCTGGCGTTTTCTCGCCGCCCCGGCCGACCTGCGGACGGTGGCCTGCGACCGCGTCGAGTCGCTCTGGCCCGTGCACGGCAGCGTCCTCGTCCTCGACGGCGTGGCCTACTGCTCCGCCGGGCGGTCCACCTGGATTGACGGGGGGATCGAGCTGTACGGGTTGGACCCGGCGACGGGCACAGTCGTCTGCCGCGCCCACTTCGAGAGCCGGCATCCCGTCTACCAGGAAGGCAAGGACAAGGCGAAGCCCGAGCACGTCACGAAGGTCGCCCAGAACACGACCGACTACAAGACGTTTCTCGCCCCCGACCTGAGCGACTCGTTTTCCATGGCCGGGGGCGCGACCTCCGACGTGCTCGTCAGCGATGGCACGAGCATCTTCCTGCGCCAGGCCCGGTTCAGCGCCCGGCTGGAGAAGCAGGATAGGATGGCGCGCCACCTGCTCTCGACCTCCAGCCTGCTCGACGATGCAGAGAACCACAGGTCGCACTGGGTCCTGGGGACGGGCGACTTCAGCCGCGTGGCGGTCGCCTACTCGTGGATTGTCAACCGGCCAGGGAGGTGGAATCCGGGGATCGCAGTCCCCACCGGCGTGCTGATGGCCTATGACGACCAAGCCGTCTGGGGCGTCCAGCGCAAGGGCGACGCGACAGGGCAGTACAGCCTGTTCAAGAGGAAAAACGCGCCGTTCTCGGCGGGCGAGGAGCCCCTGCCCGACTTCCGCACCCTTCCCAAGGACCGCTCGGACGACACCGTATGGCGTCGCGACCTGCCGGTGCGGGCGCGAGCGATGCTGAAGGCCGGATCGCTCCTGTTCCTCGGAGCCATGCCGGTCGAGATCCCGCCGGACGATCCCCACGCGGCCTACGAGGGCCGGAAGGGCGGGGTGCTCTGGGTGCTCTCGGCGGACGACGGCGCCAAGGCCGCCGAGTACCCCCTTGACGCGCCCGTGGTCTGGGACGGCCTGGCCGCGGCCCACGGCCGCTTGTGCCTGAGCACCGTGGACGGCAAGGTCCTGTGCTTCGGCGGAAAGGAGTGAGGGAATCGTGCTGAGACGCTGCGCGGCGTGCATTGTCGCCGGGATCCCGGCTCTCGTCGCAGCACTGGCGGGCTGCGCGGGAGCGGCACATGTGGACAGGAGGCCCCCCATGCTCGAGACCGATGTTGTCAAGACGTCCGCGGGAGAGTTGAAGATCACATTCGTCGGCCACGGCACGCTGATGTTCGCGTTCGGGGGCAAGACGATCCACGTGGACCCCGTGTCGGCCGAAGCCGACTACGCGACGATGCCGAAGGCCGACATCATCCTGGTCACCCACGAGCACGGCGACCACCTGGACCCCGCCGCCATCGCGGCCATCTGCAAGGACGGCACGGCCATCGTCCTCACCCAGAAGTGCGCCGCGAAGGTCAAGGGCGGCATCGTCATGAAGAATGGCGACTCCCGCGAGGTCGCGGGGCTCAAGATCGAGGCCGTCCCCGCCTACAACATCCTCCACAAGCGTCCCGACGGCGGCCCCTTCCACCCGCATGGCGACGGCAACGGCTACATCATCGCCTTCGGCGACACCCGCGTCTACGTCGCGGGGGACACCGAGAACATCCCCGAAATGAAGGCGTTGAAGGACATCGCCGTGGCCTTCCTCCCCATGAACCTGCCCTACACCATGAGCCCCGAGATGGTCGCCGACGCCGCGAAAGCCTTCCGTCCCCGCATCCTCTACCCCTACCACTTCGGGGCGACCGACACCGCCCAGCTCCCCAAGCTCCTGGCGGGCGACAAGGGCATCGAAGTGCGCATTCGGAAGATGGAGTAGGCAAGGAGAGCAATCACGGTCTGGCAGAAGCAGACTGTCGCCTCGCCCGCCCACTGGCCAGGTGTGTCAGCGCGCCTTGGGTAAGCGTGAGAGCACGGAGGGCGGGCCGGCGATCCTCAGGCCGTCGGGCTCGAATGCCTTCCAATCCCCGACATCGTAGGTGTAGACCCCTCTGATTCCATGGAGCAGGGCCGCCGCGGCATGGCGAGCATCGTGAGCGCGCCGGGCCGTCAGCCCGTGGGCTGCGCCCAAAGTGAGGGCCTTGCGCGCGGTCTCGCACCCGCAGGCAAGCACCTCGATCGCGGAAGGGGGATTGATGAGCAGGTTGAGGACACTGGCCGCCTCGGCCGGGGCCAATCTCGACTGTGTCTTCTCCCAGGTCAGGACCGCGTAGACTTCGCTCAGCACGCCGGCCGTGGTAGATGCGGCCAATGCCCCCTCGCGGGCCGCCTCGACCAGAGGGCGGGCCTCCTCGTGCCTCTCGTCGCCTTCGCACAGGGCCGCGATGAGGAGGCCGGCATCAAGGAACACGCGCTCAGCGGCCGGGGGCGTTGATGGCATCTTTCCAGTCCTTGGGCACGATGCACTTGAGCCGGGGCAGGGGCTCGAGGCAGGGGGACGGCTGGATCATCACGGCCGACCCGTCCGGCCGGCGAACCGTCAGCACCTCCTCCTGCTCGACCACCTCGTCGAGCACATCCTCAAGCGTTCTGCCCCTGACTTCCTCCAGGGGCACTGTTCGCGTGATCATTCGCGCTCTCCTTTCCACCTGCATGCCGCCGTGCATTATACCCCGCTCGCGGCTAAGCAGCAACCCCGGCGTGTCACCAGCGGCCAGCCCCCCGTCCCAGCATCCTCTACCCTCACCACTTCGGCAAGACCGACACCGCCCAGCTCCCCAAGCTCCTCTCCGCCGAGAAGGGCATCGAGGTCCGTATCCGCAAGATGGAGTAGGCCAGGCCTCGACCTCTCCCCGAGGGAGAGGGAGGAGGGTTCTCTCCTGGCGGAACACGGACGGACCGTCGGGACGAGACGGGAGGGCCAGCCGTCGAGGGCAGGTGCGGGAAGCAGGCCTCCGTGCTCTCAAGAGGCGCGCCCGTACTCATGGGAGGCACACCACCTGATTGCCGTTGCCCGCCCAACTTGCGCCCCTTCTGGGGGGGCGCGAGTTGGGGCGCAAGTTGCCCCGGCGCTCACGGGGCGTCGGGGAGGACGACTGCCTTGAGGGCCTGGAGGTACTTCGCCTCGGGGTCGCCCTTGGTGGGGGCGATGTAGCCGCCCTCGCCGAACTCGTTCCAGGCGTAGATCACGGCCAGCTTCTCGGCCGTCGCCCGCTCGGGGTGCTTTTCCATCCACTCGACGGCGTCGCGCACGTGGGCGCCGAACTGCTCGGGCGTGCGGTCGGGGAAGTACCAGCCCGGCCGCTTGTTGCCCAGGCCGTTGGGGCCTTCCCAGGGACGGCAGTCCCACCCGCCGATGATGCAGGGGATGCACGGCATCTCGGGGCGGCCGGCCCAGGCGCGCCGGTGGACCTCGGCCAGCTCCTGGAACTTGTGCTCCTGGCCGCCGGCGGTGTAGCCGGGCACGATGTTGTAGCGGGTGGTGTGGGTGTAGCCAGTCTCGATGGTGCCTGGGCCGCAGGCGGCGATGGCCACGCCGGGCAGCCCGGCCTTGCGGGCCTCGTCCTGGACGGCGGCGAAGCCGTCCTTCTCGCCGCCGCCGGCGTTGAAGATGATGACGAGCGGCTTGCCGCCGACGGTGAGGTGCTGCTTGTGCTTGAGGTAGGGCATCCAGAAGGTGGCGGCCCGCCGCCAGTTGTCGGTGCCTCGGATCAGGTAGCCCGCGTGGTTGGCGACGAGGAGGCAGAACTTCATCCGTCCGTTGTTGGGGGCCTTCACGAAGAGGTCGAGGCCGGTGTGCTTCGGGTCGTCCTGCACCTCCTTCCCGGTGGGGTGCCAGTACCAGCAGAAGGCGAAGAAGGCGAGGCCGTGGTCGGCGGCGAGGTCAATCTGGCGTTTCATCGCCTCGGGCGAGTCGTCGCGCCAGCCCCAGAGCGGCTCGCGGTCGGCGAACTCGTCGAGCAGGCGCTTCGTGAGATGGGTCGGGGCGTCCTTCGCCCAGTCGGCCGTGTCGGCCAGCTTGTGCTTGCCGGCCCAGCCGTCGAAGTAGTACGCGCCCACCTGCGCCCGGGGCTTGCCCGCGGCCTCGCCCGCGGGAGCCGTCCGACTGTTGGCGACGATGCCCAGCGCCATGGCACACACTCCTAGCGTCAGCGCGGTTCGTGCCTGTCTCATCGTTTCTCGCCGTCCTTTCCGCCGCGTGCGCGGTGCCCCGCCCCCGGTGCGCCCCATTATAGCGTATCGCCCCCTCGCGTGGCAATGCTTCTTTGGCAAGCAGGCGCGCCCGCCGGTCGCTTGACAGGAAGGGTGCGCGTCACCATGATGACAGCATGCGGAGGACGTGTCTCCGGCTCCAGGAGCGATTGAATGGCTGAGCGCGAAAAGACCCGTCTGCTGGTGAACCTGCCGTCGGGCGTCTTCCGATGTCCTTCGCTCAAGGGCGTTCTCCGCCGACTGGCCAGGCTGGCGACGCTGCGGAAGCGCTCGCACAACACGGCCGAGGAGATCGCGAAGGACCTGGCGTGGGCCGACGCCGTGCTCATGTGGGCGTGGCCGCCGCTCACGCGGGAGCTGCTCGCGACGTGTCCCCGTCTGCGGTTCGCCGGGCACATCAACCTCGCGCAGGCGGGCGCCCGGGCGGAGCTGGAGCACGGCCTCGTGGTCTCCGAGGCGCGCCACGGCTGGTCGCCCGCCGTGGCCGAGCTTGCCCTGGGCCTCACGCTCTGTGGCCTCCGCAAGATCAGCGACTACCACGCGGCCATGCGGGCGGGCACGGAGCACTGGGTGCGCGACTTCCCGGCGGACATTGATCCGCAGGAGCGGCAGCTCACGGGGCGCTCCGTGGGCATCGTGGGCTTCGGCGGCATCGGCCGCCGCCTGGCCGAGCTGCTCGAGCCGTTCCACGTCCACCTGCGAGCCTACGACCCCTACGTGCCGAAGGTGGTGGCCGAGCGGTACGGCGCCCGACTCGTCCCGCTGATGGAGCTGGCCCGCACTTCGGAGGTCGTGGTGCTGTGCGCGGCCAACACCGCGGAGACGAAGAGCCTGTTCGGCAGGAAAGAGATCGCGGCGCTGCCGAAGAACGCGTTGCTCGTGAACATCGGCCGCGCGTGGCTTGTGGACATGGCGGCCCTGACGAAGCGGCTCGAGAAGGGCGACTTGTTCGCGGCGCTCGACGTCTTCGAGAAGGAGCCGCTGCCGCTCGATTCGCCGCTGCGGAGGCTCGAGAATGCCTGGCTCACGCCCCACCGCGCGGGGGCCCCGATCGAGTCGGTCGTCCGCATCCTGAACTGGCTGGCCGACGACTTCGAGGCATTCCTCGGCGGCCAGCCGCTCCAGCACGGGCTCACGCTCGACATGCTCCATTGCCTCCACGGGTAGGCGCTTCCATCGTGACTCGTCGTGCGCGTCTTGTGCGCATGTCAGCCGGGGATGAATGGATGGGTGGATGGGTGTCAGACAATCATCCATTCATCCATCCATCCAATCATCCCCTTTGCTTGCGGCTCAAGGCCGCGTTAGGAGCATCCCATGAACCGGCGCACATTCATTGCGGGCGCGACAGCGCTCACGCTGGCAGCGGCGCGGCGACGTGCCTCGGCCGCGGACGCCGCGAAGGTTTCCTATCGCGTCGGCGTCATCGGCCACACGGGCAAGGGCAACTACGGCCACGGGCTCGACACCGTGTGGCGCGAGGCGCCCGGCTGCGAGGTGGTCGCCGTCGCCGACGCCGATGCGAAGGGCCTGGCCGCCGCGGTGAAACGCCTCAAGGCGCCAAAGGGCTACGCCGACTACCGCGAGCTGCTCGACAAGGAGAAGCCCGACCTCGTGAGCATCTGCCCCCGCTGGCTCGACCAGCACCGCGACATGGCCGTCGCCGCGGCGGAGCGCGGCGTGCGGGGCATCTACCTCGAGAAGCCGCTCTGCCGCACCCTCGCCGAGGCCGACGAAATCGCCGCCGCCTGCGAGAAGCACAAGGTCAAGCTGGCCGTCGCCCACCAGACCCGCTACAGCCCCCGGCTGGCGGTCGTGCGGGAACTGCTCCGCTCGGGAGCGCTGGGCCAGGTGCTCGAGTTCCGCGGCCGCGGCAAGGAGGACGGCCGTGGGGGAGGGGAGGACCTCTGGGTGCTCGGCAGCCACGTGATGGACCTCGTTCACACCCTGGGCGGCGATGCGAAATGGTGCTTCGGCACGGTCCTCCAGGGCGGCCGCCCCATCCGCCGCGACGACGTGAAGGAAGGCGCCGAAGGCATCGGCCCCCTCGCCGGCGACGAAGTCCACGCGATCTACAAGCTGGCCAGCGGCGCCACGGCCTCCTTCGACTCCGTGCGGGGCGCGGGCGGCAACCCGACGCGGTTCGGCGTCCAGATCTTCGGCTCGAAGGGCATCCTCGAGATCTACACCGGCTATCTGCCCCCCGTGAGCTTCCTGCCCGACCCCTCCTGGTCGCCGGGCCGCACGGGCAGGAAGTGGCTGCCCGTCACGTCGGCGGGGGTGGACAAGCCCGAGCCGCTGAAGGACGGCGGCCTGCACGGCGGCAACGTAGCCGCCGTCAAGGACCTCATCGCCGCCGTTGAGGGGGACCGCCAGCCCGAGTCGAGCCTTGCCGAGGCCCGAGCGGCTACCGAGATGATCGTCGCCGTCTTCGAGTCCCAGCGCCTCGGCGGCCCCGTGCCCTTTCCCCTCAAGAACCGTCAGAATCCGTTGACGATGCTCGGCTGACGCGCTAAGGTGGTCATATGTCGAGATTCGTGACCCAGCTTGTGCTTCGGTCGGCTGGCGTGCTCGCCTGCGTGGGCGCGTCGGCGGGGGGCGCCGAGGGCTTCTTCAGCTTCGGGGCGAAGGAGGGAGTCACGATTCGCCTCGCGCGCGGGAAGGAGGAGGGCTCCCTCGTCGGCGTCGTCGTGAGTGCCCGCAGCGCGTGGCACCAGCAACAGATGAACCAGACGGTGCTCGAACTGCGTCGGGTGAAGGAGCACGTGTTCCGCGGGCGATGCAGCGCCTACCACGTCCACGCCTCGCAGGACATGGAGGCCTGGCTCGATGTCGCCGAGGCGTCGCTGCTGCCGAGCGGCGACCTCCGCTTGCTGCTGAAGATGCCCGAGGGCGGCTCCGTGCAATTCGCCTACCAGCGGGTCGAGGAGCCCGAGAGGCACAGGCCGGACGCAGGCGAGCGCGACCTCGCGGGCGAATGGGCCGACGGCGCGGGCGCCATCACCGTGTTCCGCCGCGACGGCGACATCTACGTGGGACAGGTCATCCGCCAGGCCTCGCCGGAGAAAGGCCCGGCGCCCAGGGAGACGATCCGCGTCAAGGCCATGGGCGACGGGGTTCACAAGGGCACCATCGAGTTCGGCAGCCCCGACGGCAAGACGGTGGACCTGGTCGAGGACATCGAGGTCGTGGTTCGCGGCGACACGCTGACCAGCGTCCGCTCCGCGAAGGGGGGCAAGGTGGCGGCCATCGCGCGGCGGCTCGACTCCGCGGGCGAGAAGCTCGAGCCCAAGCCGAAGGCCGCCGCCCTGGTGGACCCCGGCGACCTGTGCGGCAAGTGGCGGGCCCGGAACGGCGACACGACCCGCTACACGCGCAACGGCGACCGCTACACCGGCTACATCGTCGCCATCGCCCCCGACAAGCGGGGCTTCGGCTTCGTCGTCGGCGAGGAGGGCGTCCGCCTCTCCCGCATCCCAGGCGGCTTCTACGTCGGCAAGGTCCTCGTCAAGACCGAGGGCGGCAAGGACGCCTGGTGGGAGGACATCGAGTTCACGGTGGACGGCGACGAGTTGCGCTACACCCGCTACATGGTCAACGGCAAGGTCGAGAAGGGCCGCTCCGCCCGCGTCGGCGGCCTCCAGGACGCGCCCCCCGCCCCCAAGTCCCCTTGACGCGCGACGCAGCTTGGCTTATGCTTCCGGCCATCGGAAAGGAGGTTTTGCATGGCTCAGATGACCTCTCGTGAGCGGTTCCAGCGGATGTTCGAGCACCGGCAGGCCGACCGCGTGCCGATCGTTGACGGGCCGTGGGGGGCGACGATCGAGCGCTGGCAGCGCGAGGGGATGCCGAAGGAGGTCTCCTACGTGGACTTCTTCGGCCTCGACAAGGTCGCTCACATCGGCGTGGACAACAGTCCCCGCTTCCCCCGCAAGGTGCTCGAGGAGACCGACGAATACTCGGTCTACACCACCGGCTGGGGCGCGACGCAGCGGACCTGGAAGCACGCCGCCTCGACCCCCGAGTTCCTCGGCCACACCGTGGTGGACGCCGATTCCTGGCGCAAGGCCAAGGAGCGGATGACCCCCACCCGCGACCGCGTGAACTGGGAGCACCTGAAGAAGAACTACCCGACCTGGCAACGGGAAGGCTGCTGGATCGAGGCCGGCTTCTGGTTCGGCTTCGACGTGACCCACTCGTGGTTCGTCGGCACCGAGAGGGTGCTCATGGCCCTGGCGACCGACCCCGAGTGGGTGGTGGACATCTTCAACACGATGCTCGACCTCGACATCGCGCTGTTCGAGATGATCTGGGCGAAGGGCTACCGCTTCGACGCCATCCGCTGGCCCGACGACATGGGCTACAAGGGCCACCAGTTCTTCTCGCCGCGGATGTATCGCGAGTTGGTGAAGCCCGTGCACCGCCGGGCCATCGAGTGGGCGCACGCGAAGGGCGTCAAGGCCGCCCTTCACTCGTGCGGCGACGTGAATCCGTTTCTCCCCGAGTTCGTCGAGATGGGCCTCGACGGCCTGAATCCCCTCGAGGTGAAGGCGGGCATGGACCCCGTCGGCATCAAGAAGGCGTACGGCGACAAGCTCCTGCTCCACGGCGGCATCAACGCCGTGCTGTGGGACGACCTGGAGGCGATCACGGCCGAGATGCGGCGCGTCGTGCCGCTCCTCAAGCGCGGCGGCGGCTACATCTTCTCCAGCGACCACTCCGTCCCGTCATCCGTCAGCCTCGCGAACTTCCGCGCGATCACGGACCTGGCGAAGGAGCTAGGGTCGTATGAGTGAGGGTGGGATGCCGGGAAGGTGCGGCTCCCGTGCGCCGCAATCAGGGCACGATGATGCGGTCGTGGCCCTCGGGCCAGACGCGTTGGAAGTGCCTCACGTTGAACGTAACAAGTCCGTCCACTTTGAGCCTCGCCGCCACGCAGGCGATGAGGGCGTCGTAGACGAAGCCGCCGGGGAGCCCCAGTTCCGCCACCCGCTGTATCGCCTGCCGGTAATCCGCCTCGGTGAGGCTTACCATCCCGAGGTGGCTGGTGCCCTCGTTCAGCAGGCGCCATGCCACCCCAGGGGGGATCCTGGGATGCACCGGCATCAGGGTGAGTGCCGAGTACGACTCCGCCAGCGAATGGGCCGTCATGATGGCCTGAATCTCCCCCCGCGCGGCCCTGGCCAGCCACGGCAGCGCCCGGGCGTAGTGGGGATGAATGTCCGCGAGCGCCGGAGCCACCACTGAGGAGTCAAGAAGATAAGTCACGAGTCATCCATCCCCAGAACCTGGCGGTCCCGCTGCTCGCGCACCTTGCGGATAATGTCCGTCATGTCTCCCGTGGCTCTTCCGCCGGTGAACACGAGGATGCCGTCCTTCACTGCCAGATGCGCTTCGTCGTCCGTGGACTTCAGAACGACGCGGCCCGCCTCCTCCATCACTTCTACCCTGGTGCCAGGCTCGAGGCCCAGATTGTCCCGGATCGGCTTCGGGATCACCACGCGCCCGAAATGGTCTATCTTCGTGGTTGCCATGTTGCCTCCTTGCTCCTCGTCCCGGATGGCATTATATGGCGCCAATTGCCAATTGTCAATGCCAATCCTGTAGGAGACGCCGATGCGGAGACAGATGCTGCTCGGTGGCTTGCTCCTTGCAGTCATGCTCGCGCGGGGCGGCGAAGGGCCGGCCGAGCGGTTCACGCGAGTGGCCCAGCGGCTTGCCGAGGCCATCAACGCCGCCGACCCCGCATTGCTGCGGCGCGACTTCGGCAAGGAGATGCTCGACTTCCTGACGCCCGGGAAGGCGAAGCCGCTGCTGGATGGCCTGGCACGGCAGCACGGCAAGCTCCAGAAGCTCGACCCGCCGCGCATCGTCCCCGGGAATCAGGCGCTTGTCGCCGCCCACTTCGAGCGCGGGACGCTCGACATCAAGCTGGCACTCGACGGGGAGGGCAAGATCACCGGCCTCTGGTTCCTCCCCCACACCCCGCCGCTCCCGGTGCCCGAGAGGAACGCGACGCCGCTCTCCCTCCCCTTCAAGGGGCGGTGGCTCGTCGCCTGGGGCGGCGACTCCAAGGAACTCAACTGCCACCACGACGTCCGCAACCAGCGCTACGCACTGGACTTCCTCGGCGCGGACGCGGACGGCAAGACCCGCAAAGGGACGGGCGAGGCGAACGAGGACTACTGCTGCTTCGGCCGCGAAATCCTCGCCCCTGCCGACGGCATCGTCACCGAGGCGATTGACGGCGTGCGCGACAACACGCCAGGCTCGATGAACCCCTTCTCCGCCCTTGGCAACGCCGTGTTCGTCGAGCACCGCCCCAACGAGGTCTCCGTCCTGGCCCACCTGAAGCAAGGCAGCGTCAAGGTCCAGGCAGGTGAGCGCGTGCGGCGGGGGCAGGTGCTGGGCCTGTGCGGCAACTCGGGCAATTCCTCCGAGCCGCATCTCCACTACCACCTTCAGAACACCGCGGTGATCCAGGAAGGGACCGGCATCAAGTGCTTCTTCCATCAGGTGATGGTGTTCAAGGGCGGAGCGAAGGAAGCCAGGCAACAGCACTCGCCCGTCAAGGGCGAGGTCGTTGGGAGCGAATAGTGTCGCATGAGAGCCCAGGCGACGTGGTGTTCTCCGCAGAGCAGATTTCCCGGCGCGTGGCCGAGCTGGCAGCGGCGATCCGTCGCGACGCTGCCGACGGGCCGCTCACCATCCTGGCCGTTCTCCACGGCTCCGCCGTCTTCCTCGCCGAGCTGCTCAAGCGCCTCGGCACCACGGTCGACGTCGAGTTCGTCGAGGCCTCCAGCTACCGCGACGGCACGACGTCGAACGGGCAGGTGGCTCTCGGCCGCTGCGGCCGGCTCGACCTGGCAGGCCGCGACGTGCTGATCGTGGACGACATCGTGGACACGGGGCACACGCTCGCGGCCGTGCGGAGAGCCGTCGAGGCCACGGGGCCGCGCTCGGTCCGCACCTGCGTGCTGCTTGATAAGCCGAGCCGCCGGCAGGTGGACGTGGCGCTCGACTACTGCGGCTTCGTCGTGAACAATGTGTTCGTCGTCGGCTACGGCCTCGACTACGCCGGCCGCTACCGCGGCCTGCCCCACATTGCCCGGCTGGAGGGGTGACGGTGGCGCCGGCGGGGTTGCATTGTAGCCACAAGGGCAGTAGAATGTGGCTACAAGCTCCAAGCTCACAATGGAGGTCAAGCACATGGTCAAGGCAGGTCTTCGGGAGTTCAAGAACAGATTCGGCTACTACGTGCGCAAGGTGCGCGAAGGCGAGACCGTGGAGGTGACCGATCGCGGACGTTCGTTCGCCCGTTTTGTCCCCTCCGCAGGGGCAGAACTCCGCAAGAAGCTCGAGCCCCTGATCAAGTCAGGGCAGGTGAGCTGGGGAGGCGGGAAGTTCGTCGGGCTCAACCCACGGGTCCGCGTCACCGGCAAGCCGCTCTCCGAGATGATCGTGGAGGACCGTGGTGATCCTGTACCTTGACAGCAGCCACATCGTCAAGCTCTGTGTCGAGGAAACGGGGTCCGCGGATGTGGAGGCGCTTGTGGCCTCCGCGGACGACACGGCGACCTCGCGAATCGCCTACGCCGAGGTGCGCAGCGCCCTGGCCCGGAAACGGCGCGAAGGCGGCATCTCGGATGAAGAATACGCGCACACCGTTGCTGCCTTCCGCTCCGAGTGGCCGCACCTTCTCATCAAGGAGGTCACGCAGCAAGTCGTCGAGCTTGCGGGCGAGTTATGCGAGACCCACAAGCTCCGGGGCATGGACGCGATCCACCTGGCCTCCGCAAAGCTCCTGGCCGAGGGAGCGAAGACCCCCGTTCGTATCTCATCCTCGGACCCACGCCTCCGAGAGGCGGCGACCGCCGAGGGCATGGCGTGACTTGCGGTCGCCGTTCCCCTTTCGTGACCTCCGCCTGGTGCATGTATGGCTAACCATGATGTGGTCGCGGTTTCGCTCGTTCTCCTGGTGTTGGCCGCAGCAGCAACGGCCGCGGAAGACGCCGCGGAGCGGTGGACGGCGGAGCAGGCGCGGGGGTGGGGCGAGAGGCAGCCCTGGATCGTCGGCTTCAACTACGTGCCCAGCAACGCCGTCAACACGACGGAGATGTGGCAGGCCGAGACCTTCGACGCCGCGCTCATTGGCCGCGAGTTGGCCCTCGCGGGAGACCTCGGCTTCAACTCCACACGGGTCTTCCTCCAATACCTCGTCTGGAAGCGCGACCCCGAGGGGCTGAGGAAGCGGCTCGAACAGTTCGTCGGCATCGCCGACAGGCGGGGCCTCTCGACGATGCCCGTGCTCTTCGACGACTGCGCCTTCGCCGGCAAACAGCCCTACCTCGGGAAGCAGGATGACCCGGTGCCAGGCGTCCACAACTCCGCCTGGACCCCCAGCCCGGGCCACCAGCGGGTCGCGGACAAGGCGGTCTGGCCCGACCTGGAGCAGTACGTCGCCGATCTCGTCGGGCACTTCGCCGCCGACAAGCGGGTCGTCGCCTGGGACCTCTATAACGAGCCGGGCAACGGCGGGATGGGCAACAAGAGCCTCCCCCTCGTGCGGGAATGCTTCGCCTGGGCGCGCAAGGCCAAGCACACCCAGCCCCTCACCATCGGCGTCTGGACCGGCGGCCTCGCCGACCTCAACAAGGCCCAGCTCGCACTGTCCGACGTTGTCAGCTTCCACAGCTACGGCAACCTCGTTGCCGTGAAGGCCATGGTCGCGGGCCTGAGGGCGCACGGACGACCCATCCTCTGCACCGAGTGGATGGCTCGCGGCATGGGCAGCTTGCCGAGGACCCATCTCCCCTTCTTCAAGCAGGAACAGGTCGCCTGCTACAACTGGGGGCTGGTGAACGGGAAGACCCAGACCCATCTCCCCTGGGGCTCGAAGAAGGGCGGCCCCGAACCGAAGCCCTGGCACCACGACCTGCTCCGCCGCGACCTCACCCCCTATGACCCCCAGGAAACGGAGTTCATCCGTGGCCTCCTTCGCCCGGCCAAGCCGTAGTGTGCGGCCGCGCACACGCGGCGACCCTCGACCGCTGTCATTCCGAGCTTGTCGAGGAACCTTTCAGGGGCTTGACGCGACCTGGGAGGATTCGCTGTTGGTGTGGCGGCAAGCCCTTGAGAGATCGTTCGACCAGTTCACGATGACACGTTGTTAGGCGTTTCACCCTGAAACAGGCTCTGGCCATCGCACTGGCGCTGTCGTGTAGTGACGCCCTCGCGGCCACCCAGGGCTGGCGGGGCGATGGGAGCGGGAAGTATCCGAACGCCGACCCGCCCGTCGCCTGGAGCCGCATCAGCAAGGCCGTCAGCGGCCTCCGCTACCTGGCCGAGAAGCCCACCGAAGGCGCCGCCGGCAAGCCGATGCGTGACGGGGTCGCCCGCGAGTGGCTCGTCCTCGGCCCCCTCCCCCTGCCCCCCGACGCCAAGGTCGAGCAGGACACGCTTCCCAACGAGGCCGACCTGGCGCCCGCCGAGGGCGAGCGGGCACCCGGAGCTGGCGACGGGTCGGGCGACCTGGCCTGGAAGAAGGTGACTGCCGACGCTGCGCTCCTGGACTTCGTGGCGCTCTTTGGCAAGCGTCCCAGCGGCGTCGCCTACGCCTTCACGAACCTGTTCTCCGCGACGGGCGGCGCCTTCCGCCTGAACCTGACTTACGTCGGCGGCGTCCGGCTCCTTGTCAACGGCAAGCCCTCCCAGCCCTTCGGAGCGAGGGCGAGGATCGTCCTCGCCAAGGGCTGGAACCGCATCCTCCTCAAGGCGTCGCCGGGCGAGCAGCTCGACTGGTTTCTCATCCCCATCCTCCACGCCTGCCCGCCGGCCGAGTACGAGGAGACGGGCATCGCGTGGAAGACCGTGCTGCCCGGCGCCCACCCGGGCTTCTACGGCGCAGGCATGGGCGTCGGCTCGCCCGTCGTCGTCGGCGACAGGCTTTACCTCCTCAGCGAGCCGCACGACCTCATCTGCCTCCGCAAGGACGATGGCAGGGTGCTCTGGGTGAGGACGAACAGCTACCTCGACGCGGCCACCGACGAGGAGAGGAAGTCCCCTGCCGGCCAGGAGGCCGCGGCGCTCGCGGCGAAGCTCGATGCGATCAACGCCTCGCTCGTCGCCGGCCCACTCACGGCCAAGCAGTGCGAGGAGAAGGCGAAGCTCGAGAAGGAGCTTTACCAGGCGATGCGCCAGACAGACAACCGCCAGTATCGGCGGGGCCAGACACCCGACGTCGGTTACTCCGGCTTCGCACCCGTGACCGACGGGCAGTTCGTCTACGCCTGGTTCGGCACGGGCGTGAGCGCCTGCTACGACCTCGACGGCAACCGCAAGTGGATTCGCGTGGACAACCGCCCGATGGTCGAGCACGGCTTCTCCTCGTCGCCCATCCTCGCCGACGGCAAGCTGGTGGTCTTCATGCGCGACCTCATGGCGTTCGACGCGAGGACGGGCGCGGTCGCCTGGCAGACGCCCGTCTCGCCCCACCAGGGGCTGAACCCGGGCGGCTTCTTCCACGGCACGCCCCTGCCCACGGCCATTGGGGGCGTGCCCGTCATCGTCCTCGGCAACGACAGCATCGTCCGCGCCAGCGACGGCAAGGTGGTCTACACCCCCCACGACGTGGGCGCCCAGTGCGTTGCCTCCCCCATCGCCCACGCCGGCATGCTCTTCCTGGTGCCGGCCGGGGGCACGCGGTTCCTTATCCACCCCCTGCCCGACGCCTTTGCCGACCCCCTCAAGCTGGCGACGCAGACGGTGAAGCTGGACACATCCGCCTGGCCGAAGTACTACATGGCCTGGCACCTCTCCTCCCCAATCGTCCACGACGGCCTGGCCTACCTGCTCAACAACTCAGGCGTCCTCACGGTCGTGGACGTTCGGACCGCCGAGGTCGTCTACCAGAAGCTCCTTGACCTCGACCACTTTCAATGGGTAAACGAGGGCGCGGCGCGCGGCATCGGCATCAGCCTGGTGATGGCCGGCGGCCGCATCTACGCCTTCGGCGACGCCGGCGGCGCGGTCGTCTTCGAGCCGGGCCGCACCTTCAAGCAACTCGCCAAGAACAAGCTGGAGAACGCCACCCTCGTCGGCCACTGGGCCGAGCGCCAGGAGCGCTTCGTCGCCAACCCCGTGCCCGACGGCAAACGCCTCTACGTCCGCGGCGAGGCCACCCTCTACGCCCTCGGCCCGCCGTGAGCCAATCGCCCGCCCAGGCGAGGAGGAACCGATGAGTGCAACGCGGCCTTTGTCCTCCCTCTCTGTGTTGGCCGCGCTCCTGGCGAGCCAGGCGGGGGCTGCCGAGCCCTCCCATCGGCTGCCTGAGGGCGTGATGCCCGAAATGGCCGTGTGGGGCTGGACGCTGGAGGAGTTCAAGCCCGGCGGCTATCGGGGGTTCCTCGACATGGCGGCGAAGCACTCGACCTACAACGTGATCACGACCACCATCCGCGCGCCGCTCAAAGAGCTGACCGATGAGGATGTTTACAAGCAGATCAAGGAGGGGACGGCCTACGCCCGCAGCCTGGGCATCCGCATCGCGTTCGACCTCGACGTGCGGCTGGCACGCAGGGCGTTCCAGAAGGCACACCCCGACGAGCTTCAGGAGATGCTGCGCCTCCGCGAGTTCGACCTCCGCGACGCGGGCGAAGTGTCCGCCGCCATCGGCAGCACCGATCTGGGCGACCACTACACCTTCCGCACCACCCACTACATTCCGCTCTCGGGCCGCCTGGTCGGCGTCTACTCCTATGTGCGCGGGCCGCAGGGCATCGAGCCCGACACCGTCGAGGACATCACCGCGAAGGGCTGCAAAGTCGTCGCCGCCTCCGCGCGCGAGGTGAAGGTGGCCATCGCCTGCGGCGAAGCGACCAAGGGCCGCAAGGCCTGCGTCCTGGCCGCCTTCACGCACCTGACGCCCGACGTCTTCGCCCCGCACCTGCTGGGGTTCCAGCGCGAGATCATCCAGCGATACGCCGACACGGGGCTGGCCGGCGTGTGCAAGGACGAGTGGGGCTTCCCCCCCTGCTACGACGGCTGCCCCGCGAAGAACGACTACTGGTTCTCGAAGTCCCTCGCCGACGAATATGGCAAGCGCACGGGCGGCCGCGACCTCGTGCGCGATTGCCTCCTGATGTGGGCCGGCGAGCGCGGCCGCGTGCCCGAGCGCCAGGCCGCCATCAACGTCTTCCAGGAAATGTCGCGCCGCCGCAACGCGGAGATCGAGGACGACTTCTACAAGGCCACGAAAGCCACCTTCGGCCCCGCCGCCATCGTCGCCACGCACCCCACCTGGTATCCCTACCCAGGCGTCCAGGAGTTCAAGAAGAACGGCCTCGACTGGTGGGCGGCGACGCGCGACCTGGCGCAGACCGACGAGGTGACGCCCTACTGCTGCCGCACGTCGCTCGCCAAGAAGTGGGGCAGCCCCGTGTGGGTCAACATGTACTACTCGGCGAAGCGGGCGGACTACGACAAGGCGCTCTGGGCGCACGCCCTCGGCGGCGGGCGAATCAACTACCATCCCGTCTATCCCGCCCCCGAGCAGAAGGGGCGGAACTGGGCCTACGACTCGCTCCTGAGGGGCGGCCTGATGCGCGGCGAGTGCCGCGTGCGCCTCCTCAACTTCATCACGAGGGCGCCGCTCGACTGCCCCGTCGCGGTCGTCTTCGGCCACGCCTGCGCGATGAACTGGGCGGGGCCGGCCTACGCCGACGTGGGGATGGCTCTCACCGACGCCCTGTGGCGCGCCGGCTTCCCTGCCGACCTCATTCCGTCGAGCGACATCGCCTCCCTGAAGCTCAGCGACGACGGCCTCGTGCAATACGGCCCGCAGCGCTACGCCGCCGTCGTCCTCTACCACCCCGAGTTCGACCGGCCCGAGACCGCGGCATTCTTCGAGAGGGCCGCCGGCGGCAAGACGGCTCTCTTCCGCGTGGGCAACTGGACGGCGGGCCCGGATGCCAAGCCCTTCGACGGCAACGCCGCACTGCCGAAGGCGATGGCGGTCCTCCCTGATGCCGCGTCGTGCGCCAAGGCAGTGGTCGCGCGCCTCGGCGAGCGGGGCGTTGCGCCGCAGACGGGCGCGGGCGAGCGTATGACCGGCTTCGGCTACGGCATGAGCGCGCCCCCCGCCGCCGGCCGCTGCCGGCTTGTTGATGGCACGGAGATCATCCTCTCCGGGGCGAAGGATGTGGCGGGTGATCCCATCCGGTCCGCTCTTGAGGTCAAAGGCCATAAGATCACGGTGGACGCGACAGGAGTCGTGGGGATTCGCCTGGCGGCGGATGGGAGCCTGGAGGCCCTCGCGGCTGGCGGCCTCAAGCGCATCGAGGCCGGCGCCCTCAAGCTCGCCCTCGAACAGGCGACCGACATCGCCCTCTGGCGCGACGCGGCGGGCAAGTGGCACGGCGTCCTACAGGACTGCCCCGGCCCCGTCCCGCCTCCCCTGACGGCCCTCGCCGCCGACTGGCTCCGCCTCTCCGTGCCCCCGCCGCTGCCCTGAGATGCGCAGCGGCGTAGCCAACTATTATATTCAACTGCTAAGTCTAGCCGTATCAGCCACTTAACGTGTCTGAGAAAAAAGACGCTCTGGCAGCCTCTGTACGCCCCTCCGGCGACCTCATTCGACCTGGGACACCTTCGGGCGAAATTGCTGACCGGTGATTTTTGGAAGTGTAGTATTAGAGAGGACTTGCAGACTCGGTCCTCCGTCGCCCCTCTCCGACCCGGAAGGCCCCAAATCGCGTCCTACGCGCTCCCCCCGCTGTGAACTCAGTTGACCAGGAACTGGAGGATTCGCGCGGCGTGGCCCTGGCTCTTGGGGTTCTTGTCGGATGAGGTGCGGAGGGTCAGCTCGTGGTCGCCGGGCTTGGTCTCGGCGTTGAAGATGTAGGCCCAGGGGATGTGCAATCCGCCGCTCCACTGGGTGAACTGGTCGAGCTTGCGGAAGGGGGCGCCGTCTATGCTGAACTCCAGGATGCCCACGTCGTAGCCCGCGGCCTCGAGGACGCCGATGGCCGTGCCCGTGAACTTGAGCTTGAGCGTGGCCCCCGGCTCCGTGGCCTCGAGGGCGGGGCAGTTGACGAATTGCTTGCGGGTGCCGCCCTTGGGCGGCTTCCAGCTCGGCACGAGCTGCCAGCCGCTGACGAGGGTAGCCTCCTTGATGTCCACGAACCGCGCGCGGCCGTAGTGGAACGGGTCCAGCGGCTTCTCGGGCATGGCGTGCGGCTTCACCTGGGCGTCGGCGGGGAGGGGCTCTTTCCAGGCTGCGTCGAGGAAGCGGCCAATCGAGGCGGCGTAGAGCCGATGGCCGAAGGGCGAGGGGTGCAGGCCGCCGAACTTCTTCCAGTCGAACTCCCCCTTGTCAATCCGCAGCGTCACCTCGCGGGCGAGGTCAATGGCCGAGACGCGGTAGTGCTGTGCCACCTTCTCGTGCGCGGCGATCTGCGGGGCGACCGTGCCCTTCCGCACGTAGGCCATTTTGTCCTCGTCGGCGCAGTAGAGGATCACGAGGTCAATGGCGGGGTTGAGCGCCCGTGCCTGGCGGATGATGCCCTCGACGCCGCGGATGCTCTCCTGCGACGTGCGGCTGTTGTGGAGATCGTTCACCGCGAACTCGAAGAACAACAGGTCCACCGGCCCATTGCAGAAGACGGTGGTCTTGAGGCGGAAGGGCGCGAGCGTCGTGTCGGTGGACGAGATGCCGGCATTGACGAAATCGAACTTCGTGTCGGGATAGCGCTTCTGAAGCAATTCGGCCGTGAACACCCGCCAGCCGTTGGCCTCGGTGATCGAGCCGCCGAGGAACGCCACGCGGGCCTTCTTCTCGCGCTCGATCTTGATCCGCGAGTTCGCCAGGCCGCCGCGGAGGGCGAAGCATTGATCGGGAGTCCGCCCCACATCCTGCTGTCCTGCGGTCACTGCTGCAACGGCGGCCACGGCGAGGGTCACGAGCATGGCGCTGCATCCTTCTGAGGGGTTTGGGGCGTCGGCGGAGGCGGCGATTGCGCCGCTTCGTCGTTGCCCGCGATGTCGAGCGTTGTCCAGCCGAGTAGGCCGTCGAGGAACTGGCCGAAGCTGAATCCGACCCGCGCGCCCCAAGTATACCTGGCCATTTTGGGACTGCAAGCAGGTGGGGGGCGGCCCGCAGCGAAGCGCCGGCGGGGGCGGCACGGCGAGAAGAGTCGAGGACGAGGACGATTGGGGGAGAGCGCAGGCTTTGCCAGGACTGGGGGCCAGACTCGCGTGGCTCGATGGGCTTGCACTCGGCGGCCCGGACGCTACAATGGTTGAGAGGCGTGGCCAACGGGGCCACCCAAGGCTCAACTGGGGGAGTTTGGTGGTGGGCTCTCGCGGGAGAGCGGAAAGGAGCCGGCATGAAGACCTCGATCGGGCGGGTGGGCGCAACCGTGGGCGTAGTTCTCCTGCTGTGCGCGGCAGCAGCCGTCGCGGAGGACTGGCCTCAGTGGCGGGGGGCCAATCGTGACGGAAAGGTGACCGGCTTCGCCGCCCCGCAGACATGGCCAAAGGCACCGACCCAGAAGTGGCGGACGACCGTCGGCTCGGGCGACGCAACGCCCGCCCTGGTCGGCGACAAGCTCTACGTCTTCGCTCGCCAGAGCGACGACGAGGTGACGCTGTGCCTGAACGCGGGCGACGGGAAGGAGCTGTGGAGGGACAAGTACGCGGCGCAGGCCGTCACCGGGGCGGCGGCACGGCACCCCGGGCCGAGAAGCTCCCCGGCGGTGGCCGAGGGCAAGGTGGTTACGCTGGGCGTGGCCGGGGTCGTCTCGTGCCTCGACGCGGCCAGCGGCAAGGTCGCCTGGCGCAAGGACCCGTTCCCCAAGGTCGTGCCGCAGTTCTTCACGGCCATGTCGCCGATCATCGTGGACGGGATGGCCATCGCCCACGTGGGCGGGAAGGGCAAGGGCGCGATCATCGCATTCGACCTGGCTACCGGCGACGAGAAGTGGCGCTGGGGCGCCGAAGGCCCGGAGTACGCCTCGCCCGCCCTGCTGACGGTGGAAGGGACGAAGCAGATCGTGACGCTGACGGAGAAGAGCATCGTGGGCGTCGGCGTCGCCGACGGGAAGCTCTTGTGGACGCTTCCGTTCGTGCCCCAGATGCGGGCCTACAACGCCGCGACGCCGATCGTGGACGGGCAGACGGTGATCTACACGGGGGCCGCACGGGGCACCAAGGCCGTGAAGATCGAGAAGCAGGGCGATGGCTTCGCCGCCAAGGAGCTGTGGAGCAACCCGGAGGTCGCCCCACAGTTCAACACGCCGGTGCTCAAGGACGGGTTGCTCTTCGGGCTGTCGAGCCGCGGCAACCTCTTCTGCCTCGACGCCAAGACGGGCAAGGCGGCCTGGACCGACACGGCGCAGCACGGCCGGGGCTTCGCGGCCATTCTCGACGCCGGCCCGGTCGTCCTGGCCCTCCCGAGCACCTCCGAGCTCATCGCCTTCAAGCCCAGCGGCACGAAATACGAGGAGGTGGCCAAGATCAAGGTCGCCGACACGCCGACCTATGCGCACCCGGTGATCGCCGGGAACAGGGTCTTCGTGAGAGACCAGGACGCAGTGACCCTGTGGACGCTTGAGTGAGCATCCTGCCGGCGCCCTGCCGCATGGGTGGCGCTCGGTCGGAGCCGTGGAGCCGACGGGAGTTGCGCATGCGCCACGTTTGCAGCGCGTTGGCCATCGTTGCCTCCCTCGCGGCGTCCGCGTTCGCGGCGGTGTTCCAGTACACCGTGCCCGTGGCGACGAGCAAGGGCGAGAGCGCGGCGTTCCTGTGGATTCCGCCCCAGGCCAGGCAGGTGCGCGGCGTGGTGATGGGCGGGATGACGCTGATGGAGCGCGAGTGCGCGAAGGACCCGCGCCTCCGGCAGGCGTGCGCCGCCGAGCAGTTGGCCATCGTGTTCCTCAAGTGCGGGCTCGGCTCGGCGGATCTCCAGAAGGTGCTGGACGACCTGGGGACGGCCTCGGGCTGCCGCGAGCTGTCGGTGGCGCCGCTGCTGTTCGTCGGCCACTCGGCGGGCGGGCCGCAGGCGAAGGCGTGTGCGGTGAAGATGGCGGCGCGCTGCTTCGGGCTGGTGCAGTACCGGGGCGGCGTGCCCGGCGGCGGCGAGCCCGTGCCGCCGGGCGTGCCGGCGCTGATGATGATCGGGCAGTTCGACGAGTTCGGCGGCACGATGCGCGACGAGGCCGGCCGCGAGACCTGGGAGGGCGGCCGCGACGCCCTCGCCGCCTACCGCGCGCAGGCCGAGCGGAACCTGGCCAGCATCGTGGTCGAGCCGGGCGCAGGGCACTTCGCCTGGTCCGACTGCAACGCCGCCTACCTAGCCCTCTTCCTCCGCAAGGCGGCGCAGGCACGTATCCCCGACTGGCCCCTCGACGCCAAGGAGCCGGTCAAGTGCAAGGAGATCGATCACCGCACCGGCTGGCTCACCGACCTGGCGATCAAGGCCAAAGGCGAGTTCGACCCGGCCCCCTACGGCGAGTACCGGGGCGACAGGGCGAAGGCCGCCTGGCACTTCGACAAGGAGATGGCCGAGGCCACCATCGCCTACCACGCAGGAGGCTTCGGCAAGCAGGACCAGTTCATCAAGTGGAACGACCCCTTCTGGGTGGATGCCGGCACGCGGTTCTTCTTCACCAAGCTCAAGTGGGTGGGCGACGGGCAGACGTTCGAGGTGCATCCGGTCTATGCGGACGCCTATCCCTCGCAGCACCAGGGCCGGGGGCCGCGATGGCTCGACGCGGGGAAGCCTGCGGGCCACTCCGCCGCGCCCATCCTCGTGCGGCAGGTGAGCGGGCCGGTCGTCGCGACGGGGCCGAACACCCTGCGCATCCAGTACGACGCCCTCGCTCCCGCCACCGAGGGCTCGCGCGTGACCTTCCTCGCCTACAGCACGGGCGACCGCGACTACCGCTACACCGAGCAGGTGGGCATGATGCCGCGCGGCTTCGCCGGCCTCAAGGCCGGCAAGGACCAGACCATCACCTTCCCGCCCCTGGGCAACCTGAAGGCGGACGGCGGCCCGGTGGAGCTGAAGGCGACCAGCGACTCCGGCCTGCCCGTCGAGTACTACGTAGCCTGCGGCCCGGCCATCGTCGTGGACGGCAAGCTGAAGGTCGCGGAGCTTCCCGCCCGCGCGGCCTTTCCCATCCCCGTGAAGGTCGTGGCCTGGCAGTTCGGCAGCGGCGTCGAGCCCCTGGTGAAGACGGCGACGCCGGTCGAGCAGGCGATCCAGATCGAGAGGCCGTAGGATCAGGAGGAACAGCCGTGAGGAGCCAGCACTGGCTTCGGTGGGCCGTCCTGGTGGCGATCGGCGCGCGGGCAGCGAGCGGCCTCGCGGCCACAGCCCCCGCCCGCGAGGAGCTCGGCCGGCGAGTGAAGCTGCGCATCCTGGTGGACAAGGTGATGCAGCCCACCGAAGGCTGGGCGACCAAGGAGTGGATGGTCAAAGCCACGGCCGAGGCGGGCTTCAACGTCTTCTCCCCACGCCGGGGCCACGACCGCCCCGACGAGGTGCGGCAGGTGACCCAGTGGTGCGAGAAGCACGGCATCTACCACATGCCCTGGATGCGCGGCTCGCTGAATGCACCGGCCGGCCCGGAGGCCGACGGCAGGCGCGTGGTGTGGGCCAACGGCGCCGAGCAGCCGCTCTGGAGCCCGAACTCGGACGAGTTCTGGGCCTGGACGAGCCGCTACATCGTCGAGTATGCGAAGATGAGCGCCCAGAACAAACACCTGATGGGCGTGTTCCTCGACTACGAGAACTACGAGAAGGGAGGCCAGGGCAACCTCTACGGCCTCTCGTACGACGACCTGATCCTGGGGAAGTTCGCCAAGGCCAGGGGCATCCAGTTGCCCGAGCTCAAGCTCGCCGAGCGGGCCGAGTGGCTCAGGAAGCAGGGCCTCCACGACGCCTTCGCCGCGTTCCAGATCGCGCACTGGCGCGAACGGTGCCGCGCTCTCCGCAAGGCGGTGGACGCCCACGATGCGACGTTCCAGTTCTGCGTCTACCCGGCGCCGGGCACGCCCTTCATGGTCGAGGCCATCTACCCTGAGTGGGCGACGGAGGCGGCGCCGCTCATCCTGGCCGATGCCTGCACCTACGGCCGGCCATCGCGTGTCCTCCCCGAAGCCGCCTCGGTGCAGGGCAACCGCCAGAGGCTGCTCGAGCGCAGGAAGACACCCAAGGAGCGAGGCATTCCCCACATCTACGCCGGCGGCATAGACCCGGCCGTGAAGGGAGCCGATCCGGAATTCTGCGGGAAGAACGCCGTCGCCATTTCCGACGTCACCGACGGCTACTGGGTCTTCTACGAGGGGCCGACGTACGACAAGGACCACCCGGCCTACTGGAAGTGGTTCACCTGGGCGAACCAGGCTATCGCCGCCGGCGACTTCGCGGCCCAGCGCCAGCCCCGGGAGACGCCGGACAGTTGGTCCCTCGACCTCCTCCAGCGCATCGGCAAGCCAGTCGAGCTCCTCCCGCCGCCCGTGACGGGCGGGACGGTGCGGCTCCCGACGGTGAAGCTGCGCCAGGAGAACCTGCTCCTCATCGCGACGAAGGCGGGCACCCCTGTGGCGCTGACGCTGCGGCAGCACCCGGTCGCGCGATACGAATCTCCCCTCATGTGGGAGCTGCACGACCCTGCCTGGAAGCGGATCGCCTCGGGGGCGATTCCACAGGGAGCTGCAGATACGGTGAAGTTCACCCCTGCGGCTGGCGGGATCTACACCCTGGCTGCCTCGGCGGGCCCCTGTGCCTACTCGGTCGAGACCGCCAATGCGCCCGTGTCGCTGCACGCGGGCGGCGGCCTGTCGGTCATCTACGGTGCCAGGCGGCTCTACTTCCACGTGCCGGAGGGCGCGGCGCGCTTCACCCTCGCGGTCCGCGGCTCGGGCGCCGAGACCGTCCGGCTGAATGTCTTCGACCCGGAGGGGAACAAGGCCGGCAGCGCCCAGACCACGCCCAAGTCGCCCCGCGCATCGGTCGAGTTGAAGAGCGGCGAGGCCAGCGGCAAGACGTGGTCGCTCGAGCTGACCCGCGCGGACGAGGGGGTGCTCGAGGACAGCACCCTTCAGCTTGGCCCGGAGCTGCCTCCTGCCCTCGCTCTCGACCCTGCCCACGTCCTGCGTCTTGGCCCCGCCCGCGGCCAGCCGTGAGAGCGGCGTGCTCTGGCTGAAGGCACGCCCGGCGGTGCGGCTTATTGACCTCTGCGAAACTAATGTGCCATGACGGAGTGGGCACGACGGGTGCCTGATAGCCCACGAAGTGGGCGAGCCAGGCGTAGCCCAGGGCGACCGAAGGGAGCCCTGGGAAACGAGGCCACCCCACGCATGAGCCCCTGAAAGGGGCGATTCACAGCCACCTGAATCGCCCCCATTCGGGGGCTCCCCGTGGGGGTCGGCCCACCCAGGGCTCCCTTCGGTCGCCCTGGGCTACGCCTGGGTCACCCCCATTCGGGGGCTGCGCGGCGCGCATTGCGTTCGCAGAGGCCAATAGTATCTCAGGGGGCAGGGGCCTGTTCGAGCAGGATGTCGCCGATGCGCCACGCCGGGCTGTCGGGCGGCGCCAGCTCGTTGATGTTCACGACCTTGCCGTACTGCTCCAGGATCAGCCCCGTGAGGCTCACGGGGTAGTCGAGGACGCCATCGCCCTTCTCGCGGCGCCACCTGGCCCAGGGGGGCGGGTCGGGCGTCCTCGCGCCCGGCAGGGGCCAGGCGACGTATTGCCAGCCGTCGAAGGCGTTGAAGCCGGGGTACGGATTGCCGTAGGCGTAGCCGCGGGGGCGGCGGACGGTTGTCCATCGCTCGCCCTTGGCGTCGCGAATCTCCAGGTCCACCCACGCTGCCCCGTTGCCGTGAATCCAGATGCCGAGCTGCGTGACGCCGGCCGGGATGCTGGGCGGCTCGCGCTTGGGCCTGAGGACGGCATAGCGGAGGCGGTGCGGGCTGACGCCGGGTTCATCCTTCAGCGTGATGGAGAGGGCCTTCTCGCCGGCGGCCCGTCCGTCCGCAAGGGCCAGCTCGAATGAGGAGAGCTTGACGGGCGTGTCGTCGTTGAGCTTCTCCAGCTCCGGGCACGCGGCCCCGTCGGTCGCCCAGTCGGCCAGCCCCCCCGACGGGACGAGCGGCCGCGCGCCCTGCCCGGGCGAGCCGTCATACGTGGGCTTGCCGAGCTGCGCCTCACCGATGTCCCCCGCGTTCTCGAGCCAGATCGGGCTGGGAGCGACCTCGAAGGCAATGCGGCCGTCCTTCACGGCCAGGGGCCGGCTGTTGCACTGGCTGTCCGTGAGGCGGGGCTGCGCGCCGCCCCTGACCCCAAACGAGATGGAGCGGTGGCCTCGCGTGGTCCAGAGGGCGTAGACCGGCCCCTTCGGCCCGTTGAAGCGAAGGCAGTGAGCGTTCACCGAGCCGGTCGGCACGAGCGAGTGGAACTTCGCCTTGTCGAGCAGCCGCGTCATCGTGCCGTAGGCACAGTAGCCCGGCTTGGGGTTCAGCTCGGGGGCTTTGTGGCAGAGGCCCACGGAGCCGTAGCCCGTGTAGTAGTACTCGCCGCCGGGGTCCCAAATCTCGCAGGCGGTGCCCCACCAGACCACCCCGACGGCAAAGCCGCGGAGGAACCCGCGGAGATAGACGTCGGCCTGCTCCTTCTCGCGCTCGCGGTCCGGGGAGTAGCCGCAGCCGCTGCACACGTAGAAGCCTTCGGTGATGTAGAACGGCAGGTCGCCGTAGCCGTAGTGCTTTGCGACCTCTCGGAGGTAGAAGAAGAAATAGATCTGGTCGCCCATGAAATCGAGGGCCAGGCCGTCCATCAACTCCCTGGGATACTTGCGGGAGAGGAACGTGGCGATGAAGTGCGGGTAGCCGTTGCCGAAGCTGAGCTTGAGGCGCGGGTGATGCTCGCGAGCGGCCCGGCTGCGCGCTGTGGCGAGGGCCCAGTGCTTCTGGAAGAGCTGTTCCTCGTCGTCGGTGAGCTTTCTCGGCGCCGGGTTCTCGAGCAGCTCGGGGGGAAAGTAGCCGTAGTGGCGCCCGCTGAGGGCCTGCTCGGCGAACACGGTCCAGTACTCGTGCTGCGGGTTCTCGGCGATCTTCTTGAGCGCCTCCTCGAGCGACTGCACCCGCAACAGGAGGTGGTTGTAGGCGGGATGGACCTTGTAGCGTTTCGAGAAGCCCTCCTGCCACAGCTTCTTGTCCACATGGCTCCAGCGGACGCCGATCTTGCTCATCAAGGAGCCTGCGGCGTCGGCGCCCGCCCCGTAGTGGCTGCCCATGAACACCCACATTCCGAACGGCGAATCGCGGTCGGCCTCCCGCGTGTCGGCCGGCAGAAGGGCGAACGTCGTCCGGCGCCGCACGAGAGGCTCCCCCCGCGGGTCCAGGAGGCGCACGTCGAGGTCGTGAAGCCCGAGCACCTCGGCCGGCAGGCTCAGGGCCTCGGTTCGGCCCGCTCGCGGCGCGAGCGACCAGGCCGCCCGGTGGACCCTGCTCTTCCCGTAGAAGTCGGTCACCGTGGCCTCGAGCTGGCCCGATTGAGCAACGGGCGTGGTGTTGCGCAAGTGGGCATGGAACACGGGGGTCTGGGGCTGGACGAAGATGTGGCCGGCCTCGTCCGACCCCACCTTCATCTCAACGGGGCTTTCGACGAGCGTGGCGGCGAAGATGTGCACGCCGCAGGACTGCGCCGGGACCTCAGGATAGCCTTCCCGCACGGGTGGCCCCGTGAGGTCCAGCTCCAGCGCGCGCTCCTGCTGGTTCGCGAGGAAGTCCTGGAACGCGCCCGAGTCGAGTGGCACACGCACGAGCCACAGCCGGGCCTCGGTGGGCGACGGCTTGCCCTGGCTCCGCGCGTGGCCGACGGGCAGGGCCACGGCCGCCGCCCCCGCGCCGGCGTCGCTCCACTTCGGCACGGGGTGGCATCGGTCGAGCACCATCCCCTGGTGCGGCTTGACCATGCGCACGTTGAGAATGCCGGTGCAGTCGCTTCGGGTATCGGCGGCCGCCAGGATCGCGAGCTGGGTGTACTGCCTGCGGGGCACGCGCAGCATCACGCGCTTGGGGTCGTTGCTCGCGGCCTCGGTGCGGACGTAGGCGGCTCGGCCCCGATAGTCCACCTTGCTGAGGTCGAGGTGGTTCGGCCGGCCCGGCGCGGCGTCCCACAGGAAGGGGATTCCGCCGACCGCGATGAACCTTCCAGGCGAGGGAAGCTCCTTTGCCTCCAGGCTGTGGCCGTCTCCGATGTCCCCGTCGTTCAGCCCATCTCCGTTGCAGCGCGCCGCGAGGTCCAGGGGCAGGAAGCCGTCCATCCTGGGCGGCAGCTTCCGCACGCGGACGGAGCGCACGCGGTCGCCGGCATTCAGCGACAGGCAGATGCCGCCGCGCGTCCACTTCGGCCATTCCACGCTGGCCACCAGCAGTCCATCGGCCCAGAGGCGGGCCTCGCGCGCCGTAAGCTCGATGCGCAGGCGCAGCCAGCGCTCGCTCCACGGCGTGGCGGCGACGAACTCGGCCTGAAGCCTGCGGAGAGCGGCCTCGCGAGCCTTCGGGTCGCCCGAGTAGGGCGAGGCGGCAAGGGCGTTGAGGTCCGGCCGCGCCCAGAGCGGGAGCCAGTGCTTGACCGTCTTGTCGCCGGCAGGGCGGGTCACGAGGTCGCCGTCGCGGGCAGAGGCGCTGACGAGGAGCTTGAACCTGTCGGCGGGTTGCGCCCTCACCTCGAGCTGATAGCCGGGCCGGATGTCGTCGGCCCCCGTGGTCGCGGCGGCAACGGTCAGCGGCTCGCGCGGGTGGGCGACCATCACCTCGGCGGTCACGGCGTAGTCTTCCCAGCCGGCGTCGCCTGCGCAGAGCTGGACGCGGCTTGCGGCCTCGAGGACCACGCGTGCCGCCTTGTCCTTCGTTGCGTCGCCGCTGTCAGGAACGGTGGGGGCCTTCGCGCCCGCGTCCCAGCGGTCCTCGACCAGTCGGAGGTTGCCCCCGCGCAGGCGCCACGGCGGAGGGGCGTCGAGCTCGAACTCCCGGCAGCGCAACTCGGCGAGCGTTTGGGCGGGCAGTTCCTGCCACCACGTCCCGCTCGCCTGGCCTCCCGCGGCCCCGCGGACGAACGCGACGCAGCCGATCAGCGCGATGATGCTTGCCTTCCACATTGCGAGGTCCTCAGACCTTGGGGGCGAGCCAGCCCCCATCATAGGCCGACGCCCCGGCACGGTCAAGGGCGCTCGTCGCCTCGCTTGCGTGCGGGCCAGTTGCTGGCTACAATGCCTGCCGGAAGAGG
Source organism: Planctomycetota bacterium (assembly GCA_035527715.1). GTDB lineage: Bacteria > Planctomycetota > PUPC01 > DSUN01 > DSUN01 > DSUN01. The sequence goes on along the minus strand of DATKZY010000032.1, from coordinate 20,637 downwards.
GGAGGATGATCGCGGCGGCGCGAGGCCCGTTGAGAGACCCGCCCCCCCGTCGGACGGGGGAGGCCCCTTGGAGGAGACAGACATGCCGGAGGCCGAGCTCACCCCCGCGCCAACAAGTCCGCCTGCACGCCAGGCCGGTCCGGAGCCACGAATCGTCGTGGCCGGCGACATCGCCGTGGACTGGCTTCAGTGGCCCATGAAGCCGGCGTGCCTCGGCACGTGCGAGGACGAGAGGCACCCGAACTGGCGCCTCTACACCGGCTTCCGCGAGGCGGCCGAGCCGGGCGGCGCGCTGCTCCTCGCCCAGATGGTCGGCGACGCAACGGGCCTGCCCGTCGCTCGCCCGAGGACTCGCCGCCTCGACCGCATTCCCGCCGAGAAGATCCTGCGCTCCGCCTCCGTGCTCAAGGAATATCCCCTCTCGTCCGCCAGGAAGGATGAGGGGAAGAAGGTGTACCGCATCGAGCAGTTCCGCGGGTTCTGCGGCCCCAAGCTGGCGAACCCCGCTCCGCCGGCGGTGCAAGGGGATTCGCCGCACGCCGAGCTCGTGGTGCTCGACGACGCGGGGAACGGCTTCCGCGACTGCCCGGCGGCGTGGCCCCAGGCATTCGCCGCCCCGGAGGGAAGCCCGCTGGTCGTGCTCAAGATGAGCCGCCCCCTGACGCGCAGCGCCCTCCTGGCCGAGGCGGTCCGGCGGCACGGGCAGCGGCTCGTGGTGGTCGTCCGCGCGGACGACTTGCGGGAGGCGGGCGTGGATATCAGCCGGCGCCTCTCGTGGGAGCGAACGGCTCAGGACCTGCTCTGGCAGTTGCAGCTCAACAGCGAGCTGGACGAGTTGAAGCACTGCGCGCATCTCGTCGTCCGCTTCGGCCTGGAGGGCGCGCTCCACACGCAGTGGCGGGGCGATGGCGTGGAGGCCGCGCTGCTCTACGACCCCGGGGCGATCGAGGAGGACTACGACCAGCGCTACCCGGGGAAAATGCAGGGGCTGGCGAGCGCGTTCGTCGCGGCGCTGGCGGCCGGCCTCGTCGGCAAGACGCTGGCGCCCGAGGCCATCGGGCAAGGCATCCGCAACGGCTTGAGAGCGGCTCGCCGCCTCCTCCTCCGAGGCTTCGGCGGGGTCACAGGAGACCCGTCGTACCCGAGGCAGGGGATCTTCGTGCCCAGCGGGGAGGCAGACCCCTTCCTCGCCGACGTGAGCGTGCCCGATCCTGGGCCGACGGGACCGGCTTGCGGGCACTTCTGGACGATCCTGGACGAGGTGACCCGCGACCGGCTCGAGGGCGTGGCACGCAATGTGGTCGAGAGGGGGCGCGAGAAGGACAAGAGCCTGAGCAAGGTGCCCGTGGGATGCTTTGGGGAGATGAGGACTCTGGACAGGGCCGAGATCGAGGGCCTCCAGATGATCCGGAACCTGATGGCGGAGTACCTGCTCAACCCGAAGCCCAAGAACCCCTTGTGCATCGCGGTGTTCGGGCCGCCGGGGTCGGGCAAGTCCTTCGCCGTCACCCAGGTGGCGGAGAGCATTGCGAAGGACCGCGTCGAGGAGATCACGTTCAACGTGGCCGAGTTCACTTCGCCGCAGGCCCTGGCGCCCGCCTTCCACCGGGTGCGGGACATCGCGTTGAAGGGCAAGGTGCCGCTCGTGTTCTTCGACGAGTTCGACTCCCGGCTCGACGGGCGGAAGCTGGGCTGGCTGAAGTACTTCCTCGCCCCGATGCAGGATGGGGAGTTCCGGGAGGGCGAGGCGGTGCACCCGATCGGCAAGGCCATCTTCGTCTTCGCGGGCGGGACCAGTCACAGCTTCCAAAGGTTCCGCGGAGAGGGTGCGCAGAAGGGATTCCGCAACGCCAAGGGCCCGGACTTCCTCAGCCGGCTGCGCGGCTACGTGAACATCGTGGGCGCCAACGAGGCGAGCCGCACGGACAGCCTCGTCCTCATCCGCCGAGCCGCGTTCCTGCGCCACATCCTGGAGAAGAACGCCCCACAGGTGTTCGACTCCTCCGGGAAGGCGCTGATCGATCGCGGCGTCCTGGACGCGATGCTCAAGGTCCGGGAGTACCGGCACGGCGTGCGGTCCATGCTGGCGATCGTGCAGATGAGCCTCCTGGCGGGCCGCCGCTGCTTCGAGCGCGCCGACCTCCCGCCGGCGGAGCAGCTCGAGCTGCACGTGGACGCGCGCGCCTTCTCGCGCCTCGCGCTGCGGCACATCCTCTTCGAGGGCCGGATCGAGGACATCGCCCGTGAGCTCCACAACCGGTACCTGCCCCCCATGCAAGGAGAGCGCCCCGCCGACGACCCCACGATGCAGCCCTGGGACAAGCTCCCCGAGCTGTACAAGGAGTCGAACCGCCAGGTGGCCGACCAGATTCCCGAGAAGCTTCAGAGCATCGGGTGCAGCTTCCGCCCTGCGGGGGAAGGCGCGCCCCCGCCGTTCCAGTTGGCCGACCGCGAGATCGAGCGGCTTGCGCAAATGGAGCACGAGCGATACGTCGAGGAGCGCAAGCGAGCGGGCTGGGTTTACGGCCCAGAGCGGGACGAGGAGAAGAGAACTCACCCCTGCATCGTCCCCTGGGACAAGCTTCCGGAGAAGGAGAAGGAGAAGGACATCGCCTCGGCCCGCGCCATTCCCGAGCTCCTGGCGAAGGCGGGCTTCGGGGTCTGCCGCGTGACGTGAGGTGCCGCGATGCCGATGCACAAGCCGTATAGGCTCGCCGTCAAGGCCGCGATCCTCGATGCCGAGGGGCGCTGCCTGCTCATCCGCCGGTCCACGCACTGCCGCCACTACGTCGGGCAGTGGGAATGGCCCGGCGGCAAGGCGGACAAGGGCGAGGAGTTCACCGAGGCGCTGGCCCGGGAGGCGCGGGAGGAGACGTCGCTCGAGATCGAGATCACGGGCCTCGTGGGGGCGGCCCACTTCGAGATGCCGGCGGTGCACGTGATCCTCCTGTGCATGGAGGCGCGGAGCGTCGGCGGCGAGGTCGCACTGAGCGAGGAACACGACCAGTTCGCCTGGGCTCCCCTGTCTGACCTGGCCTCTTGGGACCTGACAGAACAGGTCCGGCCCCTCATGCTGGACTACGCGCGCTCGAGGAGAACCACCCGATGACCGCTCCACTGCCCGACAATGTTCGGAACGACCCGGCAACCTGGCCCGCGCTGTCCGATGCCGACTGGGTGGCGCTACACGTCCCGCGCTTCAAGGCCGTCCGGCCCCTCTACGTGGCCTACGAGGAGTTCCTCAAGCCCGTCCTGAAGCAGGCCTGCCGGGTGCTGGCGCCCCTGGCGATAGTGGACGCCCGCGCCAAGCAGATCCCCAGCTTCGCCGAGAAGATCATCCGCAAGCGCGCCGACTACACCGACCCGAACGAGCCGCTTCCGCCCGACCCGCTGGTGCGCATCACGGATCTCTGCGGGGCTCGGGTCATCGCGCAGACATCCGACCAGGTGGACAAGATCTGCCAGTTCATCGAGAAGGCGTTCGACATTGACTGGCCCAACAGCGCGGACAACAATCAGCGGCTCAAGCCGTGCGAGTTCGGCTACCGCTCGGTGCACTACATTGTGATGGTCAACCCCGAGAAGCTGAAGGCCGCCGGCATCGAGGCGGAGGTCCCTGCGGAACTCCTCGGGTATGAGCCCGAGCTTGCGGGCGCCCCTGCGGCGAGCCGGCCGCTCAAGGCGGAGATCCAGGTGCGCACGCTGCTCGAGCACGCCTGGGCGGACATCGGGCACGACATGACCTACAAGACTGAGTTCAAGGTGCCCGATCGCATCCTGCGGCAGTTCGCACAGGTGGCCGCCGTCCTCGAGGGCGCCGACCGCGACTTCGGCCGGCTGATCGCCTCGCTGGCAGACTTCCGCTCCAACTACGGGCAGTACCTGGACCGCAAGGAGCTGAAGGCCGAGATCGCGCGCCTCCGCGTGGTGCTGGCCAGCGTGGGCGACGTCAAGCTGGCGGTGAAGATCGCGCGGCTCGCCATCGCCATCGGCGAGCACGAGACCGCGTGCGAGGTGCTGGGGCCGTACCGCGACCAAGCGGACGCGGGCGTGCAACAGGCCCTCGGCATCGCTCTCACGGAGATGCACTGGGACCGGCCGCGGAGCCGGGAGTACATCGAGGGCCGCGAGCTTCTCGCGGAGGCAGTGAAGCACGGGGAGCGGAACGCAGAGGCGCTGTGCGCCCTGGCCGATGCCTGGGCACCCACGAATACCGCCGAGGCACGGAAGTGGTACCGCGAGGCCGCGGCGGTGGACAGCACCGAGCCCCTCACCCTCTGCCGCTACCTGGAGCACGAGGTGGACCACAGCGGCAGCGACGCCGTCATCCGCCTGGCCGAGCCGATGATCCGCAGCGCCGCGGACCACTGCCGCAAGCAGATCGAGGGCCGGTCCAACCTGCCGAACGCCTGGGCGTGCCTGGCCTTCTTCCACCTGTTCCTCAAGAAGCCCTACGACGCCTTGCGGGCCATGGCCCAGGTCGTGCGCCTGTGTGACAGCGGGAGCATGGACCCCGCGGCCGCGCCCCCGGGGGCGGCCCAGCCGCGTCCGTGCGCCGCGGGTCGAGCGCTCCTGCGTGCCCGCGACGCGCTCCAGCACCTCCGCTGCATCCACGAGAAGCTGCCCGGCTTCGACTGGCTGGAGCGCGCGCTGCTGCTCGCCCTCGCCGTTCGCGTGGGCGACGACGACGCGAAGGCGGCCGTCCGCAGGCTGGCCTCGTGGCAGGGGGGCGAGTCGCACTTCGGCGAGCTGGGCAGCGTGGTCATCCTCTCGGGCGGCTGCACCCGCGAGATCCAGCCCGTCATGGACGCGTTCCGCCCCCTTCTCCTCGGAGCGAGCGAGGAGCTTTCGTTCACACTGCTCAGCGGCGGCACGGCCTCGGGCATCAGCGGCATCGCCGGCGACCTCGCCCGACGCTCGCCGGAGCTGATCCGCGCGTTCGGCTACCTGCCCCACCTCCTGCCGGTCGGCGTCCGCCTGGATACCGAGGGCTTCTCCAAGCTCGTCCAGTCCCCGGGGTCCGACTTCACGCCCCTGGACCCTCTGCAAGGATGGACGGACCTGGTCGTGGCGAAGGCCGACCTGCGCCGGGTCAAGGTCCTTGCCTACGCCGGCGGCGCGATCTCCCAGGCGGAGTGCTGCATCGCCCTCGCCCTGGGCGCCCGCGTGGGGTGGGTCGAGGACAAGTCGCTGCCCAAGGAGCGCCTCTTCGACGACCCCGACTGGCAGGATGCCAAGGGCCTGGTCCGGCTTCCTCTCGACGCCATGAGCCTGCGCGCCTTCCTCCTGGTGGACGAGTTGCCCTGCGAGAAGGCGGAATACGAGGTCGCCGCGCGGCTCGTGCACGAGGACTACGTCAAGACCGCCCAGCCCAGGGATTCCTCGCTGCAACCGTGGGGCAAGCTGGCCCCCGACCTGCGCGTGTCGAACTTCCACCAGGTGGCCTACGCGGTGAACATCCTCAAGAGCGCGGGCCTGTCCGTCCGCACGCTCACCGATCCCAGCCGTCCGCTCCTTGATATCGAGGCGGAACTCGGTGCCGAAGGCATCAAGCGCCTGGCCGAGATGGAGCATGGCCGCTGGAACGTCGAGCGCCTCCTGCGCGGCTGGCACCACGCGGCGGTGAAGGACGTGCCGAAGAAGCTGTCTCCCTACCTCGTGCCTTGGGACAAGCTCACGCCGGAGATCAAGAAATACGATCTGGAGGCCATGCGGAACCTGCCGAAGAACCTCAGGGCCGCCGGCCTCGAGGTCTTCAAGCCGTGAGGGATGACCGGCTCGCCGGCCGCGCTTCCTCTTCCCCGCCCTCCCTGCGCTCACGCGAGGCGCTCAGGGCGCAGCGCGCGGATTGACCAACCCCTCCCCGTGGGCCACCGCGTAGGTGCACACGAGGTCGCCGGTCACGTTGTTCATCGTCTCGAACATGTCGAGGATGGGGTTGATCCCCAGCGCCAGCGCCACGACGACGGCCACCTGCTCGCCGCTCAGGCCCATGGTCTGGAGGATGATGAAGAGCAGCATGAGGCTCCCGCCCGGCACGCCGCCCGCGCCGATCGACGACAGGACGGTGGTGATCACCAGGACGATCAAGCTGCCAATCGTGAGGTGAACCCCGAACATGTTCGCCGCCAGCACGGCGAACATGGGCAGGTGCACGCACACGCCGTCCATGTTGATCGTGGCGCCGAGGGGCAGCGAGAAGCTCGCCAGCTCGTTGCGGATCCCCAGCTCCTCCTCGGCCGTCTTCAGCGTCACGGGCAGCGTGGCCGCGCTGCTGCGGGTCACGAAGGCCATGAGCATGGCCTCCTTGGCCCGCTGGAGCACGCGGAACGGGTTCTGGCGGGTCACGGCCCACAGCAGGACAGGATAGACGACGAACACCATGGCCAGGATCCCGAGCACGACGCCCAGGGTGACGCTGACGTAGGGGCCGACGATCTTTGGGCCGTTCAGGCCGAAGTTCATCACCGTCAGTGCCAGGACGCCGATCGGCGAGTACTCGAGAATCCAGTCCACCATCTTGAACATCGCGTCCTGGCAGGCCCTCAAGAGGTCGGCCAGCCGCTCGAGCCGCGCGACGCGCTGCTCGCCGCCGCCCGCCTCCGCGCACACGCGGATCGCCAGCCCGAACAGGATGGAGAAGACAATGATGGGCAGGAAGTTGCCCTCGGCCAGGGCCTCGAACGGGTTGCGGAAGAGCGTGAGCAGCAATTGCGCAAGCACGCCGCCCGTCGTAGCCTTGCCGGCGAACTCGCTGCCCTGGTCACCCATCAGCTTCGCCATGTCCTTCCACCGCGCGAGTTCCGCGCCCGCGCCAGGGTTGATCAGCAGCGCCAGGCACACCCCGATCGCCGCCGCAAGGACGGACGTGAGGAGGTACCACCCCAGCGTCCTCACGCCGACGCGCCCGAACCGCTGGATCGGCAGACTCGACGCGCCCACCACCAGCGAGAAGAAGATCACCGGCACCACGATCATCTTCAGCATGTGGACGAACACGGTGCCGAAGGGCGACACGTAGGGCATGAGGCGCCGCGACACGTCGCTCCCTGTGGCTTCCGAGACGTACCACAGGACGCCCCCGATGGCCGAGCCCGCCACGAAGCACACGAGGATCCGCACGATCAGCGCGGGCCTGAAGTACCATCGGAAGAGAGCTCTCATCTTCGTAGCCCTTTCCCAAGCGCAAGCACAGGGTATCCGTGCCAGGCGACGCAGGTCTGCCGGGGCAGGTATTGTACAGAAAGCCGCCCAGAGAACAAACAGGCTTGCCGCCCACACCGCCGCGCTTTTCGACCGTCGTTCACACCTGGGGCCTTCTGATGATTGCTTCGCCGTTCCGGACAATCATAGGCTCTCTCTCAGCACCGTCAAGCGGGTGTCCGCCCTCCGTCGGGCCGTGATGCTGCCCGCACGACCTCACGCTCGCCGTAGGTGGCGGAGACGATGTCGCGCTCGACCCTCACCGAGTCGGGCAGCTTGGGGATCGGCTGTCGCGCGGTATTGCCCGGTCCATCGCCCAAGCAAAGTTGAACGACAAGAAGCAGGACGGGAACCGTGACGGTCCTCGCTGTCATGGCTCCTCCGTTCTCACTTCGCGAATGTCATCTTCCACTCCACGGTCTTTGTTGCCGACGGAGCGATTCGAACCGCGGCGGTCTCCTTCTGACTGGCACAATCTACCTTCTCGCCGACGACCTCGGCGCGTTCGAGCCGAAAGCCTTTCGGGAGGTGGACTGTCAGCACATACGGATCGCCGATGACCACAGAGCTCTTGCCGGACAGGGCGTTGCTGTCGCCGTCCCATTTCACGTCCAGAAGACTGACGCCGCCCTGGGAGATGTGACGCGTCGTCGAGATGACCCACGGATGCGCGCGCGCCTCGCGGATGGCAAAGACGTGCAGCCCCGTGTTCCGGTCCTGCGCCGGCGCGGTGAACGATCCCTTCGCCTTGCCGAGGAACTTCTGGCTCCAGAATTCGAAGACCAGGTACTCCCGGTCATCAGGCAGACCCAGATCGGCGAACTTGATCTCCTGTTCCGGCGCACCCTGCAGTTCCCACTCGTGCGCCTTCTTCTGCTCCCCCCACTGGAACCGCGCCAACACGGACCAGTGGTCGAACTCGCGGTCAATCTCGAGCAGCCACCAGGGGGCTTCGCCGCCGCAGTGGGGCATGTGGTATTGCCCTGGCCCCCGCTGACTGTAATCGTACAACTGCCCCGGCAAGGTAAACAGCACGGGCGCGCTGCGTTTCATGCCTTCCAGGTTCCGGTCGTCCTTGTAGTCCTCGACCTTGTCGCTGACCATGAGCACGCCGCCGGCCAGGGAGCAAAGGGCGGGCCGCATGATCGTTCCCACCGGCGCGGGCTCCGTCGCGCCGAAGACGGGCATCATGGCATCGGCATCCATTCCATATTTCCCCAGAACATCGCAATGGTCTGGGTCGTTCCGCCAGACCACACCGTTCCATGAATTGAAACGCTGGAATTCCGCCGTCCCGAACCCGTCGCGCCAGAGCCGGCAGCCGTCCACGACGCCGATGAGGGGCACAGCCGGTTGGACGCCCCAGCAACTGAGGATATAGACGTCGGGCCCGAGTTCTTCACGTGCGGTCTGGTCCCAGAGACGGATCAGTTCGCCCGGCGTTGTCTTTCTCTTCTCGAACCATTCCGCACACTTGCTGTAGTTGTTCGTCAGATCGCCGGCCCCGTCGATCTTGACGTAATCCCAGCCCTGCTCCTTGAGACCGCGGTAGAGAGGGCGGATCATCCGATCCACCGCCGCTTTGTTCCTTGTGTCCAGGGAATAGAATCCACGATCCACCGAGAGCTTGCCGTCCGCCTTGTGGACAAACCAATCTGGATGCTTTGCCACGATGTCCTTCACCACGGGGTCGTTGGTTCGAAACACACGGTGAACCCAGATGCCTGGCTTCATTCCGCCATCCCGGATTCTCTTGATGGCGTACTCCGGACCGCCGGGGAACTTGTTGTTCCAGTTCAGGAACCCTTCGGGGGCGCCATTCAAGGTGTTGAAGCAGTTGTCGAACTGGATGTAGCTGTAGCCGAAGTCCGGAAGATGCTTCTCGGCAAACACGTCCACGAGCGAGTCCAGCGTTTTCTGAGTAAAGCCCGTTTTGTACGCCCACCAGGTGCAATAGCCGGTGAGCGATCCCTTCCACGCCTTGTAGGTCCAGGGCGTGAAGTGCTCAAGCGCCTTGTGCTTCTGATAGAAGCGGGGGCGGAAGACCAGCTCAAGGCTCGATCCGCGGCTCTCCCAGGAGAAGACCCGCTGTGGGTTCTCTTCGCGCCTCGGAGTGATGCGCGTCTGGCCATCGGCCGGGCCAGTCAGGACCCAGTCCCAGCGGCGGTCATAGACGGCGTTGTTCCGAAGGTTGTTGCTCAGCCCGACGCTGTTGCGGACATACGGGAAGCGTTTCTGAGCCTCACAAAGCGTCTCGGCGGGAAACGCCTCTCCGCTGCCCACGACCGTGCCGCGCACGACCAGTTCCACCCCGTCCCCTGGCCGGGCCAGGCTGAAAGCCAGGCGCTGCTCGACCTTCTCACCCGTGGTGACGGTCGGTTGCATAGTGATGCCGCCGCGCGTCTCGTTGCCGTCCTTGTCTCGTGCCACAACAACAGCATCGAGCACGACGGTGCCGTGATAGCGGAGGCTCAGTCGCCCTTGCCCGGCATTCCAGTCGGCCGTGGCCGGAGCGTGCGGCGGCGGGTCAACCGTCTCCCGTGCAACGACCCAGGAGGCGCCGACCAGCGCAGCCAGGATTGTCGTGAGGGACGATCGTCTCACAAAGGCTCTGGTGCTCATCTCGATGGCTCCTTCTGCGGTGCTGGGTGTTGCCGATGTTCAGCCACGTTGACGCAAGGACCCGTGATTGTGTAAACAACGCTTGAATGTCGCGTATGCTCAGGATATCTTAGTGGATGGTGATTTGGGAATGGCGCTTCGTAATCCATTCCTGTCGTAATGTAAACAAATGAAGTCTGAACGTTGCTACGATATTCCGGAGAAGCGGGAGGCCCTGGTGCCGGTCGCGGCCGACTGCACCCGCTTTGCGGTCTGGCGGGTGGCTCGGGAGCGGTGGGGTCCAGCGTTCCGGTTTCGCTCGCCCCGCGTGGACACGCTGTTCTGCGGGCTGGTGCTGTCGGGACAACTCGAGCAGGCCGACGGCGCGGACCGCGTGCGCCTGGTGGGCCCCGGCGAGGTGGTGCTGTGCGGGGCGGGCGGACCACGTAGCCATGCCGTCCACGATCCGAAGGGGGTGGAGATCGTGCTCTGGGTCGCTCTGAGGGGCGTGGCCACCGACATGGCCAGGTCCTGGTTTCCGGATCTGCCCACCTCCTTTCCAGTGACCCGGGCCGGGGCCATGGAGTCCCTCTTCCAGCGTATGCTGGAGGAGGCGGAACGCGGCGGGCCAGAGGCGGGCCGGATCTGCGGATGCCTGGGGGAGGCGCTGCTGCTGCGGGCGGCGCACGATTCCCACGAACAGTCCGGCCCCCGTTCCCGCCGCGAAGAGCAGTTCCTCCGGATCCGCCGTTACGTGCTCGACCGACTGGCGCAGCCGCTCACGGTGAGCCGTGTGGCTCGGGAAGTGGGGATCAGCCGGGTCTATCTCCACCGGCTCTTCAGGGAATTTGAGGGGGAATCTCCGCAAACCTGGATTCAGCGCCACCGCATGTCCCTCGCCGCGGAACTCCTGCAAAGTGGAGGGCAGACCGTGCAGGAAGTGGCGTACACCCTGGGCTGGGCGGACCCCTACGCCTTTTCACGCTCCTTCAAACGGGTGACTGGCGTGCCGCCATCCCAGATGATCCGACGCAAGAGCGAACGTCGGCTGAAGCGTGCGGTGGGGGACGGGCGAAGATCGCGGCGCCACCCGGAGCCACTTGACTCTGCGGGCCAGGAGGCGTTACAGTAGCCGCCGGAAGGGCTGGCCAACGGGATCCGCCAGAACCACATGGGAAATATCGGTCGAATCCACCGAACCAACGAAGGCAAACTCAAGAGCATCGTGGCAGGCTTTCCTCGCGGACCCCGAGTGGAAGAGGGTCGCAAGGGAATCACAAGAGGATGGCAGATTCCTCAGGGAACGACCGGAATCGGTCTACATGAAGGCCACCGACTACTCGGCGATTCGTTGAATCAGGAGAGAGTCTGGTGTCAGCAAAGCATGGCGGCAGACCCTGTGTTCTCGTGAAAAGAACATGCGCACTCGTCATGGTTACGGCATTGTTTGTGGCCGTTGGCGGACAGGTCGCGAACGCAGATGAAGTGTACCATGCCAATCCCAAGCCGCTGACCGACGGACTGGTCGGCTCCAACTACACCCCGGCCTATGCCGTTAACCAGGTACAATTCTGGCACGATTTCCGCCCGGAGGTCGTGGCAGAGGAACTGGCAGCAGCGCGCGAGCACTTCGGCATCTCGACGTTGCGCGTTTACCTGCACAACATCAACTTCGGCGAGGAAAAGAAGGTCTTTCTGGCCAATCTGGAGACGTTCCTGGCGATCTGCAAGGAGCACGGGATCAGGCCGGGCTTCGTCTTCTTTGATGATTGCCACCGAGACGATGGTATCTTCCTCGACAAGCCGACCATACCTGTGAAGGGATTTCACAACGGCCGATGGGCGTGGTGTCCACAGAAGCGGGAACGTGATCCAGAGGATCTGGAGAAGTTCAAGCCATACGTGCAGGAGGTGATTCGCGCTCACCGCACGGACAAACGGATTCTATTCTGGGAAATCTTCAACGAGCCGGCACCCGGGGCGAAATACAGCAGACGACTCAGCGTGGCAGGATACCAGTGGGCCAAGGAAGTCAAACCAGTACAACCCGTGCTCAATTGCTTTCATAACAAGGGCTGGACCGACACCGACGTTACGGACATCGTTGATGCTCACATCTACAGGTGGGATCCGTCCGCCTGGGACCGGCTGGCCAACGCAAACATAAGTAAGGGAACGGTATTCACGGAAGCGGGTGCCCGCTGGAACGCGCCAAGAGTTAGTAATGGAGAGCCCTGCGAGGTGCTGAACTGGCTGGAACGTCGTCGTGCATCCGGGAAGTCCACGCCCGGTGTCTATTTGTGCTGGGAATTGATGGTGGGCAACTGCAACTGCCGGTGGCACTGGGTTGACAAGCCGGACTCACCCGAGCCAACCATCCCCTGGTGCGGCCTGATGTGGCCGGATGCCACGCCCGTCTCGTTGGCCGAGGCCGAGGCCGCCCGCCGCTACGTGACCGGCCAGCGGCGGGCCATGTTCTTCGACGACTTCCAGGACGCCCCGCCGCCCCCGAGTCGTCCTGGCTGGAAGGCTTACAGCGGGACCGGCCAGGGCGGAAGTGGGCACCTGTCGTTGGAGCCCGGCACGAAGATGGTCGCCGGCGATGCGAAGTGGACCGACTACGTGCTCGAAGGCCGGGTGATGCTCAAGTCCGAAAAGGGGGGCAACGCCGGGCTGATCTTCCGCGTCAACGATGCGGGGCCCGGCTATGACCAGATGCGCGGCTACTACATCGGCCTTGACACGCGCAAGCTCTACCTCGGCAAGATGGACAACAACTGGCAGCCGCTGGCCGAGTTCGACCTTGCCAAGCTCGACTGCAAAGTGCAGCCGGATGTGTGGAACCAGATCCGCGTGGCGGTCGAGGGTCCTCGGATCCGAGTGTGGCTGAACCGCATGCACCCCTCGAACGACCCGGATCGGGGCCTGCGGATCGATATCACGGACGAGAAGGAGCCTGTGCTCTCCGGAGCAATCGGCGTTCGTGCGCACCTCGTACCAGCGTGGTTCGACAACATCGTGGCCTTGCCGGTGGATGTGCTGCCGCAGTCCCGTTTGGGAAAGCAGGATGAGATGTAGGATGCAGCGCTGAGAACTTTCGTGGCCAAGTCCCAAGACTGGTGGAAGAGCGAAGAGACTCTTGAGGGCTGGTGGTAGTGAGTTCCTTTCGCTCAGGTGGCCAGCAAGTCTTCAAAGCCGGCGACGATGGGGGCGCCGCGCAGCTCTCCGAGCTCCAGACCCAGATCCTCGATTGCACACACAGGCAGTTTCCGATATGATCCCGACACGAGGCACCTCCTTTCCGCTGGTCGGCTTGCCCCGTGCAAGCCCAGGGGTTGGTCGCCGCCAGCGTGGGAGTTGCATCGCTCTTCGTCCACCCGCTGCCGTTCCCCTGGAGAATCCGCGTTAGAAGGAGAGGCCCATGAAGAGACTTCTGCTCTTAGCGAGCTGCCTTTCGTTCACGCTTGTCGCACTTACAATGCCGTCGCCGGCCAGCGCCGACGACGACATCGTGATCAACGATTTCGAGGCTGCGGGCTACGGCGACTGGAAAATCGAGGGCACGGCGTTCGGCACTGCTCCGGCGAAGGGCGCGCTCGGCGGCCAGATGCAGGTCACCGGCTTTGAGGGCAAGGGACTCGTAAACTCATTCCTCGGCGGCGACAGGCCGACGGGCAAACTCACCTCGCCCGAGTTCACCATCGAGCGGGACTACATCAAGTTCCTCATCGGTGGCGGCGGCCATCAGGGCAAGACCTGCATGAATCTGCTCATTGACGGCAAAGTCGTCCTCTCCGCCACTGGCCCCAACACCCAACCGGGCGGCAGCGAGTTCCTTAACTGGGAAAACTGGGATGTCAGAAAATACAAAGGCAAGAAAGCCGTCCTCCAAATCGTCGACGACGCGTCCGGCGGCTGGGGCCACATCAATGTCGATCAAGTCTCGCAGAGCAACACGCTGGCGAAGAAGAGAGCCTTCGTCGCGCCGCCAAGACGCGGCGGGGAAACTCCTCATCTTGAAAACACCCAAGAGATCAAAATCACGGGCAAGTACATCATTGTCCCCGTCTCGAACAAGGGACAACGTGGCCGGATGACGATCGTCGTCGGCGACCAACTCGTCCACAATCTCGACTGCGATTTCCCGCCGAACAAGGACGCCATCGACTGGTGGACCTACCTCGACATGTCGGAGTACAAGGGCAAGACCGCGAAGGTCGTCGCCCGGGCAGCGCCCGAGATCTGCAAGATGATCGAGTCGAGCGACGAGATTCGCCACCTCCAGCCGCTCTACGACGAGGCGCTCCGTCCCCAGTTCCACATGAGTCAGATGCGCGGCTGGAACAACGACCCGAACGGGATGTGCTACTACGACGGCGAGTACCACTTCTTCTGGCAGTGCAACCCGGCAGGTCGCAACTGGGCCAACATGTACTGGGGACACGCAACAAGCCCCGACATGGTCCACTGGACCGAGCAGGACCGGGCGCTCCGCTCCTTTGGCGGCAATGTCGAGAACCGTCATCCGAGTATGGCCGTCAAGAACTGCTTCTCGGGGAGCGGGAACGTGGACGTGGGCAACACTGCCGGCTGGCAGAAGGGGGGCGACAAGACGATCGTCCTCGCGTTCACTGACACCGGTTGCGGCGAAGCCCTGGCGTACTCGACCGACCGTGGCAAGACGTGGAAGTACTACGAGGGCAACCCCGTCATCAAGCACTCGGGCCGCGACCCGAAGCTGATCTGGTACGCGCCGGGCAAGCACTGGGTCATCGCCGTCTTCGACCAGGACAAGGAGCATGGTCGTAACATCGCCATCTACACGAGCAAGGACCTCAAGGAGTGGACGCGCGAGAGCAACATCCCCGGCTACTTCGAGTGTGCCGAAATCTTCGAGCTACCGGTGGATGGTGACCGGGCGGAGACCAAGTGGGTCATCTACGCCGCGGACGCGCAGTATGCGATCGGGCATTTCGACGGCAAGACGTTCAAGCCGGAGCACGAAGGGAAACGCCGCGTCCACTGGGGCGCCTACTACGCCTCGCAGTGCTTCAGCAACAGCCCGGACGGTCGCGTTGTCCAGATCGGCTGGGCGCGGATCAACATCCCGGACATGCCGTTCAACCAGACGTTCACCGTGCCGGCCAACCTGACGTTGCACACGACGGAAGACGGCATCCGGATGTTCGCCACCCCGATCAAGGAGCTGGAACAGCTTCGCAAGCCGGACCCGAGGACGGCCGAGAACACGGAACTGACGGCCGAAGCACCGGTCGTCAAGTTCGACGTGAAGGACCAACTCTTCGATATTGTTGTGACATTGAAGAAGGGAACCGCCTCGAAGGCCGTTCTCCGATTCGGTGAGAATGTGGCGACCTTCGATTTCGCCGCCCAGAAGCTCGACGAAATGCCGCTGAAGATGAAAGACGGCAAAGTGACGTTCCGTGTTCTCGTTGACCGTCCGATGTACGAGCTGATCGGTGGCGGCGGCGCCTGCTACAAGACCAGCGGCCGTCGCGACATGGGCAAGCCCATCGGCACGATCTCACTGACCGCCGAAGGTGGTTCGCTTACCGTCGAATCGCTCAAGGCTTACGAAATGACGTCGGCCTGGAAGAAGTAATGCCTATGGATTGCTTCCCTCGGCTGCCGCCCTACTCCCCTGCCATCCCCTTCGCGTTCCTCTTCGGCGGACAATGCGTGCGGTAGCTGCTCTCCATCTCAGCTTTCATCTGCTTGGGGTCGCCGCGCTTGTCGAATGTCGCCAGAAGTGGGTCCACGGTCGCGACCATCCAGTCCCGAAGCTGCTTCTGGTAACTCCGGAGCACGTTCTGGTGTTCTGAACTACCGGCCAGATTCGTGAGGCAATCGGGATCCCTCTCCAAGTCGTAGAGCTCCTCTGGCGTCCTGTAGCGGAACACCTTCACCCGCTGAGCGACGGCGGGATCCGTCTTCGCGGCCTCCTCCATCCCCTTCATGCACAAGCCTTCGTTGTTGTTCCTGTACTTCGTCGCCCCGTCGCTCCAGCCATTGAAGATGTAGCCGTGTCGCCTGTCCTGGACGCAGCGCATCGGGACGGCCGCGCCGCCGGCCTTGTAGTCGATCTGCGTGAAGACACACCGGCGCCCCTCCTGCTTCTCGCCCTTGAGCAGCGGGAGGAACGACCGGCCATCCAGGCCGTCGGGGATGGAAAGGCCTGCTGCCTCGAGAACCGTGGGGAAGAAGTCAATCCCCGAGATGAAATGCTCGTCGTCAACGGCCTTGGGGCGCACGACGCCCGGCCAGGAGACGATCCACGGGGTCCGCGTGCTGGCCAGGTAGCAGTTGCACTTCGAGAACGGCACGGCGATGCCGTTGTCGGAAAGGAACATGACCAGCGTCTTCTCCTCCACGCCGGCTTCCCTGAGAGCCTGCATGACCTTCCCAAACGTGTCGTCGAGGCGACGCACTGAGTTGTAGTAGTGGCTCAGTTCCTGCCTAACCAGCGGCAGGTTCGGCAGGTACCCGGGTACATGGCTCTCGTCCGGCTTGTACAGTCGCGAGGGCGGCTCCGCACCTTTCAGCAGCCTGCCAGGAACATGAAAGGGGCGATGCGGGTCGTGGGAGTTCACCATGAAGTAGAAGGGCTTCTTCGCCTTCTTGCACAGGGCAAAGAACTCGGTGCAGCAGGCGTGGTACTTCGTGGGGCTGCGGCCGGAGCCGAGTTCCGCGTAGTCCCTGGCATAGGCCCACGTGTACGAGGCCTTCGGCGTGGAGTGGCTCACTTTGCCCAGTATCCCGGTCAGGTAGCCGGCCGCACGCAGGGTCTCCATGACCGTTGGGACGTCCCGCTCCGTCTTGATGAAACCGTAGACGCCGCTGTTGAAGCCATAGCGTCCGGTGGCCAGGCAGCCCCGGCTCGGCACACAGATGGCCGAGTTGACGTGAGCGTTCGTGAAGCGCAGTCCCCGCGCGGCGTAGCGATCCAGATTCGGCGTCAGGCCGGGCACCTTGCCACCGAGGCAGCCGAGGCCCACGGCATCCGGGCCGAGGTCGTCGGCGGTGAAGAGCAGCATGTTCAGCGGCTCTCGGGCCTCGCCGGCAGCGCGGTCGAGGCCCGGCGCCAGCGCGTAGCCTGCCAGGCCGGTCGCGAACGAACGTGTGAAGTCGCGTCGAGTCATGCGGCCTTTCTCCTGAGCCATGCCTCATCACGTCCTGCGCTTCGGGCGCCGCTCTCGGGAGCCTTTGAATGATCTACGAAACGCGAAGTGCGGCTGGGCGCGAATGGGAGATCCGAGCCCCACTTTCCCGTTCCCGACAACACGCATGGCGGCTGCCATTCACGAATCGACGACACAGACGACAGTGATGAGCCTGACGACGAAAGTAACCCACAAACGGCCAGGAGTCAAGCGGGAGCCATCTGGAGGGATTCCTGGAAGGGTCCACTGGCGGTATTCTGCGGCCTGCAGGACCCAGCCAGAGGCAGAGAAGGGGCTTGCGCGGCTGGACGATGTGTGGCAGAATCCCGTCAGGCATGGTACCACACAGAATGCCCGGGCCGGCCGCACGGCTCGGTCTGGTAGCTCAGGCAACGGCGGGGCAACCCGCGCCGCAGAGGAACTGGGAGCTCTGGATGGGAACGAAGCACGCGAGACTATGGATCGCAACAGCCGCTCTTGCCCTCCTGCCGCTGACCTCGCGATGCACAGCGCCAGGGAAGGGGCCGGCGGCCGGTAGCCGGACAGCCGACTTGTACGTGGCCACCAATGGGAACGATGCCTGGTCGGGCACCGTGCCTGCCCCGAACGCGGACGCCACCGACGGCCCCTTCGCTTCGCTCGCCCGCGCACGCGATGCTGTGCGGCAGCGCCTCGCGGCGGGCGCCAAGGCCGCCACGGTGCTCATCCGAGAGGGCACATACCGCCTGACCGAGACGGTGGTCTTCTCGCTCCCCGACTCGGCGCGCGACGGCGGCCAGGTCGTGTATGCCGCATACCCCGGCGAGAAGCCCGTCCTCAGCTCGGGCCGACCCATCCTGGACTGGCGTGAGCTCGGTGAGCTGCCTGCCGAGTTGCCCGACGTGGCGAAGGGGAAGGTGTGGGTGGCCGACGTCGCATCGCTTGGCACGTTTCGCACTCTCTTCGATGGCGACCGCGAACTGCCCCGAGCCCGAAGCAGGGGGTTCCGGCAGACCAACTCGACCCCTCGCGGCACGCCGGACGACGCCCAGACCGTCCAATTCCCCAAGGGAGCCGTCCGCCGCTACGCCAACCTGCACGATGCCGAGCTTCGCATCATCCCGTGCTTCTTCTGGGTCATGAACCTGCTGCCCATCGAGTCCATTGATGAAGGCAGCCGCACTCTCAGGACGACGGTGCCCGGCACCTACCCCCTTGGGAAGAACGACATGGCCGACCACCCGACGGCGTGGGTGGAGAATGTCCTCGAGGAGCTGGACGAGCCTGGCGAATGGGTGCTCGACACGGTGAAGGGCCGGCTTTACCTCTGGCCCGAGGGCGATCGCCCGAGCCGCGGCATCGTGGCGCCCGCGCTCACCGAGCTGATCCGCGTGGAAGGCAGGGTCGATCACGACGGCCCGGCCGACACGCCCGTCAAGGGCCTCGTGTTGCGTGGCCTGACGTTCACCCACGGCGACCGCCTGCCCTGGCACGGCCGCACGGGCTGGGGCCTCCAGCACGACTGGGAGATGTTCGACAAGCCCACGGCTCTCGTGCGGCTGCGCGGCGCCGAGGACTGCGCGGTGGAGGACTGCGAGTTCAAGGCATCGGGCCACACGGCGGTGCGCCTGGACCTCCACGCGCGGCGCAACCGCGTCGTCGGCAACCACATCCACCACGTGGGCGGCGTCGGCGTGCTTCTCGCCGGCTACGGCCCCGGCGCCAAGGACGTGAACAAGCACAACGAGGTCGCGAACAACCATATCCACCACATCGGCCAGCAATGCTGGGGCTCGGGCGCCATCTTCGCCTGGCAGAGCGGCGAGAACCACATCGCCCACAACCTCATCCACCACATCCCCTACACCGCCATCCTCGCCACCGGCCGCATCAGCCGCACGCCGCCCGGCCCCGGAGAATGCTCCCGCACGATTCGCTGGGACGAGGTGCCCGACGAGTTCCGCGGCTGGCCCTGGGCCAAGCGGGAACCCTACCTCCACGCCCGCAAGAACTTGATCGAATACAACGATATCCACAATGCCATGGAAGTGCTCGGCGACGGCAACTGCATCTACATCTCCGGCGCCGGCGGAGGCAACGTCGTCCGCGGCAACTACGGCCACGACTGCACCGGTCGCTACATGAACGCGGTCATCCGCTGCGACGACGACCAGCACGGCACCCTCATGGAGGGCAACATTTGCGCCCGCACCGGCGGCTCTGGCGAAGGCTTCATCAGCAAGGGCGACAACGACATCCTCAACAACGTCGTCGCCGACCTGCGCCCCGTCGAGCACCACCGCGGCTACATCGTGTTCCCCTACGGCGACATCAGCGGCGCCCGCGTCGAGCACAACATCCTTTACTCGCGCCGCAAGGGCCAGACGCTCTACTTCGCAGGGCGCGGATCCCAGCGCCGCCCCGAGGCGCCCGACCTCCGCACCACCCACACCGACCACAACCTCTACTGGTGCAGCGCCGACCGCGATTGGGCGAAGAGGCACTTCGCGACGTTCCAGGCCCAGGGCCTCGACGTCCACAGCGTGGCTGCGGACCCGCAGTTCAGGGACATCGGCCGCGGCGACTTTGGTTTCCAGCCGGGATCCCCCGCGCCGGCGCTCGGCATTCACCCGCTCGATGCCAGCGCGGCAGGCCTCGAGGAACCCTACCGCACGCGCCTGCTCGGCCGCCGCATCACCACGGTCATCACCCCCGCTGGAGGGGTTCTCAAGGCTCCGGCGACGGTCGCCATTTCGTGCGACACCCCTGGCGCTGTGCTCCGCTATACCCTCGACGGCGCAGAGCCGACCGCGCAGTCGCGGCTCTACACGGGACCCTTCTTGCTCGAGCACCCTGCAATCCTGCGGGCCCGCGCATTCTTCCAGGGCGCCACGGACGCTGTGGGCGCCTCGGCGCAGTTCCTCCCGCCACCACAGCCCATCATCGAGGGCTTCGAGGCTGCGCCAGTGGACGCCGTGGCGCCGAATGCCACGACCAGCGAGGACGCGAAGAAGACGCAACACAGAGCACGCGTGACCGATGAGCAGGCCGCCAGCGGCAAGCACAGCTTGAAGTTCACCGACGGGCCTGGGCAGGAGCATCCCTTCGATCCCCACGTCTACTACCGATGCCGCTTCACAGAGGGGCCGATGGTCGGGCGCTTCGCCATTCGCCTGGATGCGCAGGCCCAGTTTCGCTACCAGTGGCGCCACTACGAGGGCAACTATCACGAAGGGCCGACCGTGTTCATTACCCCCGGTGGCAAGGTCACGCACGCAGGCAGGGAGCTTCTGACCATCCCCTGCGACACGTGGGTGCGGTTTGCGGTGGACTGTGGAGTGGGAGACCTCGCGGCGGGGAAGTACACGGTACGGGTGTGGCTCCCGGGAGCGACGGAGCCGAGGGTGTTCGCCGGCCTCGCCTGCGACGCGGCGTTCACGCGGCTGGACTGGGTGGGCTTTGTGGCCAACGGCCAGCGCGAGTGCACCTTCTACCTCGACGACATCGAGGTCAGGCCAGGGGAATGACGGCTGGGGTGCGTGTAATCTCCTACGGGCCAGGCGTTCGCGTTTTCAGCCTCCGAAGGAGGCGAGGGAATGAAGCCCACGGCGATGCTCGGGGAGCCGTGGGTTGACGACCTCCCGTGGCCCAGCCCCCGAAGGGGGCGGCGGAG
>DATKZY010000031.1:0-15116 GCA_035527715.1 Planctomycetota bacterium | reverse complement strand
AAGCGTTGGCCGCCGGCGTTGTGCCGCCCCCTGCGGGGGCTGGACCGTGGTCCGCCCAGTCCACGGGCTTACGCCCGTGGCTACCTTCTGACGCCCCTGACGGGGCTGGGAGCGCCCATCCGCAGAGATGTGGGCAAAGATCAGGGCGTTGCCCTGGGCTGTTATGGTACGCCCCGTAGGGGCTGCGGAGCGGCAGCGTGCGGCCACCTGCGGCTCGAGAGACGCCCCCGTGAATCTGCCGACTTGGACGAGTTGGACGACTTGCAGCCAGTTGTGGTTGGCCCCGAGATAGCCACAAGCAGTAGTGCCTCCCCCCGCCGAGCCGCTGCGCGAAAAAGTGTCCGACTCTGTAGAGTCTGTATGACTCTGAGCCGGAATGCGGAGAATCGCCGATTCTCGAGTCGGAGACTCGAGAACACTGTATGACTCTGAGCCGGAAGGGCGAGAATCGCCAAATCAGCGCGTCGCGAATGGAGAACCCCATACGACTCTGAGCCGGAAGGCCGAGAATGGGCGAATGGCGATCCCTGGGGGCTTGGTTCCTTGACAGTGCGGCCGCGCGGCTGCTAGAATCCACGAAGCACGAGAGGATACTTGCATGCCCGACAGACCCCGCCTGTTTCTCATTGACGGCCACGCGCTGGCCTATCGCTCGTACTTCGCGTTCATCCGCAGCCCGCTCATCAACTCGAAGGGGCAGAACACCAGCGCCATCTACGGCTTCGCGTCGTCGGTGCTCCGGCTCATCGAGAAGGAGGCGCCCGACCGCATCGCCGTCGTCTTCGACAGCCCGGAACCCACCTTCCGCCACGAGAAGTTCGCCGACTACAAGGCGACGCGCGAGAAGATGCCCGACGAGATGCGCGGGCAGCTCCCCGTGCTCGATGAGGTCGTCGCGGCTCTTGGCCTGCCCAGTCTCCGCTGCCCGGGCTACGAGGCCGACGACGTGATCGGCACCCTCGCCCGCCGCGCCGAGCAGGCCGGCTGGGACACGACGATCGTGACGGGCGACAAGGATTTCATGCAGCTCGTCGGCGACCACATCCGGCTCCTCGACCTCAAGAAGAAAGCGGGCGACGACGAGGTGGTTGATCGCGCCGCCGTCGAGGCTCGCTTCGGCGTCCTGCCCGAGAAGGTGGTGGACGTACTCGGGCTGATGGGCGACACCTCCGACAACGTGCCCGGCGTCCAGGGCGTTGGCGAGAAGACCGCCGTCGAGCTGGTCAAGACCTTTGGCTCCCTCCACGCCGCGCTCGACCACGCCCCCGAGGTCAAGAACAAGCGGGTCCGCGAGGGTCTCCTCGCCGGCCGCGACCAGGCCCTGCTTTCCCGCGAACTCGTGACCATTCGCACCGATGCCCCCGTGGCCTTCGACCCCGAGCAATTTGGCCGCCACACGCCTGACGCCCAACGGCTCCTTCAGCTCTTCGAGGAGTTGGAGTTCCCATCCCTCATCGAGAAGATCCAGTTCGCCGGGGCAGCCGCCGACCAGGAGGGCTACCACACAGTCACCGACCGCACGGCGTTCGAGGAGTTGCTGGCGCGGCTGCGGCGCGCGGAGGAGTTCGTGCTCGACCTCGAAACGACGTCCACCGAGCCGACGCGGGCCGAGATCGTCGGCCTGTCCTTCGCCTTCCGCGAGCGCGAGGCATTCTACGTGCCTGCCATCTGGGAGGGCGGCCCCCAATCGTCCTCGTTCCCGTCGTCGTCGTCGGATCTGCCCCTCTTCGCTTCGGCTCCGCCTGCACCCAGGCCATGCTCGCCGTCGCAGCTTGACCTGGTGTTGGCGCGGCTGAAGCCGGTTCTGGAGGACCCCGCCATTCGCAAGGGCGGGCAGAACATCAAGTACGACATGGTGGTGCTGGCCAACTACGGCATCGAGGTCCGAGGCGTCGCCTTCGACACGATGGTCGAATCCTACCTGCTCGACCCGTCGCAGCGGCAGCACAACCTCGACCTGCTGGCCCTGAAGCACCTCAACTTCAGGAAGATCCCCACCAGCGAGCTCATCGGCAAGGGGAAGGCTCAGATCAGCATGCGCGACGTTCCGCTCGCCAAGGTCGCCGCCTACGCCTGCGAGGACGCCGACGTCACGCTCCGCCTCCACCACCTGTTCCTGCCGAAGCTGGAGGACGCCGATCTCGATGACCTGTACCACGACGTCGAGGTGCCGCTGGTCGGCGTTCTCGCGCGGATGGAGAGCCGCGGCGTGCGGGTGGACCTGGACCTGCTCGCGGCCCTGTCGGCGGAGTTCGCGGGGAAGATTGACGCCCTTGTGGCGCAAATCTACCAGCTTGCGGGCGAGGAGTTCAACGTCAATTCGACCCAGCAGCTCGGGGCGATCCTGTTCGACAAGCTCCAGATCCAGAAGGGCGAGGGGCGCCGTGTCCGCAAGACCAAGACGGGCTACGCGACCAGCGTGGGCGCCCTGGAGGACTTCGCCGACGAGCCGATCGTGCAGCGCCTCCTCGAGTACCGCGGCCTGGCGAAACTCAAGGGCACCTATGTGGACGCGTTCCCGACCCTGGTGAACCCCAGGACGGGGAAGATCCACACATCGCTCAACCAGACGGTCACGACGACGGGCCGCCTGTCGTCGAGCGACCCGAATCTTCAGAACATCCCGATCCGCACCGAGGTGGGGAAGCGCATCCGCGAGGCATTCGTGCCGAGCGACCCGTCGCGGCGGCTCCTGTGCGCCGACTACTCGCAGATCGAGCTTCGCGTCCTCGCGCAGTTCACGGTCGACGAGAACCTCATCGGCGCCTTCTGCCGCGGCGAGGACATTCATCGCCGCACGGCCAGCGAGGTCTTCGAGACGCCCATCGAGCAGGTCACGCCCGACATGCGCTCGAGGGCCAAGGCCATCAACTTCGGCATCATCTACGGCATGGGGCCGCAGCGCCTCGCGCACGACACGGGGATCAGCCTGCCCGAGGCCCAGCAGTTCATCGAGCGCTACTTCCGCCGCTACCCGCTCATCAAAAAGTACATGGAGGACACTATCGCCGCGGCGGGGCGGGACGGCTTCGTGAGCACGATTCTGGGGCGGCGGCGTCCCATCCCCGAGGTCTACAGCACCAACCAGGGCATCCGCTCGGCGGCCGAGCGCGCGGCGATCAACACGCCAATCCAGGGTTCCGCGGCGGACCTCATCAAGGTCGCGATGGTGCGCCTCGACGAGCGCCTTCGGAAGAGCTACCCAGACGCCTGGATGATCCTCCAGGTGCACGACGAACTCGTCTTCGATGTGCCCGCCGGCCAGGCCGTGGCAGTGAGCGAGGTCGTCCGCGAGGAGATGGAGTCGGCGATGACGCTCGACGTGCCGCTCAAGGTGGACATTTCGGTCGGCACCACGTGGTCGAAAGCGTGAGCGATTGGTTTGACACGAAGGGGTGCGATGCGGTTAAATGGTGGGAGGCAGAATGCATTCGCAGGGGAGGGGAGAGCCGAGTCGATCCCCATTGCTCCGAAACCCGGGGAGCCGCATGGACCCACAGCTCCAGGAAGTCCTCAGCCGTCACGGCCAGAGCCGCAGCGACTTGATCCCGATCCTCCAGGATGCTCAGGCAGTGTTCGGCTACCTGCCGAATGAGGTCCTGGCGGACGTCGCGCGCCACCTGAACGTGTCCGAGGCGGCGGTCAAGGGCGTGGCGAGCTTTTACGCTCAGTTCTACTTCGAGCCGCAGGGCAAGCATCGCATCCGCGTGTGCCGCGGGACGGCCTGCCACGTCCGCGGCTCCTTCCGCATCCGCCGCATGGTCGAGCGCAAGCTGGGGATGAAGGAAGGCGAGACCACGCCCGACATGATGTTCAGCTACGAGACCGTGGCCTGCCTGGGGGCCTGCGCCCTGTCGCCGGTGATGATCATTGACGGCACGTACTATGGGCGGATGACCTCCGAGCGCGCCGAGGCTGTCGTCAACGAGTACCTGCGCCAGGCGAAGAAGGGATAGCCCGGAATGGAGCGCTTGACATCCGTTGCCGCGCTGTTGGGCCTCAAGGAGCGCCTGCGAGCCGCTCCGAAGCGGGCGGCGGCGACCCTCTCGATCTGCTACACGACGGGCTGCCGCGCTCTGGGCGGCGTGCGGGTGCGCGAGGCCATCGAGCGCGAGCTGCGCGAGCGGGGCTTGTGCGACAGGGTCGCCCTTCAGGAGACGGGTTGCCGCGGCTTCTGCGAGGCTGGGCCGCTCGTGGTCGTGGGGCCGGCGGGCATCCTGTACGTCCGCGTGGCGCCCGAGGACGTGCCCGAGATCATCGAGCGCACGGTGCTCCAGGGCGAGGTGATCGAGCGCCTGCTGTCGCTGGACCCCGCGACCGGCCAGCGCGGGGTGCGCGAGGACGACGTGCCGTTCTACAAGCACCAGACCCGCCTGGTGCTTCGCCACTGCGGCCACATTGACCCGAAGAGCGTCGAGGACTACCTGGGCCTCGACGGCTACGCGGCGCTCGCCAAGGTTCTCGGCGGCATGACGCCCGGGCAGGTGGTCGCCGAGGTGGCGGCGAGCGGCCTGCGCGGCCGCGGCGGCGCTGGCTTCCCCACGGGGCGCAAGTGGGAGCTGTGCCGCGCCTCCCTGGGCCAGCCGAAGTACCTCATCTGCAACGCGGACGAGGGGGACCCCGGCGCCTTCATGGACCGCAGCGTGTGCGAGGCCGACCCCCACGCGGTCATCGAGGGGATGCTCATCGGCGCGTACGCCATCGGGTGCACGGAGGGCTACATCTACTGCCGGGCCGAATACCCCATCGCCATCCAGCATCTGACGAAGGCCATCGCCGACGCCGAGGCCCTCGGCCTCCTCGGCGACAACATTCTCGGCAGCTCCTTCTCGTTCCACCTCAAGATCAAGCAGGGGGCGGGGGCCTTCGTGTGCGGCGAGGAGACGGCGCTCATCGCCTCCATCGAGGGCCGGCGCGGCATGCCGCGCGCGCGGCCCCCCTTCCCCGCGCAGGCCGGGCTGTTCGGGAAGCCGACCAACATCAACAACGTCGAGACCTTCGCCTGCGTGCCGGTCATCCTCAACCGCGGGGCTGCCTTCTTCGCCTCGATGGGCACCGAGAAGTCCAAGGGCACCAAGATCTTCGCCGTCGCCGGCAAAGTCAAGAACACCGGTCTCGTCGAAGTCCCTATGGGCGCCACGCTCCGCCAGATCGTCTTCGACATCGGCGGCGGGATTCTGCGCGACCGCAAGTTCAAGGCGGCGCAGACGGGCGGGCCCTCCGGCGGCTGCATCCCGGCCCAGTACCTTGACCTCCCGATCGACTACGACTCGCTTCAGGCGGTGGGCGCGATCATGGGCTCCGGGGGCCTGATCGTGCTCGACGATGCGACGTGCATGGTGGAGTTGGCCCGCTTCTTCCTCGACTTCGTGCAGAACGAGTCGTGCGGCAAGTGCGTGCCCTGTCGCGTGGGCACGCGGCGGATGCTCGAGATCCTCACGCGGATCACGCGGGGCGAGGGGCGGGAGGGGGACGTGGCTCTGCTGGAGGAGATCGCGGCGACGGTGAAAGCCGGGTCGCTCTGCGGCCTGGGGCAAACGGCTCCCAACCCGGTGCTCTCGACGATCCGGTATTTCCGGGACGAGTTCGACGCCCACATTCGCGAGCGCCGCTGCCCTGCGGCCCAGTGCCAGGCCCTGATGCGGGCCTCGTGCTCGCACACCTGCCCGGCGGGCGTGAATGTGCCCGAGTACGTCGCCCTCATCGCCCAGGGGCGGCACAAGGAGGCCGTGCAGCTCATCCGCAAGCGCAATCCCTTCCCCTCGGTCTGCGGGCGGGTGTGCGACCGCCCGTGCGAGGCGAAGTGCCGGCGCGGCGACCTGGACGACTCGGTGTCGATCCGCGCCCTCAAGCGCTTCGCCAGCGACGTCGATGCCCGCGAGGGCTTGGAGGCGCCGCCCGAGGTCGCGAAGCGCAGCGGCAAGGTGGCCATCGTGGGCGCCGGGCCGGCCGGGCTTACCTGCGGCTACTTCCTCGGCTTCCTGGGCCGGCGGGTCACGGTGTTCGACGCCCTGCCCGTCGCGGGGGGCATGCTCGCCGTTGGGATCCCTGCCTACCGGCTGCCGCGCGACGTGCTCCAGCGCGAGATTGACTACATCTGCCAGTGTGGCGTGAAGCTCCGCCTCCGCCACCGCGTGAAGTCGTTGGGGTCCCTCCTCGACGGTGGCTTCGACGCCGTGTTCCTGGCCGTTGGGGCCCACAAGGGGCTTGGCCTCGGACTGCCGGGCGAGGAGGGCAGGAGGGTCTATGACGCCGCGGCCTTCCTGCGGCAGTTCTCGCTAGGCCAGCGCATGCCGCGCCTGGGGCGGGTGGCCGTGGTCGGCGGAGGCAATGCGGCCATTGATTCGGCGCGCACGGCGGTTCGCCTGGGCGCCGAGTCGGTGACCGTGCTCTACCGCCGCACGCGCGCCGAGATGCCCGCCTACGAGGAGGAGGTCCACGAGGCCATCGAGGAGGGCGTGTGCATTGAGTACCTCGTCGCGCCGACGGCCGTCCTCCGCAGCAACGGAAGCTTGGCCGGCCTCGAGTGCGTCCGAATGCAGCTTGGCACGGCGGACCAGAGTGGTCGGCGGCGGCCGGTGCCCATCGCAGGCTCCGAGCACCGCGTCGAGGCCGACTCCGTTATCGTCGCCATCAGCCAGCAGCCCGACTTCGGTGCGTTCGAGGGGGAACTGCCCAAGGTGACGAGGTGGGGCACCCTGGTGGTTGACCCCGTGACGATGAAGACCTCGATGGAGCGCGTGTGGGCGGGCGGCGACTGCGTGAGCGGCGCCGCCACGGTCATCCAAGCCATCGGGGGGGGCCAGAAGGCGGCGATGGCCATTGACAAGGCCCTCGGCGGCGAGGGGCTCCTGCCCGAGGACGAGGAGATCACGAACTACGCGGCAAAGAGCCGCAGCTCGGGCAAGCGCCCGAAGCCCCGCGTGCTCTCGCCTGCGAAACGGCGGAGGGGGTTCGAGGAGATCGTGACTGCCATCACCCCTGCTCAGGCCTGCCGGGAGGCGCGCCGCTGCCTCCGCTGCGACCTCGAGGAGGATTGAGGGGATACGTCCCAGGAGCATTCGCCTGATGGCCGAGAACAGCAGGATCGCGTTCACCATTGACGGGCGACGGATCGAGACGACCCCGGGCACCACGGTGCTCCAGGCCGCGCTCGACGCCGGGATCTACATCCCGAACCTGTGCTACTCGCCGAAGCTGGAGCCCTACGGCGGCTGCCGGCTGTGCATCTGCAAGATCAGCGGCATGCGCGGCCTCCCGACGGCCTGCACCACGAGGGCCGCCGACGGCATGGCCGTCGAGAGCGACACCGAAGAGGTCAACAAAGTCCGCCGGATGATCCTCGAACTGATGATCTCCGACCACCCGGCCGACTGCCTGTCGTGCGGCTCGAACCAGGCCTGCCAGCTCCAGAAGGTGGCCAACTTCATGGGCATCAAGGAGCTGCGCGTCTCGCGCCACGTGCGCCCGCCGAAGATTGACGACAGCAACCCGTTCTTCGTCCGCGACTCCTCGAAGTGCATCCTGTGCGGGAAGTGCGTGCGGGTGTGCCACGAGGTGCGGGGGGTGACGAGCATTGATTTCGTGAAGCGGGGCTTCCAGACCGAGATCGCGCCCTTCGAGGGACTCCTCACCGACTCGCGCTGCGAGAGCTGCGGGGCGTGCGTGGACATCTGTCCCGTCGGCGCGCTGCTCCCGAAGCAGGAGGCCCTGCCGCCCACGAAAGAGGTCACGACCGTGTGCCCCTACTGCGGGTGCGGCTGCGGCCTCGTCCTCGGCGTGCGCGGCAATCGCATCGTCCGCGTGCGCGGCGAGGAGGGCAACCCAGCCAGCCGGGGCGACCTGTGCGTCAAGGGCCGCTTCGGCCTCGACTTCGTCTCCTCGCCCAATCGCCTCAAGAGCCCCCTCATCCGCAAGGAGGGCAAGCTCGTCGAGGCCACGTGGGACGAGGCTCTGGACTACACGGCGAGCCGCCTCGGCGACATCCGGGCGAAGCACGGGGCCGACGCCGTCGCCGGCTTCTGTTCGGCCAAGTGCACGAACGAGGAGAACTACCTCTTCCAGAAGTTCATGCGGGCAGTGGTCGGCAGCAATCACGTCGCCCACTGCGCCCATTTGTGACACAGCCCCTCGGTGGCCGGTCTGGCCGCCGCCTTTGGCTCGGGCGCCATGACCAACTCGATCGCGGAGCTGGAGCACGCCGACTGCATCTTCGTGATCGGCTCGAACACCACGGAGGCGCACCCGATCATCGCCCTCCGCATCAAGGCGGCCGTGACAAGGCACGGCGCGAGCCTCATCGTGGCCGACCCGCGGCGCATTGACCTCACCCGCTTCGCGTCGCTTCATCTCCGCCAGCGCTGCGGCTCGGATGTGATGCTGCTCAACGCGATCATGAACGTCATCGTCAACGAGGGGCTGCACAACAAGGGGTTCATCGCGGAGCGGACGGAGAACTTCGACGAGTTCTGGCAGGTGGCGCAAGCGTGCACGCCCGAGGTGGCGCAGCTCGCCAGCGGCGTTCCCGCCGAGGAGATCCGCCGCGCCGCGCGCATCATCGGCGGGGCCAAGCGCTTCGCCATCGTCTACGCTATGGGCATCACCCAACACACGACGGGCACCGACAACGTGAAGGCCCTGGCCAACCTGGCCCTCCTCACCGGCGGCATCGGCCGCGAGTCCACCGGCGTGAACCCGCTTCGCGGCCAGAACAACGTCCAGGGCGCCTGCGACATGGGCGGCCTGCCCGCCGTCTTCCCAGGCTACCAGCGAGTGGACGTTCCTGAGCTGCGGGCGAAGTTCGAGAAGGCGTGGGGTGTGGCGCTCCCCGGGAAGCCCGGCCTCACCGTTGTCGAAATCCTCCAGGCCGCCGACAAGGGGCGCATCAAGGCCCTCTACTGCATGGGCGAGAATCCCGTCCTCTCCGACCCCAACTCGAACCACACCCGCGAGGTGCTCCAGCACCTCGACCTGCTGGTCGTGCAGGATATCTTCCTCACCGAGACGTGCGAGTACGCCCACGTGGTGCTTCCGTCGGCGTCCTTCGCCGAGAAGGATGGCACGGTCACGAACACCGAGCGACGCATCCAACGCCTCCGCAAGGCCGTTGAGGCGCCCGGCCAGGCGCGGCAGGACTGGGAGATCATCTGCGAGCTGGCGACGCGGATGGGCAAGCCGATGCACTACGAGCACCCGTCGCAGATCATGGCCGAGGTCGCGTCGCTCACGCCGAGCTACGGCGGCATCAGCTACGAGCGCCTGGAGAAGGGCGGGCCCCAGTGGCCCTGCCCGACCCCCGACCACCCCGGCACGCCGTACCTGCACAAGGACAGGTTCGCCCGCGGCCTCGGCCGCTTCCACGCCACACCGTTCCGCGAGCCCGTCGAGCCGCCCGACGCCGAGTACCCGTTCGTGCTCTCCACGGGCCGCGTGCTGTACCACTTCCACACGGCGACGATGACCCGTGAGAGCAACGGGCTGAACGAGCTTTACCCAGGCGGCGACATCCAGGTGAATCCGGACGATGCGCAGGAGCTGGGCGTCGGCCAAGGCGAGCTCCTGGAGGTGGCCTCGCGGCGGGGCGCCGTGCGAGCCAAGGCCCTGCTCACCGACCGCGTGCCGCGGGGAATGGTCTACATGCCGTTCCACTTCCGCGAGGCGCCGGCGAACGTCCTGACCATTGACGCATTGGATCCCATCGCCAAGATCCCGGAGCTGAAGGTATGCGCCGTCAGGCTTACGAAGACGAGCGAGCCGGCGGAGGCAGCGATGCCGGCGGAGACGGTCACGACCTGACGGCCCCCGTCCGCGTCGTGCGCATCCGCAGCGGGGAGCGCAGCGAGGTCGGGGACGTGGTGGTGCGCGAGCGCACGGCTGCCCTGGTCGTCGGCGGCCAGCGCCTTCTGCGCCTCCAGTGCCTGCCCGATGCCGTCGAGGACCTGGCTCTCGGCCTGCTCGTTACATCGGGCCTGCTTCCGCCGAACGAGCCGGTGCCGCCCATCGCCTGGTCGCCCGACGAGGGCGAGGTGCGGGTGGACCTCACGCCGTCGCGGGAGCGGGTCGAGTCGCTTCGGGAGAACCTGACCCTGGGCTCGGGATGCGGCTCCGCCCTGTCGCCGGTCAAGGGCTACGACCCGCTCGACTGCTGGCGGAAGATTGACACGTCGTTTGCCGTGCCCGCGGCGGCGATCAGCGCGGCGATGCGGGCCTTCCTCCACCGTTCGGAGGTCTACGTGGAGACGGGCGGCGTTCACGCGGCGGCCATCGCGCGGGGCGACGAGATGGTCGCCTTCGCCGAGGACATCGGCCGCCATAACGCCTTCGACAAGGTGATCGGCGCGTGCCGCAGGCAGGGCGTTGGCCTCGAAGACAAGGTGGCGCTCGTCACGGGCCGGCTGAGTCTCGAACTCGTGGCGAAAGCGATCCCCGCGGGCCTCCCCGTGCTCGTTTCGCGCGGCGCGCCGACCGATGCGGCCGTGCGGCTGGCCGAGCAGGCGAACCTTACGCTCGTCGGCTTCGCACGAGCGGAGCGCATGAACATCTACGCCGCGGAGTGGCGCATCAAGTGAACCTCGACGACTGGATTCGCCGCAACGTCTCGGGCATCGTCCTCAACGGTGGCCAGTCGCGCCGCATGGGCCGCGACAAGGCCACGCTCCGCATCGCCGGCCGCACCCTCCTCGAGCGCACCCTCGACGTCCTGGCCGCCCTCTTTGACGAGCTTCTCGTTGTCGGCCGCCCTGTGCCAGAGACTGTCTCCTCTTCTCCTGTCACGCGTCACGCGTCACGCGTCACGCATCACGTTCCCGATGCGATTCCCGGCGCCGGCCCCCTGGGTGGCATTTACTCCGGGCTCCTGGCGATGTCGCGCCCCTTCGGCTTCTTCGTCGCCTGCGACATGCCCTGCCTCGACGCGACCGTCATCCGCCGACAGCTTGAACTGCTCCGCGAGGGCGGGGCCGACGCCGTCGTGCCCTCGTGGGATGGCTATTGGGAGCCGCTCCACGCGGCCTACTCGCAGGAGTGCCTGCCCGCCGCCCGACAGCAGCTCGAGGAGCGCGACTTCCGCATCCGCAGCTTCTTCCCGCGCGTGAACGTCGTGCTCTGGAACATTCGGGCGGAGGGGCTGACGCCGCGGCCATTCACGAACGTCAACACGAAGGGCGATTTGGCCGCCCTGTTCGGACAGGATACCCAGTGGAGGACAGACTGATGCCGCACCACGACGAAGTCGAGTTCGCCGCGCTCACGGCCGCACAGACCAAGCAGGTGGCCAAGCTGGAGAGGAAGCTGGGCGTCGTGATCCTCGCGTATCAGACGCCGCTGCGCCCGGCCCCGCTGACCGACAAGCAGGTGGCCGCGCTTCAGAAGGCCGAGGCCGCCATGCCCGGCGTGTGCCTCGTCGCCTACAAGGCCCCGACCAAGGGCTGAGTCCGCAAGGCACGCTGCCCATTAGACTTCCGCATTCTCGCCCCAGGGGCTCACCTCCTGTTGCGCACGAGTGAGCCCCTGGGACGCCTGGGAGGGCGGCGAAGGTGCGCCCCAGGATGTAAGTTATTGGTAGATGGCCACATACGGCTGAGCGAAGCGTGTGGGAGCCTGCTATGCCCAGACGCGCACCCAAAGCAGCGTGAGCCCCTGGTCGATCGTCTCGGCCATCAGCGTGGCGCCGGCCGCTCGGCCAGTTGCTCGCGAGCGTTCCGAGGCGGGAAGGCGCGGCGGCCGATGTCGAGGTAGAAGGCGTTGGCCTTGGCGCGGTCACCCTTGAAGATGTCTCGCGCCCACTCGCTCATCAAGCCTTTGCCGCAGGCACGCTGGAGGAGGGTGTGGGCGTAGAGGATGTAGCCGCCGTCGCGGAAGTCGGCGGCGTAGGGACGAAGCTCAGGGGCGTCGAAGGTGTCCACGAACTTCTGGCCGTAGTTGTTCATCTCGGTGCCGACGGAGAAGGGGAGGTGCCGCTTGCGGGCCGCGGCGACGATCTCGGCGAGCTTCTGGGTCTTGAGCTTCTTGTCGGCGGGGTCGGCCAAGTTCCAGTTGCGGTCGGGCACGATGTTGAGCACGGGGCAGCCCATATCGAGGAACCAGTCGAGCAGGGCGTCGGGGTCGGCCTCGCCGCGGCGGGTGCCGTCGAGCCAGGTCGCGCAGGGGAGGGCATCCACGTCGCGGATCATCTGCACGACGTCGCGGATCTGCGGGAACTTGGCGGGGTCAGGCGGCATGTAGCCCGGCCCCCCCTTCTTCATCAGCTTCGAGCGGATGGCGGTGCGGAACTTCGCCGTGTCGCCGAGCAGTTCCCCAATCTCCTCCTTGCTCAGGCCGCTTCGCTCGGACCAGTA
This sequence comes from Planctomycetota bacterium, assembly GCA_035527715.1. Classification (GTDB taxonomy): domain Bacteria; phylum Planctomycetota; class PUPC01; order DSUN01; family DSUN01; genus DSUN01. The sequence continues at coordinate 2,781 of DATKZY010000031.1, read as the reverse complement.
GGCCGCGAGCCTGTCGGCTTCCGGGAACATCGCTCGGGCCTTGGTGTCGAGCACAGCGAGCATGTGCCGCTCGGTGGCATTGCCCGAGGGGGTGAGGGGCAAGACATCGGCTTCGTAATCCACTTCCATCGGCGCGATGACGGAACGAAGGCGCTCGATCATCTCCTCGTTGCGCGCCCGTGCCCCCGCTCGCATGGCGTCGAGGCAGGCGGCGGCCGGCGTGCCCGGCTCGGGCAGCCTCGTGAAGCCCGTGCCCATGAAGTAGAGGATGCCCGGCTCGCCGGGCGAGCTGAACTCCCAGTCGGGGAACTCGGGGGCGAAGACGCGGGTCTCGAGCGCGACGTTGGTGCGCACCTCGAGCACCTCACCCGCCTCGAACATCTCGTCCATCGCATCGAGCACATCGAAGTCCACGGAGCCGGCGACATCGAGCCCCGTCTTCTTCGCCTCCCAGACGATCCGCGAGGGCGACCAGTCGAGGTAGTGGAACGAGAAGAAGGTGTGGAAATGGACGTTGACCGCGCCGGTGAGGGGCGGGACAGTCGCCCTGCCCGCTCTGACCAGCTCGGCGAGCCGCTGAATGGCTGCCCGGCGCTTCTCGCGGTCGAAGTCGTTCAGTTGCCGTTCCAGCGCCGCCGCGTCGTCTGCCACGATGGTCTCCTGCTATCCCGCTGGCTCTGTTTGCAGCCCGCTGGCCAGAAGGACGGCTTCCTGGACTGCCAGGTCGTGCGCGGGCGGGAAGTCGGACGGCTTCTCGCCGCGGATGATTCTGGCCAGGTCGGCGAAGTCGCCGTCGTAGCGGCTGTGCCTGGGCATCGGCACGTCCTGGTAGCCCTTGCGGAAGTCGCCGCGCGGCTGAGCCAGGGCGAGCCGCACCGCCGGCGGCTCGAGGGGACGAATGTCCACCGTGCCCTCGCTGCCGCAGACGACGAATTGCCGCCGCTGCATGCCCTCGACCTCGAGCAGCGCGCTCCGCACGGTCGCCGTCGCGCGCGGATACTCGAAGACGGCGAGATGGTTGTCCTTCAGGTCGTCGCCGAACTTGCCCGAATGCCGAGCGAACGGCACGACGCGGTCTGGCTTGCCCAACACGCTCACCACGGCGTCAATCACGTGGCAGCCCAGCTCGAACATCGTGCCGCCGGGGTACTTCGCCAGCGGCGCGCGCTGGCTCGCCGGGAGGGCTTTGCTGATCACGGTGTGGACCTCGAACACCTCGCCGAGCCACCCCTCCCGCACGGCCTTGAAGCTGAGCTGGAACGCAGGGTTATAGCGGAACATGTAGCCCATCTGCACGGTGAGGCCCTGGCGGGTCGCGTCGTCGAGGATCTTCTTGAAGGCGGAGAGCGATTCGCCCGCGGGCTTGTCGAGATGGATGTGCTTGCCGGCAGCCACACATCGTGCCGCGGTTGCCAGGAGGTCGCACACTTCGGTCTCCACGGCCACGGCCTGGAGGCCCTGGACATTGAGTAACTGCTCCTCGGTCAGCCACTTGGTGCCCTGATAGGCGCGGTCGCGTTCGGCCGCGGCTCGCCGCTGCGGATCAGCCTCCCCGACGCCCACGACCTCGAAGTCGGGCGAGCGCCGCATCGCGGCCATCTTGCCCGACGCGTGGGCGTGTCCTGTCCCGATCTGGCCGATACGGATCTTCATCGGTTCCGCTCCTCCGCGAGGGCCGCCACGGACAGCACAGGCTGCCAGGGCGAGTCCTGCGCTGCCCAGGAAGCTGCGCCTGGTAACGCTCACATCAGGCCCTCTTGTGGAGATCGAACGTGTCCCGCGCGATCTTCGTGATCTCCACGGTCTCGTGCCCCTTGAGGCTGGTCTTCAGCGTGTTGTGGAGACGGCTCGTCCACTTCGCGGGCAGTGCCTTGGCGCCGAGCATCATGCCGACGATCGAGCCGACGGTCGCGCCGTTGCAGTCGGTGTCGAAGCAGGGCTGGACGGCTCGGCAGATGCTCGTGCCAAAGTCGCCGTCGCCCCAGAGGAGCGCGGCGACGCAGATGGCGGCGTTCGAGTTCGTGTGGCACCAGTCGTGGCCGACCGTCTCGTCCCACTTCTCGTGGATCCTGGCGACGGCGTCGTCGTAGCTGAGGCCCTGGCGATACCAGTCGCAGACCTCGGTGATGTCGCGGTGGAGGCGGCTGGTCCTCGGGATCTCGCTCAGGCCGACCTGCACGACGATGGCCGGGTCGTCGCAGTACGGCGCCGCCGCGATCATCGCGGCCATGAGCATCTCGCCGTAGATGCCGTTCTTGATGTGACTGATGCAGGCGTCGCGCCAGGCGAACTCGGCGGCCCGCTCGGGGTCGCCGACGTTCACGTAGCCGAAGGCGTCGGCGCGGATTTGCGCGCCGATCCACTCGCGGTAGGGGTTGCGGAACGACGCCGACAGCGGCGGCTGGACGTTGAGGGCGAGGTTGCGATACGCCACGCGCTCGGCGGTGCACGTCTGCAACAGCGGAATGTTCGCCATCCAGAAAGTCGCCACGTCGGCCGGCTCGAAGTCCGGCCCGTTCTGTTTCACCACCATGTAGCCGGTAGTCGTATAGTTGGTGTCGTCGTCGACCGGCATGTGGTCGAGCTTGTCGTACCACGCCCCGAGCTGTGCCAGCCGTGGGTATTTCTGTTTTGCCTTGCCGGCCACGCCAAAGCGGATGTAGGAGCCCAGCGGCCACTGCTTCGAGAGCTTCAGGAAGTCCCACAGGTCGCCGGTGCTTATCCACAGCCAGATGTGTTTCAGTTCTTTTGGCATTTCTGAGTCCTTTCAAGGGGGGCGGT
>DATKZY010000030.1:0-38006 GCA_035527715.1 Planctomycetota bacterium | reverse complement strand
CAAGTGAGCGCCTAGCGCAAGGGGCCACCTGCTGCGGACTCTGCGCGAGCCATAACCCATTGTAGATTGGACTCTTACGGCTATCATGGCACTTGTCGCCCCGTCCCGCGCTAGGCGCTCACCCCCCGTAGCGCACAGATGAGCGCCTAGAGCGCCAGACGTGACCCGAAGGCCGCGGGGATGATCGCTTGGGTCGGATGAGCCGGAAAGGAGACGTTCAGTGAGAAGGCTGCTTGGTGTGGGCGTCTTAGCGTTGCTGCTGCTGGCCGGCTGCTGCCCGTTCACGCGCGTGTGCCCGATCCACGCGCAGACGACGCGCGGCAAGCTCCGCCACGTGGTGCTCTTCAAGTTCAAGGCCGAGGCGACGGCGGAGCAGATCAAGGCCGTCGAGGACGGGTTCCGCGCCCTCCCGGGCAAGATCGGCGGCGTTCGCTACTTCGAGTGGGGCACCGACATCAGCCCCGAGAAGCTCAGCGACGGCTTCACCCACTGCTTCCTCGTCACCTTCGATACCGAGAAGGCCCGCGACGCCTATCTCCCGCACCCCGCCCACAAGGCATTCGCCGAGTCCCTCAAGCCCATCCTCGACAAGGTGCTCGTCGTGGACTACGTGGCGAAGAAGTGAGCGGGCGCCGCGATGAGATCGGGGCAGCGGCATGGCCTTGCGCAGCGGCCCTCTGACACGGCAGGCAAGATGCTCGCGGATTTGACTAGAGCGATCCGTCGGTTTCGCGCATCAGGCATACTTCTGATGGGCCTGGCCGTACTGTGGAGAGGAAGCAGCATGGCTTCAGCCGCGGAAGTTCGTTTCACCTCGTCGGCAACCGGCCCGGGGTTCGCGTTTCTGAGCTGGGACACGGAGGGGACCGCTCAGACCAAGCTCAACCTGCTCCGCCCCAATGCGGGCGGCGTGTTCCAGGTAGAGGCGAATGGAAAATGGGTAGATGGCAAGCCTTATGTTCTGGGAACGGATGGCTCCGCCTGCCGGCTCGGCGCCGGTGGCAAGGTGGAACTGCTCTGGAGAGCGCGGGCGAACGGCGCAGGCATGGCGTGGTCTCTGGAGAACGTTGGCGGCGGGGCGATCAGGGCCATCCGCGTCACGCTGCCCTTCAACCCTCTCATGGCTGCGACCGCGGTTGTGCCAAGCCGGTGGCTTCCGCCCGACGGGTTTGCCCTGCCGGCGGTCCTGAGCGCGGCTGACTTCGGGCAACTGCTCATTCGTTCGCAGGGCACGAAGCCTGTTACCGGGCGATTCACCGGCCACCGCTTCAAGCACCTGATTGACGTGGCCTTCGAAATCCCCGCGCCGCCGGCCGGAGAAGCCGTCACCCTCGATTTCTCGCCCTGGCAACTCCCCACTCCCAAGGGCGTTGACGAGGCGACATGGAAGAGCGTCCGGCGCGGCTGGTGGAACGTCTACTGCCCGTGCGTTCGCGGGGCGGTTCATGGCGAGGTCAAGGACCTCGCGCTCCCTCCCGCCGGGGTCCTGTCGAACAACCCGATTAGCGACCCGGTCAGTTCCCTCTATGCGTTTATCGCCGACCACGCCTTGCTCGTGCCCGAGCTGGCACCCGGCGTTCCGGCCGAGTACCTCCTCAGGCATTCCCTGGAATGGTGGCTCGACTTCCGGACCGATCCGTCAGGCGCCGTCGTGGCCTACTACGACATCAAGTACATGCTGGACGCACCGCCCAGCATCATCGTGGCGGCGTGGGCCTGCACGGAACTGTCGGGCGATCTGAAGTGGGCGGAGACGCGGATCGCCCAATTGGAGAAGATCGCGGATTACCTGGCGTCCAGGGACGTTGACCACGACGGCATCGTCGAATCCCCAAAGAGCGGCAACGCGAACGCGCTCAGCCACCCGGCGGACCGCGGCGCCACAGCCTGGGACACGATCAACTCCGGGCATAAGGACCTCTACATCAACGCGCTGGCCTACCGGGCGTTCTGCTGCCTGGCGGACATCGAGAAGCGCCTCCAGCGGAAGGACAAGGCAGGCCGCTACGCGGAACTGGCCGGCAGGCTTCGCAAGGCATTCTACCCGACTTTCTATAGTCCGGACACCCAGCTCCTTTCCTGGTGGATCAGCGCGGACGGGAAGCGCCACGACTACTGGGCGCCCGGCATCCTCGGCCTGCCCATCGCCTATGGCCTGGTGCCGAAGGAGCCGGCCGAGAAGATGCTCTCTCTCATCCATGCGAAGGTCAAAGAGGTCGGCTTCACCCGGTTGGACCTCGGACTGCCTTGCGTGCTCACGCCCATCCGCCGCGCAGACTACCACATCGGGATCGGCCCGGAACACGGCCGTCCCAGCCGGGAAGATGGCACCGACACGTTTCAGCGCTACCTGAACGGCGGCTGCCTGGTCTGCGACCAAGTCCACTGGCTCAACGCGCATTACCGACTGGGACTTCGCAGCAGCGTCCAGCCGCAACTCGACGCCATGACGGCCCGGCAGGCCAAGCCCGTCTTTCCCAACGGGGGGAGTTTCCAGAACGGCATCATCAATGAGCAGCCGAAGGGCGCCGAGTTCTATACCTGGACCGGCGAGACGTGCGGCTACGAAGGGCACCTGGTCTACAGTTGGTTCTTCCTACAGGGCGTCCTGACCCAGCACCCGGATTACCTCCAGAGACTTCTGCGCCCCATGACGCACCCATGATTCCGCAGAACTGGCCCCGCCGCCGCCGACCTTGAATCGGTGGAGACGTACACTTCGCATGCTGCGGGCCGCCTTTCCCACGTGCCGGCGGGGCCTATGCCCTGCGAGTCTCGTGGAGTTCGGAGGCGAACGCCGCGATGGCGTGGTTGAGGTCGGAGCAACTGCGGTAGATGCGGCGGTAGACGCCGAAGGCACGGTTGTAAAGCTTCTGGCCCGCAGGGTCCGGCGCGAAGGACTTGCGGACGCGGACGAGTTGCTTGATCGCCGCGTCGAGCGAGGGCCAGACGCCGACGGCGACGCCGGCGAGCATGGCCACGCCCAGGCAGCCGGCCTCCGACACGTCGAGGGCGTCCACGGGCAGGCCGGTGATGTCGGCCTTGGCCTGGCACCAGCGGTCGGAGCGCGAGCCGCCGCCGATGGCGTTGAACTTCTCGACCTTGAGGCCGCCGCTCCGCACCGACTCGAGGTTGATGCGCATCTCGTAGGCCACGCCGTCGAGGATCGCCCGCGTGATGTCGGCGGGCGTCGTGTTCAGCGTCAGGCCCGCCAGGACGCCCCGCGAGTTGGAATCGAGGTACGGCGTGCCCGTGCCCGCGAAGTGGGGGAGGAGGAAGAGGTCAATGGGCCCCTCGGGCGCCTTCGAGATGAGGACTTCGTAGACATCCTTCTTCCGCCGCTTGGCTTCGCGGAGGGCGTCGGCGCCGAACTTGTCGCGGAACCAGCGGAGAATGCTCCCCGCCGTGTAGAGGAAGGCGAGCGACACGTAGCGGCCGGGCGCGCAGTGGGGATACACGCCGTGGTTGGCCGCGAGCATCGCGTCGGTGAGGACCGGCTCGGCCATGGCGATGGTCATGCACTCGACGGTGCCCGTCGTGTCGGTGCTCACGCCGGGGTCCACTACGCCGGCTCCCAGGGCACAGGCGGGCTGGTCGTGGGCGCCGGCGACGACTTTGGCCCCCGCGGGCAACCCGAGGGCCTTGGCGGCCTTGCGGCTCACCTCGCCGACGATCTCGCCGGAAGGGCAGGGGGTGGCAAACGCCGAAGGCTCGATGCCCGCGGCGTCGAGCACGGGTTGCGCCCAGCCCCTCGTGCGCACGTCGAGGGCCAGCGTGCGGCCGACCAGCGAATGGTCAATCTTCGGCTCCAGGCCGAGCTTGAGGAAGAAAAAGTCCTCCCAGAGCAGGAACTTCCAGGTCTTGCGGAACACGTCGGGCTCGTTGTCCCGCAGCCACATGATCTTGTTGACCGTGTAGCTGGAGTGCTGGGGCATGCCGGTGAGCTGGAAGATTTCGCGGCGGCCCAGCTTCTCGGTGAGTCGTTGCGTCTGGGCCTCCGCGCGCGCGTCGAAGCTCAGGATCGTGTTGTAGAGGGGCTCGGCGTTCCTGCCGACGGGCATGAAGGATTCGCCAAAGACCGAGACGCTGAGGGCTTTCACCTTGTCGCGGGAGCCGCTCGCGGCCTTGGCGACGACCCGCTGGACCGCCGCCCACACCCCCGCGCTGTCCAGCTCTGCCCAGCCGGGGCGGGGGAACAGGAGCGGATACTCCTCGTAGGCCGACGACAGGAGCTTCCCGTCCTCGGCGAACACGACGGCCTTGGTGCCCGTGGTCCCGATGTCCAGTCCCAGAACGCTCATCGCTCTCTCCTTGCGGCTCGGTGTGCTGGCAGCGGCATGGCGGAGAGTATAAGCCGGCACGCCAGCAGCCGCAAGCGGAAAACAGCGAACGGGGCTTGACATAAGCCTGCCGCGCGCTTAGATTGGAGGCGTGCTGACCGTGGGTGGTCGGCGTTCCCGAACCCGTATGGACATGGAGAGGCAGCAATGGCGGACATGGACCAGTTCAAGCGTGCGATTGAGAAGCCCGTTCCGATCGCCCCGCACACGTATCTGCACTTCTACAACGGCGGCAAGCTGCGGGCGAAGTTCATGGGCGAGCAGGATCCGAAGGACGATTTCCGCTCGGAGGAGTGGTTCTTCTCGACGAATCGGGCCGTGACGCCCGGGCGCGAGAACCCGCTCGACAAGGGTTTCAGCCGCATCTACCTGCCGAACGGCGAGGCGGTGCTGCTCGCCGACCTGCTGAAGGCCCTGCCCGTCGAGGCGATGGGAGAGAAGCACCACACGCGCTTCGGCACCAAGCTCGGCATCCTCGTGAAAATCTTCGACGTCGGCGACGACGCCCACATCCCCGTCCACTGGCATCCCTCGCCCGCCTTCTCCAAGAAGCACCTCAACGACCCCTACGGCAAGAACGAGGCCTGGGTCGTCCTCGACACCCGCCCCCAGGCCAAGACCTGGATCGGCTGGAAGGAGGACGTTGACCCGAAGGACTTCCGCAAGTGGCTGGACGCGCAGGACCGCGACGAGATGCTGCGGCACATGCACGAGTTCGTGCCGCACCCGCGCGACATCATCTTCCTGCGCGACAGCTACGCTCACAGCCTCGGCTCGGGCGTGTGCATCATGGAGCCGCAGGAGCCGACCGATTGGAATATCCTGGCCGAGTGGAAAGGCTTCCCGTTCGGCAAGCAGGACGCGGCGTGCGGGCTGGACTGGGACACGGCGCTGGAGGCCGTGAAGTTCGATAAGATGCCGCTGGACTACCTGAACGGCTACGTCCGCCGTAAGCCCGAGGTCGTCCGCCGCGAGAACGGCAGCGTCGAGGAGAAGCTGGTCCCCGACGAGGCGAAGCAGTACTTCGACGTCAAGCGCTTCATCGTCAAAGGCCAGCTCGCAATGCCTGGGGACCAGGGCTTCTACTGCGTGTCCGGCATCAGCGGGACGGGGAAGCTGGATGGCCCGTGGGGCCAGGCGCCGCTGCACAAGGGCAAGTTCTACTTCATGCCCGCCAGCCTGTCGAAGCCATACCGCTTGGTGTCGGAGGGCTCGGAGCCGCTCGAAGTGATGTGCTTCTATCCGCCAACGACGTAGCGCGTGACCGTGGAAAGCCAGCGAGGGCGGCGTCTGTGGAGTAGGCGCCGCCCTCGACATGTCGCCCCCGCCGTAGCGAGGGGGCCGGTCAGCGCCTCCTGCGCCTTCGGGCGGCCAGGCCCACGAGGCCGGCGGCGAGCAACGACAGCGTGGCCGGCTCGGGGATGACCTCAGTGGATATCTCGATGCGGACATTGGTGCCATCCGCACCGGCAGTCAGGCCGGGCAGGATGGCGAAGTGGAGGAAGTCGCCGAACTGCACCGGCACGTCGGCCAATTCGATCGTCTTGCCCACGCTGTCGCCGTTGGCGATGGTGAGCTGCAAGCCGAGCAGGACATCGTTGAGGTAGACGGCCATGGTGACGCCGTCGCCCCCACTGGGGTTCGAGTCGGCGGCCCAGAAGCTGAGATCCACCGTGCCATCGAAGAGGGCGAGCCAGGAGCGGATGGCGGCGTGGTTGTCGTCGGTGCCGGGGTGGCAGCCGGTGGCAAAGTGCTGGACGTAGCCGTCGGCGCTTCCCGAGGGCCAGCCGTCGGCCGGCGGCACGGTGATCCAGCGCTGATTCGTGGCGTCCCACTCCGAGAGCAGATGGTAGTCGTTGGGGTTCGACGAGCCGGGCTTCCCGCTCTGGTAGAACCAGACGGGGTTGCCGGCGGCGTCGAGGTCGCCGAGCTGGCCGAAGTCGGTGGACGGGACGTTGTTGCCGAACTGAGCAACGGAGTCCCAGTGGCTGATCGCGCTCCCGCCGGGTGCGGGGGCGAACTGGTAGACGCGGTAGCGATACATGAAGCTGTCGGTGCCGCTGTTGCTGTTTGGCCCCGCGCTCACGCGGAAGTACAGCTCGTCCGGTGAGCTGAGGCTGGCGAGGGCCACTCCGCCGATGCCGTATCGCTTGATGGCGCCGCTGCCCGGGTTTCGGACGATGGGCCAGGCGCGGAAGTACACCTCGTCGTTGCCGCTGGGCAAGTCGTGGCGGATGGTCAGCTCGACGCCATCGCTCCCCCCTGTGTCGAGGCGGTTGTGACGCACGTTGCCAACGAGCAGGTAAATGCCCGCCGTGTCGGGCGAGAACGTGGCGATAACATCGTAGTTCTCATAGGTTCCGAATCCTGGGTGGCCGCCGCTCTGCGACAGGCCACCTGAGCCCCAGTTCACCGAGCCAAGCGTGAAGCGCCAGGAACCGGTGTCCCACACGGGCAGGGGACCGTAGGGGCCGCTAAGGTCGGTCTCCAGCACTTGCTCGTAGTACCAGCGGCCGTCGGGCTGCACCCCGTCGCCCTGCCAGTCGCTGTAACTGTCGTAGACGGCGATGGGCGCGGCCTGGGCGAGCCCAGCGACGAGTGCCAACAGCAGCAGTCCAATGAGCATACTCTTGCGGGACATGTCGCGTCCTCCTGTGCGAGGGCTCCGGTGGCGACGCTTCCGCCGGCGGCGCGCGGCGAGCGCGGCCAGCCCGCCCACGAGCAGGGTCGCCGTCGCCGGCTCGGGGATCATCAGGTCGGATGTGGTTACGATGGCGAAGTCCAGGCGGAAGCTGTCGTAGGCGTCCGAGCCATTGGCGCCGAGGGCGACCAGAATGTTGTTGCCCGGGAACAGGTGGCCGAGCGAGAGCATGAAGGAGGTATTGTCAATCCCGATTTCGCGATACAGGAGCAGGTCGTCCACGTAGACGCGCAGCTCGAGGGTATGGGTCCCCACGGTGCGACTGCCATTGGTCATGGCGAGAATGCTGTCGGTCATGAAGTAGTCGGCCTCGAAGGGAACGCTGTAGGCGGCGATGGCGTAGCGCTCTATGCCCAGTGATTCGGTGGTTTGGGCGGCGGCGGGGCCGGGATGGCCGCCTGTCCCGGTGAGGCTCACGTAGCGGCCCGGCGGGACAGCCGGGCTTCCTGGCACTCCGTCGCTGTCATAGGCGGAACCGGTCCAGAGCAGGGGAACGTAGTTGGCCATGTTCCCGATGGCGCCATTCGCGTTCCAGAGGTACTGCCAGCCTGGGCTAGGAGTGGGCCCCTGGAAGTTGGTCTGGTAGTCGGCGACGACGGTCGGGAAGGCGCTCGCGCCCGAGTAGAGCTGGTAGAGGGTTCCGACCTCATCGGCCGTCAGGGCCTTCTTCCAGATGGCGACCTCGTCAATCGTGCCGTCCATCGGCCATCGGTATGTACCGGCCCCGGGATTGGCGATGCCGATCCTCCAGGGTGTCTGGTTGTACTGGTAAGCGGCGGCGCCGGGGGTGAAGGTGTTGCTGCCCTTCTCCTCGCCATTGACGTAGACCTTCATAGTGCCGTTGGTCCTCGAGACCACAGCGACCACGTGGTTCCAGGTGCCGGGAGTGTAGGTGGTCGTGGTGGTGGCGGAGTAGTTGGTAGGTCCCGCCGCGCGCCAGGCATCCGCTGTAAACCTGCTGGCACTCGAATATCGAAGGCCGCTGTGGTAGCCTGCCTTCTCAATGATGCCGTAATTGGCGTTGTTGGTGTCGGAGCCCGGGGGGACCGTGTCGGCGTTCACCCAGGCCGAGAGCGTGTAGTCGCCCTCCTGGACGTTCTCCAGGACCGTGCTGTTCGCGATGCTCACGTAGTCGTTGACGCCGGCGAAGTTGAACGCACCGCAGAACTTCCCGGTCACGCGCGCCACGGTGCCGCTGAGGGTGCCGTTGACGAGGCCGGTGGCCGCATCACGCGGGTTGCCGACTGGCTCGTCGAACTTCCAGTAGCCCACGAGGTCGCTGCCGGCCAGGAGGGGCGCGGCGGTGGCCGTGCCCGCCAGGAGCAGGCCCGCCACTGCCACAGCGACGATGCCGCGCCACGCTCCGCTGCCGTTCCTCATCTTTATGGCCCCTTTCTTCCGCCGCGCGGCGAGCATCGCCGCGCCGGTGATGCCCTTGGCCTCCGCCAGCAACGCCCACATCAGCCCAGTTCGTCCTGGCATGTTCAAGCCTCCGTTCCAGAATGGGGTTTCGGTGACAGCGAAACCCAAGCGGGATGTTGTCGCGTGAGCAACCACCGGAAGCGGCAGACTCCCTTACGGGAGGCTGGACCAGCGACAACGAGGCGCGCACGGCGCACCACAACCTCGGCCGCAGTCCATTCCGTGCGCGACCACGGTGTCTCATTCACAAGAGAATAACCCAAGGGGGCCGTAGAATCAAGAGGAAAAGCGCGTCCCTCCAGGCCCAGGGGGGCGCAGCCCGAGGAAGGTTAACGCCGTCGTCCCGTAAAGCCGCCGATCACCGACCTGGAGCCGTCCGGTCGACTCCGGCAGCGGGGCCTGCGTGTCGTGCTGGACAACCACGGTGCTCGATGGCGCCAGGGCGGCACCACCGGCGATGTCATCGAGGAGCGACACGAACCCGCCATGCGACTCGCTCAATAGCCGGTAGGGCGGGTCCAACAGGATCAGATCGAATGGCCCGCGGGAGGCCAGGTGCGGCACGGCGGAGAAGGCGTCGCAGGCCAGGATGTCAGCCTTGGCGGCGAAGCGGGTCTTGGCCAGATTGGCCTGAAGGGCTGCGAGGGCGGGGCGGGCGTTTTCCACGAAGCAGCAGAAGGCGGCGCCGCGGCTGAGGGCCTCGATGCCCAAGGCGCCGCAGCCCGCGAACAGATCGGCAACGCGCGCGCCGACCACCGCCTCGCCCAGGATGCTGAAGAGCGAGGTCCGGACGCGTCCGCTGGTCGGCCGCACGCGCAGGCCAGGCGGCACCCGCAACGGCACGCCGCCCGCGCTACCCGCGATCACCCGCATCAGGGTGCTCTCCGTGGGTGCCCGGGTAGAACTTCTCCTCGGCATCGCGAAGCTGCGCGGTGGTGTGGATTTCGCTGTCCGGCGTCGCCGGGTGGCGGAGGTCCAGGTGGTGCTTGACGTAGACGAGGACGGCCAGGGTGGCCTCGGTGGCTCGCAGGACGCGCCAGAGGACGAGCAGCGTAGCGAGGAAGAAAATGGGGGTCGTGAGAACGATGCCGACCTGAAGGACAGCGATAAGCTCCTTCATGACCGCTTCCTCCGAAGGGTAACGGATCCGCCCGGCCGCCGGCGGGCAGCCGGGGCACACACCGCGATGATACCGCTGCGGCCGCCCCGCGTCAAGCACAGGTCCGGCGCCAGGGCCCTGCCACCCGGGGTATGGGGGCCACAAGTCGTGAACCGTGCAGCACATGCAGCCCTGATCGCGCAGCGCCCTTCCCCTCGCGGCGACTTTCGGTTACAATGCCGTGAAACCGGACGTGACAGAGGGCTGTATGACCGGGCAGAAGGGAAATGCAGTGCGGCACCCTTCGGCGGAGCCTGGCGCAAGCAGAGCCGAGGGCTCGGGACCTCTCGACGTTGCGCCCGAGGTGGTGGCCGCGGCGCGGGCAGGCGACGAGCGGGCCTTCGCGCGAATCGTCGAGCACTACCAGCGGCTGGTCTTCGCCATCGCCTACCGGATGACCTGCGACGCCGCGGCGGCCGAGGACATGGCCCAGGAGGTGTTCCTGCGAGTCTGGCGAAAGCTCCACACCTTCCGCCCCGGCGAGCCCCTGAGGCCCTGGCTGCTGCGGCTGGCCACAAACGCGTGCATCAACGCGCTGAAGAAGCGCCGCCCCGTGTCTGTCCCCATGCTCGGCGACGACGAGGGCGACGCCCGCGAGCCTGTGGCGGCGACGCCGGATGCCGGCGAGGTGGCGTCGCAACGGGAGATGGCCGAGCACCTGGAGCGCGCGATTGCCCAGTTGCCCGACGACTACCGGCTCATCGTCACCTTGCGGCACGTCGAGGAGCTGTCGTACGAGGAGATTGCGGCGGCGCTCGGGCGCCCGCTCGGCACCGTGAAGGTGCAGCTCTTCCGGGCACGCGAGCGGCTCCGCCGCGCGCTGAGGCCCATTCTTGGAGACGACCGATGATCGCCTGCGAAGGCGTCCGCGAGCTGGCCCAGGCATACCTGGAAGGCGAGTTGAAGGCCCAGGAGTGCGAGCGCCTGGAGCGGCACCTCCACGCCTGCCCCTCGTGCCGGCAGGTGCTCTCCAGCTATCGCACGTTGTTTGCTGCGCTCGCCGAGCCGGCGCTCCCGGCGATGCGGGCCGACTTTGCCGCGGGGGTGCTTGCCCGTGCCGCGACGGCGGAGCGGCGCCGTCGCGCGTGGCAGGCCTTGACGCTCGCCGCCGCGCTGTTCGTCGCCGTCGGCGCGGCCGTGCTCGTGCGGTGGGGCGGCCTGCCGGACGAGGCCGCCGTGGCGGACGTCGCTCCGTCGCTCGATGGGTGGCGAGCCGCGTGGGATTCCGTCGTCGAGTTCGTCGAGGGCGCCGCGGCGACGGCGGGCGATTGGCTCCGGGTGGTTCCCGGCGGGGCGCTGGCGCTGGCGCTTCTCGCGGCGGGCCTTGCCGCCCAACTCATCCTGGCATATCGCTGGCGGACTCTCGCCAGTCCCGACGTCAACAGACAAGCGAGGGTGGTGCAATGAAACTGTCCCGTGTTGTGTTCGTGTGCGGCTTGCTCCTGGCCCTGGCGTGGTCGAGTGGCTGGTGCGGGGAATCCAGCCTGACGGCGGGCGCGCCGGTCCTGAGCACGGCGAAGGAGGCCGGGCGCGACGGCGCGTTGCACGCGATTCGCCACATCCTCGGCTGGAAGCTCGTGATCACCGCGGTCGTGGCCACGGCGGTCGGCTGCGTGGGCCTGATGCTCCTGGCGGCGGCCCTGGTGCCGGGGCAGGTGGCGCGGGCGGAGCAAGCTCTTCGGCGCGGGCCGTGGAGGGTCATCTGCATCGGCATTGTGAGCGTGCTCCTGCTCCTCTTCGCCGCCACGGTCCTCGACAAGGCCAAGCAGGCGGGCGCGCCGGCGCTTGGCCTGCTGGCGGGCGCCGTCCTGGGGTTCTTCGTCTGGCTCGCCGCCGTTGGCCTCTCGGCCACGGCGAAGATCGCGGGGCAGCGCCTCCTGAAGGACGACGAGGGCACCCAGCCCCCCTGGCGCACCGTGGGCGCCGGAGCGCTCGCCATCGCGGCGGCGGCACTCGTGCCCGCCTTCGGCCAGGCCCTCTTCCTCTTTCTCCTGTGCCGTGGCGTGGGGGCCGCGACGCTGGCCCTGTTCCCGGCGCCCGGAGGCGTCCCCCCGCCGGCCGCTGGGGAAGCACAAGAGTAGACCGTGTGGCATTCCTCCTTGACAGCCGCCCGCTGCCGGGATAGCATGCGCGTAGTCGGTCATGGGAGCTGGGCAGGACCTGGCAGTGGGGACGCGCAGGACGATGGCAGGCAACACCGACGCACCCGAGCCGTTCAACTCACTCGTCGGTCAGACTCTTGCGGACCTGGAGTTCATCGAGCTCCTGGCGGAAGGCGAGACGACGGCGGTGTACCGCGCCCGCCAGCCGGCTCTGAACCGCCAGGTCGCCGTGAAGGTGCTGTCGCCGGAGGAGGGGCGGGATGCGGCGCTCGTCGAGCGCTTCACCCAGGCCGCCCTCGCCGCCGCGGCGGTGGACCACCCGAACATCGTGCAGGTGTTCCACGCGGCGCAGGCCCGGGGCTACCACTATGTGGTGATGGAGCTCGTGCACGGGGAGAACCTCGCCGGCATCCTCGAGCGCGAGGGGCGGCTGCCGCCCGAGCGCGCCCTGTCGCTGATGAAGCAGGCCACCGCGGCCCTCGCCGCGGCCCACGCGGCGGGTGTGCTCCACGGCGACGTGCAGCCGTCCAATCTCCTGGTCACGCCGAGCGGGCAGTTGAAGATCGCCGACTTCAGCCTGGCCCGCTGCTCGGCATCCGACACCGGCCCGGCGGCGGCCTCCACGCCGCCCAGCCGCCCCCTCTACTTCCCGCCGGAGGCGGCGCGCGGGCGACGCCTCGACGCCCGCTCCGACCTGTATCTCCTCGGCGCTACCTTCTACCACGTACTGGCCGGGCACCCTCCGTTCGAGGCGCGCAGCCCGGAGGAGCTGGCGCTCAAACACGTCCGCGAGGAGCCGCCGCCGCTCAATTCCGCTGCCCCCAGGGCGCCCCTGGCGCTCTGCCACGTCGTCCACCACCTGCTCCGCAAGAACCCCGACGAGCGGTTCCAGCGGGCCAGCGACCTCCTGAGCGCCCTCGAGCGCATCGAGGCGGAGCTGGAGGCGGAGCGACGCTCCCCGCCCATCCCCGCCGGGCCCGGGCCACTCCCCGGTGGGGCGGCGGCGCGGCGACCCAGCCTGGGGGTGGCGCTCGCCGTGGCCGGCGTCGCCGCGGTGGCCTTCATCGCCTACCTGGCTTTCGGCCCCAGGCGTGGGCACGCGCCGCCGACGGGCGTCAAGGTGACAACGGAGGCCACTGTCCCGCCCGACAAGTCGCCCCCGAAGGTCACGACTCGGGTCGAAGCGGAGGTCGAGCCGAAGGTGGAGCCCAAGGTCGAGCCCAAGACCGAGCCAAAGACCGAGGCGAAGGCCGAACCCAAAGTCGAGCCCAAGGCCCCGCCGTGGCACGATGCATGGCTGGAGGCCGACGCCAAGGGCAAGGCCCTCGCCGACGTGGGGCGGTTCGGCGAGGCCATCGCCTGCTACCAGGGCCTGCTCGAGCGACGAGACGACGCGGCCCTCCGCGAACGGGTCGCCCAGGCCCAGGCCGCCGCGGCAACGGCCGCCGAGGCTGCGTACCGTCGGACAGCGGAACGCGTGGCAGGCCTTGCCGCTGAGCAGCGGTTCGACGAGGCGCGGAAGGAGCTTCAGGGGATCATCGCGCGGTTCGGCGTGCCGGCCGTCGTCGCCGAGGCGCAGAAGTTCCTTGCCAGCATCGAGAGGCAGGAGAAGGCGGCGAAAGCCAAGGCCGCCGCCGACCCCGCGACCGCCCTGGCCCGGCAGCGCGAGGCCGAGGCCGCCGCCGCCCGGGCCCTCGAGCCCACTGAGGCCCTGGTCAAGGCGTGGGACTTCGCGGGTGCCGCGGCAGAGGGTCTCAAGCTGCGCCCCAGCGACCGAGCCGTCGCCGCCCTCGTGGCGCTGCGTGCGGAGGAGTTGAACCGCCTCGACCAACTCAAGGCCAGGATGATCAACCGCATCGTCACCGCGGTCCCCAAGCTCACGAAGAGCTCCATCTTCCTCCCTGGCCTCAACGGCCCGTTGACGGATGCCGATCAATCGGGGATCGTCGTCAGCCATTTGCACCTCAAGGCGCAGGGGAAGGAGACGTATCGCTGGACGGGCCTCGGCGAGCGCGGCGTCCGAGCGCTCGCACTTCTGGCGATTGACCGCGGCGCCGCCGACGACTGGCTGGCCCTCGGCCTGCTCGACATCGTGGTCGGCAACTTCTCCGCCGCCGAGGAAGATTTCGCCAAGGCCCGCTCCCTCGGCGCCGATGTGAGCCGACACGTCGCGCCGCTCGCAAAGGCCGCGCTCGCGAACGTGCAGGAACTGCTTGCGAAACGCGACGCAGGGGGCGCCGCCGCGGCACTCGACGCTCTCGAGGCCGCCTACGGCGACACCGCCTGGCTCAAGCTGCGCAAGGAGGAGATCGCAGCCGTCCGAAGCCGCGCGAAGCTCGGCCTGGCCGAGGCCGCCGCCGACGCGCTTCTCGCCCGCGCCGCCGAATGCCTCAAGAAGGATGAGCCGTACGAGGCCAGGCGACTCCTCACGGCGCTCAAGAACGACCACCCTACCAGTAATGCCGTCACCGATGCCAGGCGAAAGCCTTCGTTCGCCGAGCTGGTCGAGGCCGTGGCAAGGCTCAACCTCGGCCGCTCCATCGTCGTGCGCCAGGACGGCGCAGGCGACGCCAAGTCCATCGCGGAAGCCATCCAGGCCGCGACGGCCAAGACGCGCATCGAGGTGCAGGACAGCGAGACGTATGTGGGCCGCCTCGTCATCCCCGAGGCCAAGGCGGGCATGCTCCTGCGTGCGAAGGAGGGCTGCTGGCCCGTCGTCACCGCGGCGGGCGATGCCGCGGGCGCCGCGCTGGTGGAAGTCGGCGCGGAAGACGTGGCCATCGAGGGCATCGTCCTCGCCCTCGGCAGCGCCCGCTCGCCCGTGCGCGAGGGGAGGGCGCTCTGGGTGCGGGCCGGCCCCTTCCAGCTCCGCCGCGCCATCGTGGCCGTCGCCCCGGTTCGCGGCGCCTCCAAGCCGCTCAGCATCGAGGGCGAATTGCCGGCCGACTGCACCGTGCAGGACTGCTTCATTGCCGGTCCCGCTCTCCTGCGCGGCACCACCCAGGCACGCGATGCCCTTTGGGTCGGCGGGCGCCTCACAGCCGGGCAGGGCAAGTTCCAGGGCGAGAACCTGGTGCTGGCGGAGGGCGCCGACTTCAACGCCGCCGTCGAGCTGCTCCGGTTCTGCACGGTTCTCGGTTCCCTGACTCTCGGCGACGGGCCGAACGCTCTTCAGGACTCGATCCTCTCCAGCGTCGACTCCCCCAAGGCAAGCGCGCAGATCACCCGTTGCCTGCTCGCCCACTCGGCCGCGTTCGGCGTGCGCGTGCGGCGCGGCGCGGACTCGTCTTTCGGCACCCCGCTCTTTGCCGAACCGCGCGCCTTCGACTTCCGCCTGCTGGCCAGGAGCCCCGGCCGCGGCAGCGCGCCCGACAAGGGGGATGTCGGCTGCCGCTATTCGCCCGCGATGGTCGAGCTGCTCAAACAGGTCAGCGACCTCCGCCGCAAGGGCATACTGGCCTTCTGAGCCTCCCGCAATGGCCAAGACCGCCTTCCTCGCAAAGGTTGCCGCAACGATCGAGCGCCACGGGCTCCTCGGCAGGGGCGACCTCGTGGTCGTCGCCGTCTCCGGCGGCCCCGACTCGATGGCTCTGCTCCACGCGCTCATCGAGCTGCGCGGGCAATTCGCCCTGCGGCTGTCGGTCGCCCACCTCAACCACCTGCTGCGCGGGCGGGCGTCCGATGACGATGCCGAGTTCGTCGCGGCGCGAGCGGCCGCGGCGGGGTTGCCCTGCCGCACGGGCGCCACGGACGTAGCGGCGGAGCGGCGGCAACACGGCGGCTCGCTGGAGATGGCCGCACGCCGCGCCCGCTACGAGTTCCTTGAAGCCGTCGCCCTGGAGGACGCCGCTCAGAGAGTGGCCCTTGGCCACACTGCCGACGACCAGGTGGAAACCATCCTTCTCCGACTGCTCCGTGGTGGCGAACTGGCGGCCCTCCGCGGCATGCCCGTGGCCAGGCCGCTCTCGCCGACCTCGCGGGCCACGCTGATTCGCCCACTGCTCGACGTCACGCGGGCTGAGGTCCTCGACTACCTGGCCTCACGCGGCATTCCCTGGCGCTCCGACGCCACGAATGCCGACCGCTCGTTCCTGCGGAACTGGGTCCGGCACGAGCTGCTCCCCCTGCTCGAAGCGCGCGGCGGCAAGGTCCGTGCCGCACTCCTCGGCGCCGTGGAGCGCGCCCGCACGCTGTCGGGCCTCGTGGGCGCACAGGCGAGCGACCTCGTGGCCGTGGGGGAGGGGGGTGCCCGTCTCGACCCCGCCCGCCTTGCTGCGGCGCCGCGTGTCGTGCGCCGCGAGGCACTCCGCCGGGCCTACTGCGCTGCCGGCGGCCGTGGCGACCTCACTCGCCGCGCGCTCGCCGCCGCCGAATGCCTCATCGCCCCCCCCGCGGGCCGCTCCGCCTCGCTCGCCGGCGGCTTCGTCGCCGAGCGCTGCTACGACGCCCTCGTCGTCCGCCAGAGGAGGCCTAAAGCCCCCAACATCTCCCTCACCCTCGCCGTCCCCGGCCGCATCGAGGTCCCCGAACTCGGCCTCTGGCTCGAGGCCTCCCCTCTCGACTGCCCACCGCCCTGGCAGAAGGGCCGCTGGGAGGAAGTGGTTGACCTGGATGCCGTGGGGGAGCGGCTGGAGGTGCGCACGCGCCGCGCCGGCGACCGCTTCGTGCCGCTGGGCGGCGCCGCGTCCACGAAGCTCAAGGACTTCCTCATCGCCCAACGGGTGCCGCGAGCCGACCGCGGCCGCCTGCTCCTCGTCATCGGCCGCGCAGGTGTGGCGTGGGTCGTCGGCCTGCGGCTCGACCACCGGGCCAGGGTCACCCCCGCCACCTCGCGCGTTGCGCGCCTCCGAGCCGGGCCGCTGTGACCGCATTCGTGCGACGCTCAGGAGAACCGGAACCCGTCGCGGCCGGCGTCCACGCTGATGGTCTGGCCTTCGGAGTAATCTCCCTCGAGGATGCGTAGCGAGAGGGGGTTCTCGATGCGCTGCTGGATGACGCGGCGGAGGGGGCGGGCGCCGTAGACGGGGTCGTAGCCCTCGTCGGCGAGGCGCTGCTTGGCCGCGTCGGTGAGCTTCAGGGCCAGGCGCCGCTCGGCCAGGCGCTTCTGGAGGTCCTTGAGTTGTAGCTCGACGATGGCCTTGATGTGCTCGCGGTTGAGCGGATGGAAGATGACCACTTCGTCTATGCGGTTGAGGAACTCGGGGAGGAACTCGTGCTGGAGGGCCTCGGTGACGCGGGCACGCATCTTCGCCTCGTTTTCCTCGCCCGCGAGGTCGCGAATCCACTGGCTGCAGATGTTCGAGGTCATGATGACCACGGTGTTGCGGAAGTCCACCGTGCGCCCGTGGCCGTCGGTGAGCCGCCCGTCGTCGAGCACCTGGAGCAGGATGTTGAAGACCTCGCGGTGGGCCTTCTCGATCTCGTCGAGGAGGATGACGGCGTAGGGCCGTCGGCGGACGGCCTCGGTGAGGCGGCCGCCCTCCTCGTAGCCCACGTAGCCGGGCGGGGCGCCGATCATGCGGGCGACCGAGTGCTTTTCCATGAACTCGCTCATGTCGAGCCGCACCATGGCGTTCTCGTCGTCGAACAGGAACTGGGCGAGGGCGCGGCACAACTCGGTCTTGCCCACGCCGGTCGGCCCGAGGAAGAGGAACGAGCCGATCGGGCGGCGGGCGTCCTGAAGGCCCGAGCGGGCGCGGCGGACGGCGTTCGACACGGCCTCGATGGCGTCGTCCTGCCCCACAATGCGGAGCTTCAGCCGCTCCTCCATCTTCACGAGCTTGTCGCGCTCCCCCTCCATAAGGCGTGAGACGGGAATGCCGGTCCACTTCGAGACGATCTCGGCGATGTCCTCGGGGTCCACCTCTTTCTTGAGCATGGACTGGTCTTTCTGGAGCTCGGCGAGCTTCTGGCTCTTGGCTTCGAGGTCCCGCTGGAGTTGGGGCACGGTGCCGTAGCGCAGCTCGGCGGCGCGCTCGAGGTTGCCCTCGCGCTGGGCCTTCTGGAGAGCCACGTGGGCCTCATCCACGGCGGCCTGGATGTCCTGGATGTCCTTGAGCAGGGCCTTCTCGCTCTCCCAGTGGGCGGTGAGGGCGGTGAGTTGCTCGCTGAGGTCGGCGATCTCCCTCTCGACCTTCGCCAGACGCTCCTTCGACGCCTTGTCCTTCTCTTTCTTCAGGGCTTCGCGCTCGATTTCGAGCTGGCGCACGCGGCGCTCGACGCTGTCCACCTCGGTGGGCTTGCTGTCAATCTCCATTCGGAGCTTCGAGCCGGCCTCGTCAATGAGGTCAATCGCCTTGTCGGGCAGGAAGCGGTCGGGGATGTAGCGCTGCGAGAGAGTCGCGGCGGCGACGAGCGCGCTGTCCTGGATGCGCACACCGTGGTGGGCCTCGTAACGCTCCTTGAGCCCGCGGAGGATGCCGATGGTGTCCTCGACGGTCGGCTGGCCGACGTAGATGGGCTGGAAGCGGCGCTCGAGGGCCGCGTCTTTCTCGATGTGCTTGCGATACTCGTCGAGGGTGGTGGCGCCGACGCAACGCAGCTCGCCGCGGGCGAGGGCGGGCTTGAGCATGTTCGAGGCGTCCACCGCGCCCTCGGCCCCACCCGCGCCGACCACGGTGTGCAGCTCGTCAATGAAGAGGATGACCGTGCCTTCGGCCTCGGTAACCTCGCGGAGGACGGCCTTGAGGCGGTCCTCGAACTCGCCCCGGTACTTGGTGCCGGCGACCAGGCCGCCGATGTCGAGGGCGAGGACGCGCTTGTTCTTCAGCCCCTCGGGCACGTCGCCCTCGACGATCCGCTGGGCAAGGCCCTCGACGATGGCGGTCTTGCCGACGCCCGGCTCGCCGATGAGCACGGGGTTGTTCTTCGTGCGGCGCGAGAGCACCTGGACGACGCGGCGGATCTCCTCGTCGCGGCCGATGACGGGGTCGAGCTTGCCCGCCCGGGCCAGCTCGACGAGGTCGCGGCTGAAGCGCCGGAGAGCCTGGTACTTCTCCTCGGGATTCTCGTCGGTGATCCGCTGGCCCCCGCGGATCTCCTTCAGCGCCTGGAACACGGCGTCGGGGGTGACGCCCGCGCGCTTCAGGATGGCGCCCGCAGGCGACGCGGCATCGGACGCGAGCGCCACGAGGATGTGCTCGCCCGAGACGTACTCGTCCTTGAGCCGCCGGGCCTCGTCCCAGGCCCTCTCGAACGCGCCGTTGAGGGCGGGGCTGAGGTACTGCTGGCCGCCCGAGACCTTGGGGCAGCGGCCCAACTCGTCCTGAATGCCTTGGAGGATCGCCGCGCGGTCGGCGCCCAGCTTGCCCAGAAGCGACGGCACCACGCCGTCCTTCTGATGCAGGAGGGCGGCGAGCATGTGGACGCCATCAATCTCCTGGTGGCCGGCGTCGGTAGCCAGGTCCTGCGCGGCCTGCACGGCCTCGCGGGCCTTGATGGTGAACTTGTCGAAGCGGAAAGCCATGGTCCCCTCCGAACTCGTCCGTGGGTGGGCGGCTCGAACAGGACCTACATAGCCCATAGGTCCTATTTCGAGTCGTCGTCCTTCACCTCATACTCCGCGTCAATGACATCGCCGTCCTTCTTGGGGCCGGCCTCTTCGGAGGGGGCGGCGCCCTCGGGCTGCTCGGGGGAGGCGGCGGCCTGCTGCTCGGCGCGCTGCTTGGCGACCTCTTCGTAGAGGGCGGCGGAGAGCTTGTGCATCGCCTGCTCGAGGTCCTCGATCGAGCGGCGCACCTCGGCGATGTCGTCGCCCTCGCGGGCCTTGTCCACCCGCTTGCAGGCGTCCTCGATGGCGTCGCGGTCGGCCTCGGCGACCTTGGCCCCGTGCTCCTTGACCGTCTTGCGGGCGGCGTAGACGATTTGCTCGGCGCGGTTCTTCTCCTCAACGAGTTCGCGCTTGCGCTTGTCGTCTTCGCGGTGGTCCTCGGCCTCCCGCTTCATCTTCTCGATCTCATCCTTGGTGAGGCCGGAGGACGACTTGATCTCGATCTTCTGCTCCTTGCCGGTGCCGAGGTCCTTGGCGCCGACGTGCAGGATGCCGTTGGCATCAATGTCGAAGGTCACCTCGATCTGCGGCAAGCCGCGCGGGGCCGGGGGGATGCCGGTGAGCTGGAAGCGGCCGAGCGTGCGGTTGTCGCTCGCCATCTCGCGCTCGCCCTGGAGCACGTGGACGTCCACCGCCGGCTGGTTGTCACTGGCGGTCGAGAACACCTCGGTCTTCCGCGTCGGGATGGTCGTGTTGCGTTCGATGAGCTTCGTCATCACGCCGCCGAGCGTCTCGATGCCCAGCGAGAGGGGCGTCACGTCGAGCAGCACGATGTCGTCCACCTCGCCGCTGAGCACGCCGCCCTGGATCGCGGCGCCCACGGCCACCACCTCGTCGGGGTTCACACCCTTATGGGGCTCCTTGCCGCCGAAGATCTCCTTCACGGTGGCCACGACGGCCGGCATGCGGGTCATGCCGCCCACGAGCACCACCTCGTCCACCTGGTTCGGCTTGAGCTTGGCGTCCTTCAGCGCCTGCTCGACGGGCCGGCGGGTGCGCTCGAGGAGCGGCTCGGTGAGCTGCTCGAGCTTGGCCCGCGTGAGCGACATGTGCAGGTGCTTCGGGCCGGAGGCGTCGGCCGTGATGAACGGCAGGTTGATGTCGGTCTGCATCGAGGTCGAGAGCTCGCACTTGGCCTTCTCGGCGGCCTCCTTGAGGCGCTGATGGGCCATCGGGTCCTTGCGCAGGTCGATGCCGTGCTGCTTCCTGAACTCCTCGGCGATGTAGTCCATGATCAGCTTGTCGAAGTCGTCGCCGCCCAGGTGGGTGTCGCCATTGGTCGAGAGCACCTCGAACACGCCGTCGCCGACATCGAGGATCGAGATGTCGAACGTGCCGCCGCCGAGGTCGAAGACCGCGATCTTCTCGTTCTTCTTCTTGTCCAGCCCGTAGGCCAGCGCGGCGGCGGTCGGCTCGTTGATGATACGCATCACCTTCAGGCCGGCGATCTCGCCGGCGTCCTTCGTCGCCTGGCGCTGGCTGTCGTTGAAGTAGGCAGGGACGGTGATGACGGCCTTCTCGATCTTCTCGCCGAGGTGGTCTTCGGCGGCGTCGGCCAGATTGCGCAGCACCATCGCCGAGATCTCGGGCGGGGTGTACTGCTTGCCGCCGGCCTCCACCGTCACCAACTCATCGGGCCGGCCGACCACCTTGTAGGGCACCAGCTTCTCCTCCGTCGCCACCTCGTTGTGCCGGCGGCCCATGAACCGCTTGATCGAGTAGACGGTGTTCGAGGGGTTCGTGATCGCCTGGTGCTTGGCCTGGACGCCCACGAGGCGCTCGCCCCGGTCGGTGAAGGCCACGATCGAGGGGGTCAGGCGGGCGCCGTCCTGGTTGATGATCACCGTCGGCTTGTCGCCTTCCATCACGGCGACTACCGAGTTCGTCGTGCCCAGGTCGATCCCGATGATCTTCTTGGAAGCCATTGCCATCTCCTCTTGCGGGTCGAGTAGCCGCCATTGCCTCTGGGGCATGAAGCTCGTGCCTGCCAGTTTTGGCAGCTTACTCTCTGACCATCGTGAGGAGCAAACTACGTGCCAATCGCCGGACCACGCGGCGGCAGGGCTTAACTAGCAGTCAGAGGTAGACTTATGAACGAGCAGGGCGCACGACGCCGCACTCGGCGCCTGCCAGAGTGGCAGGTACCAGCGGACCTGTCCCACGGTCGCCGGGCACGGCACCGCCTCGCGCCTGGCGGCGGGCCGGCCCCTCAGTTGGGTGCTGTGTCCAACGCGACACGAACGCGTGGAAGGAAGGCGCTCGACGGCCCGTGGTTAGGGTCCCGGTCCAGCGCGGTCCGAAGGTGTCGGAGCGCGGCAGCAAACTGCTTGCGCTCGAAGGCGACGACTCCGAGGGCATAGTGGCCCCAGGGACTGTCGTCCATGAGCTCCGCCGTGGCCGCGGCGCGGGTCGCGGCCTCCTCGATGCGGCCCTGCTCGAGCGCGCGGAGGGCCAGCTTCGCCTGGGCTTCGTTGGCGGCGAGGGCGGCCTCCCGCTGCTTTCGCAGGGAGGCAACGGCGGCCTCTTCCGCCTGGGTGGCCTGCTGCTCGACGACCCGGGAGCGGTCGCGCTGGCTCTTCAGGCGCACGAGAAAGAAGCCGCCCAGAGCGATGAGAGCCACGGCCGCGGCGCCCACGGCGACGCTTGCCGCCCGGTGGCGCCGGACCAGCTTGGCCACGGCGTGGCGGAAGGAGTCGCGCGAGGCCGCGCGGGTGCGGCCCTCGAGGAAGATGCTGATGTCGCGCTTCAGGTGGCCGACAGAGGGATAGCGGGTATCCCGATTCCTGGCGAGACATTTCATCGCGATCGCCGCGAGCTCGCGGGGGATCTCGCGGTTGGGGGCCCGCAGCTCGGGCGGCACGATCTTGCCCCGCAGCGTGTTCGCCAGGAGGGCCAGAGTGGTGTCCCCCTCGATGGGCCGAGTGAGGGTGAGGATCTCGTAGAGGATGGCGCCCAGCGAATAGATGTCCGAGCGCGCGTCTATGAGGTCCAGCTTCCCCTCGGCCTGTTCGGGCGACATGTAGCCGGGGGTGCCGAGGGCGGAGCCCTCCATGGTCATGGCCTCCTGGCGCTCCACGCGGCTGCTGACCACGCCTTCGCCGGACTCCGTCCTCAGGGCCACTCCCGTGTTGGTGACCGAGGAACCGCCCATGTGGCCGCCGCTGCGAGAGCGGCCCAGCACCTTGGCGATCCCCCAGTCCATGACCAACACCTCGCCGTAGTCGCCCACCATGATGTTCGCGGGCTTGAGGTCGCGGTGGATGACGCCCCGTGAGTGGGCGAAGCCCACGCCGTCGCACACCTTCAGGAAAATCTGGAGGAAATCGCCCAGCGAATGCCAGCCCGCGCGGTCCTTCGCAGCCTTGAGGATCTGGGCCAGGGACTGGCCTTTGACGAGCTTCATGGTGAAGTAGATCGTCCCCTCGGCGCTCTTATCGAGTTCGTGGACAGGCACGATGTTGGGGTGTTCGAGTTGCCCTGTGACCTGGGCTTCCTCGACGAAGCGCGCCCGGCGCTCGGTGTCCTCCGCCGCCTGCGGCAGGATGCGCTTCAAGGCGATCTGGCGGCGGATATTGCGGTCCACGCACAGGATGATCTCGCCCATGCCCCCCCGGCCGATGACGCCGCGCTCGACGTAGCGGTCGGCGCTGGCCTCCTCGGCGGGCGCATGGGGCAGCGATGGCTCGGCCACGGGCAGCGCCGGCGGGTGCGGCCTCGGCTTGTGCGCCAGGACCTCCGTCATGGGCAATGGTGCGCTGCCCGCGGGTCCGCCGGCCCCGGGAGGCGGAAGCAGCTCGGTCCCGCTGCCAGGGGATTCCCCTGGGGGCGCGGTGAGCGTGACACCCTGGTCGTCGGGCGTGCCGGCAATGCCGGCGGGCGAACCGGTGGGATTCGGCGGCGCAGCCGCCGCCACGGTCACGGGGCTTCCGCAGTGCGGGCACGCCACCGACGCGCCGGGCACGACGTCCCCCGCCAGGACGAGGTCCCGCCCGCAATTCGGGCACACGACGCGGATGCTGGGGTTCACCGTGGCCTCCCACCGAATTCCTGGCTGGCCATCCTGCGCTGTCCTCCTGCCCTCGGCCGCGGTCAGTCGAGGGGGATCGTGTGGCCGAGTTTCTTTCTCTTGGTCTCGAGGTACCTGCGGTTGTGCTTCGAGGGCGTGACGGCGAGGGGAACCTGCTCGACAACCTCGAGGCCGAAGCCCTGCAGGGCGTGGAGCTTCTTGGGGTTGTTGGTGAGAAGGCGGATCCTGCGGAGGCCCAGGTCGCGGAGGATCTGCGCCCCGATGCCATAGTCCCGCAGGTCGGCCTTGAAGCCGAGTTGCACGTTCGCCTCCACCGTGTCGAGGCCCTGCTCCTGGAGCAGATAGGCCTTGAGCTTGTTGGTGAGGCCGATGCCCCGGCCCTCCTGGCGCATGTAGAGGAGCACGCCGCGCCCCTCCGCCTCGATGCGCTCGAGGGCGGCGTGCAGTTGCGCGCCGCAGTCGCAGCGCAAGCTCCCCAGCGTGTCGCCCGTGAGGCACTCGGAGTGCACGCGGACGAGCACGGGGTCGTTGACGGGCTCCGGCTCGTCCCTGTTGCTGAACGTCAGGCCCTTCGTGAGGGCCAGGTGCGGCTGCGGGTCCACCTTGCTCTCGTAGCAGAACAGCTCGAAGGTGCCCCAGAGCGTGGGCAAGGCCACCCGGTGCACGGCGCGCTCGATGAGCGTTTCGGTCCTGCGTCGGTACTCGATCAGGCCGGCCACTGAGCAGATGACGATGCCGTGACGGGCGGCGAACCGCTCGAGCTCGGGCAGGCGGGCCATCGTGCCGTCGTCGTTCATCACCTCGCAGATGACGGCGGCGGCGGCCAGGCCGGCGATGCGGCAGAGGTCCACCGAGCCCTCCGTCTGGCCCGCCCTGGCGAGCACGCCGCCCTCGCGGGCGCGGAGCGGGAACACGTGACCCGGCGTGCACAGGTCGGTCGGCTTGCAGTGGGCCGCCACCGCGGTGCGGATCGTCGTGGCGCGGTCGTGGGCGGAGATCCCGGTGCTCACCCCCTCGCGGGCCTCGATGGAGACCGTGAACGCCGTGCCGTAGCGCGACGGCCCCCGCTGCGGCTGGAGCGGGAGCTGAAGCTCGTCCACCCTCTCCGCCGTGAGGGCGAGGCAGATGAGGCCGCTGCCGTGCTTGGCCATGAAGGCGATGGCCTCAGGCGCGACCTTCTCGGCCGCGACGACGAGGTCCCCCTCGTTCTCGCGGCTCTCGTCGTCCACGAGCACTACCATGCGGCCTGCCCGAAGCTCCTGGGCGGCCTGCTCAATCGGGCGGAAAGCACTCATCACACGCCGCACCTCCATCGTACGCCGCATTCTAGCAGAAGGCACCGACGCTTTCAACGCCGCGCCGCCGGTGCGTCACTCGGCGCGGTCCGCCGCAGGGGCGGCGCCCTGGATGGCTGCGGCAAGCTCCCTCTCCACCAGCGCCACGGCGCGAGGCACGGCGGCGGCCACCGCCTCCGACAGCTCCTCGCCAAAGTCCACCACCGCCGGCTGGATCCCCACCACGCGGATCGCCGTCTCGTACCCAAGCTGCTGGGCAAGCTGGATCACGCCCAAGAGGTCGAGCGAATGCAGCGACATGCGGCGGTCCAGCACGGTGCTCGCCACCTCGTCGGGCGAGAACACCAGCACGGTGCCCGGCTCCCTGCCCATCTCGGCACAGTCCACGATGATCGCGACATCGGTGTCCTCGAAATCATTGACCAGGCCGTAGCCGTCGGTGCCCGTCTCCCGGAGACGCACGTCTCGGGGCAGGACACGCCGCGCCAGCTCCTCGAGCACGGCAACACCCGCCCGCTCGTCGCGCATCATGCGGCTGCCGACGCCGAACACGGTGATTCTGGGCCCCATGCCGCACCTCGGGCTCTCATGATTCCCTGCCTTCTCACCGGCAGCAAACCACAATCGGCGCCAGAAGTCAACGGCCCCGCAGAACGCCGAAAGAAATGCTTGACGGATCGGCCCGGACGCGCTAGTATACCATAGGGAGCAGGCGGGGTTCGCCAGGCCCGGCAAGGGCCCGGCGCGGAGCGGCGAGCAGTCCTGCCGAAGGGCAGGCGGCTCAAGGAGTTGCAGCCATGACGGCCATGGGAGCCAGGACACGACGAGGCTTCACCCTCATCGAGCTCCTCACGGTGACCGGCATCGCCATCGTGCTGGCCACCCTCATCGTGACGGCGTTGTTCACCGCCCAGGAAGCCGCGCGGAACTCGACCTGCCGAAGCAACCTCGCGCAGAGCCACAAGCTCATGATTATGTACACACAGAGCTATGGCCAGTTCCTCCCCGCCTTCTGGCACGAGCGATGGATCGGTGAGCTCGGCCTCGCAGGCGGGGCGTGGCGAGCCGACCTGCAGCTCCTCAAGAGGCAGAGCTTCTACAAGAACGTCCACAGCGGCAAGGACATGGATGAGACGTGGTTCGCGTTCCTCGACGCGGGCGGCAAGACCTTCCCCCCGGCGATCAGCGGCACAGGCTCCACCTACTGGAATGCCATCCGCAACAGGATGTTGGCCATCTTCAACGGCACCTACGGCAGGCTGGTGAACCTGGACGACGTCAATCCCCTGATGCCCAATGTCTGGAACAATTACCAGCCGCCAGGCTACTACCTGGGGGGCGTCGAGCGGCCGGTGGCCCGGACCTCCGCGCCGTTCATCATGTGCCCGAGCGATGCGAGCAACTATCGCTGCGACCAGGGTGGCCTCGTGTCCTACATGGGCCTGGCCAAGTACGGCTGGTGGCACCGCGGCGGCACCAACACGGAGAGCCGCTACTACGAGTACCACCAGATCCAGGAGGTCACGAACCCCAGCCAGGGCTTGCTGCTGGCGGAGACCGAGCCGGGAACCTGGCAGGCCGGCAACTGTGGGTGACGCTGGCACGCGTACCAGCACCCCGTGCGGGTGCTGAAGAGGCACAGCGGCGGCGGCAACGTTCTCCACTTCGACGGCAGCGTGTTCCTGGCCAAGGACCCGCAACACCTTCGCCTGGATTACTGGGAGCCCGACTACAAGCAGTGGAGCCCCGGCTGGTGAGCGCGCCCCGCGCCCGTCAGCACGTGATCAGCACCGGGGCTGAGGCGATCAGGATGAGGAATCCCCTTGGTGTGTGCCTCGCGTTGGCCTGCCTCGTCCTCGGCTGTGGGAAGGAAGAGGCCCCAGAGGACGTGAGGCGTGTCGAAGCCGTATTGCGCACCGGCGCCGGCGACAATAAGCGCGCCATCAGAGAGTTCGTCAAGGAGGAGGGGCTCACGGGCCTCGAACGCCTCCTCGCAAGCGACTCGGCGAACGTGCGCATGTTGGCTCTCAGCGGCCTCGGCTACCTCGAGGGCGACGCCAAGGCCACGCAGCTCCTCCTCAAGTTCGTCCACGGAGAGGACTCCCAGGACGCCTATTGGGCGATCATCGCACTGGGCTACCAGGGCGCCCCGGAGGTCAAGGAAGCCATCCAGAAGGTCCTCCAGAGCCAGGACCCCCATCGCCGAGCGGGCGCCTGCATCGCCATCAAGGAGTGCGGCGACGAGTCTCTCTACCCCCTGCTCGACGTTGCCCTGCGCGACGAGGACCCCGGGGTCCGACTCACCGCAGAGAAGATGAAGCTCTTCATCGCCGAGGGACAGGCCGTGACGGACGACCGGCCCGTCGAGCCCGGCAACCCCGCGCCTGACAAGTGACGACTTGTGGGTGCCCCGCTTCTTTCCGGTGCCTCGGATGCGCTCCCCGCTCGCCGCAGCGTTCGGTTTCCTATGCCTCCCCCTTCTCCCCGCGTGCGCTCTCCTGGGGGCCTCACCCCGCGACACGTTCCACGGTGAGCCAGGCCCTGCCCATCTTGACCTCACCTCGTTCCACGGCTGGCGCCGTTGCGGGCAGCTTGCCAACGGCCTTGTCCGTGCCACCGTCGTCCCCCAGACCGGCGGCCGCACGCTTGAGTACGCCCTGGACGGCTATAACTACCTTTTCATCGGCGAGGACGAACTGGGCGCGGTGCTGGCCGACCGCGGAGAGCCGCGCTACCACCACTTCGGCGGCCAGTTCGCGCAACTCCACCCCGAGGACCGGTGGGTCAAGCTGCGCAGCAGCTACCCGCCCGACCTTTTCATGGGCCGCTACGAGCTGCACGCCCTGCCCTCCGAGGCCGGCAAGGCTGCCGTCGAGCTCACCAGCCCCGTGGACCTGGCCACCGGCACCCGCATCGTCCGACGCGTCGAGCTCTTCCCGGCCAGCACCCACCTCCGCATCACCGACACCCTCACAAACGTCCGCCTCGTGCCCCAGGACTGGGGCATACAGGCCATCCTCCAGCTCAAAGGGGTGTCGAACGCGGACGGGCTGGTGCGCCGCGAGGACCCCGCCAAGGGCGCCATCGCCCTGTATGTGCCCCTGAACGCGCGGAGCCGGTTCAAAGGCGGCGTCCGTTTCGCCCTTGGCGGCCCGGGCGCCTTCGAGACGGCGCCCGGCCTCCTCACGCTGCGCTATCGCCGCCAGTTTGGCAAGGCCCTGATGGACCCCGCCCTGCCCTGGGTCGCCTTCGTGGACCACGCCACGGACCACGTCTTCGTCCAGACCTGTGCGGTCCCCGAAAAAGCGGTCCTGAGTGCCGGCGGCGCCTTTGCTCCCTACCCATTCATCGAGGTCCAGAGCTTGGGACAGGTGGCGCGCCTCGGCCCGGGTCAGAGCGTCGGCCTCGTGCAGGACTGGTATGCAGCGCGGTGCCCGGGCCCCGTGGTGGACATCACCGATGCCGGCGTGGTCGCCGCCCCGCTCAGCCTCTTGCGGGGGCAGGGCGGCACGTGGCTCGCCGGCACCTTCGGCCTCTTCGCCGTGGGACGGGCCGCCGTCGTTTTCCATGGAGCGAACGGCGCCGAGGTGGCCCGGTTCGACTGCGGGGCCGTCACGCCTCTTCGCCCATTCGTGCTCAACAGGACGGTGGACGTCCCGGCAAAGGCCACGCGGATTGCCCTCGAGGTCCGTGACCCCGCCGGCAACCCGGTCGGACACCTCGGCAGGATTGACCTGCCTCCCCGTTGAGCCCCACTCATCCAGCACTCACGCATCGAGGAGACCCCGCGTTGTCACTCCTGTTCACGCCGACGTGCATTGGCTCCCTGGAAGTCCCGAACCGCATCGTCCGCTCGGCCACGGGCGAGCGAATGTGCCGGCCCGACGGGCGGGCAACACCTGCGCTGGCGGACTTCTACGCCCGGCTTGCCCGCGGCGGCGCGGGACTCATCATCACGGGCCACAGCTTCGTGCGAGCCGACGGCAAGGCCAGCGAGGGGATGATGGGCGTGCACAGCGACGCGATGCGCCCCGGGCTCGCCGAGATCGTCCGCGTCGTCCACGACGCCGGCGCGCGCATCGTGTGTCAGATCAACCACGCGGGGCGCCAGACCCGTCCCGAGCGCATTGACGGCAAGCGCCCCGTGGCCCCCTCGGCAGTCACCGACCGGGCCAGCGGTATCACGCCGCGGGAGCTCGCGGCCGACGAGGTGGAGCCGCTGGTCGAGAGCTACGTCGCCGCCGCCCGCCGCTGCCGCGAGGTCGGCTTCGACGGCGTGCAGCTCCATTGCGCCCACGGCTACCTGATGAGCGAGTTCCTCTCGCCCTACACCAACCGCCGCGAGGACGCCTGGGGCGGGAGCCTGGAGGCCCGCGCCCGCTTCCCCCTCGAGGCCCTGCGCCGCATCCGCGCGGACCTGGGGCGCGAATACCCCGTGCTCGTCAAGCTCAACGCCGAGGACTTCATCGCGGGGGGCCTCACCCTCGCGCAGAGCTGCCGCATCGCCGCGATGATGGCCGAGGAGGGGGTTGACGCCGTCGAGATCAGCGCAGGGATGGCGGAGACCGCCGACCAGATCGTTCGCAAGCACATTGACGCCCCGGAGAAGGAAGCCTACTTCCTGCCCTACGCCCGCGAGTTCCGTCGTCACGTCGCCGTGCCGCTCCTGTGTGTGGGCGGCTTGCGGAGCCTGGCCGTCATGGAGCAGGTGATCTCCACCGGGGCCGCCGACCTCGTGTCGCTGTGCCGCCCGCTGATCCGCGAGCCCGAGCTTCCGAGGAAGCTGCGGGAAGGCACGGCGACCCGCGCGGCCTGCATCTCGTGCAACTGCTGCACGAATGACCCGCAGGGCCGCCTCGCCTGCGCCCTGGACATGCAGCCGCCCCCGGACGGAGAGGCGAAGGGATGACCGTCCCCATTCACTGCCCCCTGATTCCCCTGGTTGGAGCGCTTCTCGTGGCCCACGCAATGGCAGGGACGCCTGGTGCGTCGGCCGGCCCTCGCGGCAAGGTCATCGTCGAGGCCACGGTCGAGTTCCCCAGGAATGGCGAGGGCAGTTTCGTGTGCCTTCGGAGCGGCGAGCTGGTGTACTTCTACGGGGCCTGGCCCACCACGGGCGACGACGCCAAGGGCACGTGCATCGCCAGGGTGGTCTCGAAGGACAACGGAGAAACCTGGTCCGCGCCGTCCATCGTGCTTCGCGAGGCGGACCGCGATCTCTACCACCCCGGCCTCGTGCGGCTCGCCGAAGGGCGGCTCGGCCTCGCCTACACGAAGCGGAAGTCCGGCACCAAGCTCGCCGAGAAGGTCTTCCGCTCCTCGCGCGACGACGGGGCCACGTGGTCGGACGAGGTGCCGATCTCGGATGGCGGGTGGCGCTACTACATCACGGGGGCACACGATCGGCTGGTGCGCTTGGCCAATGGCAGGCTCGTCTGCCCCACGTTCTTGTCGAGGAACAACTCCGCTGTCGTCATCGGGAAGCAGGCGGTCGCCGCCGCCCTCGTCTACACCTCGGACGACCAGGGCGCAACCTGGCAGCGGCGGACGCCATCCCCCCTCTGCGCCCGCGACGGGGCGGCGGAGCCGCACTGCGAGGAGCCAGGGGTGGTCGAGTGGCGGCCCGGCCATCTCCTGATGTTCTGCCGCACGGCTCGCGGCACGCTCTATGAATCGCGCTCGACCGACCACGGGGAGACCTGGTCGCCGCTCGCCGCCTCCACGCTCCCCGGCCCGCGGGCGCCTGCCCGGCTCGAGCGGATTCCCGGCTCCGACAGCATCCTGGTGGTCTGGAACTCGCAGGTCTCGGGGAAGGACTGGCACAAGGGCGCCCGCCTGACCCTCGCCTGCCAGACCAGCCCGGACGGCGGACGTACGTGGGAGAACTACACGCAGCTTGAGTACGATGGCAAGACTTGGTATGACTATCCGAACGTTCTTTGGGTCCGCGACACCCTGCACGTCGCCTACCGGGCAACGGGCGGCGCCCCTGGCGGAAGGCACGGAACCGTCGTCCGGTATCTGAAGCTCGACAGAGGATCGCTGCTCCGACGCTAGTAGAGCACGCCGCTGCTTCGGCAACCCACTTCATGGAACCGAGGAGAACATGAGGCATCTCAACCCGCTCCGTTGGGTCGTCGCGTGTGCGCTCGCCGCTGCCTCGTCGGGTATGCGGGCGGCGGAGGGGCAGGCGGCGGACCTGGTCGTGCTCGACACGAGCACCCTCTGGCGCGTCCGCACCGTGTGGGAGACGCAGGAACTGCTCCTGCCGTCGGGCGAGGTGCGGCACGCGCGCTTCATCACGCCCCGCGACGCCGGCGAGTTCCTGCGGAAGAACCCCGACAAGCCCGAGGTCCCCAGCTTCACGGTCGAGCAGCTCCCCGTCCTGCGCCTGCCCGAGGACACGGCCCGCGACTGGATGAAGCTGGATTTCGACGACAGCACGTGGGTGCGCCAGCGCGGCCCCGTGCTCGCGGCGTCGAACGACCTGAACTGGAAGCTCATCCTGCTGCGCGGGCGGTTCGAGGTGCCCGACCCTGCCAAGGCGGCGGACCTCACGTTCTCGCTGGCCTTCCGCGGCGGCGCCGTCGTCTACCTCAACGGCGATGAGGTCGCACGCTCGTTCATGCCGAAGGGCGAGGTCGCCCTCTACACCCCGGCGGAGCCGTACCCGCGGGACGTGTCGGTGAGCGCCGAGGGCTTCCTCATGTACCGCGGCGAGAGGAGCGACGGCGGGCGCGCCCGCATCGCCCAGCGGGTCCGCCGCCTCGACGGCGTGACCGTCCCCGCCGCCAGGCTCAGGAAGGGCGTGAACGTCCTCGCCATCGCGGTCCACCGCGCGCCGACGGACCCCACGCAGTTCCTGCGCCGGCCGAAGGGGTCCTATGGGTGCAACCCTCCGCACGACGACACGTTCTGGGCGCGGATCGGCCTGGCCGAGGTCCGCCTGACGGCTCCGCAGGGCGCCCCGGCGGCGCCGGGCACGGCCCCGCCCAGGAACCGAGGCTTCGTCGTCTGGAACCAGAGCATCGTGCAGACCGCGTTCATCGAGGACCTTCCCGACCCCTTCGCGCCGCTTCGGCCGGTTCGGCTCAGCGGCGTGAGGAACGGCACGTTCGCGGGGCAACTCGTCGTCGGCGACGCGAAGCCGCTCAAGGGGCTGAAGGCCGTGGTCTCCGACCTCAAGGGGCCGGGCTCGATTCCCGCCTCCGCCGTGCGCGTGCGCTATGCGCTGCCCGATGGCGAGCCGCCCAGGCGGGGCCGGATGCCGCCGTTCGACTCGCTGGAGGACTCTCCGCCGGACGAGGTGCCGGTCTACGAGCAGCACGGCGGCTCCGTGCAGCCCATCTGGCTCACGCTGAGCGTGCCGGCGGATGCGAAGCCGGGCGACTACAAGGGCACGGTCGCCGTCGCCGCCGAGGGCGTCGCGTCCGTGGAGGTGCCCCTCGAGCTCCGCGTCTTCGACTGGGCACTGCCCGACCCTAACGCCTTCACCGCCCGCATGGACATTGTCGAGTCGCCCGAATCGCTGGCCATGGCCTACGGCGTGGAGCTGTGGAGCGACGCGCACTGGAAGCTCCTCGACCAGGCATTCGCGCTCCTCAAGCCGCTGGCGGTGAAAACGGTCTACCTCACCGCCATTCGCCGCACCCACTGGGGCAACGAGCACGCCATGGTGCGATGGGCCCGTGGGAAGGACGGCGAGCTGGAGCCGAACTTCGACATCGCGGAGAAGTACCTCGACGTGGCGACGAAGCACCTGGGCAAGGTGCCCGGCGTCATCCTGTGTTGCTGGGAGCCGATGTCCTCGATGGGCCACGCCGGCGGCGCCGGCAACGCCGACCGCACCAACGACAAGCCCATCCTCTACACCCTCTGGGACCCCGCCACGGGCGGCCTCAAGGACCGCGTCGGCCCCGCCTGGGGCACGCCCGAGGCCAGGGAGTTCTGGGCCAAGTTCAACAGGGGCATCCTCCCCCTCCTCAAGAAGCGCGGCCTCGAGAGCTCGACGCTGTACGGCCTCGTCGGCGACGCCCGCCCAACCAAGATGGCAATGGACACCATTTGCACAGGCACGCTCAAGGAGCAGGCGAAGTGGGCCGTGCACTCGCACTACTACTGCACGGAGTGGCAGGGCTACCCGATGGGCATGGCCATCGCCCTCTGGGGCATCGGCAGCGTGCCCGTGGACCCCGCCGAGGGCTACGGCTACGGCTGGCAGAACCCCTTCTGGCTCTCCTACTACCCGCGCGAGATGTCGCTCGCGACCACACTGGTCGAGCACCGCATCAAGATCGAGGCCTGGATGGGCGCGAAGACCCGCAGCAAGGAGGCATACGCCAAGGCCATCGGCACCCGCGGCCTGGGACGCCTCGGGGCCGACTTCTGGGTCGTGCTCAAGGACGCCCGCGGCCGCGTCGCCCACAGCCTTGCCGGGCGCTACCCCGAGAGCTACTGGGGGCAGCTCAACCTCAACTACGGCGTCCCCTACCTCCTCGGCAAGGGCAAGACGGGGCCTGTGCCCACCGTGCGGTCCGAGGCATTCCGCGAGAACCTCCAGGAGGTCGAGGCCCGCGTCCTCATCGAGAGAGCGCTCACCGACGAGGCGAAGAAGGCCCGGCTCGGCGACGAGCTGGCCGCCGAGTGCCGCCGCGCGCTCGACACGCGCATCCGCTTCTGCCTGCACTCGGACGGGGAGGGGATGCCCTGGTTCGTCAGCTCCGACTGGGCGCGCCGCACCGAAACCCTCTGGCGCCTCGCCGCCGAGGCGGCCAGCAAGCTGGGAGGCAAGTGATGCGAAACCGAACCCTGCCCTTTCCGGCTGCCTTTCTCCTCCTGGCTTCCAGCGCTCTGGCAGTGGAGGTCCAACTCACTGTCAGCGACGATGCGCAGGTCGCCCGCAAGGGCGGCGTGGTGACCAGCGGCATCCCCTTTGCCAGGGGCGCCCTCAAGGACGTCGCGAAGCTCTCCGTCGCCGCCGACGGCCAGATCATCCCTGCGCAGTTCACCCTCCTGGCCCCCTGGGACGACGGCTCGGTGCGCTGGGCGCTGATGGACTGCCAGGTGGACCTCGCGGCGGGCGGCAAGGCGCAACTGGTCGTCCGCGACGACGGCGGGAACAAGCCGCCGCCATCCCCCGTCCAGGTCGCCGACGCCGCCGATGTGCTCAAGCTTTCCACCGGCCCCTTGGAGCTGAGCATTGACAAGAGGAAGTCGAATCTCCTCACCTCTCTCAAGGTCGGCGGCAAAGAGCTCATCACGTCAGCCGGCCGGGGCCTGGTGCTCCACGGCGAAGATGGCAAAGAAGTGGCGGCCGGGCCGCCGAGCCAGGTGACGCTCGAACAGGCCGGACCGATGCGAGCCATTGTGTGCCTCAAGGGGAAGTTCCCGGGCGCCCACAACGGCCTGCTGAGCTACACGGCACGGCTCACGGCCTGCGCCGGCCAGCGGTTCGCCAAAATCCACGTCTGGCTCGAAAACGACGGGGCGAGAGGCTACGGCGGCAAAGAGGACGGCGAGCCGACGAATCTCGAATGGCTGCTCTTCCAGGGCCTGGCCGTGGAGCTGGGCCTCGGCCTCGGCCCCAGCGTCGCCGCCTCGTGCGAGGACGTCGCGGCTCAGGGCCGCCTCAAAGTCCTCCAATACTGCGTCCCCGCGCGCGACCCGGCCCGGGCCAAGCGGCCCCCGCCCCACGGCGCCTGGCACACCTTCGACGACCTCGAGTACACCATCACGAGCGACGACAAGGAGTTGAAGAAAGGCGACCGCACCGACGGCATCGTGGCGTTCAAGGGCGAGGCAGGGTCGCTCACGGCCGCGATCCACGCCTTCTGGCAGAACTACGAGAAAGCCATCGAGCTGGAGGGCACGACCCTTCGCCTCTGGCTCTGGCCCCTCGGCTTCCAGTGGCCGCGGCACGGCACGCCGACCGAGTACATGTCGGTCTACGACCGCAATCTCACGGCCAGGGTGCGGAAGGGCTTATACAACCTGCCCGGCGGCACACACAAGGGGCACGAACTTATCCTCGACTTCGCCGGCCGCTCGCCGCAGGAGACGGCCGCCGAGTTGTCCGCCCCCCTCTTCGCCCTGGCCTCGGCCGCCTACTATGCCGCCACCGACGCCGCGCCCGGCCTCTTCGCCCCGCCTGAGGTCAGGACCGGCAACGCCGAGTGCGACGCCAAGCTCGATGCCTGGATGCGCATGACCCGCAGCGCCGCAGACCCCGAGAGTCCCACCAGCCTCTTCCGCGCGCGGCAGCAGGTCGTGGGTCGCAACCTGTTCTGGTTCGGCTGGATGGATTTCGGCGACATCGCGGTCCCGGGCCGCGGGCCGTGCAGCCTGCACTACGACTGGCCCTGGGTCCTCCTCCTCGACGCCCTGCGCACGGGCGACGTGCGCTTCCTCCGCCTCGCCACCGACATGGCGCGGCACCGGGTGGACGTGGATCAGCACTGGTCGGACCGCGAGCGTCCCGAGTTCCGCGGCCTCATGCTGCGCGACGACAACTACCCCGACTACCACTGCTACCGCCTCTATCGCCCGCCCGACGTGACGAGCAACTGGCTCGCCGGCGCCGTCTTTTACTACCTGCTCACCGGCGAGCCGAAGGCCCTCGAGTGCTGCCGCCGCAACGCCGAGGCCCTGAAACCAGCCTGGGCGTGGATCGCCCAGAAGAAGCCCTGGGCCGGCCCGCAGGGCAACATGGCCGCCATCGCCTGGACCATGGACTCCTACTGCGCGATGTACGACCTCACGGCCGACAGGAGTTGGCTGGACGAGGCGATGAAGCTCTTCGACACCCACGTCGCCGCCCTCCGCAAGAACCACGGGCCGCACCTGTTCAACCCCGACGCCCAGGTGCGCGGCCAGGACTACCAGGAGGAGGATATCAAGTACTGCTACGCCATCCAGTTCCTCTGCCAGCTCCACCACCGCACGGGCGCCGAGAGCGTCCTGAAGCTCCTCGAGGAGGGCTGCGGCAAGAAGTTCCCGTCCACCTTCTTCGACGCCCCGATCTTCCTCTCGGGCCTCTACGCCTACGTGGGGCACGTGACGGGGAACAAGGACTACCTGGCGAATGCCGCCGAGCTGTTCGCCGAGGGCTTCCCCGAGTCCAAGTCGCCCCCGGTCTTCCTCCCCGACAACTCGGTCTGGAGTCGCCAGGCCGCCATGATGCTCCGCACGGGCCACCTCCTCCAGTGGGCGCACTGGAAGGGGGGAGGGGGGAAGTAACACTCGGGACCTGGCCCCGCTCCTATCGTCCTCGTCCCTCCTCCTCGTCCCCCGTCCTCAATTCGCCGCGAGGCGGAGAAGGGACTTGCGCATCTTGACGGTGCCCGCGAAGGGGCGGCCAAGAGGATACGCAGAGACACATATGATTGATGCTGAGATACTTATGGCGACGCGGCGTCGCTGAGGCGCATTAGTCAAGATGGCCACCCCCCCTTGCGCGCGCGTGGCCATCTTGAGCATCTTGCGGCAGGTGGGGGGGGGCCGCTTGTCGCCCGTCGCTCGTCACTTGTAGAGGGCGAGGCTGGCGAAGGTGACGGAGCGCTGGAGGTCGTAGTCGGTGGCCTGACGGTAGTCGAGCAGGGTGCAGCGGCTGGCAGGGGTCGCGGCGAGCAGGGCGTAGATGGGGGGCACGCCGCAGACGTGGCGGGCGTTGCCATCCGCCCGCACGCAGTCGTAGAAGGCGTCGGCATCGAGTCGCTCGACGTGCGCCAGCATCTCGCGGTCGGCGCGCTCGACGTCGGCCATCACCTGCGGCGTAAGCTCGTATTCATCGCCGAATTGGCGGCCGACGTGGGACAGGTCGGCTCCCGCGATGGTGCACACCTGCCTGCCGCTCTCCGCCAGCACGTCGCGCAGGGCATCGAGGAAATCGCGGATCTCTGCGACGTGTCGCGGGGACTTCCTGCTGCCCACCTTGCGTTCCATTGAGCCGCACAGGATGGGGAGGAGCTCGACCTGGCGGCCGCGGAGCACGTGCTGGAGGCACAGCACCTGGAACTCGATGGAATGCTCGTTCTTGTGGAGAAGCTCCTCGGCGAACGGCTTGCGGCGATAGCGGCTGGCCAGGGCCTCGACCAGCTCGGCATTGGTCGGCAGCGTGCCGAGCGGGGTCTCGAAGCTCTTGCGGGTGAGGGTGAACAGGGCGTTCTGCGCCTGGTGGGCGGTGCCGAAGACGACGAAGAGGTCGGCGGGGCATTCCTCGGCGAGCGCCTTGTAGGCGTGGGCATAGGAGGGGCCGCCGCGCTCGAAGTCGATGTGCGGGGCGATCAGGCCGACGAGGGGAGAGTGAGGAGTGGCAAGTGAGGAGTGGCACGTGGCCGATGACGCGTGACGCGTGACGCGTGACTCGCCGTGCCCAGCCCCGGACGGCTCCTCGGCGAGGGCGAGGAGGGCGTCGAGGGTCGCGCCCAGCTCAAGCGGGTTGGCAGGGTAGCCCGAGCCGGCGCTGCACGGCGGCCGGACGGGGCACCGGCGGAACTCCTCGGCAATTTCCCCGACGCGCGCTCGGAAGCGCCGGCTGTCGAGCATCAGCGCGTCATCGAGCTGCTGAATGATCTCCTGAATCTTCTCGGCGAAGACCAGCTCGCCAAACTGACGCAGGAGGGCCGCCTGGATGTCCTGGACCGTGTTCGTGCCGTCGAAGAGCGACAGGAGGAAGAGCATTTCCTGGGGGACGACGAGCACCTTGTCGCTGATGCGCGCGGGGTCGTGGAGCTGGATGAAGACTCTGCCGCGCTGGCGGAGGGGGAGGGCTTCGACGTGCCTGAGCTTGGGCTTATCCAACGGCTCTCCCCGGAGAAATGGGAGGATGGGTGGATGAATGGATGGGTGGATGTTTGTCAGAAGCAGACCGTGGCCTGGCGCATCTCTCTTTCAACCATCCAATCATCCATTCATCCATTCATCCCCTTTCAACTCGTCAGCCGCCGCAGAGCCTCGAGGTAGCGCTCGGTGGTCGCGCGGACGACGTCGGGCGGCAGGGCCGGAGCGGGGGGCGTCTTGTCCCAGCCCGTGGCTTCCAGCCAGTCGCGCACCGGCTGCTTGTCGAACGAGGGCTGCGGACGCCCCGGCTGATAGCCGTCCATCGGCCAGAAGCGGGAGGAGTCGGGGGTGAAGATCTCGTCAATGAGGAGCAGCCTGCCGTCGCGCTGGCCCCACTCGAACTTGGTGTCGGCGATGAGGATGCACTGGCCGTCGAGCTGGCCCCACTCGAACGTGGTGTCGGCCAGGACGATGCCGCGCTCGCGTGCGTAGGCGGCGGCGCGGTTGTAGAGGGCGATGCTGCGGTCGCGCAGGGCGGTGGCCAGTTCGGTGCCCACGATGCCGGCGGCCTGTGCGAACGAGATGTTCTCGTCGTGGCCCGTCTCGGCCTTGACGGCGGGGGTGAAGATTGGCT
>DATKZY010000029.1:0-2349 GCA_035527715.1 Planctomycetota bacterium | reverse complement strand
GTCCAGCACCGCCGTCGGCGCGACCAGCGCCTGCCAGGCCAGGGCGTTGGCGGGGTCGGCCACGTCGCCCTGTCGGGGCTGCACCTTCGCCTCGCCGCCGGCTGCCTCCAGGAAATCGCGCTCGAGCTCCTCCGCGCGCAGGAAGCCGATCGGGCCGGCCACGAGCCACGTCGTCACGCAGCCCGTCGCGCTCGGCGAGCACACCAGCTCCCGGTCCGCCGCCCCACCCCAGGCCAGGCCGGGCAGCCCGGCCGCGACCCACAGGAGCAAGCCCAGAGCAAGACA
The DNA here is from genome assembly GCA_035527715.1 of Planctomycetota bacterium. GTDB lineage: Bacteria > Planctomycetota > PUPC01 > DSUN01 > DSUN01 > DSUN01. Next base: position 2,064 of record DATKZY010000029.1, on the reverse strand, counting down.
CGCGGGAGTCGACTTGGCACGCGGCAGGCGGATGGCACGTCTCCCGGCCACAAGCGGGAACCGGCCCTTTCGATCATTGTAGGGGAACCGCCGCGAATGTCAAAGCCACTTCGCCCCGGAGCCCTCTCGCTCACCCTCTTGCCCTTCCTCTCTTCTCGTAATCGTAAGGCGGCGTCCCGAAGGTGGGTGGGAATTGTCCGGTAGGGCAATGGCATTGTAGCGTGTCCTCACGCGGCGTCAAGGTACTGACGCGCACAGTCGATGACGAGCGGCTGGCGGGACAGCTCCTCGGCCGCCGCCTCGGCAGCCTCCAGGAGCTCCGCGGTGATCTTCACGCCTCGCCATCGCAGCCGGTCCTGCTCGACGGACGCCCAGATCAAGACGAGCGCGCTCCGCTCGGTGGGGAAGCGCCCGACGACCCGCGTCCGCCGCCGCACCTCCTTGAAGGCCCGCTCCAGCACGTTGCTCGTGCGGATGCGCTTCCAGTGGGCCTCGGGGAACCGGTAGAAGGTCAGGCAGTCCTCGAGGTCTGTGGCGAAGGTCTCGCAGGCGGTCGGCAGCCGGTCGCCCCACTTCTCGAGGAACGCCGCGGCGGCCGCCTTCGCTTCGTCCAGGCACGGGGCGTAGAAGACCTTCTTGAGGTCCCGCTCGACCTCCCCCTGGAGCCGCTTGGGCACTCGGGCCAGGACGTTCCACATCTTGTGGGCGATGCAGCGCTGACGCGGCACCTGGGGCCAGACCGCCCGGATCGCCGCGATGAGGCCGGGCGCTCCGTCGCTGATGACCAGGGCCGGTGCCCGCAGGCCGCGGGCCTTCAGGTCGTCGAGGACGGCCTTCCACGCCTCGGTCGATTCCCTCGGCCCCAGCGCCACGGCCAGCAGCTCCCGCGAGCCGTCCGCCAGGATCGCGTGGGCCACCAGCACGCCCTCCTTCTCCTTCGTGCCGAACCGCACCCGCTCGTGGTAGCCGTCGAGGAACAGGTAGAGAACCCTCCGGTGCGACAGATCGCGCCGCCGCCAGGCGTCGAAGGCCTCGTAGAGCTGCCGGTTCGCGCGGGAGACCGAGCTGCGCGAGAGGCCCGCCTCCTCCCAGAACGGCCCCAAGGCCCGCTCGAAGTCTCGCGTCGAAAGCCCCTCCGCATACAGCAGCGGCATCACCTCCCGGATCAGGTCGCTCTGGCGCGCATAGGCCTTGAGGGTCTTGCGCTCGAAGGGCTCGGGAGCCCCGGTCACCTTCGGCAGCCGCACCTCGAACGAGCCGCTGCCGCAGGTCAGCGAACGGCGGCGGTGCCCGTTGCGATAGCCCGTCGCGGTGCCCCCGCGCCCGTAGCGGAGGCGGCCCAGGAACTCCGTCACCTCGGCCTCCATCCCTGCCTCCAGGAGCACCCTCGCCCCCTGGCGGGCCAGCGCGTCCAGGCCCTCCTGGCAGAGGTCCTCGGCGCTCTGCCCCACGACGGCCGCCACGAGCTCATCGGGCAACACCGCGGGGCCTCGGTGCCGCGCCCGACGCTTCCCATTCCCGCTTGCCTTCCGCTTCCTTCTCTGGTAGCCTTTCATGCGTCACCTCCTGTCCAAGTGGAACGGAACCAACACACTGTCCATTCCCTACCGGACAGCGAGGTGACATGCAACCTCGAATTTCCACCCACCTTCGGGACGCCGCCGTGACGGCGGGGCTTCAGTCGATCTGGGCCTCGACGCGCCCGGCCCCCGACGATTCGGGGGCCGCGCGATGAGCAGCGACGGCCCGATCCTGCCCGGCACGGCCACGCTTCCGCCGATGGACTCGCCGGCTGGCGCCGGCCGCAAGGCTGTCGGGACGGCGGCGAAGGCGCCGGGAAGGCCGTACACCCGCAGCCGGTTCGCCGTGCTCAATGCCTTCGTTGACGTGTCCATGGCGGGCGTCCTGGGGTCCGATGCGAAGGCGTGGCTCGTGCTCTACCGCGACACGAAGCCCGGCGACGGGCTAGCGCGGACTTCGCAGACGGACATGGCCCGGCGCACGGGGCTGGCCCTGAGCACAGTGAAGCGGGCGATCAAGCGGCTCGTGGCCGCAGGCTTCCTG
>DATKZY010000028.1:0-92048 GCA_035527715.1 Planctomycetota bacterium | reverse complement strand
GACGACGTCAGCGGGATCAGCGTACAACTGAAGCTCACTGGCGTCTCGATCACCATCCCGCCTGGCACTTACACCAACACCGTCTACTACACGGTTGTGGATAACTGAGGAGGAGATGAGAGCATGAGTGTCATAGCTCGGTTGCAGTGCGCACTCGTGATCCTGCTGGCGACGGGGCTGCCTGCGCGCGCAGCGGTCACCGTCATCGGCGGCCTCACTCACGAACGAGTCGTGGAGCCGGGGAAGACCTACACCGGCGCCATCGTCGTCCGCAACCTCGGCAAGACCCCCGAGGACGTGAAGATCTACCTGACTGACTACCGTTTCACGTCCGACGGAAAGGTCTTCTACGACGAGCCTGCCGGCAATGGCCCGCGCTCCAGTGGAAAGTGGGTGACCCTGAACCGCTCGATCCTGAGCATTCCGCCCGGCGAGTCCACCAACGTCAGTTACAGCGTGGCGGTGCCCAATGACGGGTCGCTGAAGGGCACCTACTGGTGCGTGGTCATGGTCGAGGGGATGGGCCCATCCGTCGCGCCCAACGCCCCGACCGAGAAGGGGAAGGTCGGAATGGGCATCCGACAGGTCTTCCGCCACGCTATCCAGGTCGTCTCCCACGTTGGCAACAGCGGGGAGCGGAAGATGAAGATGGATGCCCGCCTGGCGCGCGAGGGGCAGAAGCGCCTTCTCCAGATTGACGTGGTGAACACGGGGGAGCGCTGGCTGCGGCCGAGGCTCTCGGCGCAGCTCTTCGGGGCGGAGGGCCAGGCCGCCGGCAAGTTCGAGGCGGGTGGGGTCCGGGTCTACCCCGGCACCTCGGCACGAAGGAGCGTGGACATCAGCGCGGTGGCGCCCGGGATGTATCGCGCTCTCGTGGTCGCCGATGCCGGCGACGACGACGTCTACGGCGTCACGTACACCCTGACCCTCGAAGGCGAGAAGAAGGAGCAGGTCAAGGGGGGCCAATAGTGCATCCGGTCGTCGTCCGAGCACTCATTGCGATGGGACTGTGGCTGCTGCTCCTCCAGCTCGCCTTCGCAGAGGGGAGGCCTGTGCAGGTGCGAGCGGCGGGGCCTGAAACCATCGAGGCGCAGCCCCGGCAGGTCGTCACTACCGCCTTCCGGGTTACGAACAACTCCCCGCAGCGCCGTGAGCTGGTCGCCCAGGTGAAGCTCCCCCAGGACTGGAAGCTCATCACCACCGAGTTCCCCTTCGTGCTGGAGCCTGGCCGCAGCGATGTGCGGCTCGTCAGCTTCCTCGTCCCGCGCATCGCTCTTGCCGAGAGATACCCGATCACCTACACCGTCCAGGACCGCACCATCCCCTCGATCAGCGACCAGTGGACCATTCATGTTGTTGTCCTGCCCGTGACGGACCTGATGGTGAAGGTCATGCAAGCGCCCAAGACGGTCATCGCGGGGGAGTCGTATGTGGCGTCCTTCATCGTGGCCAACCAGGGCAATGTGGCGATGAAGGTGCAGTTCAGCGCGCGAGTGGGCGACCAGCTCCAGGCCATCCTCGACCCGGAAAGCTGCGTGCTGGGCGCCAGCAAGTCGCAGATCGTCATCGTCACGGTGAACACCAAGCGAGACATCACTAGGGCGACGAGCCAGGCTCTGAGGTTCACCGCGGCGGCCCCCGAGGCCAGGAAGGAAGGCCTTAAGGCCGAGGCGACCTGCCTCTTCGAGATCATCCCACGCATCAGCACGACCGAGGATCCCTATCTTCGGCTCCCCGTGCAACTGACCTTTCGCTCGGCGATGACTGATCGGGAGGGCGGCCGTTCCTCCGGCTTTCAGATGGAACTGGCCGGCGGCGGCCCGATAGACGAGGAGAAGACCCAGTTCGTTGACTTCCTCTTCCGAGGGCCGGACATCTCGGAGCAATCGATCTACGGCGCCCGAGACGAGTGCCACTTCAGCTACTGGAACCAGAAATACGAGATTCACCTTGGTGACCGCGTTTACTCCCTCACGCCACTCACCGAGCTCTTCAGGTATGCCCGGGGCGCGGAGGCGAAGGTGAAGCTCGGCCAGTTCACCCTCGGCGGTTACCACGTCGAGACTCGTTGGCAGGAGCCACAGGAGCAGCAGACCGCCGCGTACGCCCAATACCAGCTCAACCCCAACGCACTCCTCAGCCTCAGCTACCTCAGGAAGCGCGCGGACGACGGCCCCTCCCGCGACTTCACAGTGGACCCTCGCGAAGGGCAGATGCTCAGCCTACGCGGCCAGTTCAAGCCGCTCCCCGGCATGGACGTTGACCTCGAGTACGCCTTGGGCGACAACGACTCGCAAGGCCGGCGCGGAGATGCGAATGCGTATCGTGCCGAAGTCCGCGGCGAGCTGAAGCGCATTGTCTACTATTTCAGGCTTATCCATGCGGGGCCAGCCTACCCTGGATACTACAGCGACATGGACTACCTTTCCGGCGGCTTCGCGGCGCCCATTTGCGGCAACCTGAGAATTCACGCCGACTACCATCGGGAAAAGGACAACTTGAACCTGAACCCCGCTCTGGGCACCGCGCCCCTCGACACGTACCAGCGCGTGGGGTTGGACTATCGCTTCCGGACCGGCACCTACGTGTCGCTTGACTACGAGAACCGCGAACGTAGGGATCGCCTTTCTCCGGCGCAATTCGACGCCAAGGAGGACACCATTGGCCTCACCGTGGCTCATCAGTTCAAGAGGTTGAGCTTCATGGCCGCTGCCGAAGTTGGCACCCTGCGCGACAGGCTCACGGGCAAGAGCCACGGGCTCCAGGAGTACAGGCTGTCCGGCCACTTCACAGCCACGCCCTCTCAGACCTATGGCGCTTACGTAGAATACCGGCAGGATGGTGGCCTGGGCGACGAGAAAAGCCGCAATATCACGGGCGGGCTGAACGCTACCTGGCGCCTCGGGAGCCGCACCGTTTTGAGCGTTGACGCGCGCAGGAGCGAGTACCAGAGCCGGTTTGACAGCAGCCGTGACATCATTGAGTTCCGCCTCCTCCACATGCTCAACGGGGGAAAGAAGCTCTCTCTATCCGCCCGTCGCACCGCTTGGCGAGGGGCGGACAGCGGGAGCGAGAATGCCCTGTTTCTCGAGTACAGCATCCCGCTTGGCGTTCCGCTCGCCAGGAAGAAGAGCGTGGGAGCCGTCAAGGGGCGAATCTACGACGAGGAGACCGGGCAGGGCATCGCCAATACCGTAGTCCGCCTGAATGGGTCCACCGCGATCACAGACAAGAGCGGGAACTACATCTTCCCCGCTGTGAAGCCGGGCGCATACCACCTGGCCCCCGACACATCCCAGTTGGCCATCGAGAAGACACCGAGCCAGAAGAGCCAGCAGGGGGTCACCGTTCTTGGTGGCCAGGATGCCGTCGTGAATGTTGGCTTCACTCGGGGCGCAGTGGTCTCTGGCCGCGTTGCCCTCTTCCGCCCGAAGGATGACGAGCCACCACCCGTCATCTCGGAGGTTCCAGGAATCACACCCCCCAGCAACGGGAATGGCAATGGTAACGGCAAGAATGGCAACGGGAACGGCCTGGTCGAGGCGGGCGGGATACCGAACGTTCTGCTGGAGCTCACGAGCGAGACAGAGGTCCTGCGCGCGATGAGCGACGCCCAGGGGCGCTTCAACTTCGGCAACGTTCGGCCAGGGAAGTGGGTCATGAAGGCCCACGCGTCCAAACTGCCCGATCACCACCACGTGGAGAAGGACACCTTCGAGCTTGTCCTGACGCCGGGCGAGACGAGGGCTATTGTTGTCCGAGTCGTCCCCAAGACGCGTCCCGTGCGCGTCATCAAGGAAGGGGGCGAACTCAGAGAGGAGCCGGGCAGGCTCAAGTAGCATTCGTGCCTCGGCCAGTCCCAACTATCTGTCGAAGTTCCCTCAAGGTCCCAGACGCCTTGAGAGGCAGCTTGAGACGATCTTGCCTGCTGCCTCTGTGCGACGCGGCCTGCCGGCCCTGCGCGAGAGCCAAGACTTGCGTCCCGCGTTCTTCCGCGTATTGGGGAGGCGGCTCCCGGCCACGGACCTCTCACCTTCGATTGGGCCTCGGCGCCCTTGCGGCGCCGGTGGGGTTTCGCTACAATCTCCGGGGAAGGCCAACTCCAGCCGGCCCTCGATCCGGGGGAACTACTCAGGGGGATCCGCATGAAAGCTCGCAGGATTGGGCTCTTAGGCATCCTGGCCTGCGGGGCGCTCGCAGCCTCGTGCTCGGACCTCCTCGGCCCCCGCGGCGAGATCGTCTTCCGGCCCAGCATCGGCAAGGCCCCCTACGGCGAACTGCCCGACGGCGGCTCGGTGGACCTCTATACCCTCACCAACGCCCTGGGCATGCAGGTCAAGCTGCTCAACTACGGCGCCATCGTCGTCAGCGTCGAGGTCCCCGACCGCCAGGGCAAGCTGGGCGACGTGACGCTCGGCTACGACTCGATGGAGGGCTGGCTCAAGAACCCCGGCCACTTCGGCGCGACCATCGGCCGCTACGCCAACCGCATCGCCAAGGCCACCTTCACCCTCGACGGCCAGGCCCACACGCTCGCCGCCAACTGCGGCACGCACCACATCCACGGCGGCGTCAAGGGCTTCGATAAGGTGCTCTGGCACGCCCAGCCCATCCAGGCCGCCACCGCCGTCGCCGTCCGATTCACCTACCTCAGCCGCGATGGCGAGGAGGGCTACCCCGGCAACCTCAGCGCCTCGGCCCTCTACACCCTGACGAACAACAACGAACTGAAGATCGAGTACACTGCGACCTCGGACAAGCCGACCGTCGTCAACCTCGTCCACCACGGCTACTGGAACCTGGCCGGCCCCAAGGCGGGCGACGTCCTCGGCCACATCCTCACCGTCTTCGCCGACCAGTACACCGTCGTGGACAAGGAGCGCATCCCCACGGGCGAGATCAAGCCGGTGCAGGACACGCCGCTCGACTTCACCACGCCGACGCCGATCGGCAGGCACATCGCCGAGGTCGAGGGCGGCTTCGACCACAACTTCGTCCTCCGCAACCCCGCGGGCAGGCTCGGCGTCGCCGCACGCGTCTACGAGCCGCGCAGCGGCCGCCTCCTGGAGCTCCTCACCGACCAGCCCGGTCTCCAGCTCTACACCGCCAACCACCTCGACGGCTCGATTGCGGGCAAGGACGGCGTCGCCTACCGCAAGCACAGCGGCCTCTGCCTCGAAACCCAGCGCTTCCCCGACTCCCCGAACAAGCCCCACTTCCCCTCCCCCGTCCTGCGCCCGGGCGAGACCTACCGACACGTGATGCTGTTCAGGTTCACAACCCGATAGGAGCGTTGCATGGGCAAGGCCGAGTCGCGGCGACGGCACGACGTTCCCGCCCGCCTCGTGGCCGAGACGAAGCGGAAGGGCGGCCTGGCGCCCGTGGACCTCGAGCGCTTCTGGGCCGACCAGGAGGCCGCGGCCAAGAACCCCTTCGGCAAGAGCATCCCTCAATGCCCGCTGGGCGTGCTGCTGAGCGGCGAATGCGTCTACGCCGAGCTGGGCATCGAGGAGGACTTCTGGCGCTACGACCACGACGAGGACTGGCGGCTGGGCCTCAACAAGGCATATAACGACAAGGCCGAGAAGATCGTCGACCGCCGACTCCTCAGCGAGAAGCGCGGCGACCCGACCCGCCGCTATCCCGGCATCAAGGGCCTCCACGACGTCTTCGAGGCCAGGAACGAGTGGCACGCCGGCTCCTGGTGGCTGCGGCAGTGCGTGCGCACCGACGACGACCTGAAGGCCCTGCTCGACCGCGTGGAGGGCCGCCTCGACAATGGCCTCCGCGGCTTCCTCCTGCCGCCGAACTGGGACGAGGAGCGGGCGCGGCTCATGGCCCTCGGCGTCACGCCGCCCCTCTATCGCCACCAGCGCGGGCCGGTCACTTTCGCCATGTCGATCTACGGCGTCGAGAGCGTCATCTTCCTCATCGCCGACAAGCCCGACCTGGCCACGCGGTGGAGCCAGCTGATCCTGCGCGCGATGCTCGACATCGCCCGCATCACCGACGAGGAGGCGGGCCACACGCCCGCGACGGCCCCCCACGGCTTCAGCTTCGCCGATGACAATTGCTGCATGCTCACGCCCGACATGTACGAGCTGTTCGCCTACCCCATCCTCAAGGGCGTGTGGGCGCGCTACAGCCCGAACCCAGGCGATGGCCGCTACCAGCACTCGGATTCCGCGATGGCCCACATCCTGCCCGTGCTCGCGAAGCTCGACCTGAACGGCACGAACTTCGGCCCGACGGTGACCGTGAGCGAGATTCGCGAGCACCTGCCCAACGCGGTCATCCACGGCCAGCTTGCGCCCTACACGCTCATGCGCAACGAGGGGGAGAAGATCGTCGCCGAGTTCCTGCGGGATTTCGAGCAGGCCCGCGCCAGGCGCGGCCTCGTCTTCGCCACCGCCGGCTCGATCAACAATGGCTCGCTGCTGACCAGCATGCGCCTCATCATGTCCGCCATTCAGCACTTCGGCCGCTACGACCAGTAGGCGTTGCCCCCTGGTGCTGTCCCCGGCGGAGCCTCCGGCCCGGAGTGAAAAAAACGCGATTCCAGGCGTTCCGGCGCGGGAAATCCGCAGGAAGGACGATCTCCACAGGTGCAGTCTATTTATACGCTTGTGGCGAGGCCAAGCCCCCAGCCAAGCTCCCAATGACCCCCAGGTCGCGTGAGGCCCCCGGAACGCACCCTGGGCCTTCCTACGCTGTCGGGAAAACCAGACTCCTATCCGCCCGCAACATATACACTTACAGTGGCGAGAACACCAGTTTCCCTCACGGGAGGAGCTTGGCGAGGCGCTCGATGGCGGTCTCCGCCGGCACCTCGCCGAGCGGGAGGTCCACCCTGCGATGCTCGATGGCGCTCAGACAGAAGGCCTCCATGATCTCGAAGCCGTGATAGCTGATGTCGCCGTTGCAGGGGTGTACCTTGCTCTCGTCGTCCAGCCAGTCGGCCAGATCGCGGAGGTAGGGGGCCTGGAGGAGCTTGCTCTCCTGCTCGGGCCAGCGGGGCAATGCCTCGCCGATGACCTCGCCGCCCGACTTCTTCGTGAACGCCGCCCAGTCGCCGTCGGTGTTGGCCCACGCGTAGCCGTGAGTCCCATAGAGTGTGATGCGGTTATCCGTCCAGAAGTTCTCCTTCGCGAGCCACTGGGGCGAGAGGTAGCCGAACTGGACGAACGCGCGTACGTCATTCTCGAAGGCGATCTCGCCCTCGGTGTAGTTGGGGGACGGGTGGCTGTCCTTCAGCCCCTCCCGGCCGTGCACGTGGCCGACGACCCACTTCGCCTTCACGCCACGGTTGAACCAGAGAATGTAGTCCACCAGGTGGGTGCCGAGCTGTGATAGCCAGGCCCGCGACGAGGCGTGGATGCGGACCAGCTCGCCGATCTCGCCCCGCTCGTAGACGGCTTTCGCCTTGTGCCACTGCTCGCCGTACTTCTGCTGGTGCGAGACGATGTACTTGACGCCGGCCCGCTGGCACAGCAGGTGGACTCTCCTGGCGTCGGCGAGCGACGTGGCCATCGGCTTCTCGAACGCGATGGCCTTCACCCGATGGCGGATGCCCAGCTCGACCAGCTCCACCCGCACCTTCGGCGGCGTGACGAAGCAGAAGACGTCGGGCTTCTCCGCCGCCAGCATCGTCTCCGCGTCGGGATACGTCTTCCCGATGCCGTACTCTTTGGCGACGGCGGCGAGCCGCTCCCCGTTCAGGTCGCAGATGGCCGCGAGGTCGAAGCGGTCGGGGTTCCGCAGAAACCCCTCGATATGCCGCCTGCCGCGCGGGCCGCAGCCGACCTGGGCGACGCGATACTTCCCCACGGTGTTCTCCTCTCTCCTCGGGCCGCGCATCCACGACGGCGAACGCAGGCATTATGCCCCTCCGCCCGCGATGCGTCAAGCGGCGCCCGGGCCGGGCCGCACGCGTTGCGCCCATCCGCGGTTGACGAAACCCGCCCTTCATGCTTTCTATAGGGTTTGGCTGTTGTGTTGTGGCTCGTGCGTCAGGACAGGTTGCTGCGATTGGGGGAAGCGAGAATGGGCAGGCAGGCGTCGCGTCGTGCGTTCCTTGGGCGAGTGGGACTGGGGGCGGCTGGCCTTGGGGTAGCCGCCGGCGCGGCCCACGCCATCGAGCCGATCGTCCGCAAGGGGCCGCCGAAGCTCAAGCTGGGCGTGTGCGCCTACAGCTACCGCCAGCTCCTCACCCGCAAAGAGGACCCGATGACGCTCGAGGGCTTCCTCGAGAAGGCGGCCGAGCTGGACTTCGACGGCGTGGAGCTGACCTCGTACTACTTCAAGGACACCTCGGCCGAGTTCCTCCGCCGGATTCGTGCGAAGGCGCTCCAGCTTGGCCTCGAGGTCGCAGGAAGCGCCGTCGGCAACAACTTCTGCCTCCCCGCCGGCCCGGCACGCGACAAGCAGATCGAGAACCTGAAGAAGTGGGTGGACCACTCCGAGATCCTCGGGGCGCCGATCATCCGCATCTTCGCAGGCGGGAAGCAGAAGGGCCAGACGGACGCCGACGCCCACAAGGTGCTGGTGGAGACCATCGAGGAGTGCTGCGCCTACGCCGGCGAGCACAAAGTCTTCCTCGCCCTCGAGAACCACGGCGGCCCCACCGCCACGGCCGAGGGCACGCTGAAGATCCTCCGCGACGTGAAGAACCCGTGGTTCGGGGCGAACCTGGACACGGGGAATTTCCGCTCGGCGGACCCCTACGCCGAGATCGCGGCGGTCGCGCCCTACGCCATCACCACGCACGTGAAAGTGGAGATGAGCGCGGCCGGGCAGAAGGCCGGGCCGGCCGACTTCCCGCGCATCGTGAAGATCCTGCGCGAGGCAGGCTACCGCGGCTACCTGTCCATCGAATACGAGGCCAAGGAAGACCCGCTCACGGCCCTCCCGCGCCACGTGAAGGCCATTCGCGAGGCGATGAAAGAGGCGTGATGCGTGACGCGTGACAAGAGCCAGGCCGCTGCCGGGCTGAGGGTTCCTCACATGACGGCCGGGCGGGAGGGCGAGGCCCGCGCCCTGCCGCCACGGGGTCATTCTCTCAGACGCTCTCAGCTCCCGAAGAGCTTGGGCACGCCGATCTTGACCAGCCACCAGGCCGCGTAGCTCGTCATCACGCCGATGGCGATGAGCATGGCGATGTTCCACGCCCAGGCCCGGCCGCCCGTGGGCTTGGCGTCGCCCAGGTAGTCGCGCCGATTGTGCAGCACGAAGAACGAGATGTAGGCGATGGGCAGGAACACGAAGCAGATGCCCGAGGTCACGATGGGCAGCCACAGGGGGAACTTGGCCCAGAACACGGTGCCCAGCACGCCCGGCGCGGGGATGAGCGAGGTGAGGCGGTAGCGCCAGCCCGTGGGCTCCATCCCGAAGATTTCGCAGGCGATGAAGGCGGCGACGAGCATGTGCAGGACGATCGAGGAGATGACCATCGCCAGCACGCCGAGGTCGAAGACGAGGCGGCCAAGGACCGGCCCGGCCGCGGCGCCGAGCACCTGGGCCGCCTTGTCGGGGCCAAGCTTCGATGTGATGGGGTTGGCCGGGTCGTAGAGCGTGTTGGCCGCCGCCATCACCAGGAAGCCCGTGGCCAGCACGAACGGCAACCACATGCCGAACGCGAGGTCGAACTTCGCCAGGCCCCTGTGCTCCTTGCCCCATCCGCGGGCCAGCAGCGTGTAGGGGAAGAGGAAGGTCATGTTGATCCCCACCGCGGCGCTCAGGCCGCCCATCATCACCTCGATGCCCGCCTTCTCCTTCGGCACCTGGAACCGCGTGAGGCCCTCCCACAGGGCCTGCCAGCGAATGCCCGTGCGGATGACGACGATCATGAACGACACGACGATCACGGCGACCATGATCTTGATCAGCTTGTCGAAGAGCTTGATGCCGTGCGAGCCGCTGCCGTAGAGCCACGTGACGGCGGTGCAGATGGCCAGGATGACGAGGCCGAAGAGCAGCCGGGCGCCCACGAGCGAGCCGGCGCCCGTCCAGCCGAAGTACTCGGCCAGGTCGGCCGCGGCCGTGCCGCCGCACGAGTACTGCGGGAAGTGCCAGATCACGGTGGCGGCCAGCGACGTGAGCGCCCAGGCCCACGCCACCGAGGGGTGCAGGTAGCGCCGCATGGCCGCGAACGGCCGCACGCCCGTCGAGAGCGTTTGGTAGGCGATGGCCATGAACATGACGATGCCCAGGAGCATCCCCAGCGGCTGCACCCACAGCAGCGAATAGCCGAACATGGCGCCGGCGAAGAACGACGAGAAGAAGCTGCCGCTGCCGAGCGTGAGCGCGCTCTGCATCCAGCCAGGGCCCATCTTCTTCGAGTAGCCGCCCAGGCGCGCGAAGAGGCCCTTCCGGTCGAGAGCGGCCAGCTCGGCCTTCTCGCGGGCCAGCGCCTCGGGGTCCCACTTGGCCACCATGGGCAGGCCGTGCTGGAGATCGGCGGCCTGGGACGCATCGCCGGGACTCTTCTGTTCGCTCATGGCTCTCCTCCTTCAGCTCGATGCTTGGGGCTCGGCGCTCGCGGCGTCTGGCTTCTCGGCGCTCTCGGTGTACCGGCACTTCGGGTAGCCCGAGCAGCCGACGAAGCTGCCGCGGGGACCCTTGCGCTTGACGAGGGTCTTGCCGCACTCGGGGCACTTCCGCCCCACCTCCTCGGCAGGGGGAGGCGGACCCGCGACACGCAAGGGCTTGGCGTTCTTGCACTTCGGGTAGGCCGAACAGGCGAGGAACCGCCCACGGTTGCCGCGGCGCACGATCATCGGCGCGCCGCACTTGTCGCACTTGACGTCGGTGGCCTCGGGCTGCGGCGCCCCCTCGCCCTCGATGTTCTGGGTGAAGCGGCACTTGGGATAGCCGGTGCAGCCCACGAACTTGCCGCGCTTGCCCTCGCGGGCCACGAGCGGCTTGCCGCACTTGGGGCACTTCTCGCCCGTGGGCTCGGCCGGCTTGCGCTCAGCGCCCGCGGTGGGCCCGGGTTCGCCGCCTTCCTCGGCCGGCGCGGCCTCGCCGGCCGCGGCGTCGCGCGTGTAGCGGCACTTGGGGTAGCCGGTGCAGCCGATGAACGTGCCGCGCTTGCCCTCGCGGGCCATCAGCGGCTTGCCGCACTGGGGGCAATTCTCGCCCGTGGGCTGCGGGGCCTTGCGCTCCGCGGCGGGGGCCTCGGGCGGGGCCTGCTCGCCTTCGGCCGGCGCCGCGGGCGCGGCTTCGATGTTCCGCGTGTAGCGGCACTTGGGATAGGCGGTGCAGCCGGCGAACTTGCCGCGGCGCCCGGTGCGCACGACCAACGGCTCGCCACAGTCGGGGCAGGCCTCGTCGAGCTTCTCGACAGCCGTCGGCTCGCCGTCGCCGTCGAGGGCCTGGGTGTAGCGGCACTTGGGAAAGCCCGAGCAGGCCATGAAGCGCCCGCGCTTGCTCAGGCGGACCACCATCTCGGAGCCGCAGCGCGGGCACTGGGCGCCCGTGGGCTCGGCCAGCCCCTTCTTCACGCTGGTCATCTCGGCCTGGGCTTTGGCGAGGTCGGCGCTGAACGGCTCGTAGAACTCGCGGAGCACGTCCTGCCAGTCGCGCTTCGCCTCCTCGATGCTGTCGAGGTGGTCCTCGAGCTGCGAGGTGAACTTCGTGTTGATGATGTTCTCGAAGAAGGGCAGGAGCGTGTCGTTGGTGACGATGCCGAGCTCCTGGGCGTAGAACACCTTGTCGCGCACGGTCGCGTAGCCGCGGTCCTGGACGGTCGAGATGATCTGCGCGTAGGTGCTGGGCCGGCCGATGCCCTCGCGCTCGAGGGTCTTCACCAGCGATGCCTCGGTGTAGCGCGGCGGCGGCTTGGTGAAGTGCTGGGTCGGCACCAGCTCGAGGCAGCGGAGGCCTTGGCCGGCGGCCAGGGGCGGCAGCGGCTGTTGGTCCTCCTCCTCGCGGCCCCGCAGCGGGGCGTAGACGCGGGTGTGGCCGTCGAAGACCACCACGCGGCCGCTCGTGCGGAACTCCGCGTCGCCGGCGCCCACGGCCACCCGGGTGACGTCGTACAGCGCATCGGCCATCTGGCACGCGACAAAGCGCTCCCAGATGAGCCGGTAGAGCTTGAGCTGGTCGGCGCTCAGGTGGGGCTCGAGCGACTCAGGCGTCCGCTCGACCCCAGTCGGGCGGATGGCCTCGTGGGCCTCCTGGGCGCCGCGCCGCGAGCGGAACTGGCGCGGCTTGTCCGAGAGGTACTTCTCGCCGAGCCGCTGGCGCACGAAGCCCCGGCACTCCTCGAGCGCCTCGCCCGCGATGCGGAAGGAGTCGGTGCGCATGTAGGTGATCAGGCCGGCCGAGCCCTCGGCGCCGACCTCGACGCCCTCGTAGAGCTGCTGGGCCAGCATCATCGTCCTCTTGGGCCGGAAGCCCAGGCGCACCGAGGCCGCCTGCTGGAGCTGGCTGGTGGCGAAGGGCGGCAGCGGAGCCCCCTTCTTCCGCTCCGTGGCCACCGAGGCGACCGTGAACTCCCGCCCGCGAAGGCGCTCGACGATGGCCTGGGCCTGCTCGCCGTTGGGGATCTTGGCCTTCTCGCCCTCGAGCTCGGCCAGCTCGGCGGCAAATGCCTGGGCGCCCTGCGCGTCGCCCGACGGGGCGAGCCGCGCCGTGATCTTCCAGTACTCCTCGGGCTGGAACGCCTGGACCGCCTTCTCGCGCTCGACGAGGAGGCGGAGGGCGACGGACTGGACACGGCCGGCGCTGAGGCCCCGCAGAACCTTCTTCCACAGCAGCGGCGAGAGCTGGTAGCCCACGATGCGGTCGAGGATGCGGCGCGCCTGCTGCGCGTTCACCAGGTTCATATCAATGTCGCGCGGGTGCTGGAAGCCCGTGCGCACGCCGCGCTCGGTGATCTCGTTGAAGGTCACGCGGCGCACGCGGCTCTTGGGCAGCTTGAGGGCCTCGGCCAGGTGCCACGCGATGGCCTCCCCCTCGCGGTCGGGGTCGGGCGCCAGGTACACGACCTCGGCGTCCTTCACGGCGCGCGCCAGGTTCGACATCACTTGCCGCCGAGCCGGCAGCACGCCGTAGCGCGGCCGGAAGCCCTCCTCGATGTCCACCCCCATCGTTTTCTCGGGCAAGTCGCGGACGTGTCCCATGCACGACTGGACGCTGAACCCCTTGCCCAGGTACTTCCCGATCGTGCGCGCCTTGGCGGGGGATTCGACGATGACAACCTTCTTGGCCACAGTGTCTCCTTGATGGTCAGGGGACGAGGTTATATCACACGCTCCGCCGGCCTGTCAAGCAAGGGCGGCAAAAGCGCTTGCTTTTCGCCTGCCCCGGCGCTATCATTCCTGTGCTTTGCACAGGCCCATTGGACATCGTCTCACGAAGGAGTCAGGTGATGCGCCACGTGATGCTGGCTGCCCTCGTCGGCCTCGGTTCCGCCGCGTTCGCGGGAGAGCCGGCTGAGATCCCCCGCGTCCGCGTCCCAGGCGAAAGCCCCGTCCTTGCCATCTCCGAGAGCCTCCTGGTCGGTCTCGGCATGATTGACGACGACGTGAAGACGGTGAAGAAAGAGGCCGAGCGGCTCAACGGCGAACGCGCCGCGCTCTTCGATGCGGTCAAGACTGCTCGGGACAAGCTTCAGGAGGCGCAGGGGGAGGTGGACAAGGCCGTGGCGGCGCTCGCCCGGCAGGAGAAGGACCTCGACGCATTCATCGCCAAACACCTCCCCATGGACCGGCAGGCGGAGTATGCGGCACGCAAGCAGCTCCAGCCGGTCATTGACTGGTTGAAGCTCAAGGACGACCAGGTGAGCCAGCTCATGACCAAGCAGAAGGAGCTGGCGGACAGCGAGCGGGCGGCTCGTGCGGACATGGAGGACAAGCTCAAGGCCCTCCAGGCCCTCGCGGCGCCGAAGGAGCCGGCGGAGCACAAGGAGTACGCCACGGTGCGCAAGGCCTACTACGAGGCACTCAAGAAATGCGCCGCCGTCAACCAGACCTGGCTCGCCAACATCGAGAGCGTGCTCACCGACGAGCAGAAGCAGGTGTGGCGCACCCGGTACCGCCGCACCGCCTCGCCGCTCGACCTCGGCGCCCCAGCCCCGGCCGGCAACGAGTAGCCGGCCGCCGGAATGTCATTCCGAGCTTGCCGAGGAGCCTTACTCCTCCGCCGTCACCTTGATCCGCTGCGCGCGGGGCTTCGCCTTGGCCTCGCGGGTCAGGTGCTCCACCCGCTGGTCAATCACGCTGCGCACGGCGAGCAGAAGCTCGACCTGGGCCTTCTTGAGGTGGTCGAAGAAGGCCGCGGTGCACTTGCCCTTGCTGCACAGCCGGTCGAGGACCTCGTAGACGGGGCAGCGGAACTGCCCCTCATCCGTCTTCCTGGCCATCGGGGCTTCCTCCAAACACGATTCGCACGTGGCCGCCCTCGAGCGTGGCCGCCGAAGGCTCCAGCGCCGCCACGCGACGCGGCAGGGCGACAAACCGCTTGAACGAGCCGACCCGCACGATCAGCTCGTCGTTGTTCTTCATCAGGTCAATCTCCCCGCTCTTCAGGAACGGCGCGCGGATGGAGAGGACGTAGCGCCCGTCGCTCTTCGTGAACTCGAATGCCTTGCCGGTGAAGAAGACGTCGGCGGGGTCCTTGTCCTTGAAGAGGCTGCTGGCCAATCGGCCCAGCTCGGCCCGCCCGAGCATCTCGCGGCGGCCCAGCTCCACCTGCCACAGGGGCACCGGGGCGAAGTAGCTCTCGGCCTCCTCGATGTAGCCCCGCTGCGACTCGCGCCACTTCGCGAAGAATTCGTCCTGCACCGCCGGCGGCAGAATGCGGTTGATGACGATCGCGTCCACCGTCACGTCGAACAGGTGGAAGTAGGTGAACGCGCGCTGGGTCTCCCTCAGCACCATTCTCTCGGGATTGGTCACGAGGCGAGCGGTGGTGATGGCGGGGTCGCGGAGCAGCTTCTCGATGCCCTCGAGGCGCCCGAAGAGGCGCTGGATGGCCTCGAAGTAGTCGTCGTCGGGCAGCGGCAAGCTGGTGAGGCGCTTGGCCACGGGGCGGACGACCCGCATGATGTTCCGCTCGAGCTTGAAGATCTTCCGCATGTACCATTCCAGGCTGGTCGGCAGGCTGATGAAGCGCATCGCCTCGCCCGTCGGCGCGCAGTCGAGCACCACGACGTCGAACTTCTTCTCGCGCGCGTAGCGGTTGATGTAGAGGAGGCAGGCGACCTCCTCCATGCCGGGGAGGATGGCCAGCTCGTCGGCCAGCACCTCGCGCAGCCCCGTCGTCCGCAGCAGCGACGCCAGGTAGCGGAACACCTCGCCCCAGTTCTCCTCCAGCTCCCGCTGGAGGTCCAGCTCCTGAATCCACAGATTCTCGTCCACCGCCACCGGCTGCCCGCCCCCGAAGCCCATCAGCGACCCCGGCAGGTCGAAGGAGTCCGACAGGCTGTGCGCGGGGTCGAGCGACATCACGAGGGTGCGGTTGCCGCGGCGGGCGCACTCGACGCCCGTGGCCGCCGACATCGTGGTCTTGCCCACGCCTCCCTTGCCGGCGTACAGGATGATCCTCATCGCCCACCTCGCAGCCGGTGGCTTCCCCTCTGCCGAGTATACTCCCTTCGGTGCCAGAGCACAAGACACGATGCCGAGCGGGTGCGTGCAATCTCCTGCGCCGTGGCCACGGCGGCGGAGCATTGCTGTTTCGCGCAGGGTCCGCGCCGCGGTAATCCAAAGCGGCGCTCCCGCGCTCGCACTCCCAAAGGCTCACGCACATCCTCGGCTGGAGCCACAAGAGCGGGCGGCAGCCTTTCGGAGTGCGGGTGCGAAGCACCGCTTTGGGTTGGCAGAGTCGCGCGCCGCGTGCCAACAGCCCCGAAACGGCGTGGGAGACTACACGCAGCCCGCCGAGCGCGCAGAAGGGCCCCTCGCCGCGGCGGGCGAAGGGCCTTTCTCATGAGGCCAGCATGCGCCGTGCGCCTACTTCGCGCGCAGCACCTTCCTGAGGTAGGCGATGCTGCGGGCCGCCTGCTCCTCGGTGCCGCACTCGACGGCGAGCACGCCCCGGAAGCCGGCCTTCCGCAGAATCTTCACCACGCGCGGCCAGTCTATCTCGCCGTCCCCGCAGGCGCAGCCCGATGGCACGCCCGTGACCTTGCCGACCTCTTTCGAGACCTTCACGTCCTTGGCATGGACGTGCACGATCCGCTTGGCAATGGCCTCGATGGTCTTGTAGGGGTCGCCGCCCGACATGAAGATGTTCCCCGTGTCGGGGTTGCAGCTCATGTAGGGCGAGGCGACGAGGCCGAGGATCTTCTTGTAGAGCGGGAGCTGGACGGTGAACTTCTGGTGCTGTTCGAGGGCAACGTGGACCTTGTGTCGCTCGGCGACGGGCAGGATCTTGCGCAGCGAGTACCTGATGATCTCGAATGCCTCGTCCTCGCTCATCCAGTCGGGCACGACCCCCTCGTCGGTGTTGATGCAGCGGGCGCCGAGCGCGTGGGCGAAGAGGATGGCCTGGGTGTGGAACGGCACGCTGATCTCGGGCTGGGCCATGGGCGCGTGGCAGCTCAGGCCGCTGACCTTGAGGCCCCGCTTGTCGAGCATGGCCTTGATCTCGAGCGGGTCGCGCTCCATGCTCACCGAGGCCGAGTAGAGGGCCTCCGAGAACAGGTCGCGGCCCGTCTGCACGTTCAGCTCCACGTACCGGTAGCCGAGCCGCGCCGTCGCGTCGAGGCAGTACTCGAGCGACTTGTCGGCGTGCCGGAACGCCTCGGTGTTCAACCCGATCTGGATGTCCGCCATCGTCGCCTCCTTTGCGCCAAGGGCCACTGCCACACTCCCGCACGAGCATCCTACCAAGCGAGCGCGAAGGCGTCAAGTGTGGTTGACTCGACGCGGCGCTCTGCCTATAGTGGCGTCTTGTTGCGTGGAGGGAGGGAGGGAGGGCGCGGGGGGAAGAAGGTGGCGAGGAAGCGGCGACGGCGAGGCGTGTGCGCGTGCCTGATCCCGCTGGTCGTCCTGGCGGCGTTGTGCACGCGCTGGTTCGGGGGGTCCCTGCCGCCGCTGGTGGCCCGATATGGCGGCGACACGCTCTGGGCGACCACGGCCTTTCTCCTCGTGGGGATCGCGTTTCCCGCGTGGAGCACGTTGCGTGCCGCGGCCCTGGCGTTCGCCGTCTCGTGCCTTGTCGAGGCGAGCCAGCTCTACCACGCTCCGTGGATTGACGCGCTGCGGGGCACCACGGTGGGGGGGCTGGCCCTCGGCTACGAGTTCCTGTGGAGCGACCTGGTCTGCTACGCGGCGGGCGTGATGCTGGGCATCGCCCTCGATCTCGCCCTCCCGCGCGAGAGCGAGGGCAAAGGAGGCTAGCGATGGACAACGTGCTCGAGTTCATCCAGAAGCGGCGGAGCATTCGGCAGTACCAGAAGGGCGCGGAGGTGAGCGATGCGCAGGTCGAGACCCTGCTCCGCGCCGCCATGTCCGCGCCCTCGGCCGGCAACCAGCAGGCCTGGGCGTTCATCGTCGTCCGCGACCGCGCGCGGCTCGAGGCCGTCATGACGGTGCACCCCTATGCGAGCATGCTCGGGACGGCGACGCTCGCCATCGTCGTGTGCGGCGACCTGTCGAGCCAGCAGTACCCGGGCTACTGGGTGCAGGACTGCGCGGCGGCGACGCAGAACCTGCTGCTGGCCGCGGCGAACCTGGGCCTCGGCGCCTGCTGGTGCGGCGTGCACCCGCGCCCCGAGCGCGAGGAGGGCTGCCGCAAGCTCTTCTCCCTGCCCGAGCACGTCGTCCCCTTCGCCGTCATCGCGGTCGGCGTCCCTGCCGAGCAGAAGGCCCCGGCCGACTACTACGACGCCGCGAGAATCCACCACGAAACCTGGTAGTCCAGGGCATCACGCGTCACGGGTCACGCGTCGTGCGAGACCCCGCAACTGAAGGAGGAGACTGTTGGAACATCGGCAACTCGGGCAGAGCGACCTGAACATCCCCACCGTCATCTTCGGCGCCTGGGCCGTCGGCGGGTGGTTCTGGGGCGGGCAGGACGACGCGGATTCGATCCGCGCCATCCACGCCGCGCTCGACTCGGGGATCGACTGCATTGACACGGCGCCCATCTACGGCATGGGCCACAGCGAGGAAATCGTCGGCAAGGCCATCCAGGGCCGCCGCGACAAGGTGATCCTCGCCACCAAGTGCGGCCTGCGCTGGGACACGCCAGGCGAGGGCTCGAACCCGTGGACCTACAAGGGCCTCGACGGCACGGAATGCACCGTGGTGCGCAACCTGCACAAGGCCGCCGTCATCGCGGAGGTCGAGCAGAGCCTGACACGCCTGGGCACCGACGTGATTGACCTCTACCAGTGCCACTGGCCCGACGCGTCGGCCCCCCTCGCAGAGACGATGGAGGCCCTCGTGACGCTCAAGCAGCAGGGCAAGATCCGCGCCATCGGCGTGAGCAACTTCACGGTCGAAATGATGGCCGAATGCCTAAAGCATGGCCCGCTCGCCAGCGACCAGCCGAAGTACAGCCTGCTCGACCGCAAGATCGAGGCCGACGTGTTGCCCTTCTGCCGCGAGCGGGGCGTGGGCGTCATCGTCTACAGCCCCCTGGACCAGGGCCTGCTGACGGGCAAGGTGACCATGGACCGCACGTTCCCCGAGGGCGACTATCGCAGCGACCGCCCCTGGTTCCAGCCGGCGAATCGCCGCCGCGTGCTCGACGCCCTCGAAAAGGTGAAGCCCATCGCCGAGGCCCACCAGGCCACGCTCGGCCAGGTGACCATCGCGTGGACGGTCGCCCAGCCGGGCGTCACCGCCGCCATCGTGGGCGCCCGCAACCCCCAGCAGGCCCGCGAGAACGCCAGGGCCGCCGACATCCGCCTCTCCGCCACCGAGCTTCAGGCCATCCGCACGACCTTCGAGGCCCTCGGCAAGCCGGCTGTGTGAGCAAGTGGCCCTTGCACAGCCGGGCGTGAGAGAGTAGAGTAGTAGGAGAAGCGGTGTGCGCCCGCATCGCTGCCGCCGACGGGCCTCGGCCCGAGCCGCTGGCGGGTTTTCTCCTGCCTTGGACCCTGTGCCGTGAACGCCGACAGACCAGACGACTCCGCCCCCGCCCGCCAGGGCGATGCTCTGCGGGGCCTCCGCAGAAAGCTCGCCCGGCTCGCCGCCGCGTCCGCGCCGAACACGCCGCCATCCGACGCAATCGTCTATCGCCGCGACCTGCCGCGCGAGGCGCCGCGCCGCGCCGAGAGCGGCCCCGGCATCTGCATCCCGCTCGACCGCCTCGTCGAGGGCATCGAGGCCTCGAGCCCGAGGGGACCGGCTTTCTATCTGATCGAATCGCCGGCCGGGCCGCAGCTCGCCCCAGCCCTGCCGCGCGCCTTGGCCTCGCTGCCCCTCGGGGACGCGCCGCCCCTGGGGCCCGAGGACGCCTGCTTCCTGGACGTGGAGACGACCGGCCTCGGCACGGCGACGATCTTCCTCATCGGCACGCTCGTGTGGCGCGACGGCCACCTCGTGTGCCGACAGCTCCTCGCCCGCACCTACGCCGAGGAGGCGAGCATCCTGGCCTGCTTCGCCGAGCAGGCACGCGACGCGCGGCTGCTCGTGACCTTCAACGGCAAGACCTTCGACGTCCCCTCCCTCCGCGCCCGGGCGGCGAGGGCGCGGGTGGTGCTGCCCGAGCCGCCGCTGCACTTCGACCTGTTGCACGCGGCCCGCCGGCGGTACGGCGGCACGCTGCCCGACTGCCGTCTCCAGACCCTCGAGCGCTGCATCTGCCGCCGCCACCGCGGCGCCGACATCGCGGGGGCCGACATCGGCCGGGCCTACCACGACTACGTGCGCACGGGCGACGCCCGCGAGATCGCCCTCATCGTCCAGCACAACCGGCACGACCTGGTGACCGTGGCCGAGCTGCTCACCCGCCTCCTGGCCCCCCCTGCCGAGCAGTGACTCAAGGGGTGCGGGGCTCCTCGCCCGCGGGGCTCGGCAGCGCCGGGGCGGCAGGGCGCGCCTTGTCGGTGACATCGTGGAGCTTGTACATGTGGAGCCTGTCCACGAAGGCGTAAATGGTGTCGGGCAGCGGCTCCAGGCCGGCGCCGAAGTAGTGGCGGAAGATGACTCGGAAGGTATTGACCGGTGTGATGGCCGGGTACAGCGCGCCCGGGGGCAGGCGAGGCGCGTAGCAGGCGTTGAGGATGCCGAACTTCTGACGGAACTGGGCGGCGGTGGCCGTGCGCCAGTCGAAGTCGTCCCGGTCCGAACGAAAGTCGAGCGGGTAGGGCCCCTCGTCGGCCTGGAGCACGATGATGGGGGGAACGCGCGCGCTGGCAATGGCGTGGTCAATGAACCCGCGCAGGCGCCGGTTTGCATACTCCACCTGCTCGGCGTACCGCTGCTTGCCGGGCAGCTCCGCCTCGGCGGCCTCGGAGACGTAGCTGCCGTCGCTGCGGAAGACGTAGGGCGGGTGGGTGGTCAGGAAGTGGGCGAAGACGAACAGGGGCTGGTCGCCGGGGCACATCGCCTCGAGGTGGTCGAACTCGTACACCTCGCGTCGCCACTTCGTGTGGCGATGGTCGTAGAGCTTGAGGTTGAAAAGGACGGGCTGGAGCACGGTCTGGTGGTACAGGATGCCCCAGAAGTCGGGGAGTGCAAAGAGGTTGATGTTGAGGTTGGCGTGCGGGTTGTGGGCCGTGAGGCTGTAGCCGGAGCCGAAGTGGACATAGCGGTAGCCCCGCTGCTGGAGGAAGCGCCAGACGGCGAAGTCCTCGCAGAGCGTGTAGAGGGGCAGCATGTCGGTCGCGTCCTCGCCGAGGCGTTGAGCCAGCTCGACGAGGTGCTGCATGTTCAGCGAAGAGGCCAGGGACAGCGGGGTGATCGGGTAGTTGGCGCTGGCCGCTGTCGCGACGTGGAAGCCCTTGTCGCCCAGGTAGCGGAGGAACTCGGAGTTGTCGTAGCCGTACTGCCCAAGCAATACGTCCTCGCGGGCGTAGCGGTCGAGGATGATGTAGTAGATGTCGGGGCGCTCGGCGGGAACACCGTGCGCGGGGTCCGAGGCGACCTCGGCGTCGGCCGTCCGCCCGGCCGAGCGCCGCGTGAGGCCAAACAGTGCCAGCGAGCCGAGGCACAGGGCGACCAGGCAGGCGCTCACGGCGTTCAGGAAACTCGTCAGGCGTGGCAGCGGCCGGCGCCGCCAGCGGATCACCGCCGCCGCGGCCAGCACCGGCAGCGTCCACACGACCAGCAGGTACCGCGGCCGCATGTACAGCCCTGCCCCGCGCAGAACCGCCGCGAAGTGGCCGTAGAGGAAGAACCAGAGCAGGAAGAGCGAGAGGGCGACCGACGCATTCGTCCGCTCCCGGAAGACCAGCAGCGCCGGCACCCACAGCACGGCCGCACCACACACCACGGTGACGAACGGCAGCGCCACCTGGGCGAGGTCGGCCTCTCCCGCGTTGCGCGAGTAGGCGAACAGGACGGGGTACACGGCGAAGAAGAGGACGTGGAGCGCGGGCAGTCGCTTCACGGAGTCACCTCGCTTCGCCGCATGAGGTAGAGCCACCGCTCCGACTCGCGCAGCGGCTCGGCGCGGACGATCTGGAACCGCTCGCGGAACGCCGCCTCGAAGTGCTCCCGGTCGTAGTCGGGGAAGACGTCCTCGCGCGTGGCCAGGAGGCGCTGGACCTGGGAGTCGCTCTTGGGCACGAATTCGATGATGAGCGCGCGGGCGACCGTGGCCAGCCAGGCGGCGATGCGGTCGAGCGGGACGTTGTTGCTGATGGCGAGGTGGTGGAGCAGCGCAAGGGCCATGGCCGCGTCGGCCGGGCCGCGGTCGGCGAGGCTCGCGCGCTCGGCGTTGCTCCAGCCGATGCCGGGGCTGGGGTTCCGCAGGTCGAGCAGCAGGGGCAACAGGGACGCCGCGCCGCGCTCGCGGGCGTCGCGATAGGCCGTCTCGACGCAAGCGGGGTCCACGTCGAAGGCAAGCGTGAAGACCCCCTTGTCGGCCGCGAGGCGGCTGAACCGCCCGGTGTTCGCGCCCAGGTCCCACACCGTCCGAGGCCCCAGCGCGTCGAGGTAGCGGGCGACCAGCTCGGCCTTGTGCTCGGCGGCCCGGTCCGAGTAGTTGGTCTCGCGGTAGTACTCGCCCCACTCGGTGCCCTGGGGCCGCCAGCGCAGGCGCCGGATAGCGCCCTGGAGGCTGTCCACCAGGCCGAGGAGGCCAAGGCGGCTCACGCGCCGGCCGCGCACGCGCGCGGCGCGGTCGGCATACCGCGCCTGGCACCTGGCATGGAGGTGGATGTGCATGAGCAACGAGGGCCGCAGCCGCGTGCGCCGCGGCAGCATCGCCGCCGCCAGGTCGAGCGGCACCCCGTCAATGTTCGTGCGCAGGAGCTGGCCGAGCCGCACGTCCACGTAGTGCATCAGGGCGAGCGGCGCGAGGAAGTGCTGGCAGAACTGGCGGTAGGCCACCCACGGCGCCCCCTGCTCGCAGGGGTCGAACGACAGGGTGTCAATGAAGACCGGCCGGCCGCCGAGGAACTGCACGTTGTACGCGCTGGCGTCCTTCAGGATCAGCCCGTGGTCGAGCGCCAGGTTCTGCACCCGCAGGGTGAGGAGCGCCGCGTCCTTGAGCTGGCTGAAGCACCATTCATAGGGGTAGGAGACGAAGGGAAGCGGCTCGGGGCGGATGACCTTGTAGGCCCCCTCGGTCCGGGCGTGTTCGAGGCCCACTTCCTCGTGGGGGATCAGCAGCCCCTTGCCGGCGAGGGCGGCGTACAAGCCCGACCCCATCAGGGCCTCGTAGCTCGCCCGCCCGCTGGGGTTGATCTGGCGGTAGCACACCCCGCCCGCGAAGTACACGCTCCCGTCGGGGTCACGGAACGAGCCCGCTGCCGCCTGATCGTCCGCCATCCGGTTACTCTCGGTCGGGCTCCGAGCGACGCTTGCGGAAGAGGCCCACGATGCGGCGCCAGAAGAGCTTGATGGCGAACGCGGAGCCGACCAGGCCCGCAATCACGAATTGCAGGATCAGGCTCCCCGTCCCGGGGTCCAGATAGGCGTAGGCATCGCGCGGCGCGCTCAGGAACGCCAGTACCAGCGCCGCGATACCAGCGAGTCTCAGCATCCGTCGTCTTGCCATCGGCGGCCCCCGTGAGCCCACGACACCCTGAGGAACGACCCGTGAGCAACCGCCTCAGCAGACACGCCTCCCCGCCCTGGTTGCATCACCACTGGGATTCTTATAGCACAGGCGCCGCATCGAGTCAAGCCGCGGCGCGCCGCCGCCCAGGCCCGCTCGGTCCGTCGCTCCAGTTGCTCCTGCGCCCGCGCGGGGGTATAATCAGGTTCATGGAGGCGGATCCGCGGCGAGTCCCATCCGTGAGCGGCATGGCGACCCAAGTTCTGGCATCTTGGCTGCTGGCACTCGTGCTTGCGCGGGGCGCGGCGGGCGAGGACTGGCCGACGTACATGCACGACAGCCAGCGCAGCGGGGTCACGGGCGAGCAACTCCCCCTCCCTCTCGCCGAGGCCTGGACCTTCGAACCGCGGCACGCGCCGCGACCCGCGTGGCCCGCGCCCGCCGACACGGACTACTGGCACGGCATCCAGGGCCTCGCCGCCCGGGTGACCTACGACCGCGCCTTCCACGTCGCTGCGGCCGGCGACGCCGTCTACTTCGGCTCCTCGGCCGACGACTCGGTCACCTGCCTCCATGCCGCGACGGGCGAGGTGCGGTGGTCCTTCGCCACCGGCGGCCCCGTCCGCCTCGCGCCCGCCGTGTGCGACGGCAAGGTCTACGTCGGCTCCGACGATGGCTGGGTCTACTGCGTGCACGCGGGCAACGGCGGCGTGGTGTGGCGGATGCGGGCCGCGCCCGATGCCCGCCAGCTTATCGGCAACGGCCGGGTGATCTCCGCCGCCCCCGTCCGCACCGGCGTGCTCCTGGCGGACGGCACGGCCTACTTCGCCGCCGGGCTGTTCCCGACCGAGGGCGTGCTACTCTGGGCCGTGGACGCCCTGGACCGCTCGCCGAAGTGGCCGGCCGCGCCGCTGAGCCGGTCGCCGCAGGGCTACCTCCTCGCCTCTTCTTCCCGCCTCTACGTGCCGACCGGCAGGGCGGCGCCCGCCGCCTTCCGCCGCACCAATGGGCAGCAGGCGGGCGTCCGCACCGACAGCGGCGGAGCCTACGCCACCTTCACAGGCGGCCTGCTCCTCAACGGGCCCGGCGCGGACGGCAAGATCGCGGCCTACGATGGCGAGACGATGGGCCTTGTGGCCACGTTCCCCGGCTACTGCGCGATCGGCACCGACAAGGCGCTCTACTTCCTCACCGGCGGCGAACTGCAGGCCCTCGACCGCGTCCGCTACTTCGGCCTCCTGACTCAGCGCCGAGACCTCTCCACCCGCCAGAGGGAGATCGAGCGGCGCCTCGGCGAGCTCGGCAAGCCCGACACCAGCGTGGAGGGCAAGAAGCTCAAGGCCGAGCGAGAGGCCAATCGAGCCGCCCTCGCCGCCGCGTCGAAGGAGACGCTGGGCTGCTATCTCTGGAAGCGCCCCTGCCGGCACCGCGCCACCCTCATCTGCGCCGGCGACACGCTCTTCGCGGGAGGCCACGGCGAAGTCGCCGCCTTCCGGGCGGCGGACGGCGAGCCGCTCTGGACCGGCAAGGTGGCGGGCACGGCCTATGGCCTCGCCGCCGCCCACGGCCGCCTCCTTGTCAGCACCGACAAGGGGGCCATCCACTGCTTCGCGTCGTCGGCGGCTTCGCCCTCGTCGTCCTCGAACACCCCTCCCGTCACCCCTTATGCGACCGACAGCCTCTCACCGCTTTACGCGCAGGCCGCAAAGGAAATCGTCGAAGCGTCGGGCGTCACGAAGGGCCTCTGCGTCGTCCTCGGCTGTGGCGACGGGCGCCTGGCCTGCGAGCTGGCCGGGCTCACCGACCTCACGATCCTCGGCATCGAGGAGAACGCAAGCAAGCTCGCCTCCGCACGGAGCGCGCTCGACAAGGCGGGGGTGGCGGGCGTCCGAGTCACCGTCCGCCGCGGCCCGCTCTCAACGCTGCCCCGCGGCTTCGCCAACCTGGTAGTCTTCGACCGCGTCACGAACCCGGATGTCACGGCGCCCGCGGATGCGGCCGGCCTCGTGAGGCCGTGGGGCGGCGCGCTCTGCCTCGACGGCCCCGCGAGGCTCACCCGCCGCGGCCCGCTCGAAGGCGCCGGCGAGTGGACGCATCTCTACGCCGACCCCGCCAACACCGCGTGCAGCGGCGACCGCCTGGTCGGCGGCGCGATGCGCATCCAGTGGTTTGGCCCGCCAGGCCCCAACCCCATGGCCGACCGCCATCACCGGCCCATGCCGCCCCTGTGCAGGGACGGCCGCCTCTTCGTCCCCGCCTACAACAAGGTCATCGCCGTGGACGCCTGCAATGGCACGACCCTTTGGGAGGCCGATCTGCCCGAGTCCAGCCGCCTCGGCGCCCTCCGCGACAGCGGCCACCTCGCCCTCGCCCCCGACGTGCTGTACGCGGCCGGAGCCGACGACTGCGTCGCCCTCGACGTGGCCTCCGGCACCCTCGTGCGCCGCTTCAAGCCCCCTTCGCCCGAGGGCGACGCGCCCCCCTCCTGGGGCTACGTGGCCACCACGGGCGACCTGCTCCTCGGCTCTGCCCGCAAGCGCGACGCCTCGATCCGCGTCATGGGCCGCGCCCGCGTCCAATTCCAGTACGGCGACTTCAAGGAAATCTCCACAAGCGACTCCCTCTTCTGCCTCGACCGCAAGACCGGCGAGACGCGGTGGACCTACCGGGCCGGCGTCGTCCTCGACCCCACCATCGCCATCGCCGGCGGACGCGTCCACTTCGTCGAGAGCGCCAACCCCGCCGCGGCGCAGGACGCCGATGGCCGCCTGAAGCTCGACGCCCTGCTGGGCAGCGGCGCCGCCCTCGTCGCCCTCGACGCCACGTCGGGCCAAACCCTCTGGAAGAAAACGGTGGACTTCAGTTCTCTCCAGCACATCATCTTCCTCAGCGTCGCGCAGGACACCCTCGTCGTCACGGGGTCCAGGAACAAGGACCGCACCGTCTGGTATGAGCTAGTCGCCTTCGACGCGAAGACGGGCGAGCCGCGCTGGCGCCGCGAGCAGAACAACCAGCGCAATGTGGGCGGCTTCCACGGCGAGCAGACGCTTCACCCCGTGATCGCCGGCGGAGTCGTCTACGCCGAGCCCCAGGCCTACGACCTGGCGACCGGCGAGCCGATTGCGGGCTGGGACTTCACCCGCGGCGGCCACGGCTGCGGCACCCTGTCCGCCTCCGCGGGCCAGCTCTTCTACCGCGCGGGCAATCCCGTGATGTTCGACCTGCGCAGCCGCAAGGCCAGCAAGCTCTCCACCGTCAGCCGCCCTGGGTGCTGGATCAACATCATCCCTGCCGGCGGCCTCGTCCTCATCCCCGAGGCCAGCTCCGGCTGCACCTGCCCATTCCCGATCCAGACCTCGTTTGCCTTCGCTCCCACTTGGGGCAAGTGAGACGTGTTGAGTGAATGATGCGCAAACCACGACTGGAGAACCGCCGAAGCCAGAAAGTCTCGCCAGCCGCCCACGCCGCCGGGCCGTGGCCGAACCGATGGCGAAGATCCTCCTCACCCGTGATGAGTGAAACGTGATGCGTGAGAAGAAACGTTCCTTCCTCGGCCTCGGCGTCTCCCTCGCGGTCCTGCTTGCCCTTGCAGCGGCGAGAGCGGAAGACTGGCCGACGCATCTCCACGACAACCAGCGGAGCGGCATCGCCTCAGAAGCGCTCTCCCTGCCGCTGCAGGAGGCGTGGGCCCACACCCCGCGCCAAGCCCCCCGCCCGGCCTGGCCCGCGCCGGCCAAGGTGGACTACTGGCACAAGCTCACCGACCTGGCCGCGCGGGTCACCTATGATCGCGCCTTCCACGTCGTTGCGGCCGGGGACGCCATCTACTTCGGCTCGTCGGCCGAAGATAAGGTCGTGTGCCTCGACGCCGCGACGGGCAGGGTGCGTTGGACCTTCTTCACCGGCGGCCCGGTGCGCCTTGCGCCGACAGTCGCTGACGCCAACGTCTACGTCGGCTCGGACGACGGCTGGGTCTACTGCCTTGCGGCGAGCAGCGGCGCCGAGGTGTGGAGGCATCGGGCCGCGCCCGACGCCCGCCAGCTCATCGGCAACGGCCGGCTCATCTCCGCCTCACCCGTCCGCACGGGCATCCTTGTGGCCGACGGGACCGCATACGCCGGCGCGGGGCTCTTCCCCTGGGAAGGCGTCTCGCTCGTGGCAGTGGACGCGCGCGACGGCTCGCCGCGATGGAAGCCGCGGCCCGTCAACCTCTCGCCCCAGGGCTATCTCCTGGCCTCGGCCACGCATCTCTACGTGCCGACGGGCAGGACGGCGCCTGCCGTGTTCCGCCTCGCCGACGGCGAGCCGGCAGGCAGCATCAAGGGCACCGGCGGCACCAACGCGGCGCTCGCCGGCAACCTGTTCCTCAACGGCCCGGGGAAGATCGGCCAAATCGAAGCGTTCGACGCCGCGACGGGGAGCCAGCTCGTGTCCTTCAACGCCCGCCGCGCCCTCGCCACCGACAAGGCCCTCTACTTCCTCACGGGCCGCGAGCTCCAGGCACTCGACCGCGTCCGCTACTTCGGCCTCCTCGACCAGAGCCGCAAGCTCGCCGCCCGGCAGAAGGCCATCGGGGACGCGCTCAAGAAGCTCGGCAGGAAGGCCGATAGCGACAAAGGCAGGAAGCTGAAAGCCGAGCACGAGACCAACAAGGCCGCCCTCGCCGAACTCGCGAAGGGCATGCAAGCGTGCCTCATCTGGAAGCGGCCCTGCACGCACTCCGCGTCGCTCATCCTGGCGGGCGACACGCTCTTCGTGGGGGGCGAGGGCGACGTGGCCGCGTTCCGCGCGGCCGACGGCGAGGCGCTCTGGTCGGGCAAGGTCGAGGGCACCGCCTACGGCCTCGCCGCCGCCCACGGCCGCCTCCTCGTCAGCACCGACAAAGGCGCCATCCACTGCTTCGCCGCGACGGGCACGGCGCGCAGCGGCCAGGAGTCGCCGAGCGATGGGCCGCCACCAGCGCCGCCATACGAACAGGCCGCCAGGGATATCGTGGAGAAGTCGGGCGTGAGAAAGGGCTTCGGCGTCGTCCTCGGTTGTGGCGACGGCCGCCTCGTCTACGAGCTTGCGAAGCTGACGGAGCTCTCGATCATCGGCATCGAGGACGACGCAGGGAAGCGCGCCGCCGCCCGGAGAGCGCTCGACGCAGCGGGGCTTCTCGGCGTCCGGGCCACCGTGCAGAGCGGCCCGCTGTCGTCGCTCCCGAGCGGCTTTGCCGACCTGGTCGTCTTCGACCACGTGACGAACCCGAGGAGCGCAGCGCCCGACGGAGCATCACGCCTCGCGAAGCCGTACGGCGGCGCGCTCCGCCTCGACGGCCCCGCGAAGCTCACCCGCCGCGGCCCGCTCGAGGGCGCGGGAGAGTGGACGCATCTCTACGCCGACCCCGCCAACACGGCGTGCAGCGGCGACCGCCTGGTCGGCGGCGAGATGCGCGTGCAATGGTTCGGCCCGCCCGGCCCCAACGCGATGGCCGACCGTCACCACCGCGCCGTCCCGCCCCTCGCCAAGGACGGCCGCCTCTTCGTCCCCGCCTACAACAAGATCATTGCCGTGGACGCCCATAATGGCACGGCCCTCTGGGAAGCCGACCTGCCCGAGTCCAGCCGCCTGGGGGCGCCCAAGGACAGCGGCTACCTGGCCCTCGCCGATGATCTGCTCTATGCCGTCGGCCCCGACGAATGCGTGGCGCTCGACGTCGCCACGGGCTCCATCGTGCGGCGCTTCGCCGCGCCGCGGCGCGAGGCAGGCGGCCAACATTCCTGGGGCTACGTGGCCACGGTCGGTGACGCTCTCTTCGGCTCGGGCCGCAAGAAGGGCGCCTCCCTTCGCGCCATGGGCCGCACCGTCATCGAAATCCAGTACGGCGACTTCAAGGATGTCAGCACCAGCGACACCCTCTTCTGCCTGGACCGCAAGACTGGCGAGAAGCGATGGACCTACGACGCCGGCGTCATCCTCGACCCCACCATCGCCATCGCAGATGGACGCGTGTACTTCGTCGAGAGCGCCAACCCCGACGCTACGAAGGACGCCGACGGGCGGATGAAGCTCGACTTCCTCCTCGGCTCCGGCGCCTCACTCGTCGCCCTCGACGCCAGGTCGGGCCAGACCCTCTGGAAGAAGCCCGTGGACCTCCGCTCGTTCCAGCACGTCATCTTCCTCAGCATCGCGCAGGGCACTGTCGTTGCCACCGGCTCGAAGAACAAGAACAACACGGTCTGGTATGAGTTGTTCGCCTTCGACGCGAAGACGGGCGAGCCCCGCTGGCATCGGGAGCAGGACAACCGCCACAAGCCCGGCGGCGACCACGGCGAGCAGACGCGACACCCCGTCATCGTCGGCGGCATCGTCTACGCCGAGCCGTGCGCCTATGACCTGAGAACGGGCGAGCCCGTGCCCGACTGGAAGTTCAACCGCGGCGGCCACGGCTGCGGCACCATGTCGGCCTCGGCGGGCCAGCTCTTCTACCGCGCGGGCAACCCCGCCATGTTCGACCTGCGCACCCGCCAGGCCAGCAAGCTCTCCACCGTCAGCCGCCCCGGCTGCTGGATCAACATCATCCCCGCCGGCGGCCTCGTCCTCGTCCCCGAGGCCAGCTCCGGCTGCACCTGCCCGTTCCCGGTCCAAACCTCGTTCGCCTTCGCGCCCAGTGGGCAAAGGTGAGGGGACATGAAGCCTCCCTGCTTGGTGAGTTGTCACGTTCTCTGAAAGAGGGACGACGTAGTGAACGACGCGATCAAGCTGTTCGACGTGGTCGCCCTCGTGGCCGACGTGCCGTCGCGCGGGCTGCGCCGCGGCCAGGTGGGCACCGTCGTCGAGCTGTTAGAGCCTGGGATGTTCGAGGTCGAGTTCTCCGATGACCACGGCCGCACCTACGCCACAGCCCCGCTACGTGCCAGCCAGTTGATCGTCCTGCACTACGAGCCTGCCGCAGCAAGCTCCACGTGACGCCGCAGGAGCCGCTGTCGCCGGCGTGCGCGCGAATGCTCGCGGGGATGGGCATCGAACGGCTCTAGCTGCACCAGGCAAAGGCCCTTGACCGCTGCGGCTACTCTGGCTATACTATTCCCAGAATGAGGCACGCCGTCGTAGTCGCGCGAACTGCTGAGGAGCAGTTCAGGAAGCTGGACGCTCGGTGCCGCTCTGCCCTCAAGCGGGCCATGCGGGAGCACCTGGAAGCCGATCCCGTGCGCGAAAGCAAGAGCCGGATCAAACGGCTCAGAGGGCTGCGCCAGCCCCAGTACCGCCTGCGCGTCGCCGAGATGCGCGTGTTCTACGACGTGGATGAAGTCCACAGGCGCGTCGAAGTCCTGGGCTTCGTTGAGAAGCCCCGGACTACCCAGTGGCTTGAGGAGCATGGGGTGCCAGAATGAAGACCCACACGATGGCGGAAGCCAAGAACGACATCTGCCGCATCATCCGTGAAGCCGAGAAGGACGGCGTGCTCATCACCCGCCACGGTCGCCCCGCCGCCCTGGTCATCGGCTTCCACGATGAGGACGACTGGTTCGACTACCGGCTCGAACACGACGAGAAGTTCCTTCGCCGAATCGCCAGGGCCAGGAAGGACATCCGCGAAGGCCGTTTCGTCCCCCTTGACGACCTTCCCGACTGAATGCCCCCTCTCGTCGCGGACCTCTGCAAGCCCTGTCGATCGGGCATGACCCTGGCGATCTCCGGCTTGCGAATTCCGGATGCGGATTGATGCAAAGAGACCCCCGTGGACTTCGATTCCTTCCTCGAGCATCTGCGTGCCTCGGCCGACTATCGCGGCCAGATCGTCCACGTGCACCGCGTCGCGGGGCGGGCAGCGCGGTATGCGGCGCCGCGGGAGCCGCTGTCGCCGGCCTGCGCGCGAATGCTCGCGGGGATGGGCATCGAACAGCTCTATCTCCACCAGGCCCAGGCACTCGACCTCGCGCGCGCGGGCCGCGACTTCCTGGTAACGACCTCGACGGCCAGCGGCAAGACGCTCTGCTATCTGCTCCCCATCATTGAGCAACTGGAGCGCGACCCCACCGCCCGCATCCTCGCCCTCTATCCCACGAAGGCGCTGTCGCAAGACCAGCTCCGCGTGTTCCAGCGCGCCCTTCAAGCCGCAAACCTCCCGCGGGTTGCGAACCCGCGGGAGGTTACGGTCGGGGTGATTGACGGCGATACGCCGGCAAGTCACCGCCGCCAGCTTCGCGACAAGGCGGCCGTGATCATCACCAACCCCGATATGCTCCACGCCGGCATCCTGCCGCAGCATCCCCGCTGGGCGAGTGTGTTCGCCCGCCTCACCCATATCGTCGTGGATGAGCTGCACACGTACACGGGCCTCTTCGGGGCCAACGTGGCGAATCTCTTCCGCCGGCTCGACCGCGTGTGCGCCCACTATGGCTCGAAGCCGCAATTTCTGGCCTGCTCGGCCACGCTGGCCAATCCCCTCGAAGTGGCCGCCAAGCTGATGGGACGTATGGGACCCA
This sequence comes from Planctomycetota bacterium, assembly GCA_035527715.1. Classification (GTDB taxonomy): domain Bacteria; phylum Planctomycetota; class PUPC01; order DSUN01; family DSUN01; genus DSUN01. The sequence continues at coordinate 60,453 of DATKZY010000028.1, read as the reverse complement.
TCAGACCGATGGGACCGGTAGGTGCCACGGGTCCCATAGGTCCCATAAGTCCCATTCGTCCCATCGCCCTCATCTCCACCGACGGCTCCCCCTCCGGCCCCCGCACCTACGTCCTTTGGAATCCCCCTCGCATCCGCTCGACGCAGTGGCGCTCGCGGCGCTCGGCCAACGTCGAGGCGCAGGAGCTGATGACCGCGCTCGTCCTAGCGGGCACGCCCACCATCGCCTTCTCGAAGGCCAAGGTCACGGCGGAGCTGATCTACCGCTACGTCCGCGAATCGCTCGAACGCCTCGCCTCGCCGCTCGCCGACAAGGTGACGCCCTACCGCGCCGGCTACCTGCCCACCGAACGTCGCGAGATCGAGCACAAGCTGTTCAGCGGCGAATTGCTCGGCGTCAGCTCCACCCGCGCCCTCGAACTTGGCATTGACGTCGGCTCCCTCGAGGCCAGCCTCATCGTCGGCTACCCCGGCACCCTCGCCTCCTTCTTCCAGCAGGCCGGCCGCGCGGGCCGACGCGACAAGGCGGCCCTCGTGATCCTCGTGGGACTCGACACGGCCATCAACCAATACGTCATGCGGCACCCCGACTACCTGTTCGGCCGGCCCATCGAGGAGGGCGTGCTGGAGCCCGACAACCCGCACATCGTCGTCAGCCACCTGCGCTGCGCGACCCACGAGCTGCCGCTGCCCGACGACGAGGTGCCGCGTTTCGGTCCCGCCGCGCCCATCGCCCTCGAAGTCCTCGAAGGCCAGCAGAAGGTCTACCACGACACCGAGCATCGCTCCTGGCACCACAGCGCGCCCGAGACGCCGCAGCACGAGGTCTCGCTCCGCGCGATGGACGACCGGAACGTGGTCGTGGTGGATGCCGCGACCGAGCAGATCATCGGCGAAATGCCCAAGCTCGACGCCCCCATCTACGTCCACCCCGAGGCCATCTACCTCCATCAGGGCGACACGTGGTTCGTCGAGCAGCTCGACCTCGAGCACTCCTTCGCCCGCGTACGCAAGGTGGACGTGGATTACTACACCCAGCCCCTCGGCGGCACGGACGTCCACCACATTGACGCCCGCCTGCGCGAGCGGCCCTTCGGCATCGGCACCCTCTGCTTCGGCGAGGTCACCACGCATTTCCACACCTGGGCCTACGAGCGGATCCACTTCTACACCCTCGACGCCCTCTCGCGCCATCCGCTCGACTTGCCGACCTTCGTCTTCGAGACCCACGCCTTCTGGCTCGTCCCGCCCGAGGAGCTGTGCCGCCGTGCGCTCGCGCTGGACATTGATCCCCACGCCGGTTGCCGCGGCATCGGCTACGCCACGCGACAGGTCCTCCCTCTCTTCGTCCGTTGCGAGACCCTCGACTTCTCGCACACCGTCGGCGCCGTCAACGCCCCGTGGAACACCACATTCGTCTACGAACGCTACCCCCTCGGCCTCGGCTTCACCGAGCGCGCCTACGAATTGGCCAGCCGCCTGATGCCCGCCGTCCTCGACCACATTCGCAAGTGCGACTGCGACGACGGCTGCCCCTGCTGCGTCGGCAAACCCCTCCGCCAGGACGTCACCTGGAACGTCGAGCGCGGCGAAGGCTCGATCCCCTCGAAGCGCGCCACCCTCTTCATGCTCGAACGCCTCCTCGACGACGGCTCGCGCCTCGACGAGCCCGACACGGTGAGCCTCGGCCAGACGGCCCCTGAGGCCCGCCTCGCCCTGGAGCGCAGCCTGCGTCGCCGCCTCGAGCACGCCAGGGAGCCGCTCCTGCCCCATCCCGTCCATCCCATCGAGCACGACATCCACACGGCCTTTCCGCAGCCCGAGCAGCGCTCGAAACTCACCAACGCCGACGTCGCCCGTCGCGTCTTCCGCAAGCTTCGCCACGACAAGGCCATCGCCCGCGGCGAGCGCAAGCCCGGCCCCGCCACCCCCGAGCCCAATGTTCCCCCCGCCTTCCGTCCCGCGCCGCCGCAAGCTCCTGCCGGTCCCATAGTTCCCCTTGGTCCCATGGGTCCCACTCCCGCCCCCATCAAAGCCGGCGACCCCCTCGCCGCACTCGCCCGCAAGCGCAAGCGTGCGCCCAAGGAATGGCGGTAGGGCGTGCATACCTGCACGCGGAACCTTCTACCGCGGCGAACAGAATGGGATGCGTATCACCCTTTCAGTCCTGCCCCCCGTTGACACTGCGACCCTCGGCGGCCGGCTGAAGACACATCTCCGCGCTTGACTCCCCCGCTGGCTACTGGCATACTTCCACGCAGCGGCGGCGCCACGCTGCGCCTGCTCTGCCACGAAACGGAGAACACATGGCCATCACGAAGGAAGACATCAAGGCCGGGCTGGCCGAGCTCGGCCTCAGGGAGGGCGACGCCGTCCTCTTCCACAGCGACCTCCGCATGCTGAGGCCCGCCCGCGAACTCGTCAAGCTCCCCAACTGCGGCGCCGACATGGTCATAGACGCCTTCCTCGAGACCGTCGGGCCGAACGGCCTCGCGGCCGTCCCGGCCCTCACCGCTACGTTCGCGCCATCCAAGCCCGACGGGCCCGTCGCGTACGCCTTCGACCCCGACACCACGCCTTCGCGCGTGGGCAGCGTCACCAACGTCTTCCTCGCGCGGCCCGAGCGCAAACGCTCGCGGCACCCCACCCACTCGATCGCCGCGATCGGCGCCCGCGCCGAAGAATACGTGGCCGGCCACGAGAAGGGCTCCACCTTCGACCGCGTGAGCCCCTACGGCAAGAACTTCGAGTGGGACGCCTGGATCTGCTTCTTCGGCACCACCAACCGAACCAACACCACCCTCCACGTCGTCGAGGACTGGATGGCCCTCCCCTACATGGCCGTGTCCCGCGCGCTGGTCAAAGGCCCCGATGGGAAGCCCATCGAGGTCGAGGTCACGAAAAGCCCCAAGGGCTACCGCAACTTCTACAGGAATAACTCCCGCGCCGCCAAGGTCCTCGATGAGTCCGGCTTCATAAGGTGGACGAAGAGCGGGGATGCCAACGTCGGCCTCATGAAGTGCCGTGAGTGCATGCGCCTGTTCTGGGACAGGATGCTCGAAGACCCGTGTCTGCTTCTCGGCTACAAGGGCGAGAACCCCTTCTGCGACGAGTGGGCCGACAAGACCATCGAGCACGTCAGGTCGGGCGGGGCCGGAACGCGGCCGTGAGGATCCTGGCCATCGGCAAACCCACTGGACAGCACGGGCAGCGCCGTGTACCATAGCGCGCCATGGACCTCGACTCCTTTCTTCGCCGTCTCGCCCGCGACCGCTCGCTACGCGAGCAGGTCCATCACGTCGAAGAGCTGCCCGAGCGGCCGGCGACCTATGCCGACCTCGACCTCGAGCCGCGCGTGAAAGCCGCCCTCGACGCCCGCGGCATCCAGCGCCTCTACACCCATCAGGCCGAGGCCATTCGCTACGTGCGCGGCGGCCGCAACGTGGTCGTCGTCACGAGCACGGCCAGCGGCAAGACCCTCTGCTACAACGTGCCGATCCTCGAAAGGCTCCTCGCGGACACGACGGCCACGGCCATCGCGATCTACCCGACAAAGGCCCTCGCCCAGGATCAGTTCCGTGGCCTCTCGGAACTTGCCGCCGGCGTGGAGGGTCTCCAGTTCGCCTGCGGCCCCTACGACGGCGACACGCCCGCGCCCCAGCGCCGAAAGCTCCGCGACCGCGGCGCCGTCATCCTCACGAACCCCGACATGCTTCACCAGGGCATCCTGCCCAACCACGCCCGCTGGGCACGCTTCTTCACCAATCTCCGCTTCGTCGTCCTCGACGAAGTCCACGCCTACCGCGGCGTCTTCGGCTCGCACGTCGCCAATGTTGTCCGCCGCATGCGCCGAATTTGCAGGCACTTCGGGAGCAATCCGCTCTTCATCTGCTCCTCCGCCACCATCGCCAATCCCAGGGAACACGCCGAGCGGATCATCGGCGGCCCGGCCGAGCTGGTGACCAACGACGGCTCGCCCCGCGGCCCGAAGAAGTTCCTCCTCTGGAACCCGCCCCTCCTCAGCCGCGACCTGCCGGCCACCGAGGCCCCCGCCGTGGGCGGCGAACGCCGCAGCGCCCTCTGGACCGCCGTCGAGCTGATGACCAATCTGGTCCGCAACGAAATCCAGACCATCGTTTTCACGCAAACCCGCCTCAGCACGGAACTTATACTCAAGCACGCTCGCACCCTCCTCGAGCCCATCTCGCCCCGCCTCGCCCAGCGCGTGCAGAGCTATCGCGGCGGCTACCTGCCCGAGGAGCGCCGCGACATCGAGCGCCGCCTGGCCTCGGGCGAAATCCTCGGCATCGCCTCCACCAACGCCCTCGAACTGGGCATTGACATCGGCTCGCTCGACGCCTGCATCCTCGTAGGCTACCCCGGCACCATCGCCAGCCTCTGGCAGCGGGCGGGCCGAGCCGGCCGCGGCGCCGACGACGCGCTCGTCATCCTCATCGCCCAGAACTCCCCCATTGACCAATACCTTATGTACAACGCGGGCTTCATCTTCGGGCGATCCCCCGAGCGCGCCATCGTTGACCCCGACAACCCCCACATCGCCGTCGGCCACCTCAAGTGCGCCCTCCACGAATTGCCCCTGCCCGATGCCGAGGCCCCCAGCTTCGGCGAATACGCCGAGCCGATCCTCGAGCTCCTCGCCGATGGCGGAGTCGCTAAGCGTATAGATGACAAGTGGTTCTGGGCCACCTCCGACTACCCAGCCGCCCAAGTCAACCTCCGCACCCTCTGCGGACCCGTCTACACCATCCAGGACACCACGCAGGGCGACCAGGTGATCGGCACGATGGACGAGATTTCCGCCCTCGCCCAGCTCCACGACCACGCCGTATACCTCCATTCCGGCGACACTTACATCGTGAACAAGCTCGACCTCGAGAAGAAGATCGCCTTCGTCGAGCGCCGCGACCTCGACTACTACACCCAGTCCATCCAGTCCTCGCAGATTCGCATTGACGAAAAGGACCGCGAGGAGCCCTGGGCCGGCGGCACCATCGGCTTCGGCGACGTGACGGTGACCACCCATATCCCGATGTTCAAGAAGGTTAAGTTCAATACCCGCGATAGTTTAGGATTCGAGAAGCTCGAGCTTCCGCCCCAGGAGCTCGAGACCGTTGCCCTCTGGCTCGTGCCGTCCGACCACGCCCGCGAAGTCGTCGCGCAGCAGAAGCGCGTCTTCGCCGAGGGCCTCATCGGCATCGCCAACGCCCTGGTCGAGGTCGCCCCCATGTTCGTCATGTGCGACGTGCAAGACATTGGCACCACAGTAGATGCGACGAATCTCGGCCGCGACGCCATCTTCCTCTACGACCGCTACCCCGGCGGCATGGGCTACGCCGAACGCTGCGCCGAGGCCATCGGCGACCTGCTCAAGTCCGTCCACACCGTCGTCAGCCAGTGTGCATGTCGCGACGGCTGCCCGAGTTGCGTCGGCGCCGCCGTCCCCTCGGTCGCCCTGGGCGACCTCGATTCGTCGGTCCGCGGCCGCATCCCCGACAAGGAGGCGGCCCTCCTCATCCTCCACGACCTTCTCGCCCTCGACCCCTACGTCCCGCGCCCCAAACCCCTGACCCCCAACACCTGACACCTGACACCCGGGATCTCTTGTCCTGCCGGCCGCGCGCTCCCGGCCCGCTGATTCGCCCGCCGGGACAGCAATACACACAAGTAACCTCCAGCGTGGAACTTACGGCTTCCATGCCCTCATGCGCAAATTCGGTCATTTTTCGACACGCCCCTTCATTTTTCGACACGCTTTCCTCTGCCTTTTTCGCCGCTTTTCTCGCACCACAGAGGGCACTGAGGACACTGAGGCAGCGCACGGAGAGGAGGGATGCAGGGTGACCGGGCAGCCAGTCGGCAGCCGGCCGGCGGGGCCCCGCGCGCCCGCCCGCCCGCAGTCCCACTCGTCCCACCCATGCCCTCTTCCGCCTCTTCACCCCGACAACCGACAACCGAACACCGAACACCTCTCTTCGCCCCCCCGACACCGAACACCGAACACCCGGCTTTCTCCTCGCGCCTCTTGACTCCCCTGCCTCGGGCGCGTAGTATGCCGTCATGAAGAGGTCGCAAGAGCCATCCGTCATGCGCCCCGGGGGTGAAGCCATGAGCGCGGCCACACTGATCACTGCCGAGCAGTTGCTCGAGATGCCCGACGCCGTCTACCGCTCGGCCTCCGACATCGAGACCCTCCCCGTCGGCGCCGAACTCGACGGTGGCGAACTCCTCCCCGGCTTCCGCTGCCCCATTGCCGACCTCTTCGTCAGCCCCTGAGGCCCGGGATTGAGTATGGTGGCCCTGGAACTGTCCGGAACTGTCGCTGGGATTGCCGCGCCAATGATCTGGGAGTCCTGTAATGACAGCAACCGACCGTGATGACGACAAGATCTTTGAAGACGAAGTGCGCTCCATCGCTCGTCATCTCTGGCCAGCGGCCGAGTACGGGGGTGCGACGATGGTTGGGGAGCGGGAAATGGATGGTTTGTTCGAGACCGAAGATTGCATTCATCTGGTTGAGGCGACGACATCAGGTCGGGAGGACAAAGCTAAGAAGGACATCGGCAAGATGGTGAACCACGCCTCGAGACTGAAGAGGTCCGGGCGCGCTAAGGCTGTTCTCTGCTGGTTCGTGACGAAGTCGGAACCCAGTGCTGTCCAACGTAGGGTGGCCAACCAGTACCCTGGGCTCGTGAACGCCGTCTCCTATCGCCAGTTCAAGGCCAAGCTCATAGACGTTGTCTCGTACCTCAGGGACCGCTCCAATTATCGGTTTGGAAGCGTAAGAGACCCTGGAACAGGGGCCGCTGAACCGAGGGCGAAATATGTTCCCCTTGCCTGCCTGGATGCTGCATCAGGTGAAACCTGGGACTTCTCAAGAATGGTAGATCAGTTGGACCAGGGTGGTAGGATCGTGCTGCTGGGTGATTACGGCGCCGGGAAGAGCATGACCCTCCGCGAGATCTACTTCGGATTGCGCCGCCGGCATCTTAAGGGTGACACCTACAGATTCCCAATCTACATTAATCTAAGGGATCACTACGGCCAGGATGACCCGACTGAAGTCCTCGAGAGACACGCGAAGATCATCGGGTTTTCGCAACCGACTCACCTCGTCCGCGCCTGGCGAGCCGGGTATGGAATCGTTATCCTCGATGGATTTGATGAGGTGGCGTCCCTTGCTATTCAGGGCCCGTGGAAGAGGCTGAGGGAAAACCGGTTCCGATCGATGGAAGTCGTGAGGCGATTTGTTCGAGATACTCCGAGTAGCGTAGGGGTCGCGCTGGCAGGGCGCGCCTATTTCTTTGATAACGAGCGAGAGAGGAGATCAGCTCTTGGAACCCACGGGTTCTTTGTGGACCTGACTCTGAATGATTTCACGGAGGACCAGATACGTGAGTACGTTAAGAGTAGTGGCTATGCTGGCACCATTCCGTGCTGGATGCCAGCCCGTCCGCTGTTGGTCGGCTATCTTGTGTCACGAGGCGCTCTCCCGCGCCAACCCGCTGAGTCGGGGCGCGAGAACGCGCCCCTAGACCCAGCCATAGGGTGGCATGATCTGATCGGCCGAATCTGCGACCGAGAAGCAGAGATTGAGGCAGGCATTGACGGACAAACCATACGCAGGGTCCTTGAACGAACCGCTTCGAAGGCGAGGGGCACACTGAACGGCCTCGGTCCCGTCGCTTCGGAGCAGGTCCAAGAGGCTTTCGAGGAGATATGCGGGTACAAGCCCGACGAACAGGCAATGGTTATCCTTCAACGTCTGCCCGGCTTGGGTGTCGGACCCGACGGGGGCGACAACAGGAGCTTCATCGACGAGGACTTCGCTGACACGTGCCGAGCCGGCGACCTCGTGTACTTCTGCGAACAGCCCTTTGGATCTGAGACAGGACTCCTTGAAGAAGCCGAGTGCGCTTTGGGCGCTTTGGGGGTAGAGGTAGCAGCCCTTGCATTGAGCAGGATTCCCGGCGCAGAGGGGAAGTTGGGTGCAGCGATCCAGAGAACGAACCAGCTTGGTGCCGCCGACATGCTGCGCGCGGACCTGGTGCGTATTGTGGCCGCGATGGGCATCTCGCTGCCGTGTGCTTTGCAGATTCAGGGTATCCTGATCCCTGACCTGGAGATCTCTGGTTCTGCGGGGGACATCAGCCGCGCTCGTTTCACCGACTGCTACTTCATGCGGCTTGATGTTGACCCCCAGGTTGAGGGAAGCAGGGTACCAAAGTTCTCCGCCTGTTTCATAGCGGAAATGGATGGTCGCGTCTCCCGTGACGACCTCCCAGCCGGGGCTTTCGACAGTGAGTGTGTGTTTGATGCGTTCAGGGAGTCAGTGGAAACGACGAGCTCAATCCTCGATCTCGGTCTTCCGCTCGGCTTGAGAGTGCTACTCACGGTGTTGAAGAAGCTCTATGTTCAGCGCGGCAAGGGCAGAAAGGAGAATGCCCTTTTCAGAGGTCTGGACCAGAGAAGCCGGCAGCTAGTTCCCGATGCCTTGAGGCTCCTTCAGTCTCACGGTCTGGCGACCCAGTACAGAAGAGGCGGCCTACACATCTGGCTCCCTGACCGCAGCCAGATGGCAAGAACCGGTCGGCTTCTGGTGTCCCCAAGCACGTGCGGCGACCCTGTGATCAAGGAAGCGTCCGCCCTGTAATCATCTAGTGGTAGGGCGATAGGCTGCCGGTGTCAGGTCGTCATTCTACCTTTGTCTCGGTCGGGCGGTTTGTGGGGGAAGACGATTCCGCGTGAAGGTGTGCATGACCTGCCGCTGCGAACGAGGGAGCGGCGAGCCGGGAGCGAGAAGCCGCAAGCCACAAGCTACAAGCCGCAAGCTCCTGACCCCGAACACCGATCACCGAACACCTTCTTGCGTTTCCCATCCGCGTCATCCGCGTAATCCGCGGTCGCCTTTCCTCCTGTCCCCGCTTCCCGGCTTCGCCGTCCGTGCTGATCCGTGCGATCCGGGGTCGGGTCGCGGCGGTTTCGACGACGACGACGAGGACGACGACGACGACGAGCACGGACTGTCCACTGTATGCCTTCTCCCCTTCTGCCTATCCGCGTCATCCGCGTAATCCGCGGTCGCCTTTCTTTTCGTGCCCGCTTCCCGGCTTCGCCTTCCGCGCCGATCCGTGCGATCCGGGGTTGGATCGCAGCGGTCTCGACGACGACGACGAGCACGGACTGTCCACTGTATGCCTTCTCCCCTTCTGCCTATCCGCGTCATCCGCGGTCGCTGCCCATTCTGTGCCCGCTTCCCGGCTTCGCCTTCCGTGCTGATCTGTGCGATCCGTGGTCGGGTCGCGGCGGTTTCGACGACGACGACGAGGACGACGACGACGAGCGCGGACTGCCTACTGTATGCCTTCTCCGCTTCTGCCTATCCGCGGCATCCGCGTAATCCGCGGTCGCTGCCCCTTCTGCGCCCCCTTCCCGGCTTCGCCATCCGCGCCGATCCGTGCGATCCGGGGTCGAGAGTCTTCACTGCGAGCCCTGCCGCCTCTGCTGGCTCTGCATGAGATCTTGTCTTCTCCGTGCTCTCCGTGTCTCCGTGGTGGACCGCCTTACTGCTTCCCCGCGCCAGGCTCGGGCCAGGAGAGATGGCGGTGGAGGAAGCGGAAGGTGCCGACGCCGTGGATCTCGTGCGGGCCGTCGAAGAACTCGATCTCCGTGCGGTCGGGAATCTTGAGGTCGGCGTAGCGGCGGCGGACTTTGGCGTATTCGTAGGCGACCCATTCGTCGGGCGCCACGCCGTCGCGGTGCCCGCGCTCGACCATGAACGGCCGCGGGGCGATCAAGGCCGCCATCTCGGCGTAGTTGGCCCTGTGGCCGAGGTCGAACTCGAACATCTCGTACTCGCCGGTGAACATGTAACTGTAACCCGCCTCGATGGTTACGTTCTTCTTCACCCACTCGTTGAAGTCGCCCGAGCAGATGGAGAGGCAGTAGCGGGGCACGAGGGCGGGGACGCGCATGGCGGTCTTCCCGCCGTAGCTAAGTCCATAGAAGCCAATGCGTTGCGGGTTCACGAAGGGCAGCGAGGCCAGCCAGTCGGTGATGACCTCGTGCTGGCGGATGATGAGGGAGAAGAGGGAGCACTTGAGGGGGTTGGCCATCCGCTGAAGGACTCTGAAGCTGTCGCCGCCGATGTAGGGGTTCTGCGGGGCGAAGACCACGAAGCCCCTGTCGGCCAGCTTCGCAGCGTAGTGGTGGTAGGCGCCGTCGTTCTTCACGTCCACAAGCGTCTGCGGGCGGCCCTCGAGGCCGTGCTGGCAGACGACGACCGGCCGCCGCTCGCCCTGCCGCAAGTCCTTGGGCAGCAAGAGGATACCGTAGGCGAACACCCCTGGCCAGACGTCGAGGACGACCTCGTATCCAGTCCACTTCGGCTCGTCGCAGATCACGCGGCTTCTTGGATTTGGCGGCAGGCTCGGCGGCGGCACCTCGCCGATGACCTCCTTGCGGAACATCCCGCGGTAGGGCTCGATGGACTTGGCATAGGCCTCGAGTGAGGAATGGTTTACCTTCGCCCAGAGCCCTGCCCGCCGATACTCCGAGAGGCGCATGAGCCGCTGGGTGAAGGCGACGAGCTGGTCGAGCTGCCGCTTCATCCTCTGGCCGGGGTCGAAGCCCTTGCGCAGGTCGGTGGGCGGCGGGCCGCCTTGCTTCAGAACTGCTTTGGCTCCAAGGACTTCGAGGAATGCCTTGAGCGCGTCGTCGCGGCCGGGCGGGCCATCGCCGTTGCCGATGAGGCGGGAGTCCACGGCGTGGGCCTTCTCGAACTCGGCCTTCGTGGACTCGAAGGGCGGCGAGGCCAGTTCGCCGGGCGTGGAGCCTTGCTTGCCCACGACCGGGCCGCGGCTGGCCTCGACGATCAGTGGCCGCGGGGCGATGAGACCTGCCACCCCCGCGTCGCCGAACTCGTGCAGTAGACCCCAGACATTTCGATAGATAGGCTCCTGCCACACGCGCTCGCGGGCCTGGAAGTAGCCGCTGACGACCGCGGCGTCAATCCGCGTGTCGAGGGCGGCGGCATAGAGGGCGAGCAGGCCGCCCTCGCCGTAGCCGAAGACCCCGATCTTCGCCTTCCCGCCCTCGCGGGCAAACCAGTCCACCGCCGCGAGCACCTTCTGCACCTCGTAGCCGATGACGTGTCGGCCCATCTCGAAGGCCATGCGGTAGACCCACTCGCGGTGGCTTTGATCGGTCTTGCGGCCGATACGGGGGTTGCCCGACCACGTGGTCTTGCGGTCAACGATCGTGGGCACGAGCACGAGGCAGCCGTTCTCGGCGAGGCGGCGGGCGAACTGCGCCTCGGGCGGCACCCCAGGTGCCAGGCCCGCAAGCATCTCGGGCGACCAGTCGGCGTCGGGGATTGCCACGACCCTCGCCACGGGTTCGCCCTTCGGCTGGAGGAGCAGCCCCTCGGCGTCCACGCCGTCGAGGACTGGCCAGCGGGCGGCGTGGACAGTGTAGCCCGCGCCCTCTGCCACCATGGCGGGCGAAGCCATCGTGGCGACCAATTCGATGCCGTCGAAGGCCACGCGAGGGTCTACGGCTCCGATGTAAGCCTTGAATCGCTCGCGGTTCGGGGCGACGGAGCGGGTGTATGCCTCTGGCGAGGAGAAGTCGCGCTGCCAGAGCTTCTCGCGGCTCGTGACCGACGCGTCGATGTGCTTGAGCATGAACTCGCGCAGGCCGGCGACCATCTGCGCCGCGAGATCGCCGGTCATCTCTAGCGGCCTTGTCCCCGGCAATTCCCGCTGAGCCGACATGGCGGACTCCTCTGACACAGCCAGCAGCAGGCCCGCGATCACGAGAAGGCGTGTCATGGCTGTCGCATTCTACGAGAGGGAGCGAACGGTGCAAGGACTACGTGAGCTCGACCGTGGCCTCGTGGCAGAAGCGCCCGGCCGTTGTCATCCCGGCACGTTGATAGGCGTCGGGCCGCTCGGTGCCGATGTACGCCCGCACTTGCTCCTTGGCGTTCTGCCTGGCGACCAGCAGGGCCTCGTGGAGCAGCACCGAGTCCAGGCCGCCCCTGTGGTACACCTCGTCCACGAAGTGTGGGCCGAGACTGGGGCAAGGGCCGTCGAGGGTCCAGCCGAGGTAGGTCGCGTAGCCGACGATCTGGCGGCGGTGCTCGACCACGAGGGTGGCCTCGGGCCGCATGTGGCGGGCGACGAGGTTCCAGAACTCCTGCGAGTGGCGGCGGGTGTGGCGCGGGTCGTACTGGCGGGCGACGACGAGGGCCTCGTCGGGGCGCGCGGCGCGGACGGCGAAGCCCTTCTGCCGCACCTCCTCGGCCCGGTCGGCAAGCTCCTTCGGCGTGGCCAGCTTTTTCAGCTCGGCCGCGACCTCGGTGCTGGTGGCCGTGACCTCGAATTCGCGCTCCTTCAGAAGGTCCACAAGCTCGGCGTCCTCGGCCAGGCGCGGCTCGCTGAGGAGCAGGCCGGCGGCGTCCTTCCGTGCCCGCGTGGCCCCCTCGCGGCGCCAGTGGGCCATCGTCTCGTCGAGGAGGACCTCGAGCGCGTGGCTGGCGTCGGCCGCCCCGCCGAAGAGGGTCCAGACCGCCTCGCTGGCCTCCTCGTGGCGCTGGAGCCGCGAGACGAGAAACGCGACGGGGTCCGGCCCCTCGTACGCCACGAAGCTCAGCGAGGGGTCGAAGTCGGGGTGTGATGCGAGCCGCGCGACGTCCTCCGCCTCGACCTCGGAGGGCGCGCGGATCACCCCGCGGCGCAGCACCGTGGCCGTGCTGGCCGCGATGGCCTTGTGCAGGTCCTCGACGGGGCTGCGATAGAGGTCGCGGATAATCATTCGACAGCTTCCGGTTTCGCTCGACCGCGCCCCGGACGCGTGACTCGTGACGCGTGATAGGGCAAGAGAGCGCGTTCCGATTCCTGTCACGGGTCACGCGTCACGCGTCTGCGCACCACACCAACCGCAGGCGCCGACCTCACCTCTTGGTCAGCCCCCATTTCTTGTTGATCGGGCCCTGGTACTTCTCGACCTTGCAGGCCACGACGTCGTCGTAGGCGATCGCCTTGCCCGCGGCGGCGGATTCGTAGACGGTCTCGCTGAATGCCTTCGCCTTCAGGCCGTCCCAGGCATCCACGTCGGGGCGCCGCCGCTTCGCACAGGCGTCAATGAAGTCCCAGCATTCGAGGTAGACGCCGTTCGTGATGCCGAAGGGGAACAGGCGCTCCTTCTCGTCGGGCGACAGGCTCAGCAGGAACTCGATGGCCAGATCGTTCACGCTCTTCGTCTTGCCGTCCTTGAACATCACCTCGCCGGCGAGGGACTGGAAGCCGTGGAACACGTCGCCCGTGTCCTTGATCGAGCCTTCGGAGCCGTAGTAGAGCACGGTGCGGTAGCTGTGGCCGGGCTGGACGTTCGACCAGCTCCAGGTGCCGACGAGGCCGCTCTTGAACGTGAGGATGGCGCTCCAGGAGTCCTCGCAGTCGCTGACGACGGTCTTGCCCTTCTCGTCGGTGAACTTCGCGGGCTCGAAGAGGCGCAACTCGGCGTAGGCGCGCTCGAGGTCGCCGAAGAAATAGCGCATCGAATCCACGAAGTGGGCGCCGCTGTCCATCACCATGAGGCCGCCGCTGAAGAGCTTCTGAATGCGCCAGCGGAAGGGGGGAGCGTCGCCGGGGAAGGGGCTATAGCCGGCGCCCTGCGAGAAGAAGCTGCGCATGTCGCCGATGATCTTCTTCGTGTTGATCGCCCAATGAATCGCCCGCTGTCCGAGGCCGCGGCGGATGTTCTCGGCAGTCGCCGCGATCCGCTTCTTCTTGTCGGCCGTCTCGGCGATCAGGCGGCTGGCCCGCACCGTGATGCCGATGGGCTTCTCGATCATCACGTCAATGCCGTTCTCGAGGCAGGCGCAGCCGATGATGTGATGGAGGCCGTGCGGCGTGGCGATGTCGGCGGCGTTGGCCTGCCTGTTCCTGACCACCTCATCGTAGTCGGCGGTGACGATGGGCCGCCTGCCCTGGAACTTCTCGGCCGTGTCGGCGAACTTGTTGGCGTTCTCGAGATTCGTATCCACGCAGGCCACGACCTCGAAGTTTCGCATCCCCTTCTGCCACAGCAGCTCGTAGCCGCGCAGATGGCCGTTGGCCATGCCGCCGCAGCCGATCATTGCCAGCCGCACCTTGTCTGCCATGGAGCCTGCCCTTTCAGGAACTCGAAGGTCTGGGATCACACCACATTGGCGCGGTATCTTAGCCCCCCGGGCGCGGCGTGTCAAATGCGGGTTGTCCTGGCTCAGGGCGGTGGGACCCGTGGGACGCCTCAGACGCGCCCTTCGTAGTCCGATTGGTCCCACACGTCCCACCGGTCCCACCTGTCCCACCCCCCTCCGACGCGGGTGCTCCCCGCGCCGCCCGCCGGCCGACAGGCGACAGGTGGCCAATCTCCCCGCCCCAGGATTTGGCCATCTGTAGGCACGAGGGCCAGCGCCGCAACCAATTGCCCAATAAGGGCTTATGGCGCGCAGCGCCCGCCCACTTCCCCCTCACAGATGGCCAACTGCCTCGCTCCTTGTTCCCAAGCCCCCGCTTGGGAACGGGGCCTTCGCGGCCCCCGCCGCTGAGGCGCTGAAGCGGGAGCTTCGGCCAGTGCCTCGCGAAACATTCAGCGCAGTCTACTGAGGTCGGGGCCCGTCCTGAAGAAGAACTTCTCGAATAACTGGGCCTGGGGATCGCGGGGTTCTTGCCGAAGTAAGTCCTCTGCCTTTTCCTTGTGCTCAAGCGATGCATCCACGTCACCCATGCTGGACAAAGCCACGTGCAGATAGTAATGGATGCGCGCGAGGAAGAACCTGTCCTTGGGGTTGTCCTGGGGTAGTGAGACCAGCAATTCCAGAGCGCGCCGCAGGCTCTCCGCCGCCTTCTCGTTCTGGCCTGCTTGCTGCAAGGCAACGCCGTAGTTGAAGTGCGCTTCCGGCCACGAAGGGGAGAGCCGAGTAGCTACCCCAAAGCAGCGAATTGCTTCTGCGTGCCTGCGGAATGACGCAAGAAGATTCCCGAGGAAGAAAGCGGCCGTGGCCTTTCCCGCTGGCGACAGGTTCTCATCGCATAGGACCGCGGCCAACAGTGCTGCCCCCTCGGCGAGGTCGTTTCTGGTTGGGGCCATTGAGGACCGGATCAAGTCCTCCGCGTACTGGATACGCTGAGTCTCATCGAGTCGGGGCTGCGGGCGATCTATGGGACTCATTGCTGAGTCTCCTTGATATTGGATACCATCGCCTTGAACACGTCCATTTTTGCCTTATCCCCTGCGAGCAGCTCCCAGAGCCTCTCGACCTGCTGGGCCAGCTTCTCGATTTCCGTCTGCTTGCGTGTTGCTTGCCATACCACCCAGAAAGCCCCGGCAGATAGTCCCAGAGCACAACCCACCGAGAGTATGATGGATGTGGGTTGTATCGTAGCGCAAGCGCTGCTCCAAGCAACGATACTTGACGTGATGCAGAGCGCCACCACGACTGAGGGTAACCCCCTGATGCTCTTCACGGCGGCCAGGAGCCTCGAGTACTCTTCCATGGTCTTGCCTCTCCAACCCAAGTCTTTCAGAAACCCTGACAAGACTGGATATGTCGCTCCAACATGATAGCGGGCGCCACTTCGACAAGCAAACGGCGTTGGCCCTGGCAGGGACGTGGTGGCCGTCGGCGCTTACCTGTTGCACACCCCTGTGGCAAACGCGGGGCATTGGGCTCCGATCTTGCGCATGGCCTGGCGGTCGTCGACCCGGTCGCCGCAGTCGGGGTGCCGGCGCAGCGTGGTAGCGCTAACTCGTGGCCGCCGCACGAGGTCGCGCCCGGGTGCGCACAGGGCGATGGGCCTCGATCATGCGCATGGCCTCACGGTCGAAAAGCCGCTCGCCACACGCGGGGCACTCCCAAAAGGCAAGGCGCGGAACCACATAGGGCTTGCCGTGGCCTTCGCGCTGAAGGTTCTTGCGGACCCTCTTGATCCTGTCGCTGCCGCACGTGGGGCATTCTGTAATCTTCAACATGTCATTGCCCTCCTACAGGGCTCTCTTCGATGAGACCAGGAAGTAGTATGTGTCAACCCCGCCTCTGGAGGCAAGCTTACCCTTGGTGTAGATAAGGAGCCCGCTGAGGTTCGGGCTCACAATGATGTGGAGCTTCTCCTTGCCGCGCAGGCGCGAGGGGCTCGTCGAGCGAACCGTCTTGTAGATCGCCGGCGCGGTGAGGATGGACTCCATGACATCCAGTTCGGTGAGGTCGTCGCGCTCCATCTCCATCTCGGCTTTGTCGCTGAAAACGAAGTGGCCCGCGAGAACCGCGCGCTTGATACGGACGAGGATGTCCATCGGCCATCCTTTCTGTCTGGATCATAGCGCGGCGGGGTCGAGAATTCCAGTAGCGGCGGCGATTATTTCGTCACGTCGAGATGGCTCACCGGATACCAGCCGTCTTCTGCGCGGCCGTGGATGCCGAGGCGAATGGCGGGGTCAAGGGTGTTCTCGCCAATGACGGCTATCGAGAACCGATAGCGGCCTGCGGGAGTGTCGGCGGGGAGCACGAGCTTGTCGGCGACGTCGTTGACCTCGCCATTCGGCAAGTCCCACTCGCCCTTGTAGAAATCCTCGGTGAAGAGGGGGACGCTGCCAGGCATCCACTTGTTGACGGCGATGATGCTGGGCAGGACCTTCGCAAAGCCGTTGTCGTTGGAGAGGCGATAGGCGATGCGATAGGGGCGGTAGCAGGGGGCGGAGCCGACGTTTTGCCATTTCATCGAGAGGGCGAGTTCCTTGCCCGCGGCGGCGGTCGCGGGGTGCTTCAGCTCGCTCAGGACGAGGCGGTAGCCGAGGCGGCGCACGAAGCGCTCGATCTCGGGGCGAATCTCTGGGCCTTCGGGCAGCGGGGCCGACTTGTTGTTGAGCACCGAGCCGTGGAGGGCGAGGGCGTAGTTGAAGATGAACCGCAGCGGCCATTTCTCCTGCACCCAACGCCGCATGTCCCAGCAGCTCTCCCAGGCGACGGGTGCGGTCTTCCAGGCGTCCTCGACGCCCGCCTGCTTGATCCAGAAGGGATAGCCCTTGCGCATGTGGCACCAGGTCTTTGAAAAACCGCCCATGTCGCCGATGCAGTCGGCCCGCCAACCGCAGCCGTGCTGGGTGGCATAGGTGAGCATCTTGCCGCCGCCGATGAGCATGAGGAGTTGCGTCTTCTTGAACGCCGCGAGCCAGGCGTCCACGATCTTCTGCTGGGTCTCGGGCTTGGGCATCGAGACGCCTTTGGCGTTGCTCATGTGCCACTCGCCCCACCAGCCGACGGAGCCGAGGTCAATGTGGTCAATGTCGGGGTGGCCGTCGTAGCGCTCGCCGAGGCGCTTGATGAAGTCGAGATGCCGCTCCAGCACCACGGGGTCGTCGAGGTCGGGAACGGGCAGCGTGGGGCCGCTGCCGTATTGCGTCTCGATGATTCGCCCGCCGGCGTCCTTGAGCCATTTCGGGAAGTAGGGGTCGCGGGGCGTCGTCGAGCAGCACATCACGCGGAAGGCGAGTTGCTGGCCCGCGTCGCGGGAGTCCTTGAGCACCTTGTCGAGGAAGGCGGTGTCGAGCTTCCCTGGCTCTGGCTCGAGGGTTCCCCAGCCCCATCGCGCGTAGTGCATGGTCGAGGGGAGCCATTCGGGCAGGCTCTTGTCCTTCGTCTTGACGCGATGAAACGTCTCCCAACCGATGCCGGGGTTGGCGAGCAGTTCATCCGTTTCGTTCGGCTTGACGGTCACCATGGGCTGTTCCTCCGCCCAGGAGCAGGTGCAGGCAGCAACAAGAAGCAGTGGAAGCCAATCTCGCATGGCACTCACCCTTTCACATTGTACGCCCGAGCCGTGTGCCTCGCTACTCTCGAACCGCCTGGACGCCGCAGAGGGCCGGGCCGCGGGCGGCGCCGTCGGAGGGGCGGAGCTGGATGCGAAGGAAGTCCTTGACCTCGATGCCCCTGAACTCCTTGACGAGTGCGCGGCGGGGGCCGCCGGCTTCCTTCACGATGTCGAAGTCGGCGAGCACGACCTTGCCCTGGAGCACTACGGAGAAGACGCGCTGGCCTGGCGCGAGACCCTCGGGCTCGGCGAAGTGGAGGCGAACCGTGTAGGCGGCCGGCGCGGCGCCGCCGTCGAGGAGGCGGAACGCGAGGGACTTGTCGGCGGCGTAGCCCGAGGTGTAGACCCAGGGGATGTCGGTGCCCGCGATGGGCGTGAGCAGTTCGTCGAGGCGGTAGCACATGCGGTCGTCGTGCTGATACGTCGGCAGCCAGCCGGCGAGCGGGCCGGCGTCGCGGCGCGCGGGATAGGGCACCCAAAGGTTTCCGTGGCGGTCCTGGCGGTAGCCCGGTGCGCCGAGATTGACCGAGAGGCGTCGGACGGGGAGGCAGGCGGCCTTCGCGAGGCCGCCGCTGAAGCCGAGGCCCCAGGCCTCGGCGTCGGGCTTGGGGTAGAAGGCGATGGAGGTGAGGATGGGCGTGGGGCAGGTGCAGCCGGAGCGCCCCTCGGGCACGGCGAGCACGCCGTTGGCCGGCGCGGCGCAGATGCCGCAGGCGAGGGCCATGCCCGCGAAGGGGGTGAAGCCGGCCTGCTCGTCGAGGTTCCAGCAGGCGATTCCGCCGCGTGCGCCGAAGATGGCGGCGCCCGACGCCAGCAGGTGGCCGCAGCCGATGTAGCCGCGATGGAAGTCGAGCGCCTGCGGCTGGCCGCTCAAGGGGTTCGGCACCATTCGCTGGGCGCCGGTGCGCAGGTGCCAGGCGAAGGGCTCGGCGTAGACGCAGTCGCCGACGATGATCGGCCGCTTGCGGTAGCCCTTGCGCCCGCCCCAGAGGAATTTGCCCGTGCGGGCGTCGAAGGCGACGAGCGCCCGCCGCGCGAATTCGCCGGCCAGGAACTCCTTGTGCGGGTGCCCGAGGCTGCCCGTGCCGTGGACCACGAGCACGCCGTCCTTGCACATGCACGCCACGCCGACACGGCCCTGAACCACCGCGTCGTCGAGCGTGATGTCCGTGACGTTCCACGGCTTCGTCCAGACCAAGCGGCCCGTCGCAGCGTCGAGGGCGACGAGCTTCCGCAGGTCGGGCGCGACGGGTTGGCCCTTGCGATCCACGGCCTTGCGATCGGGCACCGAGGCGTCGCGGGGGGTGTCGGCAAGGGCCTGCTGGCGTTCGGCGTCGGTGAGCGCGCGAGCCACGAGGAACAACTGGCCGTCGCCGAGCGCGATGCCGTCGTGGTCAATGCCTTCGGCCTCGTGGAGCCAGGCGAGGCCGCCGGTGTCGGCGTCGAGGGCGAAGACGGCGTCGCTCGTCTGCTCCCAGGCGTCGCGCTGGCGGCGATCGGGCGGGCGGCGGCTCCCGTAGAGCATGGTGCCCTCCCTGGCGAGCCAGGCCCAGGCGCTTGCCTCGCCCCCCTCGCGCGGCGGGGGCTTGTAGCTGCGGGTGGTCTCGCCCGTGCGGGCGTCGAGGCGGAGACACTCGGCGTCGTTCACGATGAGGTAGAGGGCCTTCTCGTCGGCGGCCATGTTCGACGTGTTGATGGGCAGGCGCTGGCGCGTCGCGCCCGGGATTTCGCGCTCCCAGCGACGCAGGCCGTTGTAGACGTCGTAGGCCATCACGCGGTCGTAGCCGATGGTGAACAGGATGCCGTTGACGACGAGCGGCACGGGCGGGGTGGCGTGGCGCTCGATGCGGTCGCGCGGCCCTGGCTCGCCGTACCACAGCACGCCGAAGGGGCCGCGCACGAGCGGGTCCTCGCTACAGTAGGTGTTGGCCGGGGTCGCGTAGTTGTGGGTCCAGTCGCGCGTGCCCGGGATGCGGCCTCGCGTGATCGCGACGAAGCCGCCGCCAGTTTCCGCCGTCGCGTTGAACTGCTGGAGCAGAGCGCCGGGCACGGCGGCTCGCGCATCGAGCAGGGCCACGCCACCGCAGGGGCGGGTGACGCGCAGAAGCTCGGCGAGCGGGGCCAATGGAGGCGCGCTCAGGTCCACGACGAGATTGAAGAGATAGGGCGCATAGGGCAACGGGTCGAGAGGGGCCTGCCGCACGCAGACGCGGCCGCCGTAGAGCCGAGCCGCGGCGAGGAACTTCCGCGCGACAGCGACCTTGGCCGCGTCGGGCTCGACAACCTCAATCGTGAGGTCGGTGAACCGGGCCAGCGCCGCGGCCAGCCGCCCGTCGCCCGCGCCGAGCAGGAGGCAGTAGCCCCTCCGAACGCCCGACCGCTCGATGATCTGCTTCGCTATCGCGGGCGGTTCAGGTGGCTCGACGGCGGCTCGGGCGGGCTTCTCGGGCGCGGGCCCGGCGGCCAGGCAGCGAATCGT
The DNA here is from genome assembly GCA_035527715.1 of Planctomycetota bacterium. Classification (GTDB taxonomy): domain Bacteria; phylum Planctomycetota; class PUPC01; order DSUN01; family DSUN01; genus DSUN01. The sequence continues at coordinate 40,102 of DATKZY010000028.1, read as the reverse complement.
GCCGTCAATCGTGCTCACGAAGAGCCGGCCGTGGGCCACGGCCAGGCCGCGCACGCGGCTGCCGGTGTCAAGGCTCCACAGTTCCTTGCCGCTCGTCGCGTCGAGGGCGTGAACGGCGTCGTCGCCGCCCGCGTAGAGCACGTCGCCGGCCAGCACGAGGGCCTCGGTGGCCGCGAGCGGCGTCGTCCAGGCGCACTTGCGGCGGAGCTTCGCGAAGACGGCCTCGGATGCGGCGGGCCACTTTTCCCAGCCAGCCCGCCCCCACTTGAGCGGGCCGTCGCGCAGCGCCCGCGCCTCGGGTGAATTCTCGCCCCGCTCGCGCACCAGCCACTCGTAGCGCCCCAGGTGGTCGAGGTAGCTGGGGATACGGAGGGACTTGTAGGCCTCCTCGAATTCCTTGCACTCGTTGGCCGCGAGGTCGGGCAGCAGGCTCTGGCGGACGGCTGCGACGTAGTAATCGGTCGTCAGGTAGGCCATGTCGCCGCTGAAGACCACCTGGCGGGCGTTGAACCAGTTGAAGAGCAGCTCGCCCTTCTTCGGCTTGCCCCACTTGTCCTTCCAGTCCTTGTCGGGGTCGTAGGCCAGGATGCAGGCGACGCCGTAGACGATGTGGCGGCCGTTCCACACCTGGGCGTCGGAGCCGCCGTTGTAGAAGCGGTACTCGTGTGCGTCCTTCACCGTGGGAAAGGGCGTGGTGAAGTCTATGGGGCTGCCGTCGCGCTTGCTCCATCGCGCGGGCTCGATCCGCGACGGAGTGAAGAGGGAATCAGCCGTTGACAGGATGTAGCCCTGGGGCACCTGGTCGGTTCGGCCGCCGTCGTCGAGGCGGCGACGCCAGAGCAGCTTGCCATCGTCGGCGCGGGCAGCGAAGAGCGTGAGGCCGTTCTGCGGGAAGAGGCCGGCCGTGAAGTACACGATGCCGTCCTCGACGATTCCGCCCGAGCGAATGGGCCACACCGAGCCGAAGCGGCCCTGGCCCAGCATCAGGTCGGGCCGCGGCGCCGCGTCGAGCCGCCACACAAGCTCCCCCGTGCGGGCGTCGAGGCACCGGAGCACGCCGTCGTCGGCCCCGACGTAGAGCCTGCCCTGCCAGAAGGCCGGGGCGAGCCGCGGCGCGGCGTCGGCGAACGCCGTCCAGCGCACGGCGCCCGTGGCGGCGTCGAGGGCGTAGAGGCGGTTCTCGGCCGACGAGGCGAAGTAGCAGGCGTCGCCGGCGGCGATGACGCGGAGGGCGTCGTCGTAGGAGACGTTGGGCTTGTTCTTGCGCGCCCCGTAGCCGTTGACGGGCAGCGCCCAGCCCTTCGCAGGAGGGAACGGCGGCTCGAAGACCCATCGCACGGAGAGCGGCGGGGCCAGCCGTTCGGCCGTCCGGCCCGTCCGCTGGTTGTCGTGCGCGACGGTTGGCCAGTCCTCCGCAAGCGCCGCACACAGGGTGGCCGCGGTAACGGCCGCCACGCCGAAGACGGAACGACGGTTCATGCGGCAGCCTCTCAGGGCGCGAGTTCGAGGAGGCCCGCCTTCGCCACTTCCCAACTGTAGCCGCCGGTGCCGCGCCACATGAGCCAGGCGGGGGCAGCGGTCTTGCGGACGGTGAGGTTGAATTCGAGCTTCTTGTGCTTCGCGGGGTCAATGCCGAGGGCGGCGAAGGGGATGAGGTATTCGGCGGTCCAACGGTCCTTGCCGATAACCTTGGCGGCGAACTTGACGGCTTCGCCTGCCTTCTTCGCCACGGCCTCGGGCGCGCCGGCCTCGGCGCTCGACTCGAAATGGCCGTTGGGGAAGCCACGAAGGACGAAGATCGGCGCGGCCTTGCCCGCGGCGGGGTTCCGGATCGCCACCTCGACTGCGTCGTCCTGGCCCCACGTCGAGCCCGGCCGCAGCGGCTTCTTAGGGTCAACGGCGTTGTCTATGCGGACGCCGAGCATCGCGCCGTCGCAGGTGAGCATGGCGGTGCTGGATGGACTGAGTTTCTCGCCGTGAATCCCCTGCTCGATGACGATCTTCGTGGGGAGCTTGGCGATGGGCGGCGGGCCTTGGGGCACGCGGGGCTTGGGCGCCGGCAGCTCGACCATCGGGCGCGCCGTGTGCTCGACGGGCCACGAGGCGCGGTTCTCGTCCTTGTAGAGGCCAATTTCCTCGACGGGGATGCGCTGGAAGCCGAGCTTCCACGCGGGCGAGTCCTTCCGCAGCTCGAAGCTCGCAGGCGGCTTGCCGACGAAGAGCGGGTCGGTGTCCGCCAGGTTGTCCTTCATCACGACGTAGGACTTGGCGCGGCCGTCCACGTCGTTCCAGCCCTGGCCGACGAAGATGTTGCGCTCGACGACGTTGCCCTTGGGCGCGAACGGCTCGTCGTCGAGGACGTTGACGAGCTTCGGGTAGCGGGTGCTGTAGGGCGGCTCCTTGAAGCGGATGCCGAGGTGGGTGCCCTTCTCGGTGCCCTCCTTGACCCATGTCTCGGCGTGGTACTTCGCCCAGCCGAGGGCGCGGGAGTCAATGTGCAGGGCGCGGGGGCAGTCCACGAAGAGGTTGTTGGCCACGGTGCAGTCGCGTCCGCCGCCGACGAAAGCGGCGCGAGTGACCTTGTAGAAGACGTTGCCGACGATCTCGGTGCCGCAGAACATGTCGTCGAGGTAGACGCCCACGCAGCCGCGCCCCTGGAAGCCGTTGATGTGGTGGAGGTAGTTGTGGCGGACGACCGTGCCGCGCATCGTCCAGTTGCGGCCGGCGTACATGGCCCCCGCGTCGTTGGATTCGTGGCAGACGCTGTGGATTTCGTTGAACTCGATCGTGTGGTCGTTTCCGCTGAAGCCGATGGCCATGTGGGGCGCGTTGTGGATGAGGTTGTGGGCGGCGCGGTTGCCGACGCCGCTGAGGTGGATGGCAGCCTTGTACATGCGGTTCCAGCGGCCATAGTGGTGGATGTGGTTGTTCTCGGCGACGAGGCGCGCGGGGGTGAGCGTCGTGCGGTCGCCGCCGGCGAGGCTGATGCCGCCGTCGCCCGTTTCGGAGATGTCGCAGCCGAGGACGCGGCTGTCGGCCGCGTCGGCGATTCGCACGGCGTAGCCGCCCAGGTTGCGGAGCGTGCAGCCGACCACCTGCACGTGGGAGCCTCCCTGAGCGGCGACGGCGGTGCCGCGGCAGTTCTCGAGGATGAGACCGCGAAGGGTCACGTGCGAGGCGCCCTTCATCGCGACGAGCGACTCGGCGACGGACACGACGGCCCGCCCCTTTGCGATGGGGGACGGCGGCCAGAAGTAAAGGATGCCGGCCTGGCGGTCGAGGCACCATTCGCCCGGGCGATCGATCTCGGAGATGAGGTTGAAGGCGTAGAACCACTGGCCCACGCGGTAGCCGTAGCCGTGGTAGGGCGGCTTGACGGCGATGACGCGCTTCTCGGTGTCAAGGGACTCGACGGCGTGCCGCTGGTCGCTCCAGTCCCAGAACCAGTAGCCGTGGACCCAGGGCTCCTTCTCGCCGGCCCAGCGCTTCGGGCGGTCGCCATCGAACATGAACTTGCCGGTCTTCGAGCCCTTGGTGCCTCGGACGTTCACGGTGTCGGGCTCGACGAGGCCGGTGATCTTCACGAAGCCGTCGTTGGGCCAGCGGGCGATCTGCATCGGTTGGTCGTTGAAGAAGAGCTCAATGCCCCCGCCGCCTGGCGAGCCGAAGTCGGCGATACCGAGGGCCTTGAGGTCGGCCTGCATCAGGTTGCCGCGGGCGGCCGGGTCGAGTCGGTCGAGGACAGCCTTGTCGGCGACGGGCTGCCAGCCAGCCACGCGCCGGCCGCCGGTGATGCGGACCTCTTCGCCCTTTCGCGCGCGGTAGACGATCGGTGCGTCCTGGCTCCCGGAGTCTTCCGCGGCCAGCTCGAAGGGCCTGGCGCGCTCGTAGGTGCCGGCGGCAAGCTCGACCCCGACGGCGCCCTTGGGCAGGGCGCCCGCCTTCCTGAGCGCGCGGAGTTCGTCGCGGGCGCGCTCCGGCGTGGCGAAGGGCTTTGCCCTCGTGCCCGGGTTCGCATCCGCGCCATCGGGCGCGACATACAGAGCGCTGGCATCGGCTGGCATCGCGGTCTCCTCGAGCCTCGCGCAGGAGGCAGCCGTCAGCACACAGGCGGCGAGAGCGAGATGACGTTTCACTTGGCTTCCCCTTCCAGGCACAGCAGCTTGCCGTCGAGGGTGGAGAGGTAGAGCCGGCCGGCGGTGGCAATGAGGCCATCGTGAACCGGCGGCGAATCGAGCTTGCGTTCCGCGAGCTTCCTGCCATCGCCGGCCGCGACGGCCCAGAGCAGCCCCCCTCTGCGGCCGTCGAGGGCAGCGACCGCTTCGTCGCCGCCGCCGGCCACGTCGGGCGGGCCGGCGATGAAAAGGGTCTTCTCCGCCAGCACCATCGCCCGCACGAGCACCGGCACGCGCTGCGACCAGCGGGTCTCGATCCTGGGCGGGGCCTGGGGCGCCTTCTGCTTGCTCTTCGAAGCCTTTGCGGACGGCTCGGCGGGGGCCCTGGTGACCTTGGGCTCCCGGGCGCAGGCGAAGAGGCGGTAGCTGCTCTTGCCGAGGCCCACGTGGCTCCCCTCCAGCCCATAGCGGTCGCGGCCGTAGCCGTAGACCGAGTCGGCGTCGAGGACGAGGATGCGCCCGGCGGGGGCCCGGCCGCCCGCGACGGGCCAGCCGCTCCAGCCGCTCTCCATCTTCGCGGCGAGGAGCCAGTAGGTGCGGTGCCACCAGGCGTCGTCGAGGAAGCCCACGGAGCTGAAGAGGTGGCGGACAGTCGGCGGCTGTTGGGCCAAGGCGCCGTCGAGGCGCACGTGGCGCATGAAGAGCGACGTGCCGTCGCTGGAGAGGACGTCGGGGAGCGCCCCGGGCATGTCGAGGCCGCGGATCGTGCCTTGCGGCTCCTCGCCGGTCTTTGGGTCGCGGCTGGAGAGGGTCTTCTCGGCGAGGAGCTTGCCAGTCGGAGCATCGAGACGGTAGAGGCGGATGCCGCCGTCGAGGTAGGACGAGCGGCCCGCGGCAAAGCACACGGAGCCGCCCTGCACGAGCACGCTGCCGTGCACGGGCCAGACGGATTCGAGCTGGCCGTAGGCGACGGTTCGGCGGTCCTCCGGGGCGGCGCGGAAGCGCCAGGCGAGCGCGCCATCGGCAGCGCGGAGGGCGTAGACGTAGCCGTCGGCGCACCCGAAGAGGGCCAGGCCCTCGTGAACCGTCGGCGGGCTGTCCACGCGGCCGCCCGCGGTGTAGCTCCACAGCCGCTTGCCGTCGCTCGCATGGACGGCGTGGACGCTATGGTCGTCCACCGAGGCGACGAACACGCGCCCGTCCGCGACGACCGGCGAGGTCAAGCGCCCGCCAAGCTCGGCCTGCCACGCGACCTTCAACTCGGGCGGCACACTGCTGAGCGAGCACCCGCTCCGGGCGGGATCATGCCGATACGTCGGCCAGTCCTCACTGCCGACTGCCGATTGCCGACTGCCGACTGCCTCATAGGCGGGGCCGCGCTCGAGGCGCTCGGCGGGCGGCGCGGCGGGGCCGCGGGTCGCAGCGAGGGCGTTGAAGCCGTTGAGCTTGGACTGGATGTAGCAGGCGCAGGAGTGGTGCGGGGCGTAAAGCAGGCCGTTGGCGGGCACGATCCCGTACTGGCAGGCGCCACGCACCCAGTGGTTGGGCGTGGTGCGGCCGGTCGCGGTCTCGACGAACTCCACGCCGGCCCGGCCGAGGAGGAGGTAGCGCTCGGTGGCCTTGTTGCGGTAGCAGCGGTGGTGGAACATGCCGACGACGAAGTGCCGGGCGTCGGGCTCGCGCTTCAGCGTCACCTCGCCCGTGGCCGGGTCGCGGCCGGCCGTGACGCCAGGGTCCTTGTGAATCACCAGGTCGCCCGTCCACACCTTGCCGCCGGCCACGAACACGTCCACCGGGGCGTTGTAGCATTCGCGGCAGGGGGAGCGCCACAGCTCCCTGCCGCTCTGCGCCGAGAAGGCGATGAGCTGGCCCACGGGGGCCTCGCCGCCCTTACTGGTGGTGACACGCTGGAGGCCCGAGGGGCTGCCCTCGTCCTTGGCTTTGCCCGCCGGGGCGGGCAGCCCGCGGTCGGCGGAGTAGACGACGTCGCCGTGGACCACGAGCGTGGGCACCGACCAGGCGGGCCGGCGGAGGGGCGTGGGCCGCGGGGCGCGCCACTGCTCGCGGCCCGAGCGCGCGTCCAGGCACACGACCTCGCGGGTCGTCTGGAACACGAGGCGTCCGCCGCTCGCAGCGAGGGCCATAGGCAACAGGCCCGCGGCGTCGGCATCGGACTTCTGCCAGAGGGCCTTGCCCGTGTCGGCCTCGAGGGCGAGGAGGCGCTTGGCCGGCTCGCGCTTCTCGTGCTCATCCCAGAACAGCCAGGTGCCTGCCGGCTTGCCGGGCTCGGCGGCGTGCTTCGCGTCGGCCTCGGCCACGACGAGGAGGAGCGCGCCATCGTGCCAGAGAATCTCGCGGGTCCCCTCGGTGCCCTCGTAGGTCCTCAGGGGCTCGCCCGTCGCCGCGTCGAGGGCGGTGACCGGCATGCCGTAGCCGAGGGTGACGTAGACGCGGTCGCCGACGGCGACGAGCCTTCGCGAGATCTCGGGCGGGCCGCTGCGGAAGCCGCGCAGGTGATTCTCCCACGGCCCCACGGCACGCTTCCAGAGCACGACGCCGTTGAAGGCGTCGCGCGCCACGAGGCACCACGCAGGCGGCAGCGCGACGGCGGCGATCGGCCCCTCGTCCACGATGCTGAAGAGGCGGCCGCCGCTGGAGACGGCCACGCTGGTGCTGGAGAGGTGGTCGTGGCTGCGCGCCCACTTCGGCCCGCCGACCCATTGGAGGTGTCGCGGCGGCCCCACGAGCGCGTCGTCGGCCACGGCGTTGTTGCTCGCATCGTGCAGGGCGTGCGTCCACTCGTCAATCTCCTTCGGCCGGGGCTTCACCGTCTTCGTCCACCTGTCGCCCTGCTGCACGTAGGCCACGCCATTCGGCGCGAGCACCCGCGTGATTTCATCACTTGCGAGTCCCAACTCGCCACTCGCCACGACGAGGTTCACCAGGTTGTCCACGTAGGGCAGGCGGCCGCCCGCCCACACTTCAGCGGTCACCTTTCCATGGAGGTTCAGCGAGCGGATGTGGGCGCGGGCCTTCTCGACGTTCGCGGGGTCGGCATCGAGGCCGTGGACGAGGAAGCTCTCGCTGGCGTGCAGCGCGGCCGTGAGCCTGCCATCGCCGCAGCCGACGTGCACGACGAGTCCGCCGTCCACGCCCGTGGCCGCAAGGATCTCCTTTGCCTGGCCCTGCTCGCCCGACCACGCAGCGCTCAGGGCAAGCCAACACGCCAGCGGCACGCCGGCTGCGAGGCCGACGCGAAGTCGCGTCGTCGCCTTGTGCATTGTGCACCCCCTCTGGGCAGCGTTCACTTGCCCTCGACTGTAATGGGGCCGAACTCTGAGGCCACACTGTGGATGCAATAGCCCAAGTAGGCGATGGATTTCAAGGGACGGTCGAGCACGGCTTCGACCGTGCGGCCGAGGACGGTTACGGTGACCTTCCTCGTGTCGAGGTCCACGGTCGCCGAGAGTTCGAGCACCTGGTTGACCTTCGGCTCGATGGCCCCGCTGGCCACCTTGCCGGTCAGCAGCGGCCCCTGGACGACCGAGGCCGCCTTCGCCTTGCTGCGGAGGCCGCACTTGACGAGATGCTCGTCATCCGACCCGTCGCCGAAGGCCAGGAAGGCGTTGGCCGGCGGCAGCGGCGTGGCGTCGTTGGGGAGCATGCGCAGTCGGAGCCGAAACGTCGCCTGCTTCGTGAGCGGGGCGGGGAGCCTGCGGAGCGCGAAGCCGACCTCTCCCGAGGGCGCCTGGAGGCGGTAGCCCAGGTCGCAGGGCGTGATCCGGACCTTTGCGAGGTGTTGGAAGTCAGGGTGGCTCGTCGTCTCCTCGACCTTGACGGACGGGGGCGCGGGAGCAGCGGGCCGGGAGGCCGGCGTGTCCGTCAGCTCCGCGTCGGCGGCCGCGGCCAGGGGCTGTCCCTCGCCGGCCAGGCAGAGCACCTTGCCATCGGTGGTGGAGAGGAAGAGCCGTCCGTTGGCGGCCGCCATGCCGTCGAACACGGGCGCGGAGCCGAGCCGGTACGCCGCAAGCTTCCCGCCGTCGGCGGCCGACACGGCGAGGAGGAGCGCGCCCCGGGCTCCGTCCATCGCTGCCGCCTGTTCGGCGAGCTTGGCCTGGGTGGCGGCGCCCAGGGCCCTGGCCGCGGCGTCCTCATCCACCACGTCGGGCGGGCCTGCGACGAAGAGCGTGCGGCCGGCGAGGACCATGGCCCGCGCGGCCACCGGGGCCTCCTTGGACCACTCGCAGGCGAAGCGCGTGAGCGGGGGCCGCGCGGGCCCTTTGCCCTGCTTCGCGGCAGGCGGGGCGGGTCTGCCGTCGGGGCGCGCGGGGTCAATCACCTTGGCGCCCTTGGCGGCCGCGAAGAGGTGGTACTCCATCGGCGTCGTCCAGGTGAAGTACTGCCATCTCCGCCCGTAGCCGTACAGGGTCGAGTCGCCGACGACGAGGAGGCGCCCGGCCGGGACGAGTCGCCCGGCAATGAAAAAGTCGTGATAGCCGGCCCCGAAGGCGCGGCCGAACACCCAGTAGGAGCGGTGCCACCAGGCGTCGTCGAGGAAGCCCGTGGGCGAGAACAGATGCACGTCGTCCCCCTGCTGCTCGGCGACGGGGATGTGCTTCACGTAACGGCGCTTGCCGTCGAGACCGAAGGCAAGCGAGCGCATGTAGATGCTCCGCCCGTCGCACGACAACACGTCGGGCAGGGCCACCGGGAGGTCGGGCCACTTGAGGTTCGTTTGGAGGTCTTTGCCCGTAGCGGGGTCGCGGTCGTCGAGGATGGTCTCGGACACGCAGGCGCCCGTCCGGGGGTCAAGGCGCAGCATCCGCAGGCCGCCGTCGAGGAACATCGAGCGCCCGGCGACGCAGTGGAGGGTGTCGTTGTGCACCAGGACGCTGCCGTGGACTGGCCAGACGCTCTCGACCTGGTCGCAGGCGGTCATGCGGCGGTCGTCGGGCGCCGCGCGGAAGCGCCACGCGAGCGCGCCGTCGGCGGCGCGGAGGCAGTACACGTGGCCGTCGGCCGAGCCGAAGAGCACGCGGCCCTGCCACACGGTGGGCGGCGAATCCACGCGTCCGCCCGCCGTGTAGCTCCAGAGGGTCTTGCCCGACGCCGCGTCGAGGGCGTGCACCGTGTGGGCGTCCACGGAGGCGACCAGGACCTTGCCGTCGGCCGCGACCACGCTGCTGAGCTTCCCGCCGAGCTCGGCTTGCCACGCGGCCTTCAGCTCGGTCGGCACCGCGGCCTTCGTCGCGCCGCTCCGCGCCGCATCGTGCCGATACATCGGCCAGTCGTCCTCCCTGCCGCCTGCCGTCTGCCGACTGCCGACTGCTTTGTAAGCGGGGCCGCGCTCGAGGCGCTCGCCGCCTGGGGCGGACGGGTTGCGGGTTGCGGCGAGGGCGTTGAAGCCGTTGAGCTTCGACTCGATGTAGCACGCGCAGTCGTGGGGCGGCGTGTAGAGGAGCCCATTGCAGGGCATGAGCCCGTAGAGGCAGGCCCCCCGGACCCAGTGGTGGGCGATCCAGTGCTTCGCCGCCACGTCCACGAACTCCACCCCGGTCCGCCCCGCGAGGTAATAGCGGTCGGTCGCCTTCGCGCGGTGGCAGCGGTGGTGGGGCATGTGCGGCCAGTCGTCGGCCCGGAACTGCGACTTGACCTCGCCGGTGCGCGGGTCGCGCCCCGTCAGGACGCCGGTGTGCCGCGGCGTGGTGATGTCGCCCGACCACACGAGGCCGCCGAAGACCAACACGTCCTCGGGCGACTGGTATCCCGAGCACGCGTGGTCGGCCGACCAGAGGACGTGGCCGTCCTTCGCCGAGACTGCGGTCAGCTTGTCCTTCGCGCCCCGGTGGGGCGTGTAGTTCTCGCCGCCCGCGAAGAGCACGACGTCCTCGTAGAGGACCAGGGTGGGCGCGAAGTGGACGGGGATCACCTTCAGGCGGGTGATGGGCGGCGAGGCCCAGAGTTCGTGGCCGTCGCGACGGTCGAGGGCGACGAGTTTCTCCCCATCGTGGAAGCACACGCGCTGGGAGTCTGCCGCCAGCGTGAGAGGCACGACTGGAGCGGTCCTCTTCCACAGCGCCTTGCCCGTGGCGGCCTCGACGGCCAGGACCGCCCGCGGAGCCTCGTCCCAGCGGCGGCGCGCCGCGTCGGCCCGCACCTCCGCCACGCTGGCGTGGGCCGGCGCGCCCGGCCCCGACCTGGCCGCCTCGTTGACGAGGAGGAACAGCACGCCGTCGGAGTGCAGGATCTCCTCCGTTGCCTGGGTGCCGTCAAATGTCCGAAGCGTCTCGCCCGTCGCCGCGTCGAGCGCAGAGAGGGGGGCGTGGAGCCCGAGCGTCACGTACACGCGGTCGCCCGCGGCCACGAGGCGACGGGGCAGTTGCGCCGGGCCGCTCTTGAGCGGCCAGAGATGCGTGTGCCACTCAGCGATGGGCCGCTTCCACAGCACCGTGCCGTTGAAGGCGTCGCGGGCGACGAGCGACCACCTCCCGGGCAACATGATCGAGGCCGTCGAGCCCTCGTCGAAGATGTAGAAGTTCCGGCCGTCGGCCGACACCATGGCGCTCGTGCTGGCCATGTGGTCGTGGTGGCGCGACCAGGGCGGGCCGCCGATCCACTGGTAGTGCCGCGGCGGGCCGACCACCGTGTCGTGCGCCACGGCGTTGTTGCTCGCGTCGTGGAGGTAGTGCGTCCACTCATCTATCTCCCTCGGGCGCGGCTTGGCGAGCTTCTCCCAGCCGCCCCCCCGCCTCACGTACGCCACGCCGCCGGGCGCCAGCACCCGCCTCAGCTCCTCGCCCGTTGCCAGCCCGTCGTCGCTCGCCACCACGAGGTTCACCAGGTTGTCCACGTATGGCAACTGCTTGGCCGCCCAGACGTCCACGGCGACCGGGCCGTAGAGGCCCAGGGACTGAATGTGCTTCCTGGCGGCGTCCACGGCCACCGCATCGGCATCGAGGCCGTGGACGAGGAAGCTCTCGCTGGCGTGCAGCGCGGCCGTGAGCCTGCCGTCGCCGCAGCCGAGGTGCACGACGAGTCCGCCCCGCACCCCCGTGGCGGCCAGGATCTCTCGTGCCAGTGTGCTCGCATCCCCCTCCGCCCCGCGGGCCGGGTAGCTCGGAAGCCCCGCCCACGCCACGACGGCCACCGCACCGACCATTCTCTTCCACATGGCTGCTGCCCTCGCCTCCCGCACGACCCAAGCGGTCCCCTGGATGCGTGCCCGCGTTCCCTTGCAGTTTACACAACAAGCTCTGCCTTGTCCACAACGCGCCCGGCCTTTGGGTCTGCGTGAGGGGGACAGCGGGGTGAGCGCGGCGTTGAGCCGCGCGGAGCCGGAACGGGGCGAACGGGGGTCAGAGGACGACGGCCCCTTGCTTCGTGAGGGTGTCGCGGAGCCGGGCGGGGTCAATGTCGGCAACGGGCTTGGCGGAGTCGAGGGCGAGCCAGGCGGCGACGCCGGCGGCCTGGCCCATCTGGTTGCAGTTGACCATGACGCGCACGGCGCCGAAGGCCCCTTCGTCGGCGTCTATGCTGCGGCCGGCGACCAGGAGGTTGGCGGCGCCCTTCGGCACGAGGGAAGCGTAGGGGATCTGGTAGAAGGGGGCCTTCTCGAGCCGCCGGAAGGTGACGCCGGCGCCGCGGGCGCTGTGGATGTCCACGGGATACGTGCCGTTGCCGATGGCGTCGGGGAAGCGGTGGCCGCCGAGCAATTCGCCCTGGGTGAGGGTGTGGAGGCACCGGGCGTGACGGGTCTCGCGGATGCCGATCCTGGCCGGCAGGGCCACGAGGGGGGTGCCCTTGCCGTCCATGAAGTTCTCGCGGAGGATGTCGCAGATGGCGCGCACCTGCCGGCGGCCTTCGAGCTCGGCGCGGGTCAGCTCGTCGGCGTCGGCGCAGTTGGCGCCGAACACGCGGGTGCCGGCGAGCATGTACTCGTCGTTTCCGCCGGGGACGTGGGCGCCCCAGGCGAAGCCCTTCTTGAGGGCCTGCGGGTATTTGGGGTCGAAGATGGCGGCGTGGACGTTGAAGCCCTTGTGCTTCCTGCCCAGTGCCCCGAGGCCGCGGAGGATGGCGCACAGGGTGGGCGGCTGCACGTCGTCGCGCTTGTAGACGGGCAGGCCCATGCGGGCCACGACGTCGGCGTCGCCGGTGGCGTCCACGAACTGCCTGGCGCGGATGGCCCGGCGGCCCGTCTTGTCCTCGATGATGGCCGCGGCCATGCGGCCGTCCTCGACGGCTGGGGCAACGAAGAAGGTGTGGAGGAACGGCTGCACCTTGGCCTCGGCGACCAGGAGGTCCAGCTCGATCTTCAGCTCTTCGGTGTTGAGGATGTAGTACTGGCTGGCCGTGCCGCGGAAGGCGGCGGCGTCGCGGCGGGCGAGGCGCTCGACGACCTCGGTCGTCAGCCCGCCGATGACCTGTTGCTCGCCCTTGATGTCCTTGATGGAGTGCCAGACGTTGACCATGCTGGCGGTGGCGACGCCGCCGAAGAAGCCGTTGGCCTCGATGAGGGCGACCCTGGCGCCCAGGCGGGCTGCGGCGACGGCGGCGAAGACGCCGGTGCAGCTTCCGCCCACGACGCAAACATCCACATCGGCGACGATGGGGGTCTCGCGCGGCGCTTCGCGGATGACGTCCATCTTGGGGGCCTCTCCTGCTGCGGTCATGGCGGCGCCGGCCGCGGCCAGCGCCGTGGTCTGGAGGAACGTGCGACGGGGGACAAGCGGCTTCATTGGCGCGGCACCGTCTGGTCTACAGCGAGAACAGCTTTCGGACGTAGGCGGCGTTTTTCTTGAAGTCGGCGTCGCGGTCCTTTGAGGGGCAGGAGGTTTCGAGGACGATCCAGCGCTTGTAGCCGATGTCGTTCATCGCGTCGCGAATCGGCTCCCACTTCACCCTGCCGGTCTCCAGGTAGTCGCCGCCGTTCTTGAAGTGGAAGCAGCAGACGCGCCCCTTGAGGTCGCGGATCTCGGCGCACACGTCGTAGCCGTTGCCCTGCGAGTTGAAGCAGTCGTAGTAGACGGCCACGGCGTCGCTGCCCACGCGCTCGATGATCGCCAGGTTCTGCTTCGCGGAGAGGGTGTTTTCGAGGCCGAGCACGACACCTGCCTCCTTGGCCTTGGGCGCGGCCTCTTTGAGGCGGGCGACCAGGTTGTCCACCTCGTCGGTCTTCAGGTCCTTGCCCCTGCGGAGGTCGCCCTTGCCGAAGAAGGCGAGGAGGATGGGCCTGGCGCCGAGGGCCTTGGTGGCCTCGACGGTCTGGGTCATCCACGACACGGCGTTGGCCTCGGTGGCAAGCGGGTTGCTGTTGCCGAGGGTCATGGCGGTCGAGGAGATGACGACGCCGGTCTCCTTCATCTTGTCCTTGTATTGCTGCTGGACTTCGGGCTTGGCAAGGTTCAGCTTGTCGGCGGCGCCGCCGACGGCGACCTCGAGGCCGTCGAGTCCGCAGGCCTTTGCAACGTCGAGTCCGCCCGGGCCGCCGGCCCGCAGCGACCAGTCGCAGGCGCTCAGGCGGATGCGCGGCTCCTCTTTCTCGGCGGCGAGGGCCTTGCCTGCCAGGGGCGCGGCCAGGCCGCCTGCCACGGTCATCACGAATCCTCGGCGTGCCATGTTCATTCGACAGCTCCGTTTCTCAGTGTGACGAGGTCCGACACCACAAGGTTTCATCATAGCCGAAGGCGCAGGGCCAGGCAAGCCCCGTCCCGCCTACTCGAGGCGCTGGAGGAAGGGCTTCGGCGGCAGGGGCCTGGGGGCCTGGGCAAGCCAGTCGTGCCAGGGCTTCGGCGCGAGGCCCAGGTCGCTGCCGACAAGCTCGGCCAACTCGTCGTGGGCGCTGCGGGCGAGGACGCCGCGGATGTCGCCGAGGTAGCCGATGAGGACGTCGTAGCCGCGCGGGGCCCCGCAGCGGGCGAGCGCCCGGCCCACGCACAGCTCCAGGTAGGCGTGGCGCTCGGCCACGTGGCTCACGGACCTCCGCGGGTCGGTGCCCTCGGGGAGCGCCGAACCCTTGATGCCGGGCTTCTCGGCGAGGACCTCGAGGGCCTCGACCGCCTCGGGCGCCGCGAGCCGCTCGCAGGCGTAGCAGATGGCATGGACGTAGCTGAACATGTCGTCGGACTTCCTCGAGTCAATCACGATGCGTTCGGCGAGCGGCTTGAGGAGCGGCACGAGCCGCGGGTCGCGGGCGAGGCCGATGGCATTGATGAGGAAAGCCGGCTCGGGCGCGTAGCCGTGGTCGGGCGCCTCGTGGGACTTGCGGGGGCTGGGCGGCAGCTTCTCGCCGCCGAGCTGGCGGCGGAGCTCCTCCAGCAACGTGGGCACGCCCTCGGTGTCGCCGAGGAAGCAGAGGGCCTTGGCGCACGCCACCCGCCCGCGCTCGGTCGCACGCGGAAGGGCGTTCCTGAGCAACGGGATGGCCGCCTTGCCGCAGCCCAGGACCTTCACCTGGCCGGGCAGCGACAACGAGTCGGCGGCCAGATCGCGGACGAGGTGCTCTATCTCCCGCTCCGAGGCCGAGGCGGCCGGCTCGGCCAGATCGGCGGGGCGGAGGATGCCGAGCTTGACGAGGCCCTTCTGGAGATCGGCCACGCTCACCGAGGCGACGGGGCACCTGGCGCGGACGGCCATCGAGGCGGCGAGGCCGGCGGCGCCCCCCATCGCCATCAGGTCGCGCTGCATGCGGGCAAGCGACAAGGCGTCGTGGGTAACGGAGTATGCCTTGCCGACGACAAGGATGCCTTCGAACCTCTCGGGCACGAGCGCGCGAAAGGGGATTGCGGCGGGGTAGTTCTTCGTGAACTCCTTTTCCGCGTAGCCACAGAGGGCCAGGTCGCTCGAAGCGATGCCCTTGATGTCGAAGTTCGACTCGCAGACGAGCACGACGTCGGGCCAGCGCTGCTCGCGGAATACGCCGCCATAGGTCACGGTGGCTCGGCCCTTGATGTGGCGCGATTCGCGGGGGGTCAGGTAGTACTGCGGGAAATCGCCCTGGCCGAAGATGCCGCCGCGCCGCCGCGCGGCGATGATCGCCCGCGAGAAGTCGGCCGGGTCGCGCAGGTCCACCGCCGAGTGGTATTGGCGGCTGGCCTCGCTCTTGGGCCCCACGAAGCGGCCGAAGGAGAACCAGAGGGTCTGGGCGTCGCGGCCCGTGCCCCAGGAGTGCGCGGCGCCCGCCCAGGCCGCAATATCGCCGTCGCCCGTGGCGTCAATCACCACCTTGGCCGTGATGGCGGCGAGGCCCGTGGGGGCGACGACCACCACGCCCTTCACCGCGTCGCCCTCGACGAGCGTGCCCGCGGCCAGGCACTGGGGCACCACGCTCACGCCCGAGGCGATGAGGGAGTAGAGCATGGCGAGCGACTTCGGCATGCCCGTGCCCGAGAGGAGCGCGAGGGCGTCGCGGTCGAGCTGGCGGACGAAGTCGGTGGGGCGGCCGAACCAGTACTTCGACACGCCGCCGAGGGTGTGCGTGCCACCCACGTCGGAGTGCTTCTCGATGAGGAGGGTCCTCGCGCCGTCCCGCGCGGCGACGAGGGCGGCCGGCACGCCGCTCGTGCCGCCGCCGATCACCAGCACGTCGGCCTCGGCGACCACGGGAATCGCTGGCTGCCCCAACGCGATGGCGGCGTCGGCGCGGCGGATGGCCTGCGAGACCCCGAAGCGCACGCGCACGCCCGGCGCGTGGCGCGGCGCGGCTTCTCCCTCGGCGGCGAGGACGACCTGGGTCTCCGCCGCCGCGTCGGGGGCGGAGGCCAGCTTGGCCCAATCGGCCTTCGCCACGACCCCGGCGACGGCGGCGCCCCCGAACGGCTCGGCAAGGTCGCGGGCCAGCTCGTCGGGCACGTCGGCGGCCGGGCCGCACACGAGGATGCCCTCGACCCCCTGCGGCTGGCAGGCGGCGAGGTCGAGCCCCGCCGCCTCGGAGCGGGTGAGGATGCGACGGGTGGGCTCGACCCAGAGGGCGTCGCCGCCGCGGGCGAAGGCCACCCCGCGCAGCGCGCGGCCGGCGTTGGCCGCCACCACGCGGGCCCGCAGGGTCAGCTCGGCGTCGCGCATCACCGCGTCGCCCCGCGCGGCCAGTCGCATATGGAACTCGGCGAGCTGCCCGTGCGCGATGAGCTTGCCGCCCACCAGCTCGGGCACGCCCCCGACGGCCAGCTCGCGGGGCGGACGGTCGTTGCAGAGCATGGTGTAGCGGACATCGAGTCGCCCGTCGCGAAGCGCGCGGCTGGCGAAACGTGCGCCGCCCAGGGCGGCCACGCGGGCATCGGCCGTGCAGTCCACCGTCGCGCCCGCCTCGAGGGCGGCCAGGCCCGCCTTGCCCGCGAACACGACCGCGACGACGCGCCGGCCCTTTCTCGCTACGCCGCAGGGGCTCAGGCCATAGTAGATGCCCACCCCCGCATCAAGAAGCAGGTCCTCGGTGGCCACGGCCAGGCGGGCCAGGTCGAAGATCAGCTCGCCGTCCTCCGCGCGCTCCTTCACACACTTGCGGAAGGCGTCGGCGAACTCCTTCGGCACGCCGGCCAGGTCCTCCTCGCGTGCCCAGGGGCGGAGGGTGA
Source organism: Planctomycetota bacterium (assembly GCA_035527715.1). GTDB lineage: Bacteria > Planctomycetota > PUPC01 > DSUN01 > DSUN01 > DSUN01. Next base: position 23,421 of record DATKZY010000028.1, on the reverse strand, counting down.
CGGCGATGTCGTGGGGCACGGACGTGCCCGAGGCGGCGAGGACCACCGTCCTGCCCTGGCGGGCGGCCTCCCAGGCGGCGAGGCAGCCGGCCAGGGTGCCCTCGACCACCAGCACGTCGGCCCTCCGGATCACGGGGATGTTCTGATCGCCTTCCACGGCCACGGCCAGGTCGCTCCTCTTCGAGGGCAGCGAAACGTCGGGAGCTGCCCCGGCGCCGCCCGCGGCGGACCGGCCGGCGCAGCTCAGCACGACAAGAGCCAGGAATGCAGGACTTCTGCTTCGCCGCATGGTTGATCCCACAGCGATCATCGCAGGTCTGCCCCTGCGCGTCAAATGCGCCTCCGCACGAGTATGGCCCCCAGTCATGGTAACCACCTCCCTTCCCGTCTTCTCGTGCTCGTCGTCCTCGTCGTCGTCGTCGATTCTTTGGGCTTCCCCCCCTTCCGCATTCGACGACGAGGACGACGACGACAACGACGACGATTCAAGGGCGAGGCCAGCGCCAGGACTGGAGGCCGTACTCGCTTCGCACTTGCATCTCGCGGGCCATCCTGTATAGTCTGCGTGTGGTCGGGGAGGCGGCGGAGGCCGATGGCTCAGGAGGAGAGAACATGCCGGCGATGCGCGGCGCGCTGCGGACGTTCTGCGTTGTCCCCGCCCTGCCCGAGAGCATCAAGGCCCTCAGGACCCTCGCGTACAACTTCTGGTGGTGCTGGAACTCCGAGGCGTTCGAGCTCTTCCGCCGACTCGACCCCGACGTGTGGGAGCAGGTGAACCACAACCCCGTCCGCCTCCTCGCCGAGGTGCGGCGTGAGCGCCTCGAGGAGGTGGCCGCGGACTCCAGCTACGTGGCGGCCGTCGCGCGCCAGGAGCGCCGGCTCCAGGACTACATGCACACGCAGACCTGGTTCGATGGCGCCCACCCCGACCTCGCGGGCACCCGCATCGCCTACTTCTCGTTCGAGTTCGGCATCAACGAGTGCCTGCCGATCTACTCGGGCGGCCTGGGGGTCCTGGCGGGCGACCACGTGAAGGCGGCCAGCGACCTCGGCCTGCCGCTCGTCGGCGTCGGGCTCCTCTACCGCCAGGGCTACTTCCGCCAGCGCCTGAGCGCCGATGGCTGGCAGCAGGAGGAGTATCCCGAGACCGACTTCTACACGACCCCCATCGAGCTGCTCAAGCGCGACGACGGCAGCCCCGTCGCCATCGAGCTCGAATACCCCGGCCGCACCGTCCGCGCGCAGGTCTGGCGCGCCCAGATCGGGCGCATCCCCCTCATCCTCCTCGACACAAACGTCCCCGAGAACAGCGAGTACGACCGCGACATCACGGCCCGGCTCTACGGCAACGCCGCCGGCTCCGAGGAGCGCATCGCCCAGGAGATCCTGCTCGGCATCGGCGGCGTGCGGGCGCTCCAGGCCCTCGGCATCGAGCCCGAGCTCTACCACATGAACGAGGGGCACTGCGCGTTCCTCGCCCTCGAGCGCTGCCGCGCGCTCATGGGCCAGCACGGCGTGCCGTTCCCCACCGCCGCCGAGGCCGTGGCCGCGCACGCCGCCTTCACCACGCACACCCCCGTGCCCGCAGGCAACGAACGCTTCGACGAAGCGACCATGCGCAAGTTCTTCCAAGGCTACTGCCAGACCCTGGGCGTGAGCTGGGACGACTTCATGGCCCTCGGGCGCGAGGACCCGCTCGACCGCAACGAGGCGTTCTGCCTGACCGTGCTGGCCATGAAGCTCTCCGCGGCGCGCAACGGCGTCAGCCAGCTCCACGGCAAGGTCTCGCGGGCCATGTGGCGGCGCCTGTGGCCCGACACGCCGCTCGACGAGGTGCCCATCCTCGCCATCACGAACGGCGTGCACACGCGGAGCTGGCTCTCGCTGGACATGGCGACGCTGCTCGACCGCTACCTCGACCCCCATTGGGTGGACCGGCCCGTGGACCACGCGGTGTGGCAACGCGCGGAGCGGATTCCCGACGCCGAGCTGTGGCGCACGCACGAGCGGCGGCGCGAGCGCCTGGTGGCCACCGTGCGCGCCCGGCTCAAGGCGCAGCTCCTGGGGGCCGGCGCCAGCCCCGACGACGTGGCCGGCGCCGACGAGGTGCTCGACCCCGAGGCCCTCACCATCGGCTTCGCACGCCGCTTCGCCACCTACAAGCGCGGAAAGCTCCTCTTCCGCGACCGCGAGCGCCTGCGCCGCATCCTCAACGACAAGGAGCGCCCCGTCCAGCTCATCTTCGCCGGCAAAGCCCACCCCCACGACCGGGGCGGGAAGGAGTTCATCCGCGACATCATCGCCGAGAGCCGCAGCGAGGACTTCCGCCGACACATCGTCTTCCTCGAGGACTACGATCTCTGCCTCGCCCACTACCTGGCCAGCGGCGTGGACGCCGGGCTCAACACCCCCCGCCGCCCCCTCGAGGCCAGCGGCACCAGCGGCATGAAGATCGCCGCCAACGGCGGACTCAATATCAGCGTGCTCGACGGCTGGTGGGACGAGGGCTACGCCCCCGGCAACGGCTGGGCCATCGGCCACGGCGAGGAGTACGCCGACGAGGAGAAGCGCGACGCCGTCGAAAGCCACCTCCTCTACGACCTCCTCGAAAAGCAGGTCATCCCGCTCTTCTACGACCGGGGCCGCGACACCGTGCCGAACGGCTGGGTGAAGATGATGAAGGCGGCCCTCCGCACCATCAACCCCGTCTTCAACACCAACCGCATGGTGCACGAGTACACCGAGAAGTTCTACGTCCCGGGCATTCGGCGGGGCCGAGGGCTGCTGGCCGACGGCGTCCGCCGCGCCGGCGAGCTCGTCGCCTGGAAGCAGCGCCTGCGCGAGCGATGGGGGAAGATCCGCCTCCTGGACGTCCTGGCCGTCCCTCCCGACGAGTTCCAGGCCGGCGCCGAGTCCCCCGTCCGCGTGAAGCTCTACCTCGACGACATCAAGCCCCAGGAGGTCACGGTCCAGCTCTACATGGGCCGGCTGGACGCCCAGCGGCAGATCACCGAGCCCAGCATCGTCGAGATGAGCTGCGAGGGGGGCGAGCGGCCCGGCGAATGGCTCTACGCCGCCCAGGTCGCCTGCCGCACGGCAGGGCGCCACGGCTACGTCTTCCGCGTCCTCCCGCGGCACGACGACCTCGCCAACCCGCACGATGTGGGCCTCGTCTTCTGGGCGTGAGGCCCCACCCACGCCCATCCCATTCGTCCCATCCGCCCCATATGTCCTATGGGACCGATGGGATCAATAGGACCCATAGGACACATGAACCCCAGCGATGTCGCCGCGCTCAAGGAAGCCCTCGATGCAGCCCGCACCCGCCTCCTCGCCGAGCGCGGCCCCGAGGGGCACTGGGTCGGCGAGCTGTCGAGCAGCGCCCTGTCCACCGCCACCGCGGTCGCGGCCCTCGCCCTCGTGGACAGCTCGGCCCATCAGAGCCTGATCCGCGGCGGCCTCGACTGGTTGGCCCGCCACCGGAACCCCGACGGCGGCTGGGGCGACACCGTCCGCTCCGCGTCCAACCTCAGCACCACGGCCCTCGCCTGGGCCGCCTTCGGCGCCACAGGCAAGATGCCTGTGCTCGCCGAGACCGAGGCCTGGCTGGCCCGGGCCGCGGGCGGCCTGGAGCCCGAGCGGGTGGCCCGCGCCATCGTGGCGCGCTATGGCGGCGACCGCACGTTCTCCGCCCCCATCCTCACGATGTGCGCCCTCGGCGGGCGGCTGGGCGAGGGACGCGGGGCGTGGCGTCACGTGGCCCCGTTGCCCTTCGAGCTGGCGGCGTTCCCCCATCGCCTCTTCAGGTGGCTGCGGTTGCCGGTCGTGAGCTACGCGCTGCCCGCGCTCATCGCCATCGGCCAGGCGCGCTTTCATCACGCCCCGCCGCGCAATCCCGTCGCCCGCCTGGCCCGACGCCTCGTGCGGCGGAAGACGCTCCGAGTCCTCCAGAGCACGCAGCCCGAGAGCGGCGGCTTCCTCGAGGCCATGCCCATCACCAGCTTCGTCACCATGAGCCTCGCGAGCATCGGCGAGGCGCGCCACCCGGTCGCGGCAAAGGGCGTCGAGTTCCTCCGCCGCACGGTCCGCGACGACGGGAGCTGGCCGATTGACGCCGACCTCGCCACCTGGGTCACCACCTTGGCGGTCAACGCCCTCGGCGCCGCCTTGCCCGACGAGGCCCGCCAGCCGATCCGCGACTGGCTTCTCGCCCAGCAGCACGTCGTCGAGCATCCCTACACCCACGCCGCCCCTGGCGGCTGGGCGTGGACCGACCTCAGCGGCGGCGTGCCCGATGCCGACGACACGGCCGGCGCCCTCCTCGCCCTCCGCCAGCTCCTCGGCGGGCCGCGCTCCGCGTCTTCCCCTTCCGCAATCGCTTCCGGCGCTTCCTGGCTCCTCGACCTCCAGAACCGCGACGGCGGCATCCCCACCTTCTGCCGTGGCTGGGGCAAGCTGCCCTTCGACCGCAGCGCGCCCGACCTCACGGCCCACGCGCTCCTCGCCTGGCACGCCTGGCTCAACGAGTTGCCGCCCCAGCTTCGGCCCCGCGTCGAGGCGGCCATGCGGCGCGCCGTCGCCTTCCTCGCGGCGTCCCAACGCCCCGACGGCTCCTGGCTCCCCCTCTGGTTCGGCAACGAGGCGGCGCCCGACGAGGCGAACCCCACCTACGGCACCGCCCGCGTGCTCATGGCCCTTGCCGAGCTGGCGACTCGCCGGCCCGCGGCCGTGAGACCAATGCTTGAGCGCGGCGCGCACTGGCTCCTCGCCGCCCAGAACCCCGACGGCGGCTGGGGCGGAGCCCCCGGCGTCCCGTCCTCCATCGAGGAAACAGCCCTGACCGTGGACGCCTTGTGCCGCCTCGCTCTTGCCTCTGCCCAATCCGCAATCTCTTCGGGTGTTCGCTGGCTCATCGAGCGCACCGACTGCGGCCGCTCCTTTCCCCCCGCTCCCATCGGCCTCTACTTCGCCAAGCTGTGGTACTTCGAGAAGCTGTATCCCCTCCTCTTCACCGTCGGCGCGCTCGAACGCGCCCTTGAACTCACACGCCGCCCGCGCTAGCATGCAGTCATGAAGAAGGCGCTGAGTCTCATCCTGGCCTGTCTCGCGTGGGCACCCGCCGAGGCCCGGGACGCCCCCCAGGCATCGAAGCAGTGGCCCATTTTCCGCGGCGACGCCGCGCTCAGCGGCCGGGCCGCGGGCAGCCTGCCCGACTCGCTCACCCGCCTGTGGCGGTTCAAGACGGGCGACGCGGTGAAATCCTCCGCCGCCATCGCCGACGGACGCGTCTTCGTCGGCTCCGACGACTGCAAGCTCTACGCCCTCGACCTCGCCACGGGCAAGCCCCTCTGGGACTTCAAGGCCGAAGATTACGTCGAGGCCGCGCCCTGCGTCGTCGGCAGCAAGGTCTACGTCGGCGCCGACGACGGCTTCCTCTACTGCCTCGACGCCGCCTCGGGCAAGCTCGCCTGGAAGTACCAGACCGAGGGGAAAATCATGGGCGGCGCCAACTCCGTCGCCGCACCCGACGGCAAGGCCACCTGGATCCTCGTCGGCAGCTACGACAACCGCCTCCACTGCGTGGACGCCGCGTCGGGCAAGGGGGTCTGGACGTATTCCACGGGCAACTACGTGAACGGCGCGCCCGCCGTGGCCGACGGCAAGGCCACGTTCGGCGGCTGCGACGCCATCATCCACGTCGTCGCCATCGCCGACGGGAAGAAGCTGGCCGCCATCGAGACCGGCTCCTACATCGCCGCCTCCGCGGCCATGGCCGGCACCCGCGTGTTCGTGGGCAACTACGGCGGCGAGTTCCTCTGCGCCGACGTCGCCGAGGGCAAGGTCATCTGGAAGCAGGGCGGCGACGGCGACCCCTTCTTCGCCTCGCCCGCCATCGGCGACGACCGCATCGTCGTCGGCTCACGCGACAAGAGCCTCCACTGCTTCGCACGCGACACCGGCAAGCCCCTCTGGGCCTTCCGCACCCGCGGCGAGGTGGACAGCTCGCCAGTCCTCTGCGGCGACAAGGTGGTCTTCGGCTCCGCCGACGGACGGCTCTACATGGTCCGCCTCGCCGACGGCAAGCAGGTCTGGTCCTACGAGGTCGGCGAGCCCCTCATCGCCTCGCCCGCCGTCGCCGATGGCATCGTGGTCATCGGCTCCGAGGATGGGTCCGTCTACGCCTTTGGGGCGAAACGGTGATCAGAAAGGGGATGGTTGGATGAATGGATGATTGGATGAATGTCAGCGAGAACCAGGTTTCTCCATCCATCCATTCATCCACCCATCCATTCATCCCCTTCGTCAACGGAAGGGCCTGCGATGCCTGAAGCGACTCCCCTACTGGAACTGGTGGACGTCTCCAAGCAGTACGAAGGCCCCGCCGCGGCCCCGCCCGTGCTGGACGGCGTGAGCCTGCGCGTCGAGGCCGGCGAATCGCTCGCCATCGTCGGGCCGTCGGGCTGCGGCAAGAGCACGCTGCTGAACCTCATCGGCGCACTCGACCGCCCCACCAGCGGCCGCGTGCTCCTCCGCGGCACCGACCTCGCGTCCCTCGACGACAAACGCCTCGCACTCGTCCGCAACCGCGAGATCGGCTTCGTCTTTCAGCTCCACCATCTTCTGCCCCAGTGCACCGTCCTGGAGAACGTCCTCGTGCCCACGCTTGTGGCGGGCGCACTGTCGCCCGGCGAGACGCCCGAGCAGCGGGCCAGGCGCCTCCTGGAGCGGGTCGGGCTGGCCGACCGTGCCGACTACTTTCCCGGCCAGCTCTCGGGCGGCGAGCGGCAGAGGGCGGCCGTCGTCCGCGCCCTCATCAACGCCCCGAACCTTCTCCTCGCCGACGAGCCGACCGGCTCCCTCGACCGCGCGTCGGCGGAGAACCTCGCCGCCCTCCTCGTCGAGCTGAACCGCGAGGAGAAGGTCACCCTCATCCTCGTCACCCACGCCCTCGACCTGGCGGGTCGAATGAGCCGCGTGCTCGAATTGCGCGATGGTGAACTGAGGGCGAGCAAGTAGGGGGCAAAGCCGATGGGACCTATGGGGCCGATGGGACCTATCGGACCAAGCTGGCATGTCCGTCCCATTCGTCCCATAGGTCCCATATGTCCCATTTCTTCACGGGGCCATTGAGCCTGCAATGTCCACCTGGCTCCTCATCTTCCGCAGCCTCCGCCACTACTGGCGCACGCACCTGGGCGTGGTGCTCGGCGCGATGGTGAGCACGGCCGTCCTCGTCGGCGCCCTCGCCGTCGGCGACTCCGTCCGCCACACCCTCCGCTCCGTCGCCCTGGCCCGCCTCGGCGGCATCGAGTCGGCGATGGACACAGGCGGTCGCTTCTTCACCGAAAACCTGGCGCATGCCCTTGGCACGTACATCTCCGGCGCCGCCCCGGCCCTGCGCATTCGCGGCATCGTGGCCAAGGGCGACGGCACGGCGCGAGCCAACAACGTGCAGGTGCTCGGCGTGGACCGCCGCTTCTGGAGCGCCGGCGGCTTTCGGGCACCGGTGTCGAAGATCGCCAACGACCAAGTCGTCCTCAACGAGCGGCTGGCCGCGCAACTCGGCGTCAGAGCCGGTGACGAAGTGCTCCTGCGGGTGGACAAGCCGAGCGTCCTCTCGCGCGACGCGCCGCTCGTGCCCACCGAGGATGCCTCGTTGGCGATGCGGCTCACCGTGGCGGCCGTCGCGACCGACGCCCAGTTCGGCCGCTTCAGCCTTCAGGCCAACCAGGTCCCGCCCTACAACGCCTTCGTCTCATTGGCACTCCTCCAGAAGAAGCTTGAGCTTCCTGGGCGGGTGAACTTGCTCCTGGCGGGTCCGGGTTCTGCGGGGAATCTCGATTCCCTCGTAGGACAGCTCTGGCGCCTGGCCGACACCGGCATAGAGGTGCGGGAACTCACTGGCACACCTGTGGCCGAACTTCGCAGCAAGCGAGTCTTCCTCGAACCGGCCTTCGCCGCCGCGGCAGAAGCGCTTTCCTCCCGAGCACCAAACCCAAACCAGACGATTCTCTACAGGCACTTCGGCGTTCTGACCTACTTCGTGAACGAACTGCGTGTTGGCAAGAAGACCACCCCGTACTCCACGGTGACAGCGCTCGGCTGCGTGCGCGGCGCGAGCCTCCCGAAGAGCGCGATCCAGACCGTGGTCCCGCCAGATATGGGGGACGACGAGGTCGTTATCACCCCATGGCTAGCGGAGGACCTCGATGCCAAGCCGGGCGATGAGCTGGAGATGGCCTACTTCGTCGTGGGGCCGACGCGCAAGCTCGTCGAGCAGAAGAGCCGCTTCCGCATCCGAGCCATCCTGCCCTCGCCGGCCCCCCTGTCAACCGGCCCCGATCTGATGCCGGACTTCCCTGGCGTGGCCGACGTGGATAACTGCCGCGACTGGAAGCCGGGGATCCCCATTGACCTGAAACAGGTTCGCCCCAAGGACGAGGACTACTGGAAGCACTACCGCGGCACGCCCAAAGCTTTCATCACACTGGCTGCCGGCCAGAAGATATGGGCCAACCGCTTCGGTAATCTGACAGCCATCAGGTTCTTCCCTGGGTCAGCCGAGCCCATCAGGAACGCCATTCGGGAACACCTGAATCCCGCCGACTTCGGCCTGGTGTTCCGACCCGTGCGGGAGGAGGCGTTGAAGGCGAGCACGCAGGCGCTCGATTTCGGGCAGCTCTTCCTGGGGCTGAGCTTTTTCCTCATCGCCGCGGCGGTGCTGCTGATGGGACTCCTCTTCGTCTTCGGCATCGAGCAGCGGGCGGGGCAGGTGGGGCTGCTCCTCGCCCTGGGCTTCACGCCACGGCGGGTGCGAAGGCTGATGCTCGTCGAGGGCGGCCTGCTGGCCCTCGTGGGCGGCGCTATCGGCACGCTTGCGGGCACGCTCTACACGCGGGGCGTCCTCGCCGCCCTGTCGGGCGTGTGGAGCGGGGCCGTGGCCGGCTCCGCCGTGCAGTATCACGCGGAGACGTCCACGCTGCTCATGGGCGGCGGCATCGGCGTGGTCGTGGCGCTCGCCGCCATGTGGCTCACGCTGCGACGACAGGCCAAGCGGCCCGCAAGGGAACTGCTCACGGGAAGCGGTGTTGGGTGGCAGGTGTTGGGGGTTGGGGGTAAGACGAAGCAGGGAAGCCGAAGCCAGAAGCCCCGGCGCATCGCCCCTTGGGTTGGGTTGGTTTCGATTGCGGGGGCGATTGCCATCGTGATCGCGATGGGCGCGCGGCGCGACCAGGCGGCGGCGATGGGCTTCTTCAGCGCGGGGGCGCTGCTGCTCATCGGCGGGATCGCTTTGTGCTACACCATTCTCTCGCCCGCAGGGGCCAAATCCGAAGCACGAAATCCGAAATCCGAAACAAATGCAAATGACCAAAGCCCAAAGCACAAAACGAAAGAGGGGCAAGGTGGCGGCTCCTCTCGGGATGTTTCGGGCATTGGAGCTTCGAGCTTTGAGCTTGTTTCGGATTTCGGATTTCGATATTCGGATTTCCGTCTCCGCACCCTCGGCTGGCGGAATGCCACGCGGCGGCGGGGACGCAGCCTCGCGGTCGTCGCTCTGCTCGCGTGCGCCAGCTTCCTCGTCTTCGCCGTGGGGGCGAACCGCAAGGACCCGCTGAGCAACGCGGCGGAGCGCTCCTCGGGCACGGGCGGCTTCGCGTTCTACGGCGAGACGGCGATGCCAATCTTCGACGACCTCAATTCGCCCGAAGGCCGCAAGGCATACAACCTCGACCCCGAGACGATGAAGGACGTGGAGGTCGTGCCCCTCCGCGTCCATGAGGGCGACGACGCAAGCTGTCTGAACCTCAACCGCGCCCAGCAGCCGCGGCTGCTGGGCGTGCGCCCCGCCGACTTGGCTCGCCGTGGGGCCTTCTCGTTCGTGAAATGTCTCCCACCGCCCGAATCGCGCTCCCGCTGGGTGCTCGAAGGCGACACCTTCATCCGCGAGGACGTGTGGTTCCGGCGAGAGCCCTGGCCGCTGCTCGACGCACGGCGGCGGCACGTGACCTACACGCTGCGGGTGGAGAGCCTCGGCATGGACGGGGCCAAGCAGGTCGCGTTCGAGCTGGCACGGGACGCGGCGAAGCCGGCACCCGACCACACCTTGTTCGGCCCCGACGTCGTGCCCGCAGTGGGCGATGAGGCCACTGTCACGTGGGGGCTCGGCAAGAAGGTGGGCGACACCCTTGAGTACACCGACAGCCGCGGCCAGCCCTTCAAGGTGCTCATCGTCGGCGTCATCGCCAATTCCATTCTTCAGGGCAGCCTGCTCATCGCCGAAGACCAGTTCATCCGCCTCTTCCCCTCCGATGAGGGCTATCGGGCGTTCCTGGTGGATGCACCGGACTTCTGGAGCGGCCTACATGTGACCACGGAGGGGAATGTTGAGGGCATGGCAGGCGACCCTGACCGAGATCCGTTCGGGGCGCTCTCACAGGGGCTACAGGATGTGGGGCTGGAACTCACGCCGACCGTACGTCGTCTGGCGGAGTTCGGGACGGTGGAGAATACGTATCTCTCGATATTTCAGGCACTTGGGGGACTGGCGATGCTCCTGGGGAGCGTGGGACTCGGCATCGTGGTGCTGCGGAACGTGATGGAGCGGCGAAACGAGTTGGCACTTCTGCGGGCGGTGGGCTTCCGCAAGCGGGCGCTCGAATGGCTCGTCCTGAGCGAGCACTGGGGCCTGCTGGCCCTGGGACTCCTCGTCGGCACGGTGTCGGCGGTGATTGCCGTGCTGCCCGCGCTGAGGTCGCCTGGGGCGGATGTGCCATATCTATCGCTGATTATTACACTTGTGGCCGTGGCGGCGAGCGGCCTGCTCTGGACCTGGCTTGCCGCCCTCGCCGCCCTGCGCGGCCCGCTGCTGAATGCGCTGAGGAATGAGTAAGACGGGGGGCACCTTTCTGGGGAAAGGTGTCCCCCCGCAGCCCCCCTCCAAAGACTCTCGCATTCGGGGGGGCTGGGCGAGTCGCCCAACCCACTAGGCGCTCACCTCCTGTTGCGCGCAGGTGAGCGCCTAGGCGCGCCTACGCGGAAGGGGCATGTCTTCGCCCGGACGTAAGTCATTGTGGCAAAGCTAGTTGTGGCTGCCGTGAGCGTCCTTGTGCCTGCCCCCACTAGGCGCTCACCCCCTGTTGCGCGCGGATGAGCGCCTAGCGCGCCTAGCGCGCCTGAGTGGGAAGGGGACGGGCTCGCCAGGCCTTCCGCTGTGCGATTTGGGCTTGGGGATTCTCGCTGGATTTGGTAATTTGGGGGTATGAAGCTGCTTCCGAAACTCATCCCCGCCCTGTCCGCGCTCGCGGGCGCTCTGGCGCTGGTGCTGTGGTTGCGTGCCAGCCCGGCCGGCGAGTTCGCGCCGAGGGTGCCCGGCACCGACCGGCCGCCAGGGACCGCCGAGGTGGTGGCGCGGAAGGTCGAGGGGAAGCTGACGAAGGGCGACGGCGAGCCGGCCAAGCTGCCCGGCTCCTGGCCCCGCTTCCGCGGCGCTCGGCTCGATAACATCAGCCGCGACGACGTGCCGCTCGCCCGCTCGTGGCCGAAGGAGGGGCCGCCGGTCCTCTGGCGGCTCGACGTCGGCGAGGGCTACGCGGGGGCAGCGGTCCGCGGCGGCCGCGTCTACCTGCTCGACTACGACCAGAAGGCCCACGCCGACGCCCTCCGCTGCCTGTCGCTGGCCGACGGCAAGGAGATCTGGCGGTTCGCCTATCCCGTGAAGGTCAAGCGCAACCACGGCATGTCGCGCACAGTGCCGACCGTGACGGACAAGTTCGTGGTCAGCCTCGGCCCGAAGTGCCACGTGGCCTGCCTCGACGCGAAGTCGGGCGAGCCGCTCTGGCCCATCCTCGACCTCGTGAAGGACTACGGGACGACCGTGCCCCAGTGGTACGCGGGGCAGTGCCCGCTGGTGGACGGCGATAAGCTGATCCTCGGCGTGGGCGGCCCCGACGCGCTCCTGATGGCGGTCGAGCTGGAGACGGGCAAGGTGCTGTGGAAGACGCCCAACCCCGAGCGCTGGCAGATGACCCACGCGTCGGTGGTGCCGATGGACTTCGCGGACCGCCGCACCTACGTCTACTGCGCGAGCAAGGGCGTGGTGGGGGTGAACGCGGAGGACGGCAAGCTGCTGTGGAAGACGCCCGAGTGGAAGATCAGCATCGCCTGCGTGCCGTCGCCCATCGTGACCGAGGATGGCCGCATCTTCCTCACGGGCGGCTACAACGCAGGGAGCGCGATGCTCCAGCTCAAGGAGAAGGGCGAGGAGATCGCGGTCGAGACGCGGTATCGCTTGAAGCCGAAGGTCTTCGATTCGCCGCAGCAGACGCCGATCCTCTACGAGGGCAACCTCTACGCCGTGCGGAGCGACGGGCAGCTCGCCTGCGCCGACCTCGGCGGCAAGGTGCTGTGGGAGAGCGGCTCGACCCACCTCTTCGGCCTCGGCCCCTACATGATTGCCGACGGCCTGATCTACGTGATGAACGACAAGGGCGTGCTCACGATGGCCGAGGCCACACCCGTGGCCTTCAAGCCGCTGGGCCAGGCGGCGATCTTCGACCACGGCCACGACGCCTGGGGGCCGATGGCGATTGCGGGGGGAAGACTGATCGTGCGAGACCTGACGCGGATGGCGTGCCTGGATGTGAAGAAGCCGTGAAGCATTCCAGATTCCAGATTCCAGATTCCAGATTGGCGGGCATCCTGGCCGCATGCCTTCTCGCGGCGGCCGGCTGCTCGGAGGAGAAGGGGAGCGGGCTGGGGAAGGATTTCAGCTACGACCTGACCGAGCTGCGGAAGGTCGAGCCCCACTTGATCGGATACGACGAGGCGGGTACCATCAGCGTCCCGCTCAAGGAGGTCCGCGGCCTCGCCGTGGACGCGAAGGACAGGGTCTTCGTCGCGGGCGACGACGTGGTGGCAGTCTTCGACAGGGAGGGCAAGCGCGAGGCGGAGATCAAGGCCGGCTCGGCGTCCCGCTGCCTCGCCGTCGCGGCCGACGGCACGCTTTACGTGGGGATGAAGGACCACGTGGAGGCCTACAGCCTCAAGGGCGACCGGAAGGTGGTGTGGGAGAGCCTGGGCGAGAAGGCGCTTATCACGTCCATCGTGGTCGGCGAGGGCGGCGTGTTCGTCGCCGATGCGGGGAATCGCGTGGTCGTGCGCTACGACCTGGCGGGCAAGCAGCTTGGCCTGATCGGCAGGAAGGACGAGGCGCGGGACATCCCGGGCTTCGTCGTGCCCAGCCCGCACCTCGACCTGGCCGTGGGCCGCGACGGGCTGCTATGGGTGGTGAACCCCGGGCGGCACAAGCTCCAGGCGTTCACGGCCGACGGCGACCTGGAGGCGTCGTGGGGCAAGGCGTCGGCGGGCATCGAGGGCTTCAGCGGCTGCTGCAACCCGACCGACATCGCGGTGCTGCCCGACGGGCGGTTCGTCACCGCCGAGAAGGGCATCCCGCGGGTGAAGGTCTACAGCGCCGAGGGCGTGTTCGAGTGCGTCGTCGCCGCGCCCGACCGCTTCGGGAAGGACGCGGTCGGCCTCGACCTGGCCGTGGACAGCCTGGGCCGCGTCCTGGTGCTCGACCCGCAGGCGAAGAAGGTAAGGGTGTTTGTGCGAAGGAAGAGGATGGATGGATGAATGGATGATTGGATGGATGTCAGAGGAGAGAAGCTCCTTCATTCATCCATTCATCCACCCATCCATTCATCCCCGCTGATGTGAGGTTCTGATCATGCCAGAAGACAGGAAACCAATCCCCCGCCGCGAGTTCCTCCGCGTGGGCGTGCGGGGCGTCGCCCTCGCCGCCGTGGTGGGCGGGACGGGCTACCTGGCCACCCGCAGCCGCGAGGCGCGCTATGTGTGGCAGCTCGACCCCAGCAAGTGCACGCAGTGCGGGAAGTGCGCGACCAACTGCGTGCTCAAGCCGTCCGCGGTCAAGTGCGTCCACGCCTTCGCCATGTGCGGCTACTGCGAGCTGTGCACGGGCTACTTCGAGCCCGAGCCGAACGCGCTGACGACCGCGGCGGAGAACCAGCTCTGCCCCGTGGCCGCGCTGAAGCGGACGTTTGTCGAGGACCCCTACTTCGAGTACGAGGTGGACGAGCCGCTGTGCATCGGCTGCGGGAAGTGCGTCGAGGGCTGCCGCTCGTTCGGCAACGGCTCGCTCTTCCTCCAGGTGCGGCACGACCGGTGCCTGAACTGCAACGAGTGCGCCATCGCGGCGGCCTGCCCGGCGAATGCCTTTTCGCGGGTGCCGGCCACCCAGGGGTATCTCTACCGTCCCGGCTACTCGCCCGCCACACGGAAAGAGGGGTAGGAAGACGACGTGAGGGCGCGTAGCTTCATCCTCGTTGCTCTCCTGATCGCTGCGTGCGGCGCGGCCCTCGCCGCCGAGCCCGTTCCCCCGCCGGAGTTCACCGACACCCAGCACCAGGTGCCCGGCGAGCAGTATCCCCAGCCCAGCGCCGCCGCCATCCAGTACCTGGACGTCGCGGTGCTCTTCGTGGCGCTGTGCCTGGCGACGTTTCTGGCGCTCCGGCTGCGGTCGCGGAACGCGGTGTTCGCGCTGATGGTCGCGTGCCTGGTGTACTTCGGCTTCTGGCGAAAGGGCTGCGTGTGCCCGATCGGGGCGATTCAGAACGTCACGCTGGCCCTGGCCGACCCACACTATGCCATCCCCCTCGCGGTGCTGGCCTTCTTCGCGCTGCCGCTCGTCTTCACGCTGTTCTTCGGGCGGAGCTTCTGCGCGGCGGTGTGCCCGCTGGGGGCGATTCAGGACGCCGTGGTCATCCGGCCCGTGGGTGTGCCGCGGTGGCTGGAGGGCGGCCTGCGGGTGCTGGCCTATGCGTATCTGGGCGGCGCGGTGATCTTCGCGGCGACGGCGCCGGTGTTCCTCATCTGCCGCTACGACCCGTTCGTCGGCTTCTTCCGCCTGAGCGGGTCGCTGGGGATGCTGCTCTTCGGCGGCGGGCTGCTCGTGGTGGGCCTCGTCATCGGGCGGCCCTATTGCCGGTTCCTGTGCCCCTACGGCGTGCTGCTGGGGTGGCTGTCGAGGCTGTCGGGCCGGCGGGTGACGATTACGCCGGACCAATGCGTCCGCTGCCGGCTGTGCGAGGACGCCTGCCCCTTCGGCGCGATTCGCAAGCCGGTCGAGCCGCCGACGCCGGCCGAGCGTGCGGCGGGGCGGCGGCGCCTGGCGTGGCTGCTCGGGCTGCTGCCGCTGCTTGTCGTCGTCGGCTTCGTGGCCGGCGGCGCGCTCGGCACGCCGTTCGCCAAGCTCCACCCCGAGGTGGTGCAGGCCGAGCGGGTGCGGGCCGAGGAGCTGGGCGAGGTCGTCGGGACGACCGACGCGAGCGACGCCTTCTACGAGAGCGGGCAGCCGGTGGATGAGCGTTACGCCGAGGCCCGCCGGCTGCGGAGCCGCTTCGCCCTGGGTGGGCGGCTCTTCGGCGCGTGGATGGGCCTCGTCGTCGGCGGCATGCTCATCCACCTCACGCTTCGCCGCCGCCGCGACGACTACGAGGCCGACCGCGGGGCGTGCATCGCCTGTGGGCGATGCTACGACTATTGCCCCGTGGAACTGACGCGGCGAAAGAAGCAAGCCGAAGTGTCAAGTGCCAAGAACCCAAGTGCCAAGCAATGATCAGGCATCCAATGTCCCAAACAACAGCCAATCCAGCCGTTGACCCGTCCGAGCGGAAGCGCTCCTGGCTCCAGGCCGCCTGGGCCACGGCGGTTGTGGCCGGCGTGTTTTCGGTCGTGCTGGCCGCGGCGATGGTTGTGGATGCGCTGCGGAGCCAGGCGGAGGACATGCGGACGGCGGACCGCCTGGCCGAGCTGAAGGTCGCGCTGCGCGACCGGCCGATGGATGAGGGGCTGAAGGCGCGGATTCGCGCCCTCGACGTGGAGCTGCGGCGGAGCTTCTTCCGCCGGTCGCAGGCGACCGACACCGGGCGCTGGCTGCTCCTGGCGGGCGTGGCCGTGTTCCTGATCTCGCTGAAGTCGGCGATGGCCCTTCGCAGGAAGCTGCCGATGCCCAAGGCCGAGACGCCCGTGCCCGGCCTCGTGGGCCGCCTCGCCCGCACGTCGCGCTGGGCGGTTGCCGCCGTGGGCGTTGTGCTCGCGCTCGCTGCCGCGGCCCTGGTCGTCACCGCCTCCAGCATCCTGGGCCGACCCGAGCGAGGCGAGAAGGCGGCCACCTATCCCTCCGACGAGGAGTTGGCGAAGAACTGGCCCCGCTTCCGCGGACCCGGCGGACTCGGCATCTCCGCCTACGCCAACGTGCCGACGAGCTGGAACGGCAAGACGGGCGACGGGATTCTCTGGAAGACCGCGGTGCCGCTGGGCGCCCCCAGCTCACCCATCGCCTGGGGCGACCGCATCTTCCTCACCGGCTCCAGCAAGAAGCTCCTCGAGGTCTACTGCTTCGACGCGGCGACGGGCCAGCTCCTCTGGCAGCAGGCGGCGAGCGGCATCCCCGGCAGCCCCGCCGAGCGGCCGAGGACGATGGAGGGCGTCGAATGGGCGCCCTCGACCCCCGCGACCGACGGCGCCCGCGTCTACGCCATCTTCTCCACGGGCGACGTCATCGCCCACGACTTCAGCGGCACGCGCGTCTGGGCGCGCAACCTCGGCACGCCCGAGAACAGCTACGGCCACGCGTCGTCGCTCGCCATGTGGCGCAACCTCCTCATCATCCAGTACGACCAGGCGACCGCCGACGACAAGAAGTCGAAGCTCATCGCCCTCGACGCCGCGACGGGCCGCACGGTGTGGGAGACGAAGCGCGACACGCCGCAGACCTGGGCCACCCCCATCGTGGCGAAGGTGTCGCATCTTCAATTGGCACATAGCGGCCATGTGCGAATTGAAGATGCGACACCGGGCGACCAGATCATCGCCTGCGGCGACCCGTTCCTGTGCGGCTACGACGCGGCCTCGGGCAAGGAGCTCTGGCGGGCCGAGTGCCTCGGCGGCGAAATCGCCCCCTCGCCCGTCTACGCCAACGGCGTGGCCTACACCGCCAACGCAGGCTCCTACGCCACAGCCGTCCGCACCGACGGCTCGGGCGACGTGACGAAGACGCACGTGCTCTGGAAGGCCGAGGACGGCTTGCCCGACATCTGTAGCCCGCTGGCCAACGGCGAACTGGTCTGGGCGCTCACCGCCGGCGGCCTGCTGACCTGCTACGACGCCAAGACCGGCAAGCGGCTGTGGGAGAAGGACTTCGAGGTCAACTGCTCCTCGTCGCCCAGCCTCGTCGGCGACAAGGTGCTCGTCACGTCCGAGAAGGGCGTGACGTTCTTCGTCGCGGCATCCCGCGAACTCAAGGAGTTGGGCAAGGCCGAGCTGGGCGAGGGCTGCCGAACGAGCCCCGCTTTCCTCGATGGGCGCATCGTCATTCGAGGTGAGAAGCACCTCTTCTGTATCGGCAAGAAGTGAACTCGAAGGAGGATGAATGGATGATTGGATGGTTGGATGAGTGTCAGAACAGGTCTTTCATTCATCCATTCATCCACCCATCCATTCATGCTCGCGCAGGGACGAGATGAGCGCACCCGACCTCACATTCGTTGAGCAAGTCATCGAGCGAATCGGCCGCGGCCCCGAGAAGGTGATCCCCATTCTCCAGGCCATCCAGGCCCACTGCCGCTACCTGCCCGAGGACGCGCTGCGGCGGGTGTGCGAGACGACCGAGATCACCCCCGCCGCCATCATGGGCGTGTCCACCTTCTACACCCAGTTCCGCCACCGCCCGATGGGCGATCACCTCATCCGCGTGTGCGTCGGCACCGCCTGCCACGTGAAGGGCGCGGGACTCGTCCACGACGCCTTCGTGCGCCACCTGACCATCGCCGAGGGCGACGACACTGACCCCGACCGCCTCTTCACCGTGCAGAAGATCGCCTGCCTCGGCTGCTGCACGCTGGCGCCCGTCGTCCAGATTGACGAGGTGACCTACGGGCACCTGACGCCCGACCGCGTGCCGGCGGTGCTGCGCGACTTCCTGGAGCTCGACAAGACGGGCGAGCAGAAGCACTGGGCCGACCGGCCCGCCGGCGGCGCGGGCGACGGCGCCGAGATTCGCATCGGCCTCGGCTCGTGCTGCATCGCGCGCGGCAGCGGCAAGGTCGAGCACGCGCTCCAGCAGGCCCTCGCCCACAGTGGCGTCCGCGCCCGCATCAAACGCGTCGGCTGCGTCGGCATGTGCCACCAGACGCCGCTCGTCGAGATCGTGCGGCCCGGCCACGCGACGGCCCTCTACGCCCAGGTGCAGCCCGAGGACGCCGAGGCCATCGTGCTGCGGCACTTCGCGCCCCGCAGCCTGGGCCGAAGGCTCAAGGTCGCCGCCGGCAAGCTCCTCGACCGACTGTTCACCGACGCGGCCTGGGCGCCCGTGACCCGCTACTCGCTCGACGTGCGCGAGCCGCACGTCGCCGCCTTCCTCGGCCCGCAGAAGCACCTCGCCGTCGAGCACTGCGGCGAGATGGACCCGACCGACCTCGACGAGTATCTGGCCCACCACGGCTTCCACGCCCTCCGCGACTGCGTGACGGGCCGCCGCCCCGAGGACATTATCGAGGAGGTCCGCCGCAGCGGCCTCCGCGGGCGCGGCGGCGCCGGCTTCCTCACCGGCCTCAAGTGGGCACGCGTGCGCGAAGTGCCCGGCGAGAAAAAGCACATCGTCTGCAACGGCGACGAGGGCGACCCCGGGGCGTTCATGGACCGCATGCTCCTCGAATCCTATCCCTATCGCGTCCTGGAGGGGATGATCATCGGGGCCTTCGCCGTCGGGGCCGACGAGGGCACCCTCTACATCCGCGAGGAGTACCCGCTCGCCGTCCGCCGCGTGCGCGAGGCGCTCCGCGTCCTGGCCGAGCGCGGGTTCCTGGGCGAGAACATCCTCGGCAGCGGCTTTTCCCTGCGCCTTCACATCATGGAGGGAGCCGGCGCCTTCGTGTGCGGCGAGGAGACGGCGCTGCTCGCCTCCATCGAGGGCAAGCGCGGCATGCCGCGGCTGCGCCCGCCCTATCCCGCCGAGCGCGGGCTGTGGGGCAAGCCGACCCTCATCAACAACGTCGAGACCTATTCGCTCGTGCCCTGGATCCTGCGGCACGGCGCCGACGCCTTCGCCGCCATCGGCACGCCCACCAGCAAGGGCACCAAGGTCTTCGCCCTCGCGGGCAAGGTGGCCCGCGGCGGCCTTATCGAGGTGCCCATGGGCATCTCCATCCGCGAGGTCGTCGAGCAGGTCGGCGGCGGCGTCGGCCAGGCGCCCCCCTGCACCGGCCTCCCGGCCACGGCCAGGCGCGAGGAGCGGCGCTTCAAAGCCGTCCAGATCGGCGGCCCGTCGGGTGGATGCCTCCCCGCGAGCATGGGCGACGTGCCGGTGGACTTCGAGGCCCTCACCGGCGCCGGCGCCATCATGGGCTCGGGCGGACTCGTCGTGCTGGACGACCGCGACTGCATGGTGGACATCGCTCACTACTTCCTCGAGTTCACGCAGAACCAGTCGTGCGGCCGCTGCACCTTCTGCCGCATCGGCACGCGGCGCATGCTCGACATCCTCGAGCGTCTGCGCAACGGCGAGGGGAAGAAGGGCGACATCGAGGAGCTCGAGCACCTGGCCGCGATGGTCAAGAAGGGCAGCCTGTGCGGCCTTGGCAAGACGGCGCCCAATCCCGTGCTCACGACCATCCGGTATTTCCGCGACGAGTACGAGGCCCACATCGCCGGCCGCTGCCCGGCAGGCCGGTGTAAGGCGCTGATCAAATACGTCGTCACCGACGACTGCATCGGCTGCACCCTCTGCGCCCAGCACTGCCCCGTCGAGGCCATCGCCATGACGCCCTACGAGAAGCACGAGATTGACGCCGAGAAGTGCATCCGCTGCGGCACCTGCAAGGCCCTCTGCCCCACGAACGCCATCAAGGTCGAGTGAGAAGAGCAAGCAGATTCGACGACGACGACGAGGACGACGACGAGAACGATGCCGAAGCTGACGATTGACAGCCGCGAGATCGAGGTCGCCCCCGGCGCCACCGTGCTGGAGGCCGCACGGAAGCTCGGCCTCGAGATCCCCACGCTCTGCCACCTCGACGGCTTCGAGCCCTCCACCTCGTGCTTCGTCTGCGTCGTCAAGCTCAAGGGCAAGCCCGGCCTCGTGCCCTCGTGTGCCACCATCGCCACCGACGGCATGGAGATCGAGAGTGAGACCGACGAGGTCCGCGACGCGCGGAAGATGGCGCTCGAGCTGCTCCTGAGCGACCACCTGGGCGACTGCATCGGCCCCTGCCACGCCGTGTGCCCCGCGCACATGAACATCCCGTTGATGATCCGCCAGATCGCCGCGGGCCGGCTCCGCGACGCGGTCGTGACGGTCAAGGAGCACATTCCGCTGCCCTCGGTGCTCGGCCGCATCTGCCCCGCCCCGTGCGAGAAGGGCTGCCGCCGCGGCCAGCACGACGCGCCGGTCTCCATCTGCCTGCTGAAGCGCTTCGTGGGCGACGCCGACCTGGCCGCCCCTGAGCCGTGGCTGCCCGAGCGGAAGGCCAGCACGGGCAAGCGCGTGGCCATCATCGGCGCCGGCCCCGCCGGCCTCTCCGCCGCCTGGTATCTCCTCCAGGACGGCCACGCCGTCACCCTCCACGATGACCACGAGAAGCCGGGCGGCATGCTCCAGTATGCCGTGCCGGAGGACAAGCTGCCGCGTGCCGCCCTCGACGCCGAGATCGCGGCCATCGCGAAACTCGGCGCCGAGCTTCGCCTCGGCAGCCGGGTCGAGAGCATCGCCCAGCTTCGGGACGAGTTCGATGCGATCCTGGTCGCGGCGGGGGAGTTGCGGCCGGGCGATGCGGGACGCCTCGGCCTGCCCGCCTCGAAGACGGGTGTCGAGGCCGACAAGGCGACCCTCGCCACGCCGGTCGAGGGCGTCTTTGCCGCGGGCGGCGCGATTCGCCCGCAGAAAATGGCCGTCCGCTCCGTCGCCGACGGCAAGGCCGTGGCCGCCTCGATCGACTGCTTCCTCTCTGGTTCTCCCCACGCGTCACGCGTCACGCGTCACGACTTCTCCACGCACATTGGGAAGTTAAGGGACGGCGAAATGACGGCCTTCCTCGCCGAGGCGAGCGCTGCCCCCCGCGTCGAGCCTGCGGGCGGGGCGTCCGCCGGCTTCACCGGGGCCGAGGCACGCGAGGAGGCCCTCCGCTGCCTCCACTGCGACTGCCGCAAGCCCGGCGCCTGCCGCCTCCGCCGCTGGAGCGCCGCGTTCGGCGCCAGTCCGAGTCGCTTCAAAGCCGACCGCCGCACGTTCGTCCAGCACCGGCAGCACGGCCTGATCCTCTACGAACCGGGCAAGTGCATCCGCTGTGGGCTGTGCATCCAGCTTTGCGCCCGGGCTCGCGAGGAGTTGGGTCTCACCTTCATCGGCCGCGGCTTCGACGTCGTGGTGGGCGTGCCCTTCGACCGGCCGCTTGCCGAGGGCCTTCGCAGGGTCGCGGCGGAGTGCGCCGCCGCGTGCCCCACCGGCGCCCTCGCCCTCCGCCAGGGCGAAGACGCCTGAGGCCAATCCCCAGCGTCTACACCCAATGCTCAACACTTGTGGGTGGGATCGCGTGTGGTGGCCGCGCAAGGCCCCTGCCGATTGTCGCGCTTTCGCGCGAAAGCGCGACGGTCCGCCGGCCACGGACACGGGACCACGCAAGCGCCGGCGAAGTCGTCGCCGCGGTCAGCAGTCCTCGCGTGCATGAGGGAATGCGGCGCCGCAATTCCGGTCCGAGGCCCAGCGAAGGCGCATCGGGCCGCCTCAAGGGCGGGCGGGCGCGCCGAAGAACTCGCGGTAGAGGGCCCGGACGGTCCTGTGGCCGTCGGCGGCCTTGATGCCGAACATCATCGAGACCTCGGACGAGCCCTGGTTGATCATCTCGATGTTGACGCCGGCCTGTGCCAGCGCGCTGGTCGCGCGCGCCGCGAGGCCGACGGTGTGGAGCATGCCCTCGCCCACGATCATCACGAGGGCCAGGTCGCGCTCCACGCTCACGTCGTCGGCCCGCAGCTCGGTGCGGATGCGCTCGACCACGCGGGCCTCCTTGGCCGCGTCGAAGAGCTTCTCGCGCAGGATCACCGAGAGGTTGTCAATGCCCGAGGGGCAGTGCTCGAAGGAGAGGCCCTCCTCCTCGAGGATCTGGAGGAGGCGGCGGCCGAAGCCCACCTCGCGGTTCATCAGGTACTTGCTCAGGTAGATCGAGCAGAAACCGGCGTCGCACGCGATGCCGGTGACGGCGCCCGAGGCGAGGACCCGCTCGGGCACGATCATCGTGCCGGGGGCCGCGGGGTTGTTGGTGTTCTTGATGCACACGGGGATGCGGGCGCGGTAGGCGGGCTCGAGGGCCTCCTCGTGGAAGACGCTGAAGCCGGCGTAGGACAGCTCGCGCATCTCGCGGTAGGTGATCTCTGGGATCGGGCACGGGCGCTCGACGATGCCCGGGCTGGCCACGAACACCGAATCCACGTCGGTGAAATTCTCGTACAGCTCGGCCCGCACCCCGGCGGCCACGACCGAGCCCGTGATGTCGGAGCCGCCGCGGGGAAAGGTCACCACGTCGCCCTCGGGCGAGTAGCCGAAGAAGCCGGGGAACACGGTGACGCCCGGCCGCTCGCGCAGCGCCCGCAGGTTGTCGTAGGACTCGGGCAGCACCTGGGCGTTGCCGAACTCCGCGCTGACGAGCAGCCCGGCGTCGCGGGGGCTCACGTAGCTGGCCTCGAGGCCGATGCTGCGCAGGAACTCGGCGAAGAGCCTCGCACAGTTGTCCTCGCCCGCGGCCTTCAGCGTGTCCACGAACCGCTCGCGGCGGCTCGCGTCGCCGGCCAGGCGGCGCTGGAGGTCGTCGGCGACCGCCTTCGCCATCGCGTCGGAGAGGCCGAGGCCCCGCGCGATCTCGGCGTACCGCGCGACGACGGCCTCGGCCTCGCGGTCCGCGGCGCCCGTGGCCAGGTGCTTCTCGGCGCACGCGATCAGCAGATCGGTCACCTTGGTGTCCATCTTGTGCCGCCTGCCGGGCGCGGAAACCACGATGATCCGCCGCTGGGGATCGGACGCCACGATGTTGCCGACCTTGCGGAACTGCTCGGCAGAGGCCAGCGACGTGCCGCCAAACTTCGCCACCTTCATGCGGGGGCAACGCTCCTCGGAACCTGGAGATACCGGGCCGTCCGACCCTCGCGGGTCACAGAGGCCACTATTATAGGAAGAAACGCGGGAGACACAAGCCGTGCGAGCCCGGGGGGTGCGTGTAATCTCCTTCGGTCGGAAAAGCCAGTTGCGCGATACTATCGCGGGCACCCCCAATCCCGCAGCTGACCCAACGCCCGCAGGGCGTGGCGGAGTAAAGCCCACGGCGATGCTTTGGGAGCCGTGGGTAAGGG
>DATKZY010000027.1:0-24901 GCA_035527715.1 Planctomycetota bacterium | reverse complement strand
TCTTGCCTCGACGGCCACCACCTGCTACACTTCTCATCGCCGGCTCCTTTCCTCCTGGTTGGGGTTCCCAACGAACCCGGTTAGACACAGCCAGTTTGAAGGGAGCCGCCTTCTATTTCAACTAAGAATAGCACATGTTCGCGGCTCGGGCGAGAAGGCCAAATGCCCAAGAAACAGCACCCCAATGTCCAAAGAGAGTCACTTTGGAGTGGCTGCCATTGTGGCAGGTCGGCGGCCTCAGGGCCTGGCCTTCTTGCCCGGCGGGGCGGCGGGCCGGTCGCGCCATTTGGGGTTGGGCGTGGGCATTTCGGCGTCTACGGCCTTGCGCCAGTCGTGGAGCATCTGGCGGAGTTCGGTCGCCTTCGCCGGCATCTCGGTGGCCAGGTTGCGCCGCTCGCCGATGTCGCGTGCGAGGTCGTAAAGCTCGACGCGGTCGTCCTCGTAGAACTCGATGAGCTTGTAGTCGCCGCATCTCACGGCTCCGCCAGGACTTCCGCCCTGGTTGCCGTAGTGCGGGTAGTGCCAGAAGAGGGCCTTGCGCTCCAGGCTCTCGCCGCCCTTCAGAAGCGGCACCAGGCTCAGGCCGTCCACGTGCTGCTTCGGGGCGGCGGGGAGGCCGGCCATTTCGAGCATGGTCGGGTAGAAGTCGGTACTGGTGACGGGGCAACTGCATACGCTGCCTGGTTCTACGACGCCGGGCCATCGGACGATCATGGGCTCGCGGATGCCGCCCTCGTAGAGCCAGCCCTTGCCGGCCCGCAACGGGAGGTTCGAGGTCGGGTGGCCCTCGGAGGTCGAGAGGCCCCCGTTGTCCGACATGAAGATGATGACCGTATCTTTCGATATACCAAGCTCTTCCAGCTTGGCCATCACGCGGCCGAGGCTCTCGTCGGTGCTTTGGACCATGCCGGCGTAGACGGCATGGTCCTGGATGAGTCGGACCTGTCGTGCGCCCTCGACGCCCCAGCGCGGTCCTTTCGGCGGGGGGAGCTTGGCGACCTTGGCTGCGTACTTGTCCGTGAGGTCCTTCTTCGACTGGAGCGGGGTGTGCACCGCGTGGTGGGCGAGGTAGAGGAAGAACGGCTTGTCCTTGGCGGCCTCGATGAACTTGAGGGCTTCGTCGGTGAGGCGGTCGGTGAGGTACTCGCCCTTCGGGCCGTCGGAGAGCTTGGGGTTCTTGTAGGGCGAGAAGTAGCCGCCGGGCGGACTGCCCCGCTCGTGGCCGCCGGCGTTGACGTCGAAGCCCTGGTCCTCCGGGTAGTAGCCCTTGCTTCCGAGGTGCCACTTGCCGGCGAGGCAGGTGGCGTAGCCCGCGGCCTTGAGGGCCTCGGCGAGCGTGATCTCCTCGAGCGGCATGTAGTGGAAGTACTTGGCCGGCAACAGCTTGCCCGCCCGCGCACCGGGAATGTAGTCCGTGAGCTTCACCCGGGCGGGGTACTTGCCGGTCAGGATGCTCGCCCGCGTGGGCGAGCAGACGGGGCAGGCGGCGTAGGCGTTGGTGAACCGCATCCCCTCGGTGGCGAGGCGGTCCATGCTAGGCGTCTCGTAGAAGGAGCTTCCGTAGCAGCCCGCGTCGGTCCAGCCCATATCGTCCACCAGGAAGAACACGAAGTTGGGCTTCCGCTCGGGCGCGGCGCCGAGCGTGCGGGCGACGGCCAGCGAGGCCGCGCCCACGCCCACGGCTTTCAGGAACTCACGGCGCCTCATCCAGGGCTCCTTTCCGTCCTCGGAGGTCACTGCGTCGGGCGCGTCTTGTAGACTCGCACGTAGTCGAACGACACGCTGTCGGGCAGCTTCGCCTCGGCGATCTTGCCCGCCCAGGGGCCGACCTCGACGCTGAGGATGATGTACTGCGGAGCGCCCGACACCCCTTTGTCGGTGCGCCACGTCCTCCGCCCATCCACATAGAACTCGTACTCCTTCTCCGTCCACTCCAGGCCCACGGTGTGCCAGCCGCTGCCGAGGCCCGTCTGGGTGTGGGTGCTCCCCGCGTGCTTGTGGTCCTTACCGTAGCCATCCCAGTGGAGGTTGTGCTGGATCTGGTTGGGGGTGCGGGCGAGGTATTCGAAGATGTCAATCTCGGTGCCCGACTGCTTGAGGTCGCCGACGACCTTGCCGAGGGTGGGCGACTGGAGCCAGAAGGCCGACCAGTGGCCGGGCTGCCGCTGGAACTTCACGCGGCACTCGAAGTAGCCATAGGTCCACTCGTGCTTGCCCTGCGTGGCGACCATGCCCGTGTGGTACTTGTCGCCGACCTGAGTCGTGGTGACGACCAGGTGGCCCTGGCCATCGAGGGTCACGGCCTCCTTGACGTTCACACCGCCCTTCCTCGGCCCGAGGCCGCGGTAGATCCACTTCGTCTCGTCGAGCGTCGTGCCGTCGAACTCGTCGCTCCACACAAGATTCGCGTCCTTCGCCTGCTCCGCCGCACGGCCGGCGGCAGGGAGGGCAGCGGACACGAGTGCGACCAGAGCCATAAGATGCGTCATGCGGGGCCTCCTTGTGTTTGCGCTGGTGACAGGATACGCCATTGCTCGGGCTTCGTCAAGATCGAGGGCGATTTGACTTTCCGGCCCCGACGGAATAGGGTACTGGCTCGTCGGCCAGCAGCAGCCCGGTGCAGGAAGCCAGGCGCAGGCGAACCCCAGGGAAGCTCGGAGAAGACGAATGAGCGAGAAGGTGAGAGTCGGCTTCATCGGCTCGGGCGGCATCGCGGGCACGCACATCAAGTACCTGAAGATGGTCCCGGGGGTGGACGTGATCGCCCTCAGCGACGTGTCGCAGGCCGCGATGGACGCGCGGATCAAGGAGCACGAGCTGAAGGACGTGAAGACCTTCACCGACTACAAGCCGCTGCTGAAGATGAAGGACGTGGATGCGGTGAGCGTGTGCACGCCGAACTGCATGCACTACAGGCCGACCGTGGACGCGCTGCGCGCGGGCAAGCACGTGATCGTCGAGAAGCCGATGGCGATGAGCGCGCGCGAGGCGCAGGCGATGTGCGACGCGGCGAAGAAGGCCCGGAAGGTGCTCAGCATCGGGTTCCAGCAGCGGTTCCGCCCCGACGCCCAGTTCGTCCGCCGCGCCGTGGCCGAGGGGCAGCTTGGCGACATCCTCTACTGCCGCGCCCAGGCGCTGCGGCGTCGCGGCATCCCGTCGTGGGGCGTCTTCGGCCGCAAGGACCTCCAGGGCGGCGGCCCGCTCATTGACATCGGCGTCCACATCATCGAGCTCACCCACTTCCTCATCGGCAAGCCCCGGCCCATCGCCGCCTCGGCCAGCATGGCCACCTACCTCGGCAACAAGAGGCCCGAGGCCACCGCCCCCTGGGGCGACTGGGACTACAAGACCTACACGGTGGAGGACCTCGCGGTCGGGTTCGTCCGCTTCGAGGGCGGCGCCACGATGACCATCGAGGCCAGCTTCGCTGCCCACCTCGAGCAGGACATCTTCGCCACGACGGTGATGGGCACCAAGGGCGGGGCCGCGGTCGGCTTCGGCCCGCCCAAGGTCTTCACCGACTGGTGCGGCAAGATGATCAACCTCGAGCCGAAGGCGATGGAGAAGGACGAGGCATTCGCCGCCAAGATGCGCAACTGGATCGGATCCATCCGCGGCGCCGACAACCCGGCCCCGGGCGAGGACGGCGTGATGGTCCAGAAGATCCTCGACGCCCTCTACCTCAGCGCCGAGAAGGGCCGCGAGGTCGCGATCAAGTGACCCTGGGCACAGGAGAAGCGCTGAGGGGTGCGGGCGCGTTCTTGCATTCCCTCGGCGGTGGGACTAGAATGGCCTCCGAGTGAAGGGAGCATGGCGCGTGAGGCTTCCGGGCGATGCCATCATCCCGTTGGAGAAACTCACGCGCTATCTCCTGGTGCCGCGGCCTCGCGGCGACAAGTCGAAGTTCCTCGCGCGGGCCGGCTTCACGCGCGAGAACCCGCGGCAGCTACTCGACGCGCTCCGCGAGCACGTGGCCAGACATGACGCCGTAGCCGAACGCAGCAGCGAGTACGGCCAGTTCCTGGTGGTTGAGGGGGAGTTGGCCGGCCCGAACGGGATTCGCCTGCCCGTCGTGAGCGTCTGGCTGCGGTGGCACAAGGACGACAGCGTGCACTTCGTCACGCTCAAGCCCGGGAAGGAGTACTGAGCGTGGAACCGGCCCTCTATGAATGGGTGGCCCTACGGCGCGACATCGCCGACCACGGACTCCTGAAGGGCGACGTCGCCGTGCTGGTGGACCGTGTGGCTCACCCCTCCGGCGGCGAGGATGCCTGCGTCCTGGAAGTCCTCAATGCGGTTGGCGACTCCATTGCTGTCCTGACGGTCCGTGAATCCGACGTGGAGCCTCTGCGGGCCGACGAGATCCTCAGCGCCCGTTCCCTGGCCCTCGTCGGCTGAGCTGGACCGCGCCAGCCAGGCTTCGGCCAAGGGCGGTCTGCGCGCCGGCCCTCGCCTTCGGGCGATCTTCGGCGTCTCCGACCTCAGTTCCGAGAGGCGGAGCGAGGTCGCGATCAAGTAGGAGCAAGCCATGGTCGGCGTGGCAGTGGTCGGCGCGGGAAACTGGGGGAAGAACCTGGTGCGGAACTTCGCCGCGCTGCCCGGGGCCGAGCTGCGCTACGTGTGCGACCTGAACGAGAAGACGCGGCTCGCCATGGCCCAGGCCTACCCGAAGTCGAAGGCGGTGAACGACCTGCGCATGCCGCTGGGCGACCCGGCCGTGGATGCCGTCGTGGTGGTGGTGGACGCCCCCGCGCACTACAAGGTGGCCAAGGCGGCCCTCGAGGCGGGCAAACACGTCTATGTCGAGAAGCCGCTGACGCTTTCCGCCGCCGAGGCGCAGGAGCTCACCGACCTGGCGGCGTCCAAGGGCCGCAAGCTGATGGTCGGCCACCTGCTCGAATACCATCCTGCCGTGAACTACATCAAGGAGATGGTGGCGCGGGGCGAGGTCGGCCAGGCCCTCTACCTCTACTTCCAGCGGGTGAACCTGGGGATCGTGCGGAGCACCGAGAATGCCTGGTGGTCGCTTGCGCCGCACGACATCTCGGTGGCGTGCTACCTGTTCGATGCGGCGCCCGTCGCCGTGTCCGCCGCGGGCCACGCCTACCTCCAGCCGGGCATCGAGGACGTGGTGTTCGCGAACCTGAAGTTCGCCGACGGCCGTATGGCGCACATCCACGTGTCGTGGCTCGACCCGCACAAGATTCGCAAGGTCACCCTCGTCGGCTCGGCGAAGATGGTGGTGTTCGACGACATGGACGCCTCGGAGAAGATCCGCATCTACGACAAGGGGGCCGACGTGCAGCGCAAGAGCGTCGCCAGCTACGTCGAGGCGATCACCCTGCGCACGGGCGACATCCTGATCCCGCAAATCCCCGCCGCCGAGCCGCTCCAGGTCGAGTGTCAGCACTTCCTCCAGTGCATCGAGAAGGACACGACACCGCGGAGCGACGGGGCCGACGGCGTGCGCGTGGTGAGGGTGCTGGAGGCAGGCAGCCGCTCGCTGGCCCAGGGCGGCGCGCCGGCGGATGTGTGATGCGTGAAACGTGAAATGTGAAACGTGATCAGAAGGAGAGAAGCCATGAGGCGATTGGGTCTGGCGTTGTTGGCCTTCGGCATGGCATGCGCCTTCGCCGGCGAGGCGCTGCCGAGCTACAAGAAGCTCACGATCACCGAGAAGTTCTACTGCGAGGGAGCGTACTACGCGGACTTCAATAAGGACGGGAAGCTCGACGTGGTCTCCGGCCCGTTCTGGTACGAGGGGCCGGACTTCCAGAAGTCCCACGAGGTGCGGCCGCCCAAGGCATTCGACCCCAAGGGCTACTCCGACAACTTCCTCACCTACACGGGCGATTTCAACGGCGACGGCTGGCCCGACATCTTCTACTGCCCCTTCCCCGGCGCCCAGGGCTTCTGGTTCGAGAACCCGCAGGGCAAGGAGGAGCACTGGAAGAAGCACCTGGCCCTGAAGGCCGTGGACAACGAATCGCCGATGTGGGGCGACATCAACAAGGACGGCAAGCCCGAACTCATCTTTAACACCGGCGGCTGCTTCGGCTACGCCACGTACGACCCGGCGAAGCCAGACCAGGAATGGACCTTTGTGCCCGTGACGCCCAAGGGCGGCTACGGCAAGTTCCAGCACGGCATCGGCTTCGGCGACGTGAACGGCGACGGCCGCAACGACCTCCTCGAGGCCGGCGGCTGGTGGGAGCAGCCGGCCGACGCCAAGCCCGGCGACCCCTGGAAGAAGCACCCCTTCCACTTCGGCCCCGCCCCTGCCCAGATGTTCGCCTACGACATTGACGGCGATGGCCTGAGCGACGTCCTCACCGCCTGGCACTGCCACCAGTACGGCCTCGTGTGGTACAAGCAGGCCAAGGACGACAAGGGCGAGATCACCTGGAAGCAGAACGTCATCCTGCCGCCCAAGCCGGACATGAAGTCCGACGCCTTGCGCGTGAGCCAGCTTCACGCCTTCGACCTGGCCGACGTCAACGGCGACGGCGTGCTCGACGTGCTGACGGGCAAGCGCTACTGGGCGCACGGCCCGGGCGGCGATGCCGAGCCCTCCGCTCCGCCGGTCGTCTACTGGTTCATCGTCAAGCGCAACCCCGACAAGAGCGTGGAGTTCACCCCGGTCAAGGTGGACGACAATTCGGGCGTGGGCACCCAGGTGGCCGCGACCGACCTCAACGGCGACAAGGAGCCCGACGTGATCGTCGGGAACAAGAAGGGCACCTACATCTTCCTGAGCGAGGCCCCGAAACCATAGGGCCTATCGGCCTCAAGACGGCCTGTGGCCGCCACCAGAGGGGATGATTGGATGGATGAATGAATGGATGATTGCCTGACACCCATCCACCCATCCATTCATCCTCGCTAACATGCGCGCAAGGCGCGCACGAGTCACGACGGAAGAGTCTTCGTAGGAGCAAGCCGATGTCAAGGTCACACACCCGCCGCCAATGGCTCGGCCGCGCCGCGGCGGCTGCGGGCGCCTGCGCGGTCGGACGCCTGACAATTCTCGCCGCCGACGCGCCGAACTCGAAGCTCGGCACGGCCCTCATCGGCTGCGGCGGGCGCGGCACGGGCGGGCACCTTCCCACGGCGGTCCAGGAGCGGATCGTCGCGCTCGTGGACGCCGACGAGCGGCAGGCGGCCAAGGCTCTCAAGTGGATCACCAACTACGCCGAGAAGAACAAGCTGGCGAACTTCAAGCCTGAGAGCGTGAAGCTCTTCACCGACTACCGGCAGCTCTTCGATAAAATGGGCAAGGACCTCGACGCGGTGTTCATCGCCACGCCCGACCACCATCACGCCCTGGCCTGCACGCTGGCCATCAAGGCGGGCGTGCACGTCTACTGCGAGAAGCCCATCACCCACAACATCGGCGAGGCGCGGGCGCTGGCCGAGGCCGCCCGCAAGAACCCCAAGGTGATGACCCAGATGGGCAACCAGGGCCTCGCCGCCGGCGGCGACCAGGCCCTCGCCGAGTACCTCGCGGCCGGCGCCATCGGCAAGCTCACCGAGGTCCACTCCTGGCACGCCTGGACCGGCCGCTTCGGCGGCTCCATGAAGCGGCCCCCCGCCCAACCCGTCCCCGCGGGCCTCAACTGGGACCTCTGGCTCGGCCCCGCGCCCCTCCGCGACTACCACGCCGGCCTCCACCCCGGCGTCTGGCACGGCTGGTGCGACTTCGGCACCGGCTCCATCGGCGGCTGGTCCACGCACGTGCTCGACGCCGTCTTCTTCGCCCTCAAGCTCGGCGCGCCCGCGAGCGTCGAGGTCGTCGAGATGGACGACCCGAGCGACGACCGCTTCCCCGCCTGCGTCACCATCCGCTACAGCTTCCCGCAGCGCGGCGACCTGCCGCCCGCCACGGTCTACTGGTACGACGGCAGCCACGCGAAGGCGAAGGACCCGTCGCGGAGCCAGGGTGCCCCCGAGGACCAGCTCAACCGCCCGAAGCTCGCGTCGGAGCTTGAGAAGAAGTACAATCGGCGGCTGGGCGGCGCGGCCTCGCTCTTCATCGGCGAGAAGGGCGTCATACACGTCGGCTCCCACGGCGGCGCGCCCCGCATCCTCCCCGAGGAGCAGCACAAGGCCACGCCCGTGCCGCCGCGGACGCTCCCGCGCCCGAAGGGCGGCATCCATGGCGACTTCCTCCGCGCCTGCAAGGAGGGCGGCGAGCCGCCCATCTCGAACTTCGCAGGCTACGCCTGCCCGCTGATGGAGTGCATCTACGTTGGCCACGTCGCCATCCGCGCCGGCGTCGGCAAGAAGGTCGAGTGGGACGGCGAGAAGCTCCAGTGCACCAACCTGCCCGAGGTGAACCGCTGGGTGAGCCGCGAGCCGAGGAAGGGGTGGGAGTCGTAAACTGAAGCTGGTTGTTGTGTCATGGGACGAATGGGACCAATGGGACACCTGGGTCCCATCCGTCCCATATGTCTTGTTCCATCGAAGGAGACAGCCAATGAGAAGCGCGATCACCCGCCGCCAATGGCTTGGGCGCGCGACGGCGGCGGCGGGCGCCTGCGCCGTGGGCCGCCTGACCATCCTCGCCGGCGAGGCGCCGAGCAAGAAGCTCCGCACGGCCGTCATCGGCTGCGGCGGACGCGGCCGCTCGCACGTCAACGAGGCCGTCAGAGAGCGCCTCGTCGCCCTCTGCGACGTGGACGACAAGAACCTCGCCGCCACGCTGAAGTTTGCCACCGACAAGATCCAGGGTCCCCAGACCAAAGGCGAGAAGGCCAAGAGCGTCAAGCCCCCCGACATCAAGACCTACACCGACTACCGCAAGATGTTCGACGAGGTCCACAAGGATATTGATGCCGTCTTCATCGCCACGCCCAACCACCACCACGCCCTGCCGGCGATGCTCGCGATGAAGCTCGGCAAGGGCGTCTACCTCGAAAAGCCCCTGTGCCACTCGGTCTACGAGGCCCGCCTGCTCGCCGACACGGCGCTCAAGTGCAAGGTGCCCACCCAGATGGGCAACCAGGGCCACTGCGGCGAGGGCTATCGCCGCCTGTGCGAATACATCTGGGCCGGCGCCATCGGCACCGTCACCGAGGCCCACTGCTGGACCGACCGCTCGAACGGCGGCTTCGGCGGCCGCCCCGAGACCAAGCCCGTGCCGCCCGGCCTCCACTGGGACGAGTGGATCGGCCCCGCCCCCTTCCGCGACTTCCACGACCACCTGCACCCCCACGGCTGGCACTGCTGGTGGGACTTCGGGAACGGGTCGCTGGGCAACTCGGCGCCCCACTCGATGGACGGCCCGTTCTGGGCCCTCAAGCTCAAGTGGCCCACCGCCGTCGAGGTCGAGCAAATGGTCGGCGGCAGCGACGAGAAGTTCCCCGTCACCACCCGCATCCGCTACGAGTTCCCCGCACGCGGCGACCTCCCCCCATTCAAGCTCTTCTGGTGGGACGGCCGCAAGCCCGAGGCCGACAAGGCCGTGATGGACAGGATGGACGTCGTGGCGTCGAAGAAGGACGCCTTCCGCCCGGCGATCGTCGAGGAGCTCGAGGCGAAGTACAAGCGCGACTTCACCGGCAACGGCACCTTCTACATCGGCGACAAGGGCATCATGTACACCGGCTGGTACGGCGACGGCGTCCGCATCATCCCCGAGGAAGCCCACAAGGCATTCCCCGCGCCGCCGAAGACCCTGCCGCGCGTGAAGGACTCCTTCACCGACTTCATCGAGGCGTGCAAGTCGGGCGGCCCGACGGCCACGCCCTTCTCCTACGGCGCGGACCTCACCGAGCTGATCCTCCTCGGCTGCCTCGCCATCAAGGCCGGCGTGGGCAAGAAGGTCGAGTGGGACGGCGCGAACGCCAAGTGCCCCAACCTGCCCGAGCTCGACCGCATCATCCACCGCCCCTATCGCAAGGGGTGGGAGGTGTAGGCCAGTCGGCAGTCGGCACGAGGCAGTTGGCAGCCAAGGCCCATGCTCCACACCTTCACCCACGAGGCGATGACGACCACGTTTCAGGTCGTCATCGCCTCGGACGATGCGCGCTACGCGCGCCAAGCCGCGGCCGAGGCATTCGCCGAGCTGGGCCGCATCGAGGCCCGCCTGAGCCGCTTCGCCGAGGCGAGCGACATCTTCCGCATCAACCGCCTGAGGGCGGGTGAGGCCGCCTTCGTCCACCACGACACCATCGAGTGCCTCCGCCTCGCCGAACAGGTCCGCCGCGACACCGCCGGCGCCTTCGACATCGCCTACTTGGGAGAAAGGGACCAGGAGCCTTTTTCCCTCGACGAGGCAAGCCACACGGTGCGGGTGCTGGCCGAGGGGGTTCGCCTCGACCTCGGCGGCATCGGCAAGGGCTTCGCCCTCGACCGAATGGGCGAGGTGCTGCGCGAGTGGGAGATCGCCTCGGCCCTCCTCGCCGCCAGCACGAGCACGCTCCTCGCCCTCGACCCGCCGCCGGGCGAGGAGGGCTGGGCCGCGCAACTCGGCCCCGACAATGCCCCGCAACGGCTCGCCCTGGCGAGTCAGGCCCTCAGCGCTTCGGGCCTCGCAGTCAAGGGCAGCCACATCATTGACCCGCGCACCGGCCGCCCCGCCGAAGGCCGCTTCCGCGCCTGGGCCTTGGCCCCCACCGCCGCCCTCGCCGATGCGCTCTCGACTGCCTTCATGGCCATGAGCGACGAAGAGACCCTGGACTATTGCCGCCGCAACCCTGACATCAACGCCCATCTCCTCCCAGCACCCTCGGCAGCCGTCCTCTCGTACCCTCCCGAAGGCATGGAGACCTCCGCGAGGGAGGCGTAGGCGTCTCCGTGCGGTCGCGGGTCAGACCACGTAGTCTTGCTTGGAGAGGGAGACCACCCGCCTCGCCTCGATGGCCTCGTTGACCTTGAGGGCGGCGACGGTGGCGGGAAAGGCAGCATCGGCGGGACAGGCGAGCTTTCCCTTGCCGCGGATGGCATCGAAGAAGTTCTCCAGGTGCGGCTGGTGGGGTAGCTTGTCGAGGACGATGGGCAGGTCGTAGCTCAGCACCTGGCCGGTCTCGCGGGACTTCACGACGTTGGGGTCCTCGGGCTTGCCCTCGTCCCCCTCCTTCTTCTCGGGGGCGGGCAGCGGCTCCTTGACGACGTAGCTGAGGCGCGCCCACTTGTCCCAGTCGGGCGCGTGCGGCTCGTGGTAGAGCTTGGTCCAGCGGGCGTACTCGGCGATTCGGAGCGAGCCCTCGGTGCCCAGGAAGTGCTCGAAGGCGGCCACGCCGCCGCAGGTGGTCGTGGTGAGGACCTGGTAAGCGGCGCGAACGATCCCCTCAGGGGTCTCGTAGTCCATGGCCGCCATCACGTTGTCGTGGCACTCGCGGCCCTTGTAGAAGTCGGTGCCGCCGGCGGCGAGGAGGCTCCTGGGCGGCGTGCCGAGGAACCAGTTGGCGACATCGAGCGCGTGGCCGAGGAGGCCGGCGAAGAGGCCGGCGCAGTGCTTGCGGTAGTGCTTCCAGTTGCGGAACTCGTGCATGCTGGCGTAGCCGAGGGGCTTGAGCTCCTCGTCGCTCATCGCGGCGGCCTTGGGCCAGCCGAGGTCGTCGGCGACGGGCTGGCACCACTGGGCGTTGAGGTGGGTGAGGCGGCCGGGGAGCTTCGCCTCGCGGAGCAGTTTCCCCAGAACGTGGAGGTAGCGGGGGTTGCTGCGCCGCTGGTAGCCGATCTGGAGGAGCCGGCCCGTCTCCTTCGCCGCGCGCGCCATCGCGCGGGCGCCCTCGATCGTGTTCGACATCGGGCACTCGCAGTAGACGTGCAGCCCGGCCTTCAGGCACGCGATGGCCTGCTCGGCGTGGACGGCGTCGGGCGTGGCGATGAGGACGGCGTCGAGGCCCTTCTCCTTATCGAGCATCTCGCGGCAGTCCGCGTAGTCGCTGACCTTGTGCTTGTAGACGCTCAGGTAGTACCTGGTGCCCTGGCGGCGGTAGGGCCAGGCGTCGCAGATGGCTCGGAAGCGGACGCCCCCGATGGGGAGCGTGGAGTTGATGAGCACGCGCCCCTGGTCGCCCGCGCCGATGAGGGCGATGTTGAGGGCATCGGCGGCCGGCTTGCCCGGCTCGGCGCCCTGCGCCGCGAGCCACAGCAGCCCCGCCCCGGCTGCGCCCGTTTCCAGGAACTCCCTTCGCTTCATCCACGGTCTCCGGCACGGAAAAGGAAACCGCCCCAACCCTCACCCTACCCTCTCCCTGGAAGGGAGAGGGGTTCGGAGTCAGCCGGCGCGCCGACTTATCCCCTCCACGGCCGCTTGCGGTCCTTGAGGCCGGCGAGGACGCGTTTGGCGATCGCCACATCCTCGGCGATCTCGAAGTCGAACATGCCCGCCAGGCTGAAGTCGGCTCCGCCCGCGAAGACGTACTGGAAGGCGTTCTGCGGCGGAATCGCCCCCGCGGCCATCACCTTGAAGGAGATCCACGGCTTCTCCACCGACTCCATCACCTTCCTCGTCTCGTCGGGGTTGGTGCACCACACCGAGTCGTGGCCGAGCTTGGCGCTCGGGTAGTTGAGGTGGTGGAAGGTCTTGATGTAGAAGTCCGCGGGAATCTTCTCCTTCTCGACGGCCTGGACGACGGCGAGCTGGTGCGCGCCGACGCCGCAGAGCGCGCCGCTGGCCTTGATGATCTCCACAGCCTTCGCGAGCACACCAACCTTGGCCCCCGCCAGCCCGTCGGCGTGCACGCCCCACACGTAGATCGCATCGGTGCCCATGTCCACCAGTTGCTGGATGGACTTGCTGTACTGGTTGACGTCCGCGATGGGGGCGGTGGAGCAGATGATCCACTGCATCTTGCCGCCGTTCTTGCGGTGCTCCTGGAGGATCTTGAGGGCGGCGGGCACGGTGTGGATGGCCAGGGTATTGATGCCGTTGGCCTCGGCGACCTCGAGGGTCTCGCGGATCTTCGCGGGCGTGTTGTAGTGGGCGGCGAGGGCGTAGACGTAGCGCAGGTCGCGGCTGTGGGTGTAGTGGGTGAGCAGGTTGCCGCCGAGGAGGATGCGGCTGACCTCCATCTTGCCGATCTTCCCCTTTGGCAGAGCGTCGCCTGCTGCGCCCGGCGGCGCGGCGGCGAGCACGCCCGAGCCGGCTGCCAGCGCGGCGCCGGCGACGGAGCCTCGAACGAATTCACGGCGGCTGAGATCACCAGGCATTGCGGTCTCCTTTGGGCATTCCCCTGAGTTCCGGCGTACTTCTGTTGCGCAAGGCCACCGTTCGGAGTGCGGCCTTCAGGCCGTATCTGTGCTCGGCGAGCCCGCCACGAAGATACGGGCTAAAGCCCGCACTCCCAACTGTAGCTCATGCCCGCCAGGGGCGCGAGCGTTTCGGCTGGCTCGCCAGGACGTCGCGGGCGATCCGCACGTCCTCGGGAATGTCGAAGTCGAACATCCCGGCGAAAAGGAAGTCGGCGCCGCCCTCGAAGGCGTGGCGGAAGGCGTCCTTCGGCGGAATCGCCCCCGCCGCCATCACCTTGTAGGCGATCCAGGGCTTCTCCACCGTCGCCATGAACTCCGCCACCTCCTCCGGTTTGCGGCACCAGATCGAATCGAAGTCCATCTTCGCACTGGGGTAGTTCAGGTGGTGGAAGGTCTTGACGTAGAAGTCCACGGGCAGCTTGGCCTTCTCGCACTCCTGGACGACGCGCAGGTCGTGGGCGCAGACGCCGGCGGGCACGCCGTTGGCCTTGATCAGCTCGACGGCCTTGGCGATGACGTCGAGCTTGCCCTTGGCGACCAGGGCGTCGCAGTGGACGCCCCAGACGTAGATGGCCTCGGCCCCGTCGTCGGCCATCTGCTGCACGTCGCGGCTGTAGCCCGCCATGTCCTCGATGTTGCTCGTGGCGTAGAGGATCCACTGGAGCTTTCCGCCGCGCTTCTCGCGGTGCTCCTTGAGCAGGCTGCGGGTGCTGGGGCTGACGTGGACCGAGACGGTGTTGATGCCGTTCGCTTCGGCGGCGGCGAGGGTCTGGAGAATCTTCTCGTCCGTGTTGTATTCCTTGATCAGCTTCAGGACGAAGCGCAGGTCGCGCGCGTGGGTGTAGCGTCCGAGCAGATTGCCGCCGAGGATGAGGCGCGTGATCTCGAGCTTGCCGATCTTGCCCGTGGGGAGGAGCTTCTTGGCCGCCGCGGGCGGGGCCTCACCGGCTGCCGCGGAGCCGGCCCCGAGGCCGATGGCCGCACCCGCCGATGCTGCCAACGACCCCCCCACGAACGCTCTGCGATCCATCCGTCCCGGCATGCTTTGTCTCCTGCGGTACCGGCGCTCCCGATTCTTGCATTGTAGCCTGAGTTCCCGACCTCATCAAGCGAATACTGAAGAACGAGGATCCGGACCCCCCATCCAGGGCTCAGATCTCGGACCAGGTGCCGGGGATCGGCACCGGGTACCGGCCATCGGCATCCGCCTTGATGGGCGGCGGGCCGCTCTCGGTCAGGGCATCAATGTTGGCGCAGAACTGGAACTTGGAGGCCATGGCCTGGTCCCAGGTGATGATCTTGCCCATGTGGACGGCGGCCCGGCCCATGATGCTCGTGAGCTGCGAGGAGGCCGCGCGACGGGCCTCGTTGTGCGGCTTGTCCTTGCGGATGGCGTCCAGGAGCACGTTCCACTCGGCCTGGTGGGGGCCGCAGGGCTCCTTGCCCGCTTTCCAGGCGATGTTGTCGCGGGCCATCCGCTGGTCCTTGTAGGTCTGCACCGTGGGCGCGTGGACGTTGCCGGAGAACTGCGCGGCGCACTTGGTGCCGTGGACGTAGGTGGCGAAGTCGTTGTGGCACCCGGCGATGTAGCGCGCGACGACGGCGGACTTCGTGCCGTCGGCGAAGGTGTACTCGATGGCGTAGCTGTCGAGGCTCTGGCCGACGCTGTTGTTGTTGGCGGCCCGCCCGCCGATGCCGTGTGCCTCGACCGGCCAGCCGTCCTTCAGCCAGCACACCTCATCAATCTGGTGGATGGTCAATTCGTCGAACAGGCTGCCGGACGCCCAGAGGAACTCGGTGCGGTGGGCGATCTGCCAGAGGAACTCGTTCTGGTCGGCCGGCCGCCGGCCGAGGCGCCCGCCGCCGTGCATCCGGTAGGCCCGGCTGAGCAGGACCTGGCCAAGCGCCCCGTCGCGAATCCGCGCGATGAGCTCCTGGCGGGCCTGCGAGTGGCGGCACATCAGGCCCGCGGCGATCTTCAGGCTCTTCTTCTCCGCCGCCTCCCCGGCCTGGATCATCCGCCGCACCGCCGGCGGGTCCACCGCGAAGGGCTTCTCCATGAAGACGTGGACGCCCTTTGCCACGGCGTACTCGAGCTGCGTCGCGCGCCAGGCCGTGTAGCCGGTGAGGAGCGCGATGTCGCCCGGGCGGAGGCAGTCAATCGCCTTGCGATAGGCATCGAAGCCGGCGAAGCGCCGCTCGGGCGGGACGTCGGTGTGCTCGGCGAACCTGTTGCTCAGGTGCTTGCAGGAGGCCGCCAGGCGGTGCTCGAAGAGGTCGGCCATCGCCCACAGCTTCACCGGCCCGCCTGGCGCGCCTATGGCGTTGGCCACGGCGCCGCCGCCGCGCCCGCCGCAGCCGATGAGCGCCAGCCGCAGGGTGTTATCCTCCCCTGCATGCACCGGCGGCAGCGCCACGCCGGCGAGCGCCGACGTCGCGGCCACCTTCCCACTCCAGCTCAAGAACTCCCGGCGCGACGACTCCTGCCGCGCCCCGCCCGACGACTCAGGCTCCTGTCTCATGGCTGCTGTCTCCTT
Source organism: Planctomycetota bacterium (assembly GCA_035527715.1). Taxonomy (GTDB): domain Bacteria; phylum Planctomycetota; class PUPC01; order DSUN01; family DSUN01; genus DSUN01. The sequence goes on along the minus strand of DATKZY010000027.1, from coordinate 9,161 downwards.
TCAATCCTGGGGCCACCCTGCTCCATTGTAGCCGGCGCGGAGTGTCGCGCAAGGGCCTCGGAGAGGGAGAGGACGGTCGGGTGCTTGCCGCGGAAGCGCTCGATCAGCGGGCCGTCGGCGTCATCGGTTGCGGTCCTCGCGGAGATGCCTGATCATCTTGACGCAGACCATGGGGCTGGGCTGTGCGGGTGGGGTGAAGCCACATGTCGTTGCTCACTCGTGTCGTATGGCTTGGCGCGGCGTCTCGGCCATGGCCCGCCAAGATGATCACCCCCCGTGTTGCGCGCGTGATCACCTTGATCATGTTGATCGAGTCCGAGACGGGGGGGCGTCGGCTCAGGGGGCGGCGGGGGCCTTGAAGTCCTCCTTGCGCAGGCCGAGTCGGCGCATCTTGCCGTGGAGGGCGCGGGGGCCGAGGCCGGCTCGGCGGGCGGTCTCCGCAATCCTGCCCCCCGTGGCGCGCAGGAGGGCGGCGAGATAGGCCCGCTCGATGCCGGCCACGGCCTCCTGCCGCACCTCGCGCAGCGGCCGCTGAGTCCACTCGGTGGGGAGGGCCCCGGGGTCAGGGGCCGCGCCCTGGGCGGGCAAGGACACGGGGGTGTAGCGGCCGCTGATGGTTCCGGGGAGGTCCTTGAGGGTGATCTCGTTGGTGGAGCAGAGGAGCATGGCGCGCTCGATGACGTTGATCAGCTCGCGCACGTTGCCGGGCCAGGCGTAGCGGGCGAGGGCGTCGAGCGCGTCGTCGCTGATCCCCGTGACCGACCGGCCCAGGCGTGGGCCGAGATGGTCGAGGTAGCTCTCGACGAGGGCGGGCACGTCCTCCCGCCGCTCGCGCAGCGGGGGAATCGTCAAGGTGACGACTCCGAGGCGGTAGAAGAGGTCGGAGCGGAAGCGCCTGGCCTCGACGTCGCGCGCCAGGTCGTGGTTGGTGGCGGCCACGACGCGGACGTCCACGGTGATGGGCCGTTCGCCGCCGAGGCGCTGGATCTCGCGCTCCTGGACGGCGCGGAGGAGCTTGACCTGGAGGTGCAGGGGCGTCTCGCCGATCTCGTCGAGGAAGAGCGTGCCGCGGTGGGCCAGCTCGAACATCCCGCGTCGGGCCCGCGTGGCGCCGGTGAAGGCCCCCTCTTCGTGGCCGAACAGTTCGCTCTCGAGGAGGGTGTCGGGCAGGGCGCCGCAGTTGACGGTGATGAACGGCCCCTTGCCCCTCGGCCCCTCGGCGTGCATGGCCCGCGCCAGGCGCTCCTTGCCGACGCCGGTCTCGCCGAGGATGAGGAGCGAGGAGTCGCTGTGCACGACGCGGTGGACTACGCTCATGAACGCCTGCATGGCTGGGCTGGCGGAGACGAAGTCGCTGAGGCGCGACTTCGACAGGGGCGGGCCGCCGCTGAGTTGTTCGTCGGCGATGGCGCGGCGCTTCTCCAGGATGGTCGAGAGCACGGCCCCGAGCATCTCCTGGGAGAGGCTCACATTCAGCACCGCCTCGCACCCGGCGGCCAGCAGCCGCGCACGCTCCTCGGAGTCCTCCTGCCGGGCGAGGACGACGACGGCCGGATTGTCGGGGAGCTGGCGAAGCAGTTGCACGGACTCCCGCTCCGGCTTGGGGAGCAGTTCGCGGCTGACGATGAAGAGATCGCACGTCTCCTTCCCGATGCGCTCCCAGAGGAAGCCCTTGCGGTGGAGCGTGCGGGCGAGGACGTCGGGCAGATTGGCCAGGAGCGCACACAGGCGGCCCTCGAGAGCGGCGTCGTCAACGAGCAGGGCAGCTTCCTGAAGCATCGGATCTATCCCTTCCGTATTGGGTCATGACCGGAACTAGTATAGCCGACATAATCGGAAACTGCAATTCCGCTCCCCCGCCGCGCTTCATCCCGACCCGTTCCGTAAGCAATTGGAAATCAATGGCTTGCGTGCCAGGACCCCGCCGCAAGCAGGAACACGGCACGGCAGTTGCTCTCTGGGAGTCTTGCGGGGCCTGGAGTGTCATCCAATCGGTCCCACACCAAGGGCGCTGGAGAAGCAGAAAGGAGGTGAGCGAGTGCCGGCCAAGACGCCCGGTAAGCCGCGTAAGATCAAGGCCGCGCCCAAGACCAGGGGCACGCAGAATCCCAAGAGGTGATGGAAGCGGTCGAGAACGCCGCTTCGTTCCTGCGGAGCTGCTGCCCTACCTGTGTGAATCGTGTGTTGCCCCGCGAACCGAAAACCAAGGAGAGATGAGAGATGAAGACTCGTGTGCTCGCGTTCCTGGCTCTGGCGTTCGTTGCCGCCTTGTTCGTCCTGCCCACCCTCACGTTCGCTGAGGACGATGTGAAGCTCACCGGCACCGTGAGCGTGACGAAGGACGATGACGGCAACCTCACCGCCGTGAAGCTCACCGTCGGCGAGACCGTCTACAACGTCGCCCTCTGCGCGAACGGCAAGAAGCTCGGCGCCGAACTGGCCGGCAAGAAGGCCGAGGTCACCGGCACCGTGAAGGAAGAGGACGATGTGAAGACCCTGTCGGTGAAGAGCTTCAAGGCCTGCGAGGAAGAGAAGACGGAAGAATAGCGACCCGCGCTGCGAGGACGGCCCGACGGCGGAGCCGCCCGCAGGAGGCGAACATACCAGGGGTGGCCGAGGTTGCCCGTACGGGCAGGACGCGGCCACCCCTGGCTGCTGTACGGGCCGGCGGCAAGCACCGTGTGGCACCGGTTCTCTGTTCTCCGCAGTTGCCGGTGCATGCGGCGGGCCCTTGCGGCCTGGGGGCGCCGCGGCTAGAATGGCGGTGAACCGCGGGAAGGAGTGCGCCGATGCGTGAGGCACGAGCCGGTGGACGGAGCCGACGCCAGTTCCTCAGAGGCGTCGCGGCAGCGGCGGGGGGCCTGGCGGCCGCGCCGCATTTTCTCACCTCGACGGCGCTCGGGGGCGAGGGCCGGGCGGCGGCGAGCGAGCGGGTGGTGACGGGCTACATCGCCGTCGGGCCAAGGGGGCTACAGAATGCCCGCGAGCAGATGAGCTGCTCGGACGCCCAGGTGGTGGCCGTGTGCGACGTGTGGAAACACGTCCGCGAGCGAGCCAAGGCCATCGTGGACATGGGCTACGCGGGCAAGGACTGCGCGACCTACGTGGACTTCCGCGACATCCTCGCCCGCGACGACATTGACGCCGTGGGCGTCGCCTCGCCCGACCACTGGCACGTGCCGATGGCCGTGATGGCGATGAAGGCGGGCAAGGACGTGCACGTCGAGAAGCCGCTCGGCGTGAGCCTCGTGGAGGACATCGCCTGCCGCGAGACGGCCCGCCGCCTCGGCCGCGTCGTGCAGTACGGCACCGAGGCCCGCTCGATGGGCAACTGCCGCCTGGGCTGCGAGCTGATTCGCAGCGGGCGGCTCGGCCAGATCAAGGAAATCCGCGTGAAGGCCCCGAACAGCGCCCGCGGCGGCAACACGAAGCCGATGCCCGTGCCCGAGGGGCTCGACTACGACCTGTGGCTCGGCCCGGCCCCGTGGCGGCCCTACACGGGCTGCCCGACGGGCGGCGGAAGCTGGTACCACTGCTACGACTATGCCCTCGGCTTCATCGCCGGCTGGGGCGCGCACCCGCTCGACCTGCTGGTGTGGGCCTACGACCTCCACACCCTCGGCCCTTGGGAAATCGAGGGCACGGGCGTCGTCCCGTCCGAGGGCCGACACGACGCGGTGATTGACTGGAACTGCAAGCTGCGCCTCTCCAACGGCGTGGAGATGACCTATCAGGCCTGGGGCGTGACGCCCGAGACCGAGCCGAAGCTCGCCCGCCTGGGCAACTACACGCAGTTCATCGGCACCGAGGGCTGGCTCGCCGTCTACTACGGCGGCATGTGCTGCGAGCCCGACTCGCTCCGCTCCGCGCCCCTCGGCCCGAACGACGTGCACCTGAAGGAGAGCTGGGGCCACGAGGCCGACTTCATCAGGTGCGTGAGGACGCGCGAAGCGCCCGTGAGCCCGATTGACGACGCGGTGCGCTCCGACACCGTGAGCCACGTGTGCGACCTCGCCATCCGCCTGGGGCGCCCGCTCAAGTGGGACCCGCTGAAAGAGGAGTTCCTGGGCGACCCCGATGCCGCGCGGCTGACCCGGCGGGTCCTGCGCGAGCCTTGGCGGCTGTGAGGCGCCGAGGGGGGCGGCTTGCAGCCGGAGGCGGAATATCGGAGAATGGGACGCTGGGGAGCCGGGTCAGGCGGAGCCGGGCGCTCCGCCGAGGTTCATTCGGGGGTGGGGCCATGTCTGCACCGCAGAGCGACGCGAGCGCGCCCAAGCTGGTGGGTGTGGTGGACATTGGTGCGAACTCCATCCGCATGGTGATCGCCCAGGTGGGCGCGGACCGGGGGATGGAGGTGCTGGAGCGCACCCAGCGCGCCGTGCGCCTCGGCCACGACACCTTCGCGCGGGGCCGGCTGAGCCAGCGGGCCATGGGCGCCGCGCTCACGGTCCTTCGCGACTGCAAGAAGCTCCTCGACGGCTACAAGGTGGAGAGCGTGCGGGCGGTCGCCACCAGCGCCGTGCGGGAGGCGGCGAATGCCGACGCCTTCGTGGACCGCGTGGCGATGGCGACGGGTCTCGACCTCGAGGTGCTCGATCCCCCCGAGGAGAGCCGGCTCACGGTGTCGGCCGTGCGGCAGGCGGTGCACGGCATCCTCGACTTGTCCAACACCTGCGCCCTGGTCGCCGAGGTCGGCGGCGGCAGCACGCTGCTGACCCTGCTCGACCGCGGCATCATCACGGCCTCGGCCAGCTACGCCCTGGGCTCCGTGCGGCTCCGGGAGCACCTGGCGATGCCGCAGGAGCCGCAGGCGCGCGCGGTGGACCTGTTGCGCCACCAGATCGCCAACGTGGTCGAGGCCATCAAGCGCTCGATGCCCCTCGACCGCGTGCAGTCGCTCGTGGCCGTGGGCGAGGAGGCCCACTTCGCGGCCCAGCAGACGGGGCAGCGCGGGCCGTCGGCCGAGGTCGTCAGCGTGGTCGAGATCAAGGCGTTCGACCGCCTGGTGGCCGACTGCGCGCGGCTCACCGCCGAGAAGCTCTCGAAGAAGTACGGCCTGCCCCTCCAGAGCACCGAGCGCCTGGTGCCGGCCTTCCTCGTCTACCACGGGCTCCTCCACGCGACCCCCGTGGACCGGATGGCCGTGTGCGATGTCTCGATGCGCGACGGCCTGCTGTTGGACATGGTCCGCCGCGCCACGGGCGAGGACGACCCCGAGCTGGTCGAGAGCGTCGCGCAGTCGGCCCGGACGATCGGCGAGAAGTACCGCTACGACCCCCGCCACGCGGAGCACGTGGGCGACCTGGCGATCCGCCTCTTCGACGAGTTGCAGCGGGAGCACGGGCTCACGCCTCGCCACAGGCTGCTCCTGCGCGTGGCGGCCACCCTGCACGAGGTCGGCGGGTTCGTGAGCAACCGCGCCCACCACAAGCACAGCTACTATCTCATCGCCAACTCGGAGATCTTCGGCCTCCGCCGCGAGGAGGTGCAGGTGGCGGCCCACGTGGCCCGCTACCATCGCCGAGCCGTGCCGAAGCCCACGCACATCGAATTCCTCACCCTGCCGCGCGAGGACCGCATCGCGGTGAACAAGCTGGCTGCCATCCTGCGCGTGGCCGACGCCCTGGACCGCGGCCACGCCCAGCAGGTGCGCGACTTCCACGTCGAGCGCCGGCAGGGCGAGCTGGTGCTCTACGTCCGGGGCGTCAGCGACCTCACGCTCGAACGGCGGGCCACCGAGGAGAAGGGCGACCTGTTCGAGGACACCTACGGGCTCAAGGTGCGGGTCGAGGAGGACGTGTCGCCCGCCGCCGAACCGCGCCGCGCCAGCCCCGTGGAGTAGGCGGGATGTCCCCATCCCGCGAAGAAGGTGGGTGAAACGCCGTGGCCAAGGAACCCGACCTCGATTCCCCCGAGCTGTTCTTCAACCGCGAGCTGAGCTGGCTGGAGTTCAACGACCGCGTGCTGCGCGAGGGCCTGTCGGACGACGTGCCGCTGGTCGAACGGCTGAAGTTCCTCGCCATCGTCAGCTCGAACCTGGACGAGTTTTTCATGGTCCGCGTGGCCGGCCTCAAGCAGCAGCTCGCCGCGGGCGGCACGGCCCGCGACCCGAGCGGCCTCACGCCGGCCGAGCAGCTCGCGCGCATCAGCCGCCGCGCCCACAAGATGCTCGCCGAACAGAGCGTGGGCATCCGCGACGCCTTCGCGCAGCTCGCCGCCGCCGGCGGCCCCCGCGTGCTGAGCGCCGGCGACTGGACGGCGGAGCAGCGCGGCTTCCTCCGCTCGTACTTCGCCTCCGAGATTCTCCCCGTGCTCACGCCCCTCGCGGTCGAGGAGCTCCAGCCCTTCCCGATCCTGCCCGGGCTGGGCCTCAACGTGCTGCTGGGCCTCACCCCCGCGGAGCAGCCGGGGGAGCCGCTCAAGCTCGCCGTGGTGCCGGTCCCCTCGTCGCTCGCGCGCTTCATCCCCGTGCCGGCCCAGGAGGGCCTTCACCTGGCCGTGCTGGAGGACGTGGTGGCCGAGCACGCGGGCCAGCTCTTCGCCGGCTTCGAGGTGGCCGCGCGAGCCGTGTTCCGCATCACGCGGGACGCCGACGTGCCGGTGACGGACGACGACGCGGCCGATCTCCTGCAACTGGTCGAGGACGTGGTTCGCTCGCGCCGCCGCCAGGCCGTCGTGCGCCTGGCCGTCCCGGCCAACGCCGACGCGCGCCTCGTGCAGTGGCTCAAGGACTGGTGCCAGGTGGCCGACGACGACGTGTACGAGGTGGATGGACTGCTCGACGCCGCGGCCCTCTACGAGATCGTCAACCGGCCCGGCTTCGAGCGGCTGCGCGAGCCCGACTGGCCGCCCCAGACGCCGCGCGACCTCCTCGGGCACGACGACCTCTGGCAGGCCATCCAGGACCACGACGTGTTGCTCTTCCACCCCTACGAGGCGTTCGAGCCGATCGTGCGCCTGCTGGGGCTGGCGGCCGACGACGCCCGCGTCATCGCGATCAAGATGACCCTGTACCGCGTGAGCGCGGACTCGCCGGTCGTGGCGGCGCTCGCGCGGGCCTCCGAGAAGGGCAAGCAGGTCACCGTCCTTGTCGAGCTCAAGGCCCGCTTCGACGAGGCGCGCAACGTCAACTGGGCGCGGCGCCTCGAGGACGCCGGCTGCCACGTCATCTACGGCATCGCCGGCCTCAAGACCCACGCCAAGCTGCTCCTCGTCATCCGCCGCGAGGAGCACGGCATCCGCCGCTACGTCCACGCCGCCACCGGCAACTACAACGACCGCACGGCCCGCCTCTACTCCGACATCGGCCTGCTGACGGCCGAGCGCGACTTCGCGGCCGACGCCTCGGCCTTCTTCAACCTCCTCACCGGCTACTCCCAGGCCGTCGGCTGGAACGTCTTCGCCATCAGCCCCACCGAGAGCCGGGCGCGCTTCATCGAGCTCATCGAGCGCGAGGCCGCCGCCTCGACCCCCGACCAGCCCGGCCTCATCATGGCCAAGATGAACTCGCTCCAGGACAAGGCCCTCATCCAGGCCCTCTACCGCGCCAGCACCGCAGGCATCCGCATCCTCCTCAACGTCCGAGGCATCTGCTGCCTGCGGCCCGGCGTCGAGGGCGTCTCGGGCAACATCGAGGTCGTCTCCATCGTGGACCGCTTCCTCGAGCACGCCCGCGTGTTCTACTTCCGCAATGGGGGCCACGACGAGCTGTACCTGTCGAGCGCCGACTGGATGGTGCGCAACCTCGACAAGCGGCTGGAGATCATCTTCCCGGTGACGGCGGAGGCGTTGCGGGCGCGGCTGATCGGTGCGCTGGAGACGTATTTCGCCGACAACGTGAAGGCCCGGCGGCTGCGGCCCGACGGCGCGTGGGTGCCCGTGCGGCGCCGCGGGAATCCCGTCCGCGCCCAGCAGAAGCTCTACGAGGAAGCCGTCGAGGCGGCCCGCGCCGCCGACCAGGCGCCCCTGCAGTTCCGCCCCCTCACCCGCCCCGACGAGGCGCAGCCCTAGAACGGCAGCATGCGCTTGACGTAGTTCGCGCCGTCGTTGTACATGATGTAGAAGTAGGTGGCGCCGGCGGAATCGAAGGCGCCGGACGCCTTGCCCTTGTGGACCGGGTGAACCGGCACCTTGCGGAAGACCACCTTGCCCTCGCGCGTCTCGCCGGGCTTCACGACCACGCCGTCGAGCGAATTGTCGTCGTGCGTCGCCACCAGCACGATGTCGCTGAGGCCCCGCAGGTAGAAGTAGTCGTTCCGCACCGTCAGCGGCGCCATCGTGCGGTTCGTCACCCGCATCTTCACCACGACGGCCCCGCTCATGACAATGGGCTTCCCCAGGTCCATCAGCACGGTGTCCGACTTCACCTCGCTTCCCTGGTCGAGCGTCTTCCCCGCGTTCTTCTCGATTTCCAGCGGGAGCTGGCGCAGCCACAGGTCCACCCGCTCCCGGTCCGCCGCGGAGACCTTGGGCTGCAGCTCCTCGAAGGCGGTCACGGCCCGCTTCAGGTCGCCGTTGATCACATAGCCCACGGCATTGGTCACACGCATCTTGCCGAGCAGCGGCGCCGCGACGAAGAACCAGCCTGCCACGAGCAGGGCCACGACTCCGGCGGCGACGGCCACCTTGACGACGGGGAACTGGACCGTGATGCGCCGCCTGCCCTCCGTGCGTGGCCGCCGGCTGAAGCCCACCTGGCGCCCCGTGCGGCGGTCGAAGCCGCACTGCACGCACAGCGCGGCCTCCGGCGCCAGCGGGCGCCCGCAGCTTGGGCACGCCTCCCCCCCGGCCGCGGCCGGCGGCGGCGTGGTCGCCTCGCCGTCGTCGAACTGGAGTGCCGACGGAATCGTCACCACCCGCTGGCACGCCGAGCACCGGGCACGCCGCCCCTCTGTGCCATCCGGGGCGGTCAGCATCTTCCCACACTCGCACTGGAATTTGATGGGCATGGCTACCCCTCGCTCTTCCTTGCTCTCGCGCGTCCCCGCCAGCCGCACCGGACAAATTGTACCACAAGTCGCCGCGAACGCAAGCGCGCGCCGGGTGCGTGTAATCTCCTTCGGTCGGAAAAGCCAGTTGCGCGATACTATCGCGGGCACCCCCAATCCCGCAGCTGACCCAACGCCCGCAGGGCGTGGCGGAGTAAAGCCCACGGCGATGCT
>DATKZY010000026.1:0-6193 GCA_035527715.1 Planctomycetota bacterium | reverse complement strand
GCGTTGATGTTCGTCAGCTCGCGGAGCTTCACCCGAAGGTTCACGTCGCCCACGGGGCCCGCGTTCCAGATGTCGGGCGTGTTGTCGTAGACCGAGAACTGGAGGCGGGGGAAGAGGAATTGCCCGGTCGTCACCGCCTTGTCGGCCAGTGCGCTCTTCGCGGCAAGTGCCCCGACCGCCGCGCCCACCGCCGTGGCGAGGAACCGCCGCCGCGAGAGCCGCTGGATCGTCTCCAGGCCCCCAGCCAGTTCCTCGGCGCCGTGCCCGAGAGCGAGGTCATTCTTGCGGTGGATGATAGTCCTGTTCATGGCAACGGCCTCACGCTGAGCCGGACCCCCGTCGGATGAACCATTCACGTTGGCGCCCCGGGCTAATGGCTCAGGAAGTAGATGATAATGTTGATGCCCATCTTGATGGCCTCGAGGTTGCGGCCGTCGCTCCAGAAGCGGTTGACCCAGCCGCAATGGATGTCGCCGGGGCAGTTGATGGTCATGATGCGGCCGGTGCCGCGCTCGAAGAGGCCATAGGCCCCGTGCGGCACCCCCTGCATGTGCGGGCAGCCGTCCTTGAAGTGATAGTAGATGTGGAAGATCTCGTGGTCGTAGGGGATCTTACGCATCGGGTTGTCGGGGAAGAGCTTGTCAATGAGCTTGGTGTAGGTGCGGAAGAAGCGGTCCTCGCGGGCGGCGTACACGCAGTCGTCGGCCAGGATGAAGCCGCCGCGCTCGAGGAACTCGCGGAGGTTCCGCTCCTCCTTCGGGTTGAGCTTGAAGTAGCCCTCGGAGGTCATGAACACGAAGGGGTTGCGCACCATGTCGTCGAAGTCGTCGAGGCGGACGACCTTCGGCTCCTGGCTGGCGTTGATGTTCGTCAGCTCGCGGAGCTTCATCCGCAGGTTCACGTCGCCCACGGGGTGCACGTTCCAGATGTCGGGCGTGTTGTCGTAGACCGAGAACTGGAGGCGGGGGAAGATGAACTGGCCTGTCGTCACCGCCTTGTCGGCGAGCGCGGTCTTAGCCGCTAGCCCCGCGGCCACGCCGCCGAGCGCCGTCGCCAGGAACCGCCGGCGCGACAGCCGCTGGATAGTCTCTATGCCCCCGGCCAGTTCCTCGGCAGTGCGCCCGAGGGCAAGGTCATGGGTCCTGTGGACGATCTGTTTCCTCATGGCAACGACCTCAAGCTAAGCCGGACCTGCGTCGAATGAGCCACTCACTTCCCATTATAGCCAAGAGCAGGAAGAAAAAGAACGGCGCGTCCCAGATCTCCTGGTCGTGCGGCTTGACGCCGGCGAGGCGGGCCGAGCGGACGGCGCTCTCGACCGCCTTGGGCAACTCGGCAGCCTCGGCGAGGGGGAAGTAGCGGCCCTTCGTCGTCGCGGCCATCTGGCGTAGCAGCGGCTCCTTCAGCCCCGCGTCGGTGAACTCGACGAGCGGCTCGCTCACCAGGAACCCGCCCACGGCAGACCGGTCCTTCCAGCCCTCGACGCGGACGGCGACCTGGTACTCGCCCTCCTCGCTCGGGACGTAGCGGGCCTGGTAGACACCCTCCTGGGTGAGCACCCAGTCCATGGGCACCTCCTCGGCGTTGCCGAAGGGGTCGGTGACGACCGCGATGACCGCGGCGTCATTGACCGGGCGCAGGTCCTTGCCGAGGACGGTGGCGCGAACGTAGACGGGGCTGCGGCGCGAGTAGATGTCGGCATCGGTCTCCACCGCGAGCTGCTCCCTGGCGCCCACGGCGAGCCAGCGGACGAGTTGCTTCCAGAATTTCTCGTGGAACTCGTCGTCGGCCGGCATCGAGACCTGCCAGTACCACGAGCCGCCCGAGGTGAAGGCGGCGACGCGGCCCGCGCCGTAGTTCTGCACGGCGAGGACGGGCCGCGAGCCGTTCTCGCTGGCAATGAGCAGCGAGGCGCCCGCCTTGACGCCTCGCACGGGCGTGATGCCGATGAGGGGCGGCGCCTTGTCCCACAGGCGGCGATTGGCGTCGGGGTCGGGCGACAGGCGCATCACGGGGTGCTTGAGGCCCTCGGGCGTGACGACGGCGTTGTAGCGCTCGTCGGAGTAGGCGGGGTCGGACGGCAAGATGTCGAGCGGCAGCATCTTGCCCACCGGCGTGCCCGCGTACTTGCCGAGGCCGAAGGAGTTCACACCGCCCAGCATCAGCAGGCCGCCGCCACGCTCGCGCACGAAGTCCTCGAGCAACTCGAGCTGGGCCATGGTGAAATGGCTCGCCTCGATGTCGCCCAGGACGACGGCCTCGAAGCGGAAGAGCTGCTCGCGGGTCTCGGGGAAGCCCTTTTCGAGAAACGTCTCGGCCTCGTTGGCGCCCTGGACATAGAAACGGTCGGACGCGAGGCGGAGGAGACCAACCAGGCGGAAGTCGCGGTCGCGGAACAGCGCGCGGCGCAGGAAGCGGTATTCGAGGCGCGGGCTCCCCTCGATGTAGAGCACGGGCAGGCGGTCGTCCTGGATGTGGATGGCGAATTCGCGGGCGTTGTTGTCGGTGATGCTCTCGCCGTCGGCGACAGGGACGGCGAGCTTGTAGGTGGCCGTGCCCTCGTGGTCGGGGGTGAAGGCGATGCGAAGGTTCGTGATGTCGGTGCCCTTCGTCGGCTCGACCTGCTTGGAGATCAGGGGTGTGTCGCCACGGCTGATGCGGATCTCGAAGGGCTGGGTGAAATCGGTGTGGCGGATCGTGGCGTAGACCTCGATCTCGGTGTTCCGCCGCACGCGGCGCGGCGCGAAGACCTGCATCACCTCGTAGTCCCTAGGCGGATTCGGGTTCCCGAGGCCCACGATGTACAGGGGCGTGCCGCGGGCCTCGAGCAGGCGGGCCGCCTCCTCGGGCTCGCCGCCCGTGTTGCGGCAGCCGTCGGTCAGCATCACCACGGCGGCCAGCGGCACCGAGCGCAGATCGGAGTCCACGTCGCGGATGGAGCGGAAGAGGTTCGTGTGCTGGCCCTGGGCCTTGAGGCGCTCGACGTCGGTCACCCGCAACGCCTGGGCGTCGAAGGCGTAGACCAGCACGTTCGAGCCGCGCTCGAGGGCGAGGAGCACGCCGGGGTCGTCGGGCGTGCCGCTCGCGAGGAGCACGCTCTGCGCGGCGGCCAGGCGGCTCTGCTTGCCCTTCGCGGTCGGAATGTCCTCGATGGACATCGAGCGCGAGGTGTCGAGCATCACGGCGGTGAAGACGCCGCTGGGCCGGGGGCTTCGGAAGCGGAGCGCCGGGATGCCGAGCAGGAACACCAGCAGCGTCACCCCGGCGACGCGCAGGCCGAGGAGCGCGCGGCGGGCTCGCCGCGGCGTGCGGCCCGCCACCTGGCGATAGAGCACCCACGCGAGGGCGACGAGGCCCGCCAGGGCCAGCAGCCGCACCTCGCCCGGAATGCGGCTCAGGAAGACCAGGCGGCCGGCCGCGTAGTCGTGGGCGGGGTATTTGAAGAGCGTTTCGAACGGACTCACTACCGACCCAATCCTTACTTTCTCGCTTCCGAGAGGGCCTCGTAGTACTTATTCACCAGCTCTCGGTACTGTGGTGGACACTCCTCACGTTGCGCGGCGAAGAGCTTCTTGGCTTCGAGCTTGGCCTCGTACTCGGCCTCGAGCTTGTTGCGCACGCGGCGCACGACGCGCAGCACCTGGCCCCGCTTCTCCTCGTCCTTCGCGAGGCTCTGGCCGAGCTGTTGGGGGTTCTGGGCCGACTGCTTGAGGAACTCGGTGTCCTGCGGCTCGGCGAACTCGCGGTTCTCGAGGTGCTTGGCGAGGCGCTTGATTTCGTAGGCGGCCTGTGCGGCGCGCTCGGCGGCCTCGCGGGGCGACAGCGGCGCGGCCTGAGCCGTTGTGGCCTCTCCGGGCTCTCCACCCTTGGGTTGAGGCTCCCCGGCCTTTGGCTGCGGCTCACCACCCTTGGGTTGCAGTTCCCCGCCTTTCGGCTGCGGCTCGCCACCCTTGGTTTGGGGCTCGCCGCCCTGGGGCTGGGCTTCGGCGGCGGCTTGCTTGGGGTCGATCTTTGCGAGGGCCTTCTCGATTCGCTGGGCCTCGTTCCTGGCCCGGCGCAGCTCGGACTCGATGTCGGAGGCGAGGCTGTCGTTGGCGGCGCGGACGCCCTCGAGGGCCTTCTGAAGCGTCTGCTCGGCCTGCTTCTGCTCGCCGGCGGCCTTGGCGGCGCGGAGGGCGGCCAGCTCGACGACGGCGTTGGCCATCTTCTGGTCGGCGCGGCCGCGGACCAGCTCGCGGTTGGCCTGCTCGATATGTTTGGCGGTTTCGGGCCGGGCGCCACCCTCGGCCCAGTCGCGGAGGGCCTGGATGTTCTTCGCGACCTCGCCCAGCTCGGTCTTGAGGCGCACCTGGTCGGAGGCGGCGACGCGGAAGTCGCGCTGCTGCGCGGCGTCGGGCTGCTTGCCGGCGGGCACGGCGCGGTCGAGGGCCTCGGTGGCCGCGCGGGCCTCCCCCTGGCGGTCCACGAGGCGTTCGAGGCGGGCCTCGGCCTCGTCGAGGGCGCGTTCCAGCTTGGTCTGCGAGATGCGTTCGGCGGCGTCGCGGATCTCGCGGAGGGTCTGGCGGGCGCGCTCGGCCTCGGGCACGGCCTGCTCGATGCGGCCGGTGCGCATTTTCTGGGCAGCCGCCTGCATGTCGGCGGCGGCGCGGCCGAGCTTGCGGGCCATCTCGGTAAGGGTGGGATCGGTCTGGGCGGCGGGGTCCTGAGTCGCCTCCTGGCCGGCCTGGCGGGCCTCCTGGGCGACTCCTTCCTGTTTCTGGGCGAGTTCACCGCCCGCCTCGCGATTTTCCGCGCTCTTGGGCTGGGCCTGGCCTTCCTGCGGCTGGGCGGCCCGGGCCTGATCGGTGGCTTCCCGAACGATCTCGGCCTGCTTCTGCTCGAGGTCGCGGGCCTCGGCGGCGACGCGCTCGGCCTGGCGGGCGAGGTCGCGCTGGCTCTCCTGGCTCTGTTGGTCGGGGGCGCTCATCTGCATCTGGGCGGCCTCGGCCTGCACGCGCGCCGCCTCGATGAGGGCAAGCTGCTTGAGTGGCTCGCTCGACATGGGCACGGCGCCCTGCGGCACGACCTGGGCGTACTCCTCCGTCACGTCGATCTTCGCGATCTCGGCCAGCGCCACGCGCAAGGCGTCCACGGCCTTGCCCGTGTCGTGGGCGAGGAGGGCCTGGTGGCCCTTGGCCACGTATTCGGCGACGCGGCGCAGGTTCTCCTGCTTCGCCGGGTCGTGGGTCTTGGCGTAGGTGTAGAGCTGGCCGGTCTGCGGGTCCACCATCGTGGCGGCCAGCTCCTCGGTCTGGCGGTTGTAGTCGTTGGGCGGGAGCCTGTCCTTCTGCGTGTGGATGTGCCAGGCGGCTCGGAAGATCGGCTCGAGGCTGTGCGTCTCCTCCTGGCCCTCCTCCATCGGCTCGGTGGTCCAGGTAACCCACGTCTCGTAGTGGACGACGGTAATGAAGAAGATGTCGGAGACGGCTTTCTGCCCCTTGCGGTCGCGGCATTCGAGGTAGTAGGCGATGACCTCTTCGGGCGCGGCGGCGGGCCGGATGTCCTCCAGGCGGAAGTTGAGGAGGGCCTTCGCCACCACGGGCAGGCCGGGGCCGAGCTGCCCGCCCGCGTCGAGCTTCATCGGCGCCCGCAACTCCTTCGGGTTTTCCTCGCTGGCACGCATGTAGACGAAGTCCACGGCCTCGATCCCGAAGTCGTCGGTCGCGTCGGCCAGGGCGATGATCTCGCCGAGCGGGTTGAGGTCCACCGTCTCGGTCGGGTGGGTCAGCTCGACGGTGGGCGGCTTGTCGGGCAGGGCCTTCACGGCGGCGGGGCCGGGGCTCTCGCCCTTCTGGTCCATGATGTCGCGGACGCGGAAGGTGTAGGTCGTGTCCTTGGTGACATCGAAGGAGGCGAAGGCGGAGGTCTTCTGCTCGGGGTCCACGGCGAGCGGCTGCTTCGCCCCGCCCTCCCACTCCAGGGCGCCCTCGGCGAGCGGGCGGTTGGTGAGGATGCGCACGGTGACGGTGGAGCCGACGGGCGCCGCCACGTCGCCCGTGACCTGCACGTCCTTGCGGTCGGGCAGCTTGAGGTATTCGGGGTAGCGGGTGGCGACCTCGACGCCCTCCAGGGCGAGCGGGTCGTAGACGCTGATGCGGTGCGTGGCCGAGCGGTCCTCGCCGGCAGCGACGAAGAACTCCATCTCCTCGTTGAC
>DATKZY010000025.1:0-12655 GCA_035527715.1 Planctomycetota bacterium | reverse complement strand
GGCGGGGGCGGGGCCTTGGGGGGGGCCGCCTTGTCCTTCGGGCCTTCCTCGGGCGTGGGCGCGGGGGGCGGCGCGGGCCGGTAGAGGACCAGGCACTCCTCGGCGGCGCGGTTGTAGTAGCGGCAGGCATCGCGGTAGCGCTTCTCGCGCTCGAGCACCCAGCCCACCCAGAAGCAGGCCTCGTGGTAGTGCTCGTGGCCCGGGCTGTCGAACACGCGCAGGTACTCGGTGAGCACGAGCTTCATGCGCTCGAAGTCGGCCTGGTGGTAGTAGTTGATGGCGACCAGGAAGAGCGAGCGCTCGCCGTAGAGGCTCTTGGGGTCCACCTGGCGAATCTGGTTGAAGCAGGCCCTGGCCTCTTCGTACCGCTCGGCCGAGCGGTCGCGCGGCACGATGCGGAACCTCAGCTCCAGCGGGGCCAGCAGCGCGGCGAGGACCTCGGCGCACGAGGCGTTGCGGTGGAGGTCGAAGCCGGCGACGGCCTGCGCCTGGCCGCCGCCGCGCGCGCCGGCCGCGGCGAGCAGGTACAGCTTGCCGTCGCGCTCGCCGTACTCGGCGCCCAGCGCGTGCTCCTTCTCCATCCCCTCGGCCCAGAGCACCTTCGTGTCGCTGAGCTCCTCGATGCGCTGGACGACGTGGAAGAGCATGGCGGACTTGGGGTGGACCTGTCGCCAGTGGCCGTATTCCCCGGCGAGGGGGCGGAAGCGCCTGGCCCACTGCCGGGCGTCGTAGATCTCGATGACCTGCATCGGCTCCGCGTCGGGGTCGTCGGGGTCGGCGAGCTTCGGCTCGATGGTCGGCTTGCCGCCCGTGAGGGCGATGTCGGGCTCCAGCCGGTGGGTCTGCATGTCGAGGATTTGCCGGAGGAACTCCTCGGCCGTGCCCTGAAGGCTTTCGAACTTCACCCGCTTGCGCTTGAGGTAGGCGGCCACGGAGTCCGAGCCGCTCTCGGGAGCCCAGACGAAGGGGATTCCGGCGACCGCCGAGACCATCCGCAGGGCCTCCTCGCCGCTGATGTCCTTCGCCTGCTCGGGCCACTTGAGGCGGAGCTTCTGCTGGAAGGGCTTGTGGGTCTTCAGGATGTCGGGCAGCTTGAAGACCTCTTTGGGGTAGATGTAGATGCCGTAGCGCAGCTCGCCGGGCTTGTTGCGGATCTCGAAGGCGGCCTTGCTGTAGAGGCGGCCCGCCTCGAAGAGGGCCTTCAGGCGGTTGTCCTGGGTGAGGTTGGCCCCGCGGTCGGCGATGCCCTTGTACTCCTTGGCCGCGAGCGCGAGCTGGCCCTGCTCGCGGTACCACTCGGCGAGGTCCATGGCGAGGCGCTGGAAGCGCATGTCGGTGCCGTACTCGTCGGCCAGCTCGGCGAAGCGGGCCTCGGCCTTCTTCCGCAGGTCGGGCTTGCCGCTCTTGAACTGCGCCTCGAGCTGCCCGAGCTCGATCCCCTTCACGAGGTCGAGGTGCTTGGGGTTGACGATCTGGCGGGCATCGGCGAAGTCGGCCAGGGCCTGCTCGAGGCTGGCCGGCTTCAGGAAGGCGGGGGTGACGGCGCCCACGGTGTCCTTCGCCGTGGCCGTGGCGCTGGCGAGGTGGCAGAGCGCGCGGTAGTAGAGGGCCTCGACCCGCAGGTCCTTCCACTGCTCGGGCGTGAGGTCCCGGCCCGTGTAGACCTTCGCGTCGAGGAGCTTTTCGCAGGCGGCGGCGCAGGCCGCGTAGTTGGGGGCCTTGACGAGTTTCTGGTTCTTCGCGTCCATCACGGTCTTGTGGTGGAGCCGGATGATGTTGATGAGCGAGCGCGCGGCCTCGGCGGAGCCGGGCTTCTCGCGAGCCGTTTGGTCCCAGCGGCGGATCATGTCCTGGTCGGTGAGCGCGACGGCGACGGTGAAGCCTCTGGCCAGGAGCGCGTCCACCGCCTTGCTCGCCTGCTTGGCAAGCTGCGAGGTCGGGTGCTTCGTCGTCAGTTGATTCAGGCTCTCGGCGGCCTTGCGGCAGAGGGCATCCTGCTTCGCCTTGTCCTGGGTCGCGTTCGCCTGCTCCAGGTAGAGCTCGCCGAGGGCGAGGAGCGACTGTGCCTCGTACTTGGGTGAGGTGACGGCGTTCTCGAAGGCCTGGACGGCGCGGTCCACGAGCCCGCGGTCGCGGAACAGCTCGCCGAGGGCGAGCTGGGCCTGGGGGAAGCCGGCCGACGCGCGCTCGACCCGCGTGAGGTGCTCGACCACCTTGTTGAGGTTCGGGTTGGCCCGGCTCTTCTCGGCGAGGCCCAGGAGGAGATACATGTCCGAGCGCAGGGTGCCGGGAGGCACCGTCTCGATGAAGCCGTCCTGGAGCAGGTGCCAGATCGCCTTGTCGAAGTTGCGCTTCTGGTAGGCGGTCTGGGCGAGGAGAAGGCGGGCCTCGCGCTTGAGATCGGCGGAGTACCGGACGTTTTCGAGCCAGCGGGCCGCGTCGTCGGGCTTCCCGGACTTGAGGCTGATGATGCCGAGCTGCATGGCCGCGTGGTCGTGGGCCTCCTCGAGGCCGTCGGGGATGGGGCGTTTGTCCTTCGCGTACTCGGCGATGACGTTGCGGAAGTTGTGCACCGTGCTCATGTAGCGCTCCCGGGCCTTCTCCTCCTCGCCGTGCTCCACGTAGAAGTTGGTGAGCACCTTGTCCGCTGCCACGCCCAAGGCGTCCTGGTAGCTCCTCTCGTTGGCCCGGATCTGCTTGTGGATGGCCTCGATCTCGGGCATCGCGCCCTTGCCCTTGCCGGCGAGGAGCTTCATCTTGAACAGGAGCAGGATGCCGCTACGGCGGTCCCTGGGGTACTTCGCCACGAACTCGGTGATCTTCTCCAGGGCGCCCGCCGCATCGCCCATCCGATAGGCCACGCAGGCCAGGCGGTATTCGGCCACCAGCTTGCTCGCGTCGCGCTCCACCAGGCGCCTGGCCTTGGCGAAGTAGGGCCGGGCCTCGTTGTACATCTTCAGCATGTAGTAGCTCTCGCCCAGCATCAGGAACTGCTCGCCGCACTGCTCCTCGGCCTGCCCCTTGATCGCCTCCTGGAGCACGCGCACCGCGTCCTGGTACAGCCCGCGTTTCATCAGGTCCGATGCCTGCGGGCGCGCGGGGCCGGGCTCGGCCCCGAGGGCGAGAGAGGAGAGGACGGCCGCGAACGCGATCGCGCAATAGCGGGGAAGGTCGGGCATGCGGTTCCCTCGCGTCGGAGCAACAGCCTGCCGCGGCTGTCCGCCCGGCTCGGGGTGGGTACACAACGCCACGCCTGCTCACGGCGGCGCCGCGCGCTGTCCATATGATATGAAAACCGCGCCAGCATGACAAGTCAAGTGAGGCAGCCCTGTCCCCGAAGCCCAGGCACCAGGCGACGACGCGCGAGAAATTTGTGGCGGGAACTGTCAAACGGGATTGACTTTGCCCGTGAGTGCGGTAGAATACAGGTGTCCCCTCCCCGTGTGAGCGTGCTTCCCTTGGAGTGATGCATGCGAGGCAAGGCCATTCGGCCAGGATCGGCACTGGTCCTGGCAGCGACTCTGCTCGGCGTCCCCGGCTGCTCCCCGCTGTTCAAGGCGTTCGTCTACACGTGTGACCGCGGGATGGACGCGTTGGATATGCTGGACCTCGGGATCACGGTGACGCCGAGGTTCTCGCTGTCCGCCTATGCCTGCCTCCTGGGGCTGGGAGGCCTGGGGTATGGGTCGGTGGACGGCTATTTCGCCGGCATGGGGGGCAGCCGCGTCGGCATCTTCCGCCACTATCACTGCAACGTCGGCATCGGCATCTACGCCTACGAGGTGACCGGCTGGGCCGACTTCGACGTCAGCAAGCGCGAGACCCTCACCCGCCGCCACCGCGGGCCGGTCGCCTGGTTCCTCGCCTTGTTCTGGCCCCGTGCATTCGGCGCCGGCCCAGGCCAGTGCGTCGGCCCTGGGTGAGGGGGCCGCGGAGCGTACGCCGGGGGCGTACCGAAGAAACCAGGCTTCTCATGACTCAAGTGCCTCCACGTAGGCTACGTGGGGCTCATGGGAAACATCCACTTCACCGAAATCTTCGACTTCTTTCTCGGATGGTTGACCCTCGACATCTCGAAGGACGACCGGGCCACCCGCATCGCCGAGGAGGAGCAGGCGCTCCGGGCCATCGAGAAGACGCCGACGCCCAAGGACCCGGGCAAGACTCCCCCCAAGGCGTCGCCCGCCAAGCCCCCCGAGGAGGAGCCGCCGCCCGCCGCAATGCCCGAGAAGGACCCGCCCCAGAGGCACAGGGAGCACGATCTCCGCGACCTCATCCCGTAGCGAGGAGCAGAACGTGGGCAGGCCCGTGCCGCAGAGGACACCCGCCACGCTGCCCCGCCGCAGGTTCCTTGGCCTTGGTGCCGCGGGCGTCGTGGCCCTCGTCCCGCGCTCCGCCGCCCACAGCGAGGAGAGAGCCCCCCTGGCTTTCCAGGTCGTCGCCGAGGAGGTCATCGCCACCTACGCCGATCCCAACAACGGCTCGGGGCCGATGTGGTGCTACGGATCGCCCACCATCGTCCGCGAGGGCGAGCGGGTCCTCGCCATCGTGCCCGAGACGGGCAAGGACGCGAAGCCGCTGTGCAACACGCGCTGGCAGCTCTTCGTCCGCGAGCCGGGGCGTGGGTGGGAGCGCGCCCAAGCGGGCGCGAAGTTCGACGAGCGCGAGCCTTGCCCCCTCGTCCGCCTGCCCGGCGGCCGCATCCTGCTCTCCGTGAATCCTGCCATTCGCCAAAACGGCCAGTATCCCGACGGGCGGACGACTCACGCCTGCGAGCCGCACCTCCTGGAGTTCAGCGCCGCCGACCCGCGGAAGCCGCCCGTTGCCCTCAAGCCGAAGTGGGACAAGGCGTACGCCTTCACCGAGCACTCGTACCGCGGCATCGCCGCCGACCGCTTGGCCGGGGAAATCCTGCTCCTGAACATCCTCGCCCACGAGGGGCAGGCCTGGAGCCACCTCGACCGCACGGGGAGTTGGAGCCGCCAGGGGATGGTCGTCTTCCCCCGACGCGCCTGTTACCCCCAGGTCGCCCTCCGCAACCGCGCGGCCCATATCCTCGCCATCAGCGACATCATCGAGCCGAACCCCACGTGGCGGGCGTTCAAGAAGAAGGTGACGGGCCGCGACTGGGACTATGATTTCCGCAACCTCTACTTCACCTGGACGCCCGACATCACGAAGGCCCCCTTCGCCGCCGCCGTCACCGTCGCCAGCCGCGAGGAGACCTGTGGCCACATCCGCAACCTGGACATGTGGATCGGCCCGGACGGCGACGCCCACATCCTCTACCTCGACCGCAACATCTGGCACGCCTTCATTCGCAACGAGTTCTTCCGCGGCACCCCCATCACCGTCTCGCTCGTCTACGCACGCGTCCGCGAAGGGAAAGTGGTCGAGCAACGCACCGTCGTCGAGCATGTGGAGAACCAGCCGGCAAAGGCTCTTGTGCCGAGCTATGCCGCGCTTCACGCAACAGCCGATGGGCGCCTCGTCGTCCTCTACCACGTCAACGGCGGCGAGGCCGCGGGCAACTACGCCCTCCAACTCGTCCCCAAGAGCGACCCCCCGCCCGCCAGGCTCCCCCTCAAGCTCCCTCTCGCCAGCTTCTTCGCCGCCACCGAGCGCCTTGGTACCGAGCCCTCCGACACCATTGACCTCTACGGCCCCGGCCCCGAGCCCCACACCATCCGCTACGCGCAAGTGAAGATTCGATGAAGATGTGAGGGCACCTTCTTCGCAAGAAGGTGCCCCCACGCCCCCTCCAAGAACTCTCAAGCTGGGCTGCGGCATTCGCCTGCCGCGGGCGAATGCCGCAGCCCAATCTGGGAGTCTTTGGGAAGGAGGGGGTGCGGGGGAGGAAGCCCTTTCTGCCAGAAAGGGCTTCCTCCCCCGTGGCCTACTTCTTCACCAATGGCAACTCGTCAATCCAATGGAAGCGGGTGCCAATCCGGTTCAGCATCTGGATTGTGCTGGAGCCGGAGGCGTCGAGGAGGATGGTGCGGGGCGCCTTGCGGTCGCCCGCGGCGAAGCGGAGGAGGTTGCGGACGAGTTGCTGAGCCGCCCGCTCGCGGTAGCGGCCGAGGACATCGAGCTGGCAGAAGACGATCTTGCCCCTGCCGTGGGAGCGGATGCACAGCCCGCCCGGCGGGTCCGTGAGACAGGTCCAGCCCTCATCGTAGCGCGTGAGCGAGTCGTTGAGGACGGCTGGCCGCTCAAGCTCCCTGGGGTCCACGCCCTTGGCGATGGGGTGGTCGGGCTTGGACCAGGCGAACGCATTGGCGTCGCGGTCCGAGCCGCCGATCTTCCCTGGGAGCCAACTGGCGTCGAACGCCGGGAAGTTCTGGAAGAAGAGCACGAGCGAGACGCCCTGCTCGATGGCGTCGAGGACGGGTTTCTTCTTCTCGGCGGGCAGGCGGTTGAAGGCCATCGCCTCGCGGCCCAGGACCAGCACGTCGGCCGTTTTCGGCGAGAGCTCCACACGGCCGAGCCAGTTCACGGGCACCACGAGCGGCGCAAGCTTCTCCTCGATCAGCTTTCGCAGCTCGGGGTTGTTGAAATCGTATCTCGGCCTCTCCTTCGCCCGCTTCAGCACCCCCAGCTTCTCCAGCTCCTCCGGCGCCGAGCCAGCCGCCTGGGCGATCGCGATGTCGCGCTCGACGCGGGGCGTGTTGCGGGCGTACGATCGAGGCCCGGCTGCGGCGCTGCGATAGAGGCGCCCCGCCCTCCACGACAGGCTCTGCCAGGTTGTCAGTGCTATCTTCAGGGTCACCACAGCGGCGCGCGAGCTTGTGCTGCCGCCTGAGACGAAGTGCTGCATGAGTGCGTGGGCGGCAGCGAGCTTCTTCGCGTAGTAGTCGCCAAGTTCCGCCATCACGGCGAGTTCCTCGCACATCAACGCCGTCTCGCCCTCGGCCTTCCCATGTGCCTGGACCCGCTGGAGCGCCTCTTGGGTGGAGCTTCTGAGCCTGCGCAGCTCCTCCCACAGATCGCGGCACTGAGAGATCCCGTCTGGGATCTGCTCCCTGCGCCGCGTCATGCCCACCAGTTCAGGGAGATCGAGAATCCTGTCGTCAATGGTGTGGTTGAAGATGAACTCGATGATGTCGTGGAAGTCGTCGCGGCCGTCGCGGTAGTTGCGGCCCCTCCCGAAGCCGGTGTTCCAACTCCCCGCGCACCACTCGGGCGCCCAGTCGCCGTTCATGTAGTTGAAGTGAAAGCGGCTGACGAGCGGGATGATCTTGCTGGCCTGCTGCATCGCTGTGAAGAGGTCCTTGCCCACGGCCTTACCGAACCGCTTCTCGAAGAGCGCGATCCACCGCTCGTCGGGCACGTCGGGGTCGTAGCCCAGCCGGCCCCAGAGCAGGGTGCTGAACCAGTGGCGCTCGTGGTGGTACTTCCAGGTCTGGTGCTTCTTCGCCTCGTCGGTCAGCTCCTCGTCGAGGCCGGTCTGGGTGCGCTCCTCGCCCATCAGGAAGCCGACGGCCCAGGGCTGGGCGCAGTTGCGGACGACCCCCTTGACGAACTCCGGGTCGCCCCAGCGATAGGTGTGAATGGTGTCGTTCCGCAGGTGCCAGACGATTTTGTAGGGATACGGCTCCTTGGGAATCCACTCCAGGTGGCTCACGACATCCTTGATCTCCCCCTTCGTCTTGCGGTCGAGCCACTGCCGGTAGTCGGGGAAGTCAATCCAGTCGGGGTCGAGGAAGTGCGGCTTCGTGTCGGTGTACATCTGCTCGCCGTTGAACTTCACCGAGACGTAGATGGGCGCCGTGTAGCCCGGGCAGATGATGCGCTGGATGGAATCGGGCGAGGCCCACCAGTAGCGGTGGAGGAGGGGCACGACGCGGCCCGAGTCGCGGATGCCTGCGAGGAAGGTGTCCTTGATCCATTGCTCGCGCCAGTCGTAGTCGTCGCTGGGCATGCGCTCGCCGGCGCACAGGCCCAAGCCGGTGAGGTCGGGATAGGTGCGCAGCGTCTCGGCGACGCAGTATCGCATGTACTCGCGGACGACGGGCGCGTCCTCGCCCTCGGTCTTGAGCTTGTGGGCCTTGGCGAACGGCTCGGGCAGATGGATGTTCCAGTTGATGAGCCAGGTCGAGACGCCGCGTTCCTTGGCCATGCGGAGGATCATCCGCCAGGTCTTGACGTTTCGCTCGGTCTGTGCGGGCGTGAGGACGGCTGCCTCGGAGAACTCCCCGAAGCGGATCATCTCGGCGAAGGGATGATGGTGCCAGAAGCCGACGGAGTTGAAGCGGCTGCGGGCAAGGAGGTCCAAGAAGCTGCGCCAGTAGTCCTCGCTGTGAAACCACTCCTGGTCGCGGACCGACGGAATGTTGTACTTGAACTGGCGGAACGCGAGGAAGGGCTTGGCCTCTCGCTCGGCCACGCTGCCGACGCCGCCGAGACCGATCTGCTCGGCGACCTCGAGGCCGCCGTACATCGCCCCCGCCTCGTCGTGGCCGGCGATCACGATCGTGTTGCCCGGCCGCGAGACGGTGAATGCCTCGGGCACGGCAGATGGCTTCCTGGCGGCGCCGCCGGGGAACGACGCGAAGGTGCCGAGGAACACGCGGATGTCTTCGCCGCGCTCCTTCAGCGCCCGGGCGACCTCCCCGGCCGCGAACTGGATGAGGGGGCTATTGGACCAGGTAGACACCTCGGCCCGGGCGAGAGACAGGACCGATAGGACATATGGGACGAATAGGACCGCAGAGCCGCGCCAGCGCCCCATCACACAGCCCCCCACCCGCTCTTCTCACGTTTCACGCATCACGTTTCACGGCTTCGCCTCGACCTCGCGCTTCGCCGTCCAGAAGAGGGCATTGACCAGCATCTGCCGGAAGCTCGCGTTCTCGAAGTCGGTGAGGCCGCCGAGCGAGGTGTAGAAGATGCGTGCGCCCTTGTACTCGCGCACCCAGGCGGCCGGCTCGGGGGCCGCGGCCTTCGGCGTGGCGCTGGTCATCAGCAGCGTGGCGTCGGCGGCGATCGGGCCGGTCTTGTAGAGGCTGTACTCCGACTCGAAGTCTCTCACGCCCTTGAGGACCGGGTGGTCCTTGGCGTCGGGGTTGATGGTGACGGCCTGTTTCACGCCGCCGCCGTAGTGGCCCTTGTAGTTGCCGCCGAAGACCTCTTTGTCGAGGTCGAGCCAGGTCTGAATGGCGTGGCTGGCGGTGCGGACGCCGACGATGGGCTTGCCGGCGAGGCAGTATTTCTTGAAGCGTTCGAGCTGGTCGCCCTCGAGCTTGACGCGGCGGGTGAAGACGAGCATCACGTCGGCGTCGTCGAGGGCCTCGAGGCCGGGGATCTCCTTGTCGCCCTTGGCCTGGAGAACCGTCGCCTTGACGTTGAAGCCTGCCTCGAGGTGCTTGGCGAACACGGGGAGGGATTCGGCCGACTTGTACTCCCCCGAGCCGGAGACGAGGACCACCTTGAGCGGCGGCCCGCCGGCTCGCACCGGACCCGACGCGGCGGCCAGGCCAACAGCGAGAGCACACACACCCGTGCGCACACACCACATTCTCGGGCTCCTGTTCAGGGGATGCGGGGCCGACTGCCGCAGTCCACCATACCCCGGGGGGGCACGGGAGTCAACCCTTGGGCAGGAGGCTGATCCCGAGGCCGGGGGGTTCCCGACCTGGGTCTTGAATCGTCCTCGTCGTCGTCCTCGTAATCGACTCTTCTCTTGCGGTCCTGGTTCCCCACCGTCTGCGGTCGCGCGGTCGGCCGCGTGCGCGGTTGACACAAGCCGCACGGGGGGATACGATGCTGGCGGAACGTGGGCGGAGGTCCCCCCGGCAAGGGGCGACGAGCATGTACGTGACGTTGCATTTCGACGTCGAGGATACGGTGTGCCCGGTGGAGGCACGAACGGACGACGCGCCGGCGTGGCTCGCGCAGACGATGTCGAAGGCGGGCCTGCGCGGGACGTTTCACGTCCTCGGCGACAAGGCGCGGGCCATGGTCCAGCGCGGCCGGCTCGATGTTCTGGCGGCCATGGCCGAGCACGATATCGGGATTCACACGGACTCGAACGCCCATCCCGTGGTGCCGGAGATCGTGGAGCAGTGCGGCTGGGACGACGGGGTGGAGAAGCTTCTGGGCTACGAGGCGCGGGCCGCGGATGCGCTGAAGAAGGCATTCTGGAAGGCCCCGGTTGCGACCAGCCGCCACGCGGTGTTCACCTCGCCGCAGAGCCATGGGGCGGCGGCGGCGATGGAACTCCCCTACGTGTATAGCTACGCCCGGTGGCCCGGCTACGCGGGGCCGGTGTGGTACGCCGGCGCCCTGAGCTTTCCCACCCACACGGGCACGCCGGAGGCGCCCGGGTGCCATCTGTCGCTCGGCCTCCAGGCCGAGCTGTGCCACAACGACGCCTTCGAGGAGAAGATGAGGCTGCTCCGCGAGGGCCTCGACCGCGCGCTCGCCGCAGGGGTCGAGTGCCTGTCGCTCTTCGTCGCCCACCCCGTGCGCATCCACGTGAAGGGCTGGACGGAGGACGAGCTGTACGCGAACGGGCGGAACCGCACGGTGGCCCAGGTGGGCTACGCCTACGAACTGCGCGCCCAGGCGGAGTTGGACCGGGCGCGGCAGAACTTCCAGCGGTTCTGCGAGTATCTGCGTGCCCGCGACGACATCCAGGTGGTCGGCATCGCCCGGGCCGCCGAGCTGTTCGGGCAGCAGGGGGCGACGATCTCGCGCGATACGCTGCTGGACTACTGTGCCGCGAAGGAGGACGCCGGGCACCCGCGGCTCCACCCGGTCTTCTCCCCTGCCGAGCTGGTGGTCGCGTTGGCCGATGCCCTGGTGGTGGGCGAAGGGCGAGGCGCGCTCCCGCGCTCGGTGGAGCGCCGAGACGTGCTGGGGCCGGTGGAGAAGCCGGTCCTGACGCCCGAGAAGCCGTTTGTCTCCCGCGAGGAGTTCCTTGGCCTGTGCCGGGAGCTGGTGGGCCAGGCCGAGGAGACCGGGCATCTGCCGGCCAATCTTGCCCTCGGCGACGCCCGCGTGGGGCTGGGCAGCCTGCACGCCGCGTGCGTGGCCGCGTTCCGTGCGGCGTGCTCGGGCGAGCAGCTCGCGCGGATGCGCCTCCAGCGCGTGCCGCGCTACCCGGCCTTCGCCCACGAACTCGACCGGGCGATGCGCTGGACCGAGGAATGCGGGTTCCTCGGCCCCGAGTTTTCGGCCGACAAGTTGTGCCTGCACGCGCGCCTCCAAACCTGGTCGCTCAAGCCCGCCCGGACTCGCATCCCCTCCGGCCCGTGCCTCGAAGCGGGCGCCTTCGTGCCAAGCGGGCTGGTGGCGAAGGAGTGAGGATGGCGGAGTTGATCCGGGCCGCGCTGCTGCTCGGCCCTACGGGCTCGGGGAAGAGCCCCGTGGGCGCATGGCTCGAGCGGCGCGGCGCGTTCCGCCACTTCGACTTCGGCGCCGAGTTGCGCGCCGCGGCCGCGGGCCAACGCGGGCTGCCGCAGGACGACGCGGCCTTCGTGCGGCGCCTTCTGGCGACCCACGCGCTGTTGCCCGATGAGCGATTCCCCATCGCGGAGGCGCTCCTCGACGCCTTCTTGCGCCGGGCGGGGTTCGACCCGGAATGCGACGTGCTGGTGCTCAACGGCCTGCCGCGCCACGCGGGCCAGGCGCGGGCCCTCGCGCAACGGGTCCGGGTCGAGCACGTGATCGTGCTGGAATGCGATGCGGAGGCCGCGCAGGCGCGGGTGGCCCGCCGGCGCAGGGGGGAGGGCATGGATCACGCGGGCCGGGACGACGATGCGGCGGAGGCCGTGGCGCGCAAGCTCGCCCTCTACGCCAGCGAGACCGAGCCGCTGGCGGCCTACTACGCGGCACAGCCGGGCGTGAGCCTGACGCGCCTGCGCGTGGGGACAGATACACGCGAGGAGGACCTGGCCGAGCGGGTGGCTGCCGCCTGGGCGGGCGCGCTCTGAGGAAAGCACAGGGGGCCGCGCGATGCGGCCCCCTGGGGAAGATGCTCGGCTGGCGCGTGCCGGCCCGCTCAGTTGACCGTGAACGCGGCAGTCTGCTGAGCCTGGCTGCCCGCGGCCGCGACCGTGATGGTGAGCTGGTACTGCCCCCGCGGGGAGTCCGCCCTGAGCTGGATCGGCACCTGAGTTGTGTACGTGCCGGGCAGCCGCCCGACCGGCGAGCTGAGGTCGGCGACCTTGGTGCCCGCGAAAGTGACGGTGCGCGTCTCGACGACCGGCACCTCGGCCTGGGCATTGGCCGCCATGACGGCGTAGGTGACCTGGAGGGTGACTGTGCCACCGGGGGCGGCCACGTTCGGGTCGGCGACGACGCTCGACACCTCGACCCGCGTGCCCTGGGCGGGCTGGTAGTTGTAGGCCTGGTTGGTTTCCTGGGCGGGCCGGTCCTTTTTCTCCATCATGCTGCCGATGATGCCACCGGCGAGGGCTCCGAGCAGAGCGCCTCCTACCATTGCCTTTCCACGGCCATGATGATGGCGCCCATGCCCGCCGAACAGGTAGCCGAGCGCTCCGCCGGCTACGGCGCCGACGCCGGCGCCGGTCGCTGTGTTCGGGTGCTCCTTGAGCCAGGCGCAGCCCTGGAGCAGTATCGCTGCCAGGCACACCGTGGCCACGGGCTTGATCGTCCGCTGCCGCATCGTCTCGTCTCCTATGCAAAGGGG
>DATKZY010000024.1:0-7373 GCA_035527715.1 Planctomycetota bacterium | reverse complement strand
CTTCCGTGGCCGACTGGCCGCCCGCGTCGAATGGTGGCGGGAGAGGGATTCGAACCCTCAACCTGCGGGTTATGAATCCGCCGCTCTAACCAACTGAGCTATCCCGCCTGCCTCATCCTCGTCAATTATACGCGACCCCGGCCACGAATGTCAATCAGGCCCCTTCCCGCGCTTGCAAAGTCCCAGGCGGCGTCCATAATGGACGCCGGTTCACAAGGAGGCGCCGCCATGAGGCCCGCTCGGCTGGTGATGCTTGTCTCTCTCCTCGCCCTGCGCTCGCCGGCCCCCGCCGCCGACGCGCCACGCGACCGCTTCCCGCTCACCGCGGGCCGCTTCGGCACCCTCGGCGCCCCAGCGAACAAGCAGCATTGGGACCTCCTCGGCGCCGCCTGGTTCAAGTCGGGCGATTGCTACTGGCAGGCCCCCTGGGTGCCCGACAGCGAAGTCCAGACGTGGCTGCTGGCGCGGCCCCGCATCTACTTCACGGGGAACAACCGCGAGTGGAACCCCAAGCCCAAGCCCCCGAGCTGGGACTACCGCGACAAGGTGAGGAAGTTCATCGAGGCCAACCACGCGAAGATCGGCATCATCGCCCTGGGCAACAGCATCTGCTACGAGGACATCGAGAGCGGCTACCCCGACCTCGAGGAATACGCCACCTGGTACCACGACTTCGCGACCTTCGTCCGCGGCCTCAACCCGAGGATCAAGCTGGCCCCCGGCGACCTCCAGTCGGCCTGGGGCACGCTCCAGGGCACCGAGCAACTCGTCGGCTACATGGTCGCCTACCAGAAAAAGTACGGCGAGAGGATGCCCATTGACGCCCTCGGCCTCCACTGCTACATCACCGGCAACAAGCCGCCCGAATGGGCCAAGCCCGAGCCCGTCAAGCCCGAGCTGTTCAAGGACAAGATTCGCACGATGCGGGCCTTCATGAAGAAGGCGGGCCTCCAGGACGCCGCCTTCGTGATCACCGAGATGGGCGTGTTCAACCACTGCTGCGACCCCAAGCTCACCGACGCCCAGCTCATCGAGTTCATGCGCGTCGCCATCGAGTTCATGGAAGGCCCCGAGGGCGTGGACAAGGAGCTGGGCATGCCCTCCGACGGCCACCGCCTCGTCCAGAAATGGAGCTATTCGGCCTTCCCGCACCTCGTCCAGAACGGCCAGCTCACCCCGATGGGCAAGGCCTACCGCGCCCTGGCCGACAAGTTCGCCAAGCGGAACCCATAGTGGAGAACTCATCTTTGCCTGCATCTCTGGGTCTTGTAGCCCGCGAACGCGGGCGAGCCAGTCGTAGCCCAGGGCGACCGAAGGGAGCCCTGGGATCGGGCGTCCCCATCAACCCAAGCCCCCGAAGGGGGCGCCTCACGGCGGCTGAATCGCCCCCTTCGGGGGCTCTGTGGTAGGCGCGGCTTGTCCCAGGGCTCCCTTCGGTCGCCCTGGGCTACGACTGGCTCGCCCCCATTCGGGGGCTGCAAAGGAGCCAAGGAAGATGCAGCCAAAGATGAGAGCAGAGAGGAGGCCAACCATGCGTGTCTTCCGTGTCCCTTTGGTCCTTTGGGTCCCTTTGGTCCCTTTCCTCCTCGCGGAGGGCCTCGCCGTGCAGGCTGGCGAACCGCTCGCCGATGGAACCGTCGTCAAGAGCGTCCTTGTCACGAAGGAGAAGGGCGAGAACCTCCTCAAGCCCGACCGCTGGGTCGCCTGGCAGAAGGGCTTTGTACGCGAGGGCGACCTCTTCGTGTGCGACAACGGCGCCGACAAGGCCGTCCAGCGCGGCGCCTCGCAGACCATCGAGCTGAACCAGAAGTCCCCGCAGCCCATCGTCGCCGCGGCCTGGAGCAAGGCCGAGGGCGTCGGCGGCAGCCCGAACCAGGATTACTCGGTCTACCTCGACCTCGTCTACGCCGACGGCACACCGCTGTGGGGCCAGACGGCCAACTTCGCCGTCGGGACGCACGACTGGGAGCGCCGCGAGGTGCTCGTCCTGCCCGAGAAGCCGGTCAAGACCCTCACGATGCACCTCCTCCTCCGCCGCCACGCGGGCAAGGCCCGGTTCCGCGCCCCCGAGCTCCACGAGGTCAAGACCCCCGAGGGCGCCTGCCTCTTCGACGGCGTGCCCGTCGTGGTCAAGACCGCACCTATTTTTGGCTTCCAGGTGCGCGACGTGGCGGCGAACTCCGATTTCGTTCGCATCGAGCGCGAAGCGCTCGGCCTCAAGCTCGAATGCAAGGAGTCCAAAGACCGCGGGGCCGTGTTCTTCGATGTCACGCTCACCGACACCACGGGCAAGGACCGCGCCATCACGCTCCTGCACGCCGGCCCCGCAGGCAAAGAGGGGTGGCAGTGGCTCCACGACCCGCGCACCAGCATGGTCGCCGAGCCGCCGCGCGAGTATATGAATGCCAACCGCTTCCACATCGGGGCCAATGGCCGCCTCTCGCGCTATCCTCTCGCCGCCCTGGCGAAGGGCGACGAGGCCGTTGCCCTGGCTATTGACATGGCCCTTCCCGCCTTCTTCCGTTTTGGCGCCAATTCGGGCACGGGGGAGTTTTTCCTCGCCTACGACATCGGCCTCACGCCGGAGAAGCCCAAGGCTCACGTCCGCTTCTGCCTCTTCGATTTCGACCCGAAATGGGGCTTCCGAGCTGCGCTCGCACGCTACTACGAGCTGTTCCCCGACCAGTTCCGCTGCGGCACGCCCGAGCAGGGGCTCTGGATGCCCTTCGCCAAGATCAGCGAAGTGAAGGGCTGGCAGGACTTCGGGTTCAAGTTCAAGGAAGGCACCAACGAGACGAAGTGGGACGACGAGCACGGCATCCTCACCTTCCGCTACACGGAGCCGATGACGTGGTGGATGCGCATGCCGAAGGAGATGCCCCGCACCCTCGACGCCGCCCTCGCCGAGGCCAAACGCCTCGCCGAATTGGGCAACGCCAGCGCCAAAGCACTCCTCACCAGCGGCTACCACAACGAGGCAGGCCAAGTCCCCGCCCGCCTCCGCGACACCCCCTGGTGCAACGGCGCCGTGTGGAGCGTGAACTCCATGCCAGGTATCCAGGGCGAGGTGACCGACTTCAAGAACAAGTGGAACCCCAAGCTCATCGAGCAGCTCTACGGCCCGAAGAAAGCCGCCGACCAGGACGGCGAATACGTGGATTCCAGCGAAGGCTACGTGACCGACGAACTGGACTTCCGCCGCGACCACTTCGCCGCCGCCGACACGCCGCTCACCTTCTCGCCCGACACGCGCAAGCCGGCCATCTTCCGCGGCCTCGTCGCCTTCGAATACGTCCGAGGCATCGCCCGCGACGTCCACAAGATGGGCAAGCTGATGATGGCCAACGGCGCGCCCGACCGGTTGCCCTGGCTCATCCCCATGCTCGAGGTCGGCGGCACCGAGACCAACTGGAACCGGGGCGGCAAGTGGAGCCCGATGTCTGACGCCGACATGCTCTATCGCCGCGCGATGTGCAAGGGCAAGCCCTATTGCTTCCTCATGAACACCGCGTTTGAGCAATTCAGCCACGCCCTCGTCGAGAAATATATGAAGCGCTGTCTCGCTTACGGCATGTTCCCGGGGTTCTTCAGCGCCGACGCCTCGACCGGCCAGTACTTCAAGCGGCCCGAGTTCTACGACCGCGACCGTCCGCTCTTCAAGAAATACGTGCCGCTGTGCAAGCTCGTCGCCGAGGCGGGCTGGGAGCCTGTGACCCGCGCCCGTTCCAGCGACGCCAAGGTCTACGTCGAGCGTTTTGGCGAGAAGTACCTCACCGTCCTCAACGACAGCCCCGAGAAGCGCACGACCACCATCACCTTCGAGGGCAAGCCCCCCGCCACGAGCCGCGATCTCGTGAGCGGCAAGACCATTGAATGGAAGGATGGCAAGGCCACCCTCACCCTCGAAGGCGAGGACGTGGCCCTGCTTGAGCTACCTCAGTGACCCAAGCGGGAAGAACGGATCTCACGCAGAGGCCGCAGAGGCGGAAGAGAGCACGCAGAGAAGAGGGAAACCACGGATTTCACGGATGGGCACGGATAGGAACCTTCCGTACCCGATCACCGATCACCGAACGCCGAACACCGAAAGCCAGGTAGGGCGTGCATACTTGCACGCGGAATCTCCGGGTTGGTAGTTCCGCCTTCAGGCGGTCTTCTCTTCTCCCCGTTCCCCCGCCCCGCCGAAGCCGTGAAGAGCTTTGTCCACAGATTCCCACAGATTCGCACAGACAAGACAAGTCCGCCAACTGGGCTTGAGACCCGATTTCGGCCTTCTCTTCATCTGTGGAAATCTGTGTCAATCTGTGGACCCCCTCTTTTCCCCGTCGCCCCGCCAACCCTCACACCACGCCCCCGCCCGCCAAAACCCCAAGGGTGAATGGTGCGGACATGGCCCCACGGTACGCCAGAAATAGGTGTCTGTCCCCTATTCCCATAAGGTTCCCAAGACTTTATGACTGCACAGAGAGGCGCTGCGCCTCGCCGGTCAAGGCGTCTCACCGTGCGCGCAGGTGGGCGCGCGCAGGCGCAACAATGGACACGATGGCGATGTTCAGCAAGCGATTCGGGTATGCCCCCAATATATGGGCATCCAAAGAGGCCGATACACTATACCTGCCATCTTGCGCCCCCCGGTGCGGCTCTGGGGGCGCAAGATGGCCCAACGTGGTGGGCAACGGGCTGGGCGGCACGATGGCGTCGTTCCATAACACCCTGGCAAGAAGGCACTTACGGCTTGCAGCGCCACTTCGCGCGCCGCGCATGCGGCACTATTCAGGGTGATGAAGGTGGTAGCGCGCAGGGGCGCAAGATCGCCAGAACGGCCCTGTATGGCCGTTATTGGCCGATCCTCCGATCTTGCGCCCTTTCCGGGGGGCGCAAGATCGGCGACGATGGCCACGGGGCGCTGGCGCACGCCACTTGCATTCTCCGGGGAAGCGGCTACACTGGGGACATGAGGTTGACCGCCCCGGGATGAAGGCAGGGACTGACTTGGCCGAGCTGAAGAACGAATGCGCCTGGTCGAAGAGCCGCGACGAGACGTTCAGGACGTGTCCGCGGCGATACTACTATCAGTACTATGGCTCGTGGGGCGGGTGGGAGGCGACGGCGCCCGAGCGCACGCGCCAGCTCTATGTGGTGAAGCAACTCAAGACGCGGCCCATGTGGGCGGGGGAGCGGGTGCACCTGTGCGTCGAGCGGAGCCTGAAGAACCTCAGCCGCGGCATCGCTGTGCTCAGCCCCGACAAGATCGCTGAGGTCACGCTCGCCCAGATGCGCGACGACTATCGCTCGTCGCAGCAGGGGAACTACTGGAAGAAGCCGAAGTCGTGCGCGCTGTTCGAGCACGAGTACGGCGTGCCCGTGCCGCGCGAGCGTTGGCAGCAGACGGCGGACGACGTGCGCGAGTGCCTGCACACGTTTTACACGAGCGCCCTGTTCGCCGAGCTGCGTGCCGTGCCGCGCGATGCCTGGCTCCAGATCGAGGAGCTGGACAAGTTCGCGCTCGACGACATTCGCATCTGGGCGAAGATTGACTGCTCGTTCCGCGACGGGGCGGCGGTGCGGATCTACGACTGGAAGACGGGCCGCAGCCTGGCCGAGGCGAACACCCTTCAACTCGTGTGCTACAGCCTCTATGCCCAGGCGAAGTGGGGCACGGCCTTCGAAAACGTGCTGCCCGCCGAGTTCTACCTCCTGGTCAACCGCCTCCAGGAGTACCAGGTGAAGGCGGCGGACGTGGAGGACGCGAAGCAGTACATTCGGGGGAGCGTGGCCGACATGCATTCGCTCCTGGCCGACGTGGGCCAGAACGAGCCATTGGCCGAGGCGGCGTTCGAGAAGACCGACAACTCGCGCTCGTGCCTGCGCTGCAACTTCATCGGCCCCTGCCGCCCCGACCTGCTCCCCCGCTTGCGGGGCGAGCCCGAGCCGGGCGCCCCGGCCGATGGATAAACCGCGGTGCGCCGTTGACAGACGCCGCAAAGCGTGGCAGAATGTAGGGGCAGTTGCTTACTCCACCTCATGCGTAGAGGAGATGACCATGGCGAAGCGCGTCTTGACGTGGGGCCTCCTGCTCGTGGCGCTGGCGGCGACGGGCTGTGATGAGCTGCTGAATCCGCAGCCGCAGATCACGGGCGGCCAGAACACGGGCACGATCGATCAGATGCAGGCCGAGGCCTACAACGGGCCGAAGGCCCGAATCGCCGTGCTGGACTTCGACAACAAGGCGGGCCAGAGCTACGGCGCGCTCGGCAACGGCATGTCCGACATGCTCGCCACCGAGCTGCTGAACACGAACCGCTACATCGTCCTGGAGCGTCAGAAGCTGGCCGGCGTGCTGGCGGAGCAGGACCTCGCCCGCAGCGGCCGCATCCAGCCGGGCACCGGGGCGGCGACGGGCCAGATCGAGGGCGCCGAGCTGCTCGTGACCGGCGCCGTCACGGAGTTCCAGCCCGACTACCAGGGCGGCGGCATCGGGATCGGCGGGGGGCACGTGGACCGCCATGGTTGGGGCCGCTCCCGCGGCACCATCGGCGGCATCGGCCTCGGCCTCAAGCAGGCCTACGTGGCCCTCGACCTGCGGGTGATTGACACGCGGACCTCGCGCCTCGTCGCCGCCACGACGGTGACGGGCAAGACGTCCGACTTCTCGATCGGCATCGGCGGGGGCGGCTGGGGCCGCCACAGCATCATGGGCGGCGGCCTGGGCGTGTTCCGCAACACCCCGATGGAGAAGGCCGTGCGCCAGTGCCTTGCCGCGGCCATCGCCTTCGTCGTCTCCCGCACCCCGGCCAACTACTACCACTTCGACGAGCAGGGCCAGCCCATCACTCCCGGCACCACAGGCGGGGGGACGATGGGCGTCACGCCCACGGTTGTCCAGCCGGTCGTGGTTCCGGCGACCGGACAGCCGGTTCAGCCCACCCCGATTCAGCCTACTCCGGTTCAGCCGACCCCGGTCGAGCCGACCCCGGTGCAGCCGCCTCCGTCGGATCCCACGCCTCCCCCGCCTCCCCCGCCCCCGCCGCCTCCGCAGGATCCGCCGCCGCCCCCGCCGCCAAGCACGGCGACGCAGGTCTACGTGGCCTTCGCGACGGTGAACGTGTATGAGAAGCCCGACGCGAATTCGGCGATGGTCGCGAGTGCCACGAAGGGCGCGGCCCTGCGCGTCGAGAAGCAGGAAGGCTCCTGGTACTACGTCACCACGCCCGACAACAAGACCGGCTGGGTGCTCAAGGCATTCACCTCGGCCACTGCCCCTGCGCCGTAGCCGAAGGCAGGAGAACGCAAACGGGCGGCGGGCCCCCCTGTGGGGCCCGCCGCCCGTTTCTCTTTTGGGGCCGCGTCCCTCAATACGCCACCCCACAGAT
>DATKZY010000023.1:0-2212 GCA_035527715.1 Planctomycetota bacterium | reverse complement strand
GCAGCGACCAGAATGACAGAGGGGACGACCGCTTTCGGCGAATCGTCCCCTGCTGCCCTGCCGCCGCCGAGGCGCTCGGGTCGGTTCCCACCGGAGCCCTATCCTCCTCAGCGGCACAGGGATTGTAGCAGAGGCTGCCCTAGCCGTAAAGCGGTAAATCCTGGGGGTCTGGGGGCAAGGCCCCCAGGAGCTTGGCCCTGATCTTTGCCCACAAGTGGGCCGGTGCGCCCGGCCCTTGTCGCACGGGCCGGAGAACGGCGAGGGCAGCGGCTTCGAGTGGGACCGTGGAGTTGGCTCGGGCCGAGTCGACAGAGCGTGGCGGACCCACCTGGGCCTTTCCGCCCAACGCGCGGACATCCGGCGGGGCATGGACAAACAGCCCGCCGGTCCGTGGTCTTCTGTGAGGTGAAGCGTGATGGGACGGCGTTGGCCGCTACCCGAACGTCTGGTGGTAGTCGACCAGGAGCTGGAGGTCGCGCCAGCCTTTCCACAGGGTCCGAACGCCCGGCATCCCGTCGCCCTTGCGGCCCAGGTGGCCGCCCATCCGGCCTATCATCCGGACCGCCTCGGCGATGGTGGGCGTCGCCAGGCCGGCCGGCACGGGGGCCCGATGCGTGAATCGCCAGGCCACGGTCCACTCCAGTTCGCTCAGGGCCACCGTGCAGGCGGCGTTGGGTTCGGTGCGGGCCCAGTAGGTGAGCTGGACGAGCCGCGCCGCGGTGGCACAGAAGAACGGCAGGAGAAGCTTGATCCGCTCGGCGGTCTTGAGCTGGGTCTTCTCGATGTGGCAGCCGCTCTTGAGGGCCAGGTGGAACTCCTCGACGCGCCAGCGGAGTTTGTAGAGGCGGACGATTTCGGCCCGCTCGGCGGCCGTCCCGATCGGCAGCGTGGTCAACAGCAGCCAGTCGAGCGCCTCGACGCCTTTCGGCGGCCGGGGCTCGTGGACCCACAGCACGTGGATCGGGACAGGGTGCAGGCCGTGGGAATTCTGGGGCGGCAGCAGCGTGGCACGCACGGCCCGAATCTCGATGCGGGCCCGCCGCTTGCGCTCGCCCTGTTTGCGGGGAACGTCGATCTTCAGCCGTTCCAGGGCCTTCTGGGCCGCGACTTGGGCACGGACCGACGCGTAGTCGTCCGCCACCCGGCGGTCCTGCGAGGCCCGAAGGATCGCGTCGTCGCCGGGCCGGGCCGTCGCCTCCGCGAGGACCTCGTGGACGTCGCTCGCACTGTCGCAGACCGTAAGCACGCTCGTGGTCGGGCTGAAGGCGTCGCGAAGCTCGGCCGTGTGGCGCAGGCCCCGGACCCACTCGAAGCTTTCCTTCGCCTCGAAGGGGCGCTTCTTGGCCTGGTGGCCCTTGCCGAACTCGGCGAGGGGCCGTGCCCAAACATAGTTGTGGAGCAGGCCGAGAACGTGGCCGTCGGGACGCAGGGCGAGGGCCGAGTGCATCCAGAGCGCCTCCTCGCGCGGCTGGTCGGCGGTGCCGAGGCCCTTCGTGCATTTCAGCCTGGGGAACATCAGGCACGTGGTGTCCTGGACCGACACGATGCGCGCGAGCTTGGGCAAGCCTTGCGCCGTATGCTCGTGGACGGCCCTCCAGAGCGGCTCGGGCTTCACGCGCGGGTTCTCCAGGAACCGATAGGTGGCTTTCACCGAAGCGGACCTCGGGTTGCCTTGGGCAATGCAGTCGCCCGGTCGAGCCGCCTTGGCTGCGAGGATGGCGACGGCCCGCTGGCTCAGCCGAGCATCGGGAAGCTGCACGGCGCCCATCGTTGCCGTGGCCCACAGCAGGGTCCGCTCTTCCTTGTTCCTCGAGCAGCGGTTTTTGCGCTTCTGTGTCACGCATCATTGTATACCACAAAAAAGTCGGCGGGCCAAGTGCCATCTTGGCATGTTCCCGATTTTTCTCCGCCGCCTCACGCTCCTTCTCGGCCTTCTCGGCCGCGCCGCCGAGGGGCCGACAATTGTGGGCAAAGATCAGGGCTCACGCCCTGGGCTAGTGCGCCTGCAAGCAGGCATGGTCAGAGAGGTGGAAGTCCTCTCCGGGAAAACGCTTTCCTCCCGTAACCGACTGCAACTGCGTCGCCGCGAGGCGAGCAGGAGAGCAGCAGGAGGTGACCGGCCAGTCCGCAGGATGACGAACTCGATTCGGCCTGGGTGACCCGGCGAGCCTGCTAGCCACTGGCGAAGCCTTGGTCGGCTGCTGCGGCAGCC
>DATKZY010000022.1:0-39454 GCA_035527715.1 Planctomycetota bacterium | reverse complement strand
CCGCAAGGGGCGGCAGAAGCCGCGCCGGGAAGCCATCCTGCCGTCCCTTCGGGACTGGGCGTATTCTCGCACCGGAGTCCGGCGGCTGAA
This sequence comes from Planctomycetota bacterium, assembly GCA_035527715.1. Taxonomy (GTDB): domain Bacteria; phylum Planctomycetota; class PUPC01; order DSUN01; family DSUN01; genus DSUN01. The sequence continues at coordinate 39,364 of DATKZY010000022.1, read as the reverse complement.
GCCGCCGGCTACCTGCTGACGTGCCTTCGGCACGAAGGCGGCAGTGCGTGGCTCTTGTACGCTTTTCTCTGTGCTACAAACATCCAGAATCGTGCTTTCCGGCAAGAAATCCGGGACGTGAGGAGTCGAGGACGACGACGAGGACGAGGACGATTGCGGACGGTCCACTGTCCACTGTCTACTGTCCACTCTCCTGTTTGGTTGCGGGTTGCCGCGATGGGGAGGAGTACTGAGCGCCTATTCGGGCTTGGTGAACTCGATCTCGCCGACCTTGTCGGCGGCCTCGTGCTCCTGCTGGTGCATCGTGCGGATGTCGGCGACGAGCTTGCGGCGGCGCTCGGCGAGGTAGCGGAGGTATTCCTCGATGCTGACGAGGTAGATGCGGCGTCCCTGGGAGCGGCTCTTGAAGGCTCCGCCCTCGCCGGTGTGGTTGTCGGCGACCTCGATGGCGTAGGTGACGACGTCGCCCTCCTTGAGGTTGGGGATGGTCTTCTTGAGCACCCAGGGGGCCTCCTGGCTGTCCACCACGCGGCCCTTGAGGGCGCCGAGGGGGACCTTTTGCTCGTCGCCGTCGTTGAGGCTGTAGACGATCCAGGCCTCGGCGAGGCCGTAGTCGTCGCGGGCCTGGTAGGTGATGGTGAGGGTCTTGCGCACCGTGGCCTTCTCGTCCTCGAGGGGGCGGAGGATCTCGACCTGGGGCGCGCTGTCGGGGATGACCTGGACGAAGTACCGGACCTCGTCCTTGTACTCATAGCCGTAGTGCTTCTCCTTCCAGTCGAAGGAGTAGTCGAAGGACTCGGTGGCGACGGCTTCGGTGGTGGCGACGAGGCCGCTCACGGTGAGGGTCATGGTGGTGGGTGCGGCCTCCTCGCGCAGCATGGCGGCGGAGGCGAGGGGCTGGTCGCAGCGCAACTCCCAGCGCAGCTTCGTGCCCTCGGGCACCTCGAGGTTCAGGATGTCGAGCGTCCGTGGCCGGGTGCCGGTGTAGGCCGGGTAGGTGAGGTGCACGCGGGTCTCGACGATGCGGGGGGGCGGGACGACTTGGACGGTGTACTCGTCGGAGTAGGCGTCGCCGAGGCGGACGCGGTAGTGGAAGGTCTGGTAGACCTCCTGGAAGTCGTAGCCGTAGGCATCCTCGTGGGTCTTGGGGAAGGGGGTTTGCTCCCAGGCGCCGGCCTCGGGCCGGACGTAGAGCGTGCCCTCGCGGGGCAGGAGGCCGACGGCGCGGACGACGAGGCCAACCTTCTTGCCCTGCTGCACGGTGGCGTTGCCCGTGATGTCCACAATCCGGGTGGCGGTGGGATAGCCGAGGCGCGCCTCGGGGTTGAGCATGCGGTAGAAGAGCACGCGGAGGTGCTCGGACCAGTTGACGCTGACGGCGCCGAAGAAGGCGACGACGGCGATGGAGAGGAGGAAGATGCGCTTGAGCTCGCGGTAGTTGACGATCTCGCGGAAGTCTATAGGCTGGGTGTACTCGATGGTCTGGCGGCGCAGGGCGTTGAGGAGGCTGGGCGAGACGTGGGCGCCCACGCGCGGGCCCTCGCGGAACTGCACGAACGACACGAGCAGGCTCTGGAGCTCGGGGTGGCGGCCCTCGACCTGGAGGGCCGTGCGCACGGGGTCGTAGTGCCGCAGGTAGCGGAACCAGTGGTGGTAGAGCACCCAGACGAGGGCCCCGCCGTTCACCGCCAGCAGGGCCATCCGCCAGTACCCAGGCACGCGGAACAGGAAGTCCACCAGGAGGTCCAGCAGCACCATGGCCAGCGCCCAGAGGACGAAGTAGCACAGGCCGCGGGTGTGCTGGAAGTGGCGTTCCTTCTTCCAGGCGCGGTGGAGCTTGTGCTCGACGAAGGTCGAGCCGGGAAGCTTGTCGGGAACCTGGGTTGCGGTTACAGAGGCCATTGGCTCACCGTTCCATGAAACCCGGCAGAGAAGGCAGAAGTCCAATGTCCAATATCCAACACTCGATGTCCAACGCCCAACGAAGATCAGCGCGTCGCCGCGCGGGTCTTACTTGGTCATTGAGGATTGAGGATTGGATATTGAGCATAGGACTTCGGCTGCCTCAGATGAGGTCGTATCTCCTTCGGAAGAACCATTCGGTCGCGGCGCACAGGAGGACGACGATGAAGATGAAGGGGAGGTCCCAGAGTTCCTTCTCGCGGCGGACGATGGTGGTTTCGAGCTGCTGCTGGAGCTGGTCGGGCAGCGTGGGGAGGTCGCGGATGGTGAAGTAGCGGCCGCCCGAGAGCTCGGCGAGCTTGCGCAGCGAGTCCTCCTGGAGGGCCGGCTCGAGCTGTTCGAGCGGTGTGGTGGCGACCTGGAGCTCGACGGAGTTGGCGTATTCGCGCTCGGCGGGCGAGGCTCGCAGCACGTAGCGCCCCTCGATCTCGGGGGTGAAGAAGCCCTGGTAGAAGCCGGGGACGTCGCGGACGGGTTCGAGCTTGATCTGGGAGGTTTCGGCCTGGCCCTCGGGGCGCTCGACGTAGATGGAGTAGGCGGCGAGGTTGACGGGCTCGAAGGCTTCGGAGAGGACGTTGGCGTAGATGGGCACGCGCTCGCCGGTGCGGAAGCTGCGGTGGCCGGTCTCGATCTGGATGCGCTTGTTCTCGCCCAGGAGGCGCGAGAGGGTGAGGAACTGGATGACCTGGCCCCAGTAGCGGGCGTGGTATCTGTCGCCGAGCTTGAAGCGGAGGCGCCAGAGCTGGTCGGTGCCGACGAACATGGCCTTGCCGCGCCCGTAGCGCTGCCAGCAGATGAGCGGGTAGGGCTCGCGGCGGCGGGGGAAGTCGGACAGCGTGGCGAGCACGGTGGCGGCGGGCTTGGCCCCGGCCACGGCGGGCACCTGGTAGAGGGGCCGCACGCGCGCCCAGCGCGCCGTGTTGCGCTCCTCGGGCACCTCGAGGGTCACGACGGTCATCTCGTCGCCCTTCGAGGTGACCACGGGGTACACGGTTTCCTCGACGGCCTCCCAGCTTTCGGGCTGGAGGCGGACGGGCAGGATGCCCTCGATGGGGCTGCCGAGGTAGGTGGTGAGGGGGTTCTGGTGGCCGGGCAGCACGAGGAGCGAGCCGCCGCGCTCGCGCACGAGCTGCTCGATGCGGTTGAGCTGGGCGGGGGTGAAGTACGAGGCCGGCACGTCGCCCAGGATCACGAGGTCCCAGATGAACGCCTCGCCGGCGACCTCGGGGAAGCGCTCGAGATAGCGGTCCGAGGCCTTCGGCAGGTCGCGGTCGCCTTGGGTCAGGAGGAACTTGACGTCGAGGCGGTAGTCGCGCAGCAGCACGGCGCGGAGGTAGCGGTACTCCCAGCGCGGCTTGCCCTCGACGTAGAGGACCTTGATCTTCTCGTCAATCACGCGGATGTTCTGCGAGAGGTGATTGTTGTCGGCCACGACCTCGCCCGGCAGCGGCGTGGCGGCGACCTTGAGCGTGAGACTCGCCGCCCCCTCCTCGGGCAGGAAGCTCATCTCCTCGAACTGCGTGTCGCCCGTGAGCACCACGTCCTGCCGCGCGATCTCCTTGCCGTCCACCGTCACCACGACGTCCAGGTGGCGGTTCGTGAAGCCCTTGGAGGTGAGGCGGAAGCGGACGGGGACGCGGTCCTTGGCGAACACGGTGTCCTGGACGACGAGGCCCTCGACCCGCACGTCGGGCGGGTCGGGCACGCCGATGCCGACGGGGAAGAGGGGGATGCCGCGGTCCTTCATCTTGCGGGCGACCTCGAGGGGCTCGAGGCCCTCGTTCGACGCGCCATCGGTGAGCGCGATCACGCCGGCGATGGGCTGGCCGCTGTAGCGGGCCACCACGTCGTCAATGGCGGTGCCGAGTCGGGTGGACTTGCCGGTGGCGCCGACCCTTCGCAGCGAGGCGGCCAGCTCGTCGCCCTCGCCGCTGGCGGGCACCACGGTCTCGGCGAACGAGAAGTAGCGGAGCTTGTAGTCGGCCTCCAGCTTCTGGAAGAGGTCGAGGTTCGGGTTGTCGAGGATGCCCTTGGCCAGGTCGATGCGGCGGGCGGCGGCGGCCTCGGTGCGGGTGCGGGCGTCCATGGGCTGCGAGCCCTTCTCGAAGGGCAGCTTGCCCATGGCCATCGCGGCCTCTTCGAGCTCGCGCTCCTTCTTCCGGGCGTCGGGGATGCCCATGCTCTCGGAGGTGTCGAGGAGCACGAGCAGGCTCTGGCGCAGCTTCACCGACATCTCGATGCCGAACACCGGCTCGAACAGGAGGAGGATGAGAATGGTGTAGAGGATGCCGCGGAAGATGCCGAGGAAGATGCGGCGGCGGCGCGAGATGCCGCGCTCGCGCCAGTAGAGCCGGGCGGCGAAGGCCACGGCCGCGACGATGCACAGCAGCACGACGATGCTCGGCCACGGGTGGCGCAGGAACCACTCGAAGTAGGTCACGGGGCCCACTTCTTCGAGGCCGAGGACTCGTGTGAACCATTGCCTGAGCATCAGCGGTTCCCTGCAATGACCAATGTCCAATGCCCAATGACCAAGTCAGGACGCGGGTCCCCAGTTGGTCGTTGGTCATTCGTCATTGGTCATTTCCTTCCTATCCTTTCACGTCGGCGGCCCTGCCGCCGAGCAGTTCTTCCTTCGTGGCCTCTCTGGCCGCGGCGCCGGCCATGCGCAGGGAGAAGAAGTAGGCCAGGAACGATTCGAGTGCGAACATGGCGAGGCCGAGGATCATGAGGATGCGCCAGAGCTCGTGGCCCACGCGGCCGGTCTTGATGGCGAGCTCGAGGTCGTCGCCCCAGGCGAGGAGGCGCACGGGCGTGCCCTGGAAGGCCCGGGCCAGCTCGGCGCCGACGAGGCTGCGCACGTCGCTCTCGGCCGGCTCGACGTTGACGGCGACGACGATGGGGGGCAGGCCCGAGGCATAGCGGGCCTCGTAGAAGCCCGGCAGCGCGGGCCGCGCGTAGCTGATCGCGGGATGGCCATCGCGCTCGCCCACCTGGAGCGGCGAGTCCTTGCCCGTGGGGTCGCGGACGAGGATGCTGGCCTGGACGTTTACCCTGGGGAGCGTGAGGTTGATGGTTTCGCCGACGGCGAACGAGCGCTCGTGCTCCTGCCGCGACAGGTAGGTGACCATCTGGTGGAGCAGGATGGGGTAGGCGGGGTTCACGACGAAGTTCGTCCAGTCGCGGTCCGCCGTGCTGGTGAACAGCAGCACGCGGCCGCGGCCCAGGCTCTTCTCGGCCAGGAGCGGGTCGTCGGTGCCCGTGAACTTCAGCAGCACGCGGCCGCCCTCCACGAGGTCGGCCTTGACGTATTGGGTGAATCGTGCGGCATTGAGGAGCTCGCGCGGCAGGGCCTCGAGGGCGGCGGCCACGGGGTGGCCGGTCATCGCCGGCTCCATGGTGGCCCCCTCGGCCTCCTTGGGGTTGGCCAGGGCGCTGAGGCGGGCGGGCAGCAGCGACTTCTCGCCGAGGGCCATGCGGGCGTTGAACAGGCGCGGGATCGTCTTGTCGCCGAGGAACACGATGAGGCCGCCGCCCTGCTGCACGTAGGTGTGGAGCGCGGCGGCCTGGTCCTTCCGGATGTCGGGCACGTTGGCCAGGATCACCACCTGGTACTCCGAGAGCCGCTCGGCGGGCAGCGCGAGCCAGGGCACGACCTTGACGCCGAGCGACGCGGTCGCCGGGCCGCCGCGCCTGGGCGACAGGGCGGTCGCCAGGTAGTCGGTCTCGCTCTTGTACGGCTCGTCGCTCGGCGCGCCGTCCACCGCCAGCACGCGCACCTGCTCGGCCACGTGGGTGACCGCGTAGCGCACGTTGTCGGTGGTGAGGGGGTCGGGGCCGAGCTGGGCGGCGAGGCGGGTGTCGCCCGCGGCATCGAGCCGGGCGAACAGGGGAAGGGTGCGCGCCTCGCCGGCCGGGATGCGGTCGATCACGCGCTGGTCCACGGCCTTGCCGTCGAGGGTGAGGCTCACGCCCACGCGCTCCTGGGGCTGGCGGCCGAAGTTGGTGACCTCGGCGATGTAGCGTGCGATGGCGCCCTTGCGCAGGGCGCCGGAGCCGAGGGCGAAGTTGGTGATCGCCAGGTTCTCGCCGCTGTCGGCGCCGATCGAGAGGAAGAAGACCTTGGCGATGACGTTCATCTCGCGGAGGGCGATCTTCGCCTTGTCCGACAGCTCGCGCCAGGTGGAGGCCTGGGCGTCGGTGACCAGGTAGCACTCGCGCATGGGCGCGCGGATTTCGCGGACGAGTTTCTCGATCTCCTCGATGCACAGCTCGACGTTGACGCGCTCGGGCACGGGGGCGGACTCGGTGAGGGCCTTCTCCAGGCGGGCCTCGTCGTAGCCCACGTCGCGCAGCAGGATGCGCGGGGTGCTGCCCATCAGCACCAGGCTGACCGGGCTGCCCGGGTCGAGCGTCTTCAGCACCTGGCGCACGCGTGCCAGGGCGCGCTCGAAGCGCGTGTTCACCCCGGGGCGGTGGGCCATGCTGTACGAGGCGTCGAGGGCGATGACCACGCCGACCCGCGATTCGGCGCCGAACCACTTCGCGCCCGTGGTCGAGAGCGTGGGCCGGGCCATCGCCAGCGCCAGCAGCAGCACGGCCAGGCAGCGGATGATGAGGACCAGGATGTCCTCGATGCGGATCTGCCGGGCGCGGACCACCAGTGCCCGGCGCAGCAGCTCCATGGCCGCCCAGTCGACCCGCTTGTGCCGATACCGGTTCAGCAGGTGAATCAGGATCGGCACGGCGATCGCCAGCGTGCCCCAGAGCATCGGCTTGTACAGAAAGTCCAGAAAGCCCATACGTGCCTCAAGCAGTCCCGTGAGTGACCAATGTCCAATGCCCAATGACCAAGCCAGGGAGCGGCGTCGTCAGTTGGTCATTGGTCATTCGTCATTGGTCATTCGCCTTCTCACCGCCCCACGACCATCGGGTCCCCGAGGATCACCCCGCAGGGGAACCGCAGGTTGGGGCCGAAGTCCACTTCAACGGCCAGCTCGGCGTTGCGCGGCACCTCGGCGGTCACCGCCTCGCGCTGGGCGGCGGGGCCGAGGTCGCGCTCGACAAGCGTCTTGCCGGCCGCGGTCAGCCGCAGCCTCACGTCGCCCCGCATTCCTTCGACTGGTCCCACGGTCGCCGCGAAGACCAGCCGCTGCCCCGGCAGCTTCGGCAGCCGATACGTGACGGTGCACTTCGGCTGGATGCGGATGCCTCGAATTGCCAACAACTCGCCCGGCCACACGCGGGTGCCGCCGAGCGTCGGGTAGTCCAGCGTCTCGGGCGGCGCGCCCTTGACGACGAGGGGCACGGCGTTCACCCTGGCCGGGGCCAGCTCGCCCAGCCAGGCCACGCCCGCCGGATGCCGCAGGACCGAGCGGACCATGCGGCCGGGAATGGCCACCTTGCCCAGCACCGCGTGGTCAAGCTCCAAGCCGTCCTTGACGGGCTTGGCCTGGCCGCGCAGGGTCGAGCCGTCGAGCAGGCTCACCTCGTCGGCGGCCGCGGCGGGGCTGGCGCCGGCCTTGAATAGGTAGCGGGCCAAGCCGTCGCGTGAGAGCGTGAGGACGCCGAGCGGGCTGTCAATGGCCAGGCGCTGCCCGTCAATCCACAGGAGCTGGCCTGGCACCGGCTCGCCCTTCTCGCGGTAGAGGGTGCCCGGCTTGTCGCCCGGCTCGGGCGGCGACAGGTCGGGCAGGAAGTCCACCGCCCCGATCGCGGCGGCGTCGAGCTCGCGCTCGCCCAGGAGCGGGATTCGGGCCTTGAGCCGGCCGGCCGACAGTCCCGCCACGTGGGCGAACCAGACCTCGCCGCTGGCCATCCGCAACGCCTCGGGCGAGCGGATCGAGCGGCCCTGCTGGTCTCGGATGACAAAGAGCGTGTCGCCCCAGGCCACCGGCTTGCCGGCCACCTGGAGCCCCTCGGCGGTGAAGGCCACCTTGCCCTCGACGCGGCCGCCGGGCGTCGTCACCATGTCGGCCCGGGCGGCACAGGCCGCCACGAGAGCCAGCACAACGAACCACAGCCTTCGCATCAGGCGGTCACTCCAGGCCCCGATAGGACCTATAGGTCCTATAGGCCCTATTGGTGGCCGCCTCATCGGACATGGACGCTTCGAATGCGCCCGATCAGGTATGCCGACAGCACCGCATCCAGCGGCTTCGACGTGTCCACGAGCACGTAGTCCACGTGGGCGCGCTCGCAGGCGGAGCGGATGTCGCGGATGAACTTCCGCACTTCCTCCAGGTACGCCGCTCGAATGCGCTTCGGCTGCGTCACCACCTCGCCGTCCAGCTCCAGGCCGATGAACTTGCACGAGCCGTCGAAGGGGAACTGAAGCTCGTAGGGGTCGAGGACGTGGAAGACGGCGACGTTGTGGCCCTTGAAGCGCAGGTGGTCAATGCCCTGGATGAACTCCTCGACGTGGTCGAAGAGGTCGCTGAAGAGCATGACGAAGCCGCGCCGGGGGATGCGGTTGGCGAACTCGTGGAGGACGGCCGCCACGTTGGTGCGGGGGAGGCCCTGCACCTTTTCGAGCTCCTCGGCGATGGTGCGCACGACGCCCATCGTGGTCTTGGGCTCGATGTAGGTGCGGAGCTGGTTGTCGAAGATTGCCAGGCCCGCCGAATCGCGCTGCCGCACGCACAGGTAGGCCATCGAGGCGGCCATGAACTTGGCGTACTCGAGCTTCGAGACGGCGTGCGAGGCGTAGTGCATCGAGGAGCTGGCGTCGAGCAGCAGGTTGGCCGTGAAGTTGGTCTCGGCCTCGAAGAGCTTCAGGTAGTAGCGCTCGGTGCGTGCATAGACTCGCCAATCCAAATGTCGGGTCTCGTCGCCCGGCACGTACTGGCGGTGGTGGGAGAACTCGGTGGAGAAGCCCTTCAGGGGGCTGCGGTGCATGCCGACCTGGAGGCCCTCGACGACCTCTCGGGCGACGAGCTCGAGGGGCCCGATCTTCTGAAGGGTCTCGGGGTCGAGATACCTAAGCCTGTGCGGTTGCGGACTTGCCATCGTAGAGCCGTTCGTCGGCCGGGATTGTGTCGAGCAGCTTCTTCACGATGTCGTCGGTCTTCAGCCCCTCGCTCTGGGCGGCGAAGTTGGGGATGAGGCGGTGGCGGAGAATGGGCAGGGCGACGGCTCGCACGTCGTCCACCGAGGCGGCAAAGCGGCCGCGCAGGATGGCGCGGGCCTTGGCCGCCAGGACCATGAAGATGCTGGCGCGGGGGCCGGCGCCCCAGGTGATCCAGTTCTTGATGAAGTCGGGCGACTCGGGGTCGCTCGGGCGCGTCGCCCGGGCCAGCTTGGCCGAGTAGTTGCAGATGTGCGGGGCCGCCGGCACGCGCCGCACGAGGCCCTGGAGGCCCAGAATCTCCTCGCAGCTCAGCACCTCGTCCAGCTTGTCCGGCATCTCGCCCGTCACCCGCTCGATGATCGCCAGCTCCTCGTCCCAGCTCGGATAGTCCACCAGGATATTGAAGAAGAAGCGGTCGAGCTGGGCCTCGGGCAGCGGATACGTGCCTTCCTGCTCGATCGGGTTCTGCGTGGCCAGGACGAAGAAGGGGTTGGGCACGGGATAGTCCTCGCCGCCCATCGAGACCTTCTTCTCCTGCATGGACTCCAGCAGCGCGGCCTGCGTCTTCGGCGGCGTGCGGTTGATCTCGTCCGCCAGAATGATGTTGCAGAAGACCGGGCCTTTGATGAACTTGAACGCGCGCTGGCCCGTCTGCGGGTCGTCCTGGAGGATTTCCGTGCCCGTGATGTCGCTGGGCATGAGGTCGGGCGTGAACTGGATGCGCTTGAAGGTCAGCGACAGGGTCTGGGCGAGGGAGCTGACGAGGAGGGTCTTGGCGAGGCCGGGGACGCCGACCAGCAAGCAGTGGCCCCGGCAGAAGACCGCGGTCAATGCCTCGTCAATCACCTGGTCGAGGCCGACGATGATCCTGCGGAGCTCGGTGAGGATCCGGTCGCGGCCCGCCCGCAGATTCTCCACGGCCTTTTCGTCGTCTTGCGTGATTCCTGCGGGCACATCGGGCGATTCAGCGGCTGCCATGGTGTTCTCCTATGAACAGTGGAGACGACACCATAGCACTATCGGGCCGGCGAGTCAAGCGCCGGAATGCCTGAGTTGCCAGAGTTTTTTGCGCGCCCCCCGGCGTGGGCTGTCGCCCGCGTGGTCGGGTCATCCCCCGGCCGCGCAAAGCGTGAAGTCGAGGATCTGCATGCGATGGTCGCTCGCCGTGGTCGAGCGGAGGGTATAGCGTGTGGCTCGCACTCTCGGGCCGAGGATGCACTGGTCAATCGCCCAGAGGGGGAACGGCGCCGGCCACGTGTAGGACCAGCCGCTGCCGGCGGCGTCGTAGGCGTGATGGTAGCCGACGGGAAGCGACGCGAGGGCCAGCGAGCGGCGCGGGGCATTGAGGTCGCCGACCACGATGTCGGGGCGCTCGGCCGCGATCAGCTCGCGCAGCCGCCGCAGCAGCGGGTCGCGGTGCGCCAGGACGCTGCTCGAGAGGTCCACCACGAGCAGCTTGAGCGGCGGCCCCGTCGGCGGCAGCCACAGGAAAGTGTGGGCGTGGCCGCCTCCGGCGAGGCGGAGGTTCTGCTTGATCCCAAGCTTCCCGCGCGCCAGGAACGCCAGGCCCCAGATGCGCACCAGGGTGAACTCGCCTCCCAGGCGGTGGGCGAAGGCGAGGAGCGCCTGGACCCCGGAGGCCTCGGAGACGACATAGGCGTCGGCCTCGGTCGCCGCGAGGCGGTCGGTGACCCGCGTGGGCCCGAGCCTGCCTCGGGCCACGTTCCAGTGCACGAGCCGCAGCGAGCAGCCCGTGGACTTCGGCGGCGCGGGCGATGTCCAGTGGTTCTCGATGACGGCGACCGACAGGGCGGGAGCCAGCGCCCACAGGGCCGCCGCGACCGCCGTGCGCCGGCAGCCCCACCGGGCCGCCGCCCCGGCGATGCCGAGGAGCAGAATAGCCACAAGCGGCGATGGCAGGTAGAAGCACAGGGCGCTCAGCCAGAACTCGTCGCGGACGTGCTGGCCCACGGCCCACGTGGCCACGAGCAGGCCCGCCGCACACGCGCACGCTGTCCGCCTGCGGGACGAGCGGACGGGTGGCGCTGTTGCGGGCTCATCCATTGGCAGGTTGCGCAGCCATGGGCACTTGTGCCGTGACCTCCACGGCGGATCTCCTTGCCTCCTTCTCGCTCCGGGGCATTATACCACAGCGCGGAGCGCTCCGGCCACAGGCGCGCGCTCGTGGGAGTATGGCCCCCAGTCCTGGCGCCGGCCTCGCTCTTGAATCGTCGTCGTTGTCGTCGTCGTCCTCGTCGTCGAATGCGCAAGGGGGGAAAGCCCAGAGAATCGACGACGACGACGAGGACGACGACGAGCACGAGAAGACGGGAAAGGAGGTCGTTACCAGAACTGGGGGCCATACTCCGCTCGTGGGACCAGCGCAACCCAAAAGGGGTTGACAGGAGGCGCAGAACCGCGTATAAGCGAAGGAGGGAGTTGGCCGAGCAGCGAGGGCGCATTGTGCTGACGATTCGCCGAGAGCAGATGGAATCCCTGGGCGAACAGATGGAGCGCCGGTTCGTCGAGCGCACCGTGGCGCACGTGCGCCGCTACTTCGCCGCCCGGTGCCGCGAGCTGGGCGACAAGGGGACCCGCGAGATGGTGCTCTACGGCGTCACGCGGGCGAAGGCCCACGGGTTCACTGCCGAGGCCGACGTGTCGAAGTACATTGACGTGATGTTCGCCTACGGGCGGGACTTCGACGTGGCCCCGGAGCTTCCCTGGGCGAGCCGCATCCTCGAGGATCCCTCGCTCGGCAACCCCGAGACCCGCATCAACGCGCTGTGCGACGAGGCGTCCCTGCGGCAGTAGACGAGAGGCGAAGGCGATGGTGATTGAAGGGCGAGGGCGCTCGCACGACAGCGACGCGCCCCCCGGCGACCTGACGAGCGACGCCGGCGCCCGGCAGCCCGGCACCGGCGGCGGGAACCTGTCCGGCGCGACCGCGGCCTCCGGCCGGCGCACCCGCCGGCCCACCGGCAGCGCCGTGCAGCCGTGCCCCCTGGCCCAGCGCGTCCGCCTCGTCGAGATCGTCGAGGTCGTCACCCAAGGCGGCCGCGAGACCACCCGGCCCGTCGCCGCCCGCGAGCAGTTCATCAACCTCGACGCCCAGGTGAACCCGACGGAATCGCACCCGGACTACGGCCGCGAGATCCGCCTGAAGGCCCGCGTGATGTGGGCCGCGGGCGACCTCACGCGCCGCCCGATCGCCACGAAGAACATCTACTGGTATGCCACCGCCGCGGCCGGCAATCGGGCCGGGCTGACGGGGAATGAGCTGCCGGCCATCGGCGGCTCATCCAGCCCGTTGCGCGCCTCCTCGCCCACGGCCACCGACGCCGAAGGGTGGACCAGCGTCGTCACCCTCCGCCTGTCCACGTATGGCGGCGATGAATTCACCGCCCATGCCACGGAGGACTCGAACTACACGGGCGGCCTGCCCGCCGGGCCCTACACCGTGTGGCGGAGGTTCTGGTTCCAGGTCACCGAGATGCAGGACGGCCAGGGCGGCGTGTTCGCCCTGACCGCACCCGTCTCCGCCCCCATGATCACGAGCTATCAGGCCGTCTTCATCCGCATGGAGGAGGAGGGGCCGCGCACCCGCGTGGCCCATCGCGACAACCTCCGCGACCAGGCGCTTCGCGCCGCCCACGCCGCCCCCCAGTTCCGGGCCAACGACAAGGTGCCGTTCAAGTGCCACGTGGTGGCCCTTGACCACGCCTCCGACATTTCGGACAAGAGGATTACGGGCACGCTCACGGCCCCGAGCGCCCAGACGGGCGAGATTCACCTCTGGACTCGGGAGCCCGGCGCGTACTCCTGGAAGGTGCGCGCCCGCTGCCGACGCAGCGGAGCCGTGTCCTTCTGGCACTGCAACCGCTCGGTCCCCGCGTGCCCGGGCCACGACCGGAGCGGCCACACGTGCGATGGCCCGGCCAACGCCACCTGGCGCTGCGGCGCCAGCGCCTGCCCGAGCCACAGCCAGCCCTCCCACGTGTGCCGGGAGGGCGTGTGGCACTGCGGCCGCACGACGCCCGCGTGCCCCGGCCACTCGCGCCGATGGCACCGCTGCGCGGCCGACTCGGGGACCTCGTGGAATTGCGGCGCCCAGCACTGCCCCGGCCACCGCAGCCGCGGCGACCAGTGCGGCGCCTACTGGCAGGAGATCCCCAACGCCGCCCTCACCCTCTCGGCTCCTGGGGCGGAGGCCGGCATGCGGCGCGTGCTCATCAATCTCTCTGCCGGCCCCATCCTGCCCACGGCGACCCGGCTGGTTGAGATCGAGCTGGTGGTTCGGGAGTGCGACTACACCCTCGGTTGGGGCGGCGGCGCTCGCGGCATCTACCTGTGCGCGGGCAACCTGCGCGAGATCGAGCCGGCCGCCAACTGGACCACCTTCCAGCGCAACACCTTCGTCCACGAGATAGGTCACGGGCTCGGTCTCGTGAACAAGACCCCCGCTGCCGCGGGCGCACACAATGCCTGGGAGGAGACGGCTGCCGACCACGGCCACCACTGCATCCGCGGGGCCGCCACCTGCGCGATGTACTGGGCCAACTCCACCACACGCGTCATCACCTTTCACCGCGACGCCGACCTCACCGGCTGCCACGACCACCTGCGGCGCCAGGACTTCTCCCGCACCCCCATGGCGCACTGGAGCCGCTAGCCGGACCGCCATCGGGGCCGCCCCGGCCCCGACCGAGAGCCACAAGGAGAACGCGAGATGCCGCTGATGTTCGAGGAACGCAACGCCCTGGTGGACATGGGGGAGAACCCCAACGCGCCGCAGCCCCCCGGCAAAGGCGTCGCCATCCGCTTCGCCTTCGACGCCGAGGCCCGCTTCAAGCCGGGCGAGCCCCTGCTCCTTCACGGCGCCTTCCAGGCCGACCGCGCGATGCTCGAGCGCGCCGGGGGCACCGTGGCCAGCCTCGTCTTCCTCACCCTGCTGCGCTCCGACAAGCCCTACGGCTCCACCCTGCGCCTCATCGTGCCGCCCTCCGAGCGCGGCCGCCCCGCCTCCTTCCCCCCGAACCTCCTGGGCGACTACCGCGAAGGCGGCACCTTCAAGGTGGACCTCGCCAAGTTCTTCGAGCTGCCTGCCGAGCCGGGCAGCTACACCGTCCTGGCCAGCATGGCCGGCCATCTGTCCGACCCCATTGAGTTCGACATCCTGGCCCGCTGAGCCGCCATGCGCGGGTGCACTCGACGAGGATGTGCCATGCAACTGCTTCTTCGGCGGTTCGGCATGCTGCTCCTGGCGATCGTGGCGCAGGAGGCGTGGGCGACGACCTTGCGCGTCGCGCCCACGAGGCCGCTCAAGTCGCTCGACGACGCCCGCGACGCGATCCGCGCTCTCAAGGCACGGGGGCCGCTGCGCGAGCCGGTGAGGGTGGTGATCGCCGACGGAACCTACCCTCTCGCGCGGGCGCTCCTGCTTACCCCCGAGGACAGCGGCACCGAGGCGTGCCCGATCGCCTACGAGGCGGCGCGCGGGGCAAGGCCGGTCTTCACGGGCGGCCGCCGCATCACGGGCTTCACGGCGGGGGAGGGCGGCCTGTGGGTCGCACAAGTGCCCGAGGTGAAAGAGGGCAAGTGGTACTTCGAGCAGCTCTGGGTCAATGGCCGGCGGGCGACGCGGGCGAGGTCGCCGAACACGTTCTACTACTATATGCTCCGCTCGCTGCCCCACGGCATTGACCCGCTGACGGGCAAGGAGGCCGACCTGTCGCAGCGCGCCTTCATCGCCCGCCCCGACGACCTCAAGCCGCTTCTCGCCGTGCCGAAGGAGCGCTTGAGCGATGTGACCCTCGTGGCCTATCACTCGTGGGAGTCCTCCCGCCATCGCCTGGCCGCCGTGGACGAGCAGACCGGCGCCGTCGTCACGACGGGCAACGCGCCCTGGAAGTTCCTCAACTGGGGGGCGAGCCAACGCTACCACGTCGAGAACTTCCGCGAGGCCCTCGACCAGCCCGGCGAGTGGTTCCTCGACAGGGATGGCACGCTCCTCTACAAGCCCCTGCCCGGCGAGGACCCCGCGACGGTCGAGGTCATCGCCCCCGTCACCGAGACCTTCGTCAAGTTCGCAGGCGAGCCGACGCTGGGGCTCTACGTCGAGCACGTGACACTCCGCGGCCTCACGTTCCGACATTCCCAGTACATCCTGCCGCCGCAGGGCCACGGCGACGCGCAGGCCGAGGTCACCATCCCCGCCGTCATCATGGCCGACGGCGCGCGGAACGTGGGCATCGAGGATTGCGAGGTCAGCCGCATTGGCACCTATGCCATCTGGTTCCGCCGGGGCTGCGAGTCCTGCAATGTCGAGCGGTGCTACCTTCACGACCTGGGCGCGGGCGGCGTGAAGATCGGCGAGGGCTGGGCCAACGAGCAGCCCGCACCCCACGACAAGACGCGGGGCGTGACGGTGATCAACAACATCATCCGCGCCGGCGGCCGCATCCACACGGGCGCGCACGGCGTCTGGATCGGCCACAGCGGCTACAACGGCGTCATCAACAACGACATCTCGGACTTCTTCTACACCGGCATCTCGGTCGGCTGGCGATGGGGCTACGCGCCCAGCGTCGCCCTCTACAACACCATCGGGTACAACCACATCCACCACCTCGGCTGGGGCGTCCTCTCCGACATGGGCGGCGTCTACACCCTCGGCCCCTCTGAGGGCACCAGGGTCTCCTGGAATGTCATCCACGACGTCTATTCCTACAGCTATGGCGGCTGGGGCCTCTACAACGACGAGGGCAGCTCGAACATCGTGATGGAGAACAACCTCGTCTACAACACGAAGACCGGCAACTACCACCAGCACTACGGCAAGGAACAGGTCTTCCGCAACAACATCCTGGTGAACAGCATGGAGGGGCAGGTTCAGCGGTCGCGCATCGAGCCCCACCTGTCGTTCACCTTCGAGCGCAACATCGTCTACTGGAAGGGCGGGCCGCTCTTCACCGGCCGCGGCGCGAGGGACGACAAGGTGGTACTCAGGGACAACATCTACTGGGACACCTCGGGCCAGCCCATCTCCTTCAGCGGCCTCACCTGGGAGGAGTGGCAGAAGCTGGGCAAGGACGAGGGGAGCCTCGTCGCCGACCCGATGTTCGTGGATGTCGAGAGGGGCGATTTCCGCCTCAAGCCCGATTCGCCCGCCCTCAAGACCGGCTTCAAGCCCTTCGACTACACGGAGGCAGGCGTCTACGGCGACCCTGCCTGGGTCAAGCTGGCCACGAGCGTCGAGTATCCCAAGGTCGAGTTCGCCCCGCCTCCGCCCCCGCCTCCGCCGATGACGTTCCGCGAGGACTTCGAGACGGTGCGCGTCGGCGCCCCGCCACCGCTGGCGAAGTGCTTCACCGAGAGGAAGGGCGACGCCCTCGTTGTCACCGAGGAGGCCGCCGCGGGCGGCAAGCGCAGCCTGAAGGTGCTCGATGCCCCTGGCCTCCAGCACGCCTACAACCCCCACTTCTTCTACGTCCCGCACCACCGCGAGGGCGTGACGAAGTTCGCGTTCGACCTGCGGATCGAGGCGGCGACGGTGATGTTCACCGAGTGGCGCGACGACGCGAATCCCTACAACGTCGGCCCCACGATGTCCGTCTCGGGCGGCAAGCTCCACGTCAAGGACCAGCCGCCGCTTGAATTGCCCGTGGGGCAGTGGGTACACTTCGAGATGACGGCCGGCCTCGGCCCGCAGGGCACCGGGACCTGGGATCTTACGGTGACGTTGCCCGGCCAGCCGCCGAAGGCGTTCACTGGCCTCGCCCACGGCAAGCCCGGCTGGAAGAAGCTCGACTGGCTGGGCTTCAGCAGCACGGCGAATGAGAAGACGGCTTTCTGCCTCGACAACATCGAGCTGACGAATTCCCGCTAACCTCCCGCAGGTTCCAAACCTGCGGGAGGTTCATCGGAAAGGAGGCGCCCCATGAGAGCCGAAGGCATTGCGTGGCGTTTGATCGCGGCCGGTCTCCTGGCCGCGTGCGGCTGCGCGCGGTATCCCGCGGTCGTGCGGCCCAAGGCCGCCTGGCGCGTCGTGCCCGTGGCCGGCGTGACCGCGACGCTCGACGTCCTCGACGCGGGCCAGGGCGGCGGGCAGGCGCTGCGCCTGAGCTTCGCGAAGGCAGGCGAGGAGCGGCGCTTCATCGCCCTCGAGGGCAAGCCCCAGGGCGACCCCGCGACCGCGAAGTCCGTCTCCGTCATGTACCGCCTCTCGCTCGCGCAGGGCAGCCGCCCGAAGCTGGCGCTGCTGGTCCTCGAGAAGGACGGCGGCGCCTGGCTCAAGGTGGGCGGCGCCCCGCTCGCGACCGATGGCGCGGCCGAGGCCCGCCTGCCGCTCGACGGCCTCCGCCGGGCCGAGTTCGCAGAGGACTCCGACCCCGAGCCGCGCCGAGACCAGCTCGAGCGCGTCTGGCTCGGCCTCGTGCTCGACGGCCCCGCCGAGGGGACGCTCGAGCTGGGCCGCGTGGCCTTCGCCGGCGAGGCGTACCGGCCCACGGCGCCGCTGCCCATCGCCTGCGGCGACCCCGCCGCGTGGAGCGTGGGCAAGGACGCCGCCGCCGAGTGCAGGCTGGCGCCAGCCAAGGACGGCCCCGCCGGCCAGCCCTCGATGCGCATCGAGTTCGCCTTCCCCGGCGGCCGGCACATGTACGTCACCCCCGCCCTGCGGCTCCAGGACGTGGAGTTGGAGGGCTATCGAGGCGTGCGATTCGTCTACAAGGCCAAGCTGCCCGCGGGCATCGCGGGGCTGCTCGTCTCGGTGTCGGAGCGCGGCGACCACTCGCAGTACTACGCCGAGCAAGCCCCCGAGGCGAGCGCGGAGTGGGCCGTTGCGGACATCGCGTTCGGCCGCCTCAAGCTCGGCCCGTGGTCGAAGGACGAGAACGACCGCCTCGACCTCAACGAGGTCGCCAGCCTCACGATCGGCGTGCACGGCGCCGCCTCCGAGCCGAAGGCGAGCGGCTGGATCGTCGTGTCCGAGATCGAGCTGGTGCCGTAGGAGCCGCCCATGACCCGCAAGGAACGCTTCGAGCGCGCCCTGCGCTGCGAGGAAGTGGACCGCCTGCCCTTCTGGGTGAAGGTCTTCGGCGACTCCTACCTCGCCTTCCAGGACGACAAGTACCGCGCGATGGGCGAGCTGGAGCTCGCCGACTACCTGGACCTCGATCACATGGCCGGCGGCGGCGTGGCCGTCGCCTGCACCAACGACCGCGTCCAGCGCCACGTCGAGCAGGCCAACGGCCGCCGCGTCATCCGCGAGACGACGCCCGACGGCACGCTCACCACGATCGAGCGCTCGGACCCCGCCTCGCGCGCCTGGCACCCGGTCGAGTTCCCCATCAAGACCCGTGCCGACCTCCGCGCCGCCCGCCACCTGTTCGAGGGCAACCGCTTCGAGGCGGCGCCCGACGCGTTGGCCCGCGGCGCCCAGCGCCTCCGACAGGTCGGCGACCGCGGCATCGTGCTCGCCCACATGGGCATCTCGCCCCTCATGAACCTCATCCAGCACCTGCTTGGCCCCGACGCCACCTACTTCTTCCTCAGCGACTTCCCCGACGAGATGGACGACTTGATCGCCCTGATGCACGAGGAGCGGCTGCGCTACCTGCGAGCCATGCTCCCCGCCTGCGCCTACGACTACATCTGCTCCGTTGAAAACACCTCGACCACGCTGCTCTCGCCCGCCGTCTTCGAGCGCTACTGCTGGCGGCACCTCGACGACTACGGCCGCCTCGTCCGCGAGCACGGCAAGCACCACGTCCTGCACATGTGCGGCCACCTCAAGGCCCTGCTCCCCCGCATCGGCGAGTTGCCGGCCCTGGCCATCGAGGCATACACTCGCCCGCCCGTGGGCAACACCACCCTCGCCGACCGCGCCCGCCTGTGCCCCAGGACGAGCATCATTGGCGGCACCAGCGCCATCCTGTGGCTCGAACCCGTGGACGCTATTTGCGAGACCATCCGGCGCGACCTCGCCGAGGCCGGCACCACGCGGGGCGTCGTCCTCACCTCGGCCGGCGTCATGCCCCCCGGGTGCCCCATCGAGAAGATCCGCCAGGTGCGCGAGCGGCTCAGGTGAACCGAGGCCCCTCGCCCCTCTGACCAAGATGATCAAGGTGATCACGCGCGCGCAAGGGGGGTTGATCATCTTGAAGGCCGAACGACTGCGGGGAATGCGGTGCCATAAACCTTTGCCAGATATGCACCTGTAACGTCGCCCGCCCAGGCGCCCCTGGCGGCGCCAAGGTGATCACGCGTTTTCCGGAGGGAGGGGTGATCATCTTGAAATCAGCGCAACCGCGCGAGGGTGCGGAATACCCACTGAAGGAGGCGGAGGCGACGCGAGGCGGCGGCGGGGGCCACGACGCCCGTCAAGAGGCCACGCAGGACGCGGCCCTCGCGGGAGTGGCGGGCGAGGAAGTCGTTCAGCCAGGGGACCGAGGCGGCCGCCTGGGCGGCGCGATAGGCCATGTAGCGTGGCCGAAGAGCCGCCTCGACCTGGGCCGGGTAGTCGTTCAGCAGTGCCGGACGGCCGGCGGCCAGGGCCTTGCCGATGGCATCGGCGGCCAGCTCGCCCGTGCGGATGGCCATTGCGACGCCCTCCCCGGTGAAGGGGAGCGTGGAGCCGATGGTCTCGCCGATGGCGACGACCCGCCCCGCCACGAGGCGTCGGACGCCCGCCAGGCCGCCGCGAAGCATGGCCCCGCGAGGCGGCGTGATCGCCTCGGCCCGCTCCAGCAACTCCCGCGCCAGCGGCAACTGGGCGAGCACGCCGGTCAGCGCCTGCCTCAGGTCTCTGCCGGCGCGATGCCGCGAGCCAAGCGTGGCGCAGCCGACGTTGTACTCGCCGCCGCCCATCGGGAACACCCAGGCGTAGCCGGGCAGGAGGCAGGCCGGGTAGAAGGTGAGCATGCGGTCGAGGACCACCGGCGAGCGGACGTAGCAGCGAATGCCCACGCCGCTGGGCGCGCCGCCGGCCACGAGGCCCAGGGCCTTCGCCAGCCGCGTCGTCGCCCCCGTGGCGATTGCCGCGAACCGCGCCCGAGCAGGCTCCGCGCGGCCCGCGACTGCCGCGACAACCGTACCGTCGGGCCTCTCCTGCATGTCGCGGACCTCGCCCTGGCAGAACACCGCGCCCGCCTTCACCGCCCGCTCGGCCAGGAGCGCGTCGAGTCGCTCGCGCCGCAGAGCGAGGAAGGGCGCGGCCACCTCGACCTCGACCTTCGACGGGCTGTAGGCCACGAGGCCCGCCACCTCGTGCGCCGCCTCGCGCACCGCATCCTGCACCCCCAGCCGCGCCAGGCAGGCGACGGCCTCGACGGTCAGGCCGTCCCCACAGACCTTCTCCCTGGGGAAGCGATGGCGGTCGAGGAGCAGCACGCGGTGGCCCTCCGACGCCAGCCGGATCGCCGCGGCGCACCCCGCCGGCCCGGCCCCGACGACCAGGGCGTCCCACAGCTCATCCGGCACCGCCTCAACCGCCTTGTCGCTCATGTCCGAAACGCCTCGGCCGGGCCGAAGGGGGCGAGGCCGACGGTGACGTAGCCGTTGATCGCGGCGTCGTTCTCGCGGTGGGCGAATTGCCAGAGCTTGCGGACGAGTTGGTGCTTCGTCTCGGCGTAGGCGGGGTCGGCGGCCACGTTGCGCATCTCGTGCGGGTCGGTCCGCAGGTCGTACAGCTCGTCGTCGTCGAAGCCGTTGAAGACGTACTTGAATTCGCGCGTCCGCGCCGAGCGCTGGGTGTAGTACAGCTCGACGCCGTTGCACTGGGTGAACAGGGCGTCGCGCCACGTCGCTGGGGCCTCGCCGCGGAGGAAGGGCACGAGGCTGGCGCCGCTCAGATTGGTCGGGGCCGTGCCCGTGGCCAGTTCGGTGAACGTGGGGCCGAAGTCGGCGAGCGACACGAATTGCCCTATGCGGGAGCCCGGCTTGCGGGCGCCTGCCGGCCAGCGGATGACGGCGGGGACGTGATAGGCTCCTCGGAAGCAGGGGATGCCTTTGGCGAAGAGGCCGTGGTCGCCGCAGTAGTCGCCGTGGTCGGACGTGAAGAGCACCAGCGTGTCGTTGGCCTGGCCCGTGGCGTCGAGGGCGGCGAGCACCTTGCCGAACAGGTCGTCGAGATAGGTGCAGTAGGCCCAAAAGTGGCGGATGCCCTCGCGGATTTCGCGCTCCGTCATCTGGCCCCAGACGGTGCGGCGCATGCGGCGGTAGATGCGCGGCTTGTCGGCCAGGCCGTCGGCGAAGCTCGGCGGCAGCGGCACGTCGGCCAGCTTGTAGAGGTCGAGGAAGCGCTTCGGGACGAAGTACGGGTCGTGCGGCCCCGTGAGGCCGACGAAGAGGCACCAGGGCTTATCGCGCCTGGCGAGGCCGGGCAGGGCCTCGACGGCGAGCTTCACGACCTTCTCGTCGTGGGGATTGCCGTCCTCGCGGGTGCCGTAGAGCGTGTAGGTGCCGTAGCCGGGGCGGAGGGCCTGGCCTTCGCCGCGCTGGGTCGGGTCGGGCTGCTGGGCGAGCCTCTGGTAGTGCTGCCATTGCGTCTCGTGCTCGGCCGGCTTGTGGCCGCTGACGAACAGCTCGTCGTGCCAGCCGCGCTTCGCAGGTGTTTCCTCGACGCTCACGTGCCACTTGCCGCTCCAGGCGAGGTGGTAGCCGGCCTCGGCGAGGTCCTGGCTCCACAGGCGCACGCCGGGCTTCAGCCCACGGTTGATGGCCTGGGCGTTGCAGATGTTGTTCCACACGCCGTGCCGCGTGGGGTAGAGCCCCGTGGCAAACGTGGCGCGGGAGGGGCAGCAGTGGGGCGAGGGGCAGTGGGTCTCAGTGAATGTGACGCCCTGCTGGGCAAACTTGTCCAGATTGGGCGTCAGGCACGGATGCTCGGCGAGCGCCGTGTCGCCGCGCTGGTGATCGGTCATGAAGATGAGGATGTTGGGGGCGGCCACAAGGTTCTCTCCTGCGTTAGCGCGAAGGGCGGACGGGAAGGGGGATGAATGGATGGGTGGATGAATGGATGAATGACAGAGGGACCAGGCTCCCCCGCTGCCTTTTCATTCATCCAACCATCCACCCATCCATTCATCCTCTTCTCTCACTGGTAGCGCCCCGGGTGATACCGATTCAGCCTCCTCCTCAGCTCTGCCGCCTGCTGGCTGCGGCCGGTCTTCTCGAGCCGTTCGAACATGCGCTCGGGGCTGTAGTAGGGGAAGACGCCCTGGGCAATCATCTGCTCCATCGGGTCGCAGGGGGCGCCTTTCTGGAGCTGCTGCTGACGCCAGTCGGCCAGCATCGAGTTGAGCTCGCCCACGACCTCGGGGCGCTCGCAGGCCAGGTTGATCGCCTGGTGCGGGTCGGCTCGCATGTCGTGGAGCATCACGGACTCGTCGTAGGGGTAGAGGCCGGGGTGGAGGACACGAATCATCAGCCACTCGGGCGTGCGGACGGCGCGGGTGAGGGTGTAGATGCCGTGGTCCCACACCTGGTAGGGCCAGCCGGCGAACTCCTCGCCGCGGAGGGCGGAGGCGAAGGAGCGGCCGTCCCAGCGGGTCGGCGCGGGGAAGCCGAGGAGCTCGCACAGCGTCGGCCCCAGGTCGAGGTTGTAGATCATCGCGTCGCTGCGGCCGGGCTTGTCCGTGACCTCGGGCCAGCGGACGATCATCGGGACGTTGTGCACGGCCTCGTTGGCGATGCCGTGGTCCATGTACTGCCCGTGCTCGCCGAAGGAGTCGCCGTGGTCGCCGCTGACGACGATGGCCGTGTGGTCGAGCACACCCGCGTCGTCGAGGGCGTTGAGCACCTCGCCCACGTGCCAGTCGGCGTAGGCGATCGAGGCGTCGTGGCCGTCCACGAGCAGCTTCAGGTCGTCGGTGGTGCGGATGGCGTCGGGCATGGTCTCGATGGGGCGCTGGTAGCCGCCGCCCTTGCGGCCCTCGTAGCCGGTGTAGAGGTCCACGGCGGAGCGGGGGCCGTAGAATGCCTGCTGGCGGTCGAGCGTCGCCTGGTCGGGCCACGAGGGGCCGGGGAGATGGCGGAACTTCTCGACCCATTCGGCGGGCACGCGGTAGTGGCTATGGATGTCCCAGTAGTGCAGGTGGACGAACCAGTTGTCCTCGCGGGCGTGCTGGCGGAGCCAGGGGAGGAAGGCGGCGTTCACCTCGTCGGCGCGTTCCTGGCCGCGCTTGCGGGTGAAGGCGTGCACCTCCTCCCAGCCGGCGTTGAACCACCAGGCGTTGTGCCGGTCGGCGAAGCAACTGAACGTCACGGTCTTCATCCCCTGCTGCCAGAGGCGCATGGCGAGCATGGGGCGGGTGGTGTCGCGCCCGTGGCAGGTGTAGAGGTCGTGGTAGCGGAAGTCCTCGCCCGTGCCGTGATGCGTCACGACGCCGTTGTTGAAGCCGAAGCGTCCGCTGAACAGCGCCGCCCGCGACGGCAGGCAGGGCGAGTTCGCGCAGTAGCAGTGTGTGAACGTCACGCCCTCGGCCGCGATGCCGTCGAGGTTCGGGCTTGTCGGCCTCGGATAGCCGTTGCAGCCCAGGTGGTCGGCACGGCAGCAGTCGAGGTCAATGTAGAGAACTCTCATCGCGTGTCTGCTCCTTGTTGTCCAGCGTAGCGGCGAGCCAGCTCGTTCACGGCGTCGTCGCTCTTGTCCACCTGGAGTTCGAGGGAGTAGCCGGGGACACCGGCCTTGGCGACGCGGATGCCTGCGGCGAGGCGGCCGCGGTGGTCGCCGCCCACGCGGTCGGCCGCGACGAGCGCCGCGACGAGGCGGCCGGCCAACGAGCCATCGGTCTCCTCGAAGGCCCGCGCCATCTCGGTGACGACCTGGCGGCTGGCCAGGGTGTTCCCCTGGCAGGCGTAGCCGCGGCCCGCCATCGAGCCCCACCACACGCCCGAGGGATCGGCGTCCCAGCAATTGCGGTTCGCTGCGCGGCCCTTCATGTCGATAATGCCGAGTTGGCGCTTGCCGGGCTTCGGGTCGTCCTTGAGCAGGATGGCCAGCACCTCCTCGGGCAGCTTGCCGAGGGCGAGGAGGTCGAGGGCCTTCTCGCCCCAGGCTGGCTCGTGGTGGTGCTGGGTGCAGAAGGCGCCCACGGCGGCCCGCACGTAGGGCACCACGCGGCCGACGGCGGGATACTTGCTCGCCACCGCCGCCCCGCACTCCCCTGCCTCCAGGTCAACCGCCACAATGGAGAACGTGCCGGTCACTTCGCGGGAGGATGGTAGGGCGTGCATACGTGCACGCGGAAGATGGTGTGCAAGTATGCACACCCTACGCTGCGGCATCTGCTTCCCTCCGAGCATCGCGGCTCCGGACCACTCCGTGGATGGCGAGGGTCCAAAGAGCGATGGCGACAAGCGTCATCCCGGCGCCGAAGACGACCGCCGTCTGCGCCGAGCGGCGCAGGTCGCCGGGCGTTGCGCCAATGGCCAGGACGCGCACCACCTCGCCTGCGGCGACGCCCAGCCGTTCCACGGCCAACTGCTGGATGGACACGCCGGCGCTGCCGAGGTTGGGGTCGCTGTACTTGTCGGCGTCGCAGATGCGGCCGCTAAGCTCCCACGTCTCCTCGAACTCGCCGGCGGTCACGGGCTGGCCCCTCACGGTCGGGGGATGGCGGTAGACGGCCTGGGCGAGCGGGTGCTTCGCGCGACAGTAAAGCACCAGGCGGGGCGCGTCGCGGAAAACCAGCAACAGGTCCTGCTCCCGTCCCGGCCGCATGCTGTAGAGCGGCGCGACGCGGGACGGGTCGGGCTTGCCCACCACCGTGGCGAACGCGCCCGAGGGCACGGCCTGCGGGTCGAGGGCCTGGGCGGGCGACACGGTGCCCACGTCGAGCACGGGCTCCTGCTCCTGGGCGACGGCTCCCCAGAGCACGAGCCCGGCCACCAGGGTGACCATGGCAGCGGCCACGAACAGCTCCGCCGCCCGCGGCTGCTCGCCGCCGGGCGGCGCGACGGCCGGCGTCGCCTCCGCGCCCGGCGCGCCCTGCTCCGCGGTCGGCGGCTCCTTGGGTTCCTGGGCCTCGCTCACGCTCTCGGCTCCGTCATCCGGCCTCGGGGGTACCGGGCTCCCAAGATAGCAGATTTCGCGGCCAAAGCAACCCGCGGCGCACCGGCGGCGTGGAGGCGACACGCCTTGACGCACTCCGCACGCCGTCCTACAATGCTTGCCATACAAGGACCTCCGCTGATGAAGGAAGATGCGCGATGGCAAAGACAATCGCTGTGATCGGGTCGCTCGACACGAAGGGCAACGACGTGGCGTTCGTGGCGAACGAGATCGCCGCGCGCGGCCACCGGGCGCTGGTGATTGACACGAGCGTCGTGGGCAGGCACCAGTTCCGGCCCCACGTCGCCGCGTCCGAGGTCGCCCGGGCCGGGGGCGTCGCCGTGCGCCTCCTGCGCGAGAAGGCCGACAAGGCGCTCGCGATGCAGATCATGACCCGCGGCGCCGCCAAGGTCGTCAAGCGGCTCTTCGACAAGGGGAAGATTGACGGCGTGCTCGCCCTCGGCGGCACGGCGGGCACGGCCATCGGCACCGCGGCCATGCGGGCGCTGCCCCTCGGCTTCCCCAAGGTGATGGTCAGCACGGTCGCCTCGGGCGACACCTCGGCCTACGTGGGCACGAAGGACATCGTGATGATGCCCTCGATTGTGGACGTGGCGGGGATCAACCGCATCAGCGCGCCGATCTATGCGAACGCCGTGGGCGCCATCGTGGGAATGGTCGAGACGAAGCCGCCGAAGGTCAAGGCCAGGCCGCTCCTCGCCGCCTCGATGTTCGGCAACACCACGCCCGTCGTCAACCGCTGCGTCGCCACGATGGCCGAGCGGGGCTACGAGACCCTCGTCTTCCACGCCACCGGCACCGGCGGCAAGACGATGGAGAGCCTGGTGGACGAGGGCTTCATTGACGGCGTGCTCGACATCACGACGACCGAGTGGGCCGACGAGATCTGCGGCGGCGTCTTCACTGCCGGCCCCACGCGCGGCGACGCGGCGGCGCGGCGCGGCATCCCGCAGGTCATCGTGCCCGGCTGCCTCGACATGGCCAACTTCTGGGCGCCCGAGACCGTGCCCGCGAAATACAAGGGCCGCCGCTTCTACCGCTGGAACCCCAGCATCACCCTGATGCGCACCACGCCCGAGGAAAACGCGGCGATGGGCCGCATCCTCGCCGAGAAGGCCAATGCCGCGAAAGGCCCCGTCGCCTTCCTCCTCCCGCTCCAGGGCGTCTCGATGCTCGATGCGCCCGGCAAGGAGTTCTGGTGGCCCGAGGCCGACCAGGCCCTCTTTGACGCGATTCGGGAGGGCGCGAGCCGCGACATCGAGGTCATCGAAATGGACAACAACATCAACGACGACGCCTTCGCCGACGCCGTGGCGGCGAAGCTGCTGGAGTTCCTCAAGAAGAGGCGACCCACAGGAGGCTAGCCATGGGAACGCTGTTCCTCACCCTCACATTCATCATCCCCGTGGCCGTCGTGCTCCTCCTGGAGAGGGGGTGCTACAAGGCCGCGGGGTGCCTGCTGGCCACGGCGGGCGCACTGTGGGCCTGCCTGTGGAGCCGTGACCCCGGCGACGCGGCACTCATGGCCCCCATCGGCATCCTCGGCGCCATCCTCGGCGCACTCGTCTACCTCCACGGCGTCAAGCGCGACATCCTCAGCTACATTGACCAGCAGAAGCAGGAGATCCTCAAGGCCATCGAGAAGGCCACGAGCAACGAGGCAAAGGAGGAGTGACATGCCCTTCATTCCACGCGAAGATGCCCTGAAGCGATTGCGCGGCCAGGTGGCCGCGGGGCGGCCCATTCTCGGCTGCGGGGCGGGGACCGGGATTTCGGCTAAGTTCGCCGAGAAGGGTGGGGCGGACCTCATCATCATCTACAACTCGGGCCGCTATCGCATGGCGGGCCGCGGCTCGCTCGCCGGGCTGATGCCCTATGGCGATGCCAACGCCATCGTGGTCGAGATGGCCGCCGAGGTGCTGCCCGTGGTGAGGAACACGCCCGTGCTGGCCGGCGTGTGCGGCACCGACCCCTTCCGCCTGATGCCCGTGTTCCTGCGGCAGCTCAAGGCGATGGGCTTCGACGGCGTGCAGAACTTCCCGACCGTCGGACTCATTGACGGCCTCTTCCGCGCGAACCTGGAGGAGACGGGGATGGGCTACGGCCTGGAGGTGGAGTTGATCCGCCTCGCGCGCGAGCTGGACCTGCTCACCTGCCCCTACGTCTTCGACGAGGAGACAGCGACGGCGATGGCGAAGGCGGGGGCCGACGTGTTGGTGCCGCACATGGGCCTCACCACGAAGGGCAGCATCGGCGCCCACACCGCCCTCACGCTCGAGCAGGCCGCGAACAAAGTCCAGGCCATGCACGACGCGGCCAAGGCCGTGAACCCCGACATCCTCGTCCTCTGCCACGGCGGCCCCATCGCCGAACCGGAGGACGCGCAGTTCATCTTCCAGCACACCAAGGGCATCGCCGGCTTCTTCGGCGCCTCCAGCATCGAGCGGCTGGCGGTGGAGGGGGCAATTGAAGGCCAGGCAAGGGCCTTCAAGGAACTGCGGCTTGGAGGCGCCATGTGAGAGGATGAATGGATGGGTGGATGAATGGATGGAAGAAGGAGTTGAAGGATGAGCGGCGAAACTCACGGCTCGTGGATGAGCCCGCGGCGGAACGCGAACCGCGGTTACCGGAAGCTGGTGGTATGGCAGGACGCGGTTGACTACTACGTGCTGACGTGCCGTATCTTTCGGGCCTTCCCCTTTGGGCTGCGGCGGGTCGCCTCCAATCAGATCGCGAGCGTCGACTCAGTCCACCGCAATATAGCGGAAGGCTACTGCCGGCGCACGGCAAGCGACTACTTGCGTTTCCTCAACGTCGCGCTCAGTTCCCTGGGCGAATCCGTCTCAGGGCTGCACGCGTACAGAAAGGCACGCCAGGTCACCGAAGCTGACTTCGAGGAGGCCGACGGCCTCTCCTACAAGCTCGAGAACGGGCTCACTCGCTTGACCGAGCGCGTCGCGAGCACGCGTAGTCAGGGCCAGTGGGATGAGAGCTTCATCGTCCAGGAGAGCAACGCCGCCTATGGTGAGGGCACAGATGGCTGATGGCCCGATTCTTCCATTCATCCACCCATCCATTCATCCCCCTTGACAGAGAAGGAGAACGCCGTGGACAGACTCGGCAAAGGCAGCATTGTGCGGCCTGAGGACGTGGAGACACTGGTCTATGATTGGGGCACAATCCGGCTCCTCAGCGAGCCGAAGCTCACGGGAGCGAAACGCATGACGTGCGGACTCGTCGAGCTGGCGCCCGGCAAGGGCCACGACCGGCACAATCACCCGGGCACCGAGGAGATCATCTACTGCATCTCCGGCACCGGCGAGCAGATGGTGGACGACGGCGGCACGGTGAAGGTCGGGCCGGGGGCGTCCATCTTCGTGCCCAACAGCGCCTATCACTCGACGCTCAACACGGGCAAGCAGCCGATGCGGCTGCTCGTGATCTACTGCCCGACCGGCGCCGAGGAGGCCCTGCGCGCCATCCCCGGCGTGAAGACACTGCCGCCTGGCCAGAAGGCATAGAGCCATGTTCACCATCGCTGTCAGCCCGTGCTCGAATCCCGAGCTGGGCCTGGAGGAGTGCTTCCGCGCGTACGGCGCGCTCGGCTATCGCCGCTTCGAGATGTTCACGAGCTGGTGCAAGTCGGCTGCCAACGTGCTCGACGACCCACGCCGCTACCTCGACGCCGCGGCGAGGTACGGCTTCGCCTACTGCTGCGTCCACCTGCCCGCGCTGACCGAGGACCTCGATGCGTCGCTGCCGCAGGCCGTCCAGGCGGCGCGCTTCGGCGCGGCCACCGGCTGCCGCTGCGCCATCGTGAAGGCGAAGACGAAGCCCGACTTCTTCGCGGGCACGCGCGCCCTGCTCGACGCCATCGCCGAGCTGCCCCTCGTGCCCGTCGTGCAGAACCACAAGGGCACGGCGATCACAACCCTCGACGACTATCTCGAAGTGCTCGACGGCGTGAACGACCCGAGGCTGATGGCGCTCCTGGAGGTTGGGCACTTCCATTCGGTCGGCGTGTCGTGGCGCCGGGGCTACGAGGCGCTCGCCGGCCGCATCCGCCACGTGCACGTGAAAGACCAGATCGGGGCGCAATCGGTCGCCTTCGGCGCCGGCGAGATTGACCTGCCCGGCCTCCTCGCCCGGCTCGTGGCCGACGGCTACGGGGGCGACGTGGTGGTCGAGATGGAGACACAGGACAAGGAGAACCGGCTGCGCTACCTGGGCGAGGCGCTGGACTACATCAGGCGCTTGGTCCGTGACTTGCGCGCATGACGTCTGCGAAGGGATGAGTGGATGGGTGGATGAATGGATGGATGAAAGACCGTGCGTTGTCTGGCAATCATCCATTCATCCATTCTTCCATTCATCCCCTTCCGGTTACCGCTGATGGCCCCATATGGAGCACATACCACAATGGGCTATCCAAGGGTCGCGATTGTGGGCGCCGGCAGCCTGTCGTCGAAGCGCATCTACCCCTACATCGGTGCGGCCGGCGCGAGGCTGGTGGGCGTGTGCGACCTCGACCGGGCCAAGGCCGAACGCAACGCCGCGCTCTTCGGCGGCACGGCCCATACCGATATGGAGGCGATGCTCGACGCCGAGCGGCCCGACGGCGTCATCATCTGCACAGGGCCGGCGGGCCACGCAAAGCTGGCGCCCATCGCGATGCGGCGCAGCACCCCCGTCTACACCGAGAAGCCGCCGGCCCTGAGCGCGGCCGACGCCCTCGCCGTCGCACGCGTGTCGAAGGAGACGGGGGTCCTCTGCACCACGGCCTTCAAGAAGCGCTACAACGTGGCTTACAGCCGCGCGAAGGAGTTCATCGGCGAGCTCCCGCCCGACGCGCTCTACTCGCTCTCGATTGATTACGCCTCGGCGCAGTACAAGCACACGGGCACGCGCAGCGCGTTCCTCTTCGACTTCGCGATCCACGTGATTGACCTGTCGGGCTATCTGTTCGGCGACGCGGCCGAGGTTTTCGCTTTCTCGAAAGGCCTCGACGCCTACGCGGTGTCCATCAAGTATGCCAATGGCGCGGTCGGCTCGCTCAGTCTCAACTGCGGCCGCTCGTTCGGCATTCCCACCGAGGAGGTCGAGATCACCGCGCGCGGCGGGAATTTCATGAGCATCCACAACTCGTCGTCGTGGAAGATTGCGCGGGAGGGGAAATGCGTTGAGTGGCGCGAGCCGCCCACGTTCACCTCGGCCGGCGACAGCGGCCTCGACACGGGGCACCTGGCCGAGCTGGTGGATTTCGTGCAGGCCATTCAGCAGAGGCGCTCGACGCGCTCCTGCATCGCCGAGTCGTACAAGAGCATGGTCCTCTACGAGGCGGTCGCCGAGTCGGCTGCGACGGGCCGCGTGGTGCGCCCGAACTACCAGGAAATCTGAGGCCGCCCGCTTCTCACTCTGGCTTCGGCGCGTAGTCGAGGCCGGCCAGGCTGCGCTCGACCGAGGCCTGCCACTCGTCGAGCGTGGCCCTCATGCGGGCGACGACGTCGGGCTTCTCGGCCGCGAGGTTCTTCGTCTCGTTGGGGTCGGCCACGAGGTCGTACAGCTCCAGCCCCTTGCCGAGCTTGTGGAGCTTGTGGCGGCCGTCAATGAGGGCGGCGTGGCCTGCGAAGTTCTCGGTCGCGGGCGTCGGGTGCTTGTAGTTGCTGAAGGTGCGCCAGACGCCTTTGAGGGCCTGCTTGGCGATATAGGATTCGTTCCTCGCCTCCTTGCCCCCTGCGTAGACCCAGAAGGGCATGGGCTTGGGGCGCTCGGCCATCGCGCCCTCGAGCAGCGGGCGCAGGCTGATGCCGTCAATCGGCCGCACCTGCCCGGGCACCTCGATGCCGAGCAAGTCAATGATCGTCGGATAGATGTCGAGGGTCGAGCAGCGGACGTCGGTGGCGACGGGCTTGGGGACGCGGGCCGGCCATTCGATGATGCCGGGCACGCGCACGCCGCCCTCCCAGAGGCTGCCCTTTCGGCCGCGGAGGCCGCCGGTGGAGCCGGGGCCGGTCGCCCCATTGTCGCTGCAGAACCAGAGCAGCGTGTTGTCGCGCACGCCGAGGTCGCGCAGGCCCTTGCGCAGGATGCCCATTGCGCGGTCCATGGCGGCGATCTCGCCCAGGTAGTGCTGCATCGGCTCGGGGAGGGCGCGGTACGGCTCGCGGTCCTTGTCGAGCGCCTTGTACGGCACGTGGGGCGAGCCGAACCAGACGACGGCGAGGAAGGGCTTCTTCGCCTCGGTGGCCTTGCGCATGAAGGCGAGGGACTCGGCGACGATGATCTCGGAGCTTTCGCCCCGATGGGTCTGCGGCTCCTCGCCCATGCGGCTCAGGGGCGGGTCAAGCTCGAAGAAGTTGTCGTGCGAGAGCCACACGTCGAACCCGCTGTTGCCGGGGTTGACGGGCGTGCCAGCCTTCACGGGGCCGAGGTGCCACTTGCCGAAGTGGCCGGTGGCGTAGCCGGCGGGCCGGAGGGCCTCGGCGATGGTGATCTCCTCGGGGCGGATGGACCAGTTGGGAGCGAAGCAGCCGAAGCGGTTGGGGTGGCGGCCGGTCATCACGCTGCCGCGGGTGGGCGAGCAGACGGGTGCGGCGGCGTAGAAGCGGTTGAAGCGCAGCCCCGTCGCGGCCATGTCGTCGAGCACGGGCGTCTTCAGATGCGGGTGGCCGGTGTAGCCGGTGTCGCCCCAGCCCTGGTCGTCGGTCATGCACAGCACGATGTTCGGGCGCGCGCCATCGGCTGCGGCCGCGTGCGCGCCGAGCGCCACGGCCCCCAGCCCCATCGCTCTGAGGAATTCGCGCCTGTCCATACTTCTTCCTCCTGGAGCGTCAGTTCTTGCATTTGTGGTGCCCGTGGCAGTCGGTGCAGACTGGGTTGGGCGGCGGGGAGCCGTCGCCATCCCTGCGCTTCGTCTCAGTCTTGTGGGGGGTGTGGCACTGGAGGCAGGCGGCCTTGACTTCGCCGCGGGTGAACATGATGTCGGGCGTGGTCACGTTGTCCTCGTCGGAGCGGTGGTCGAACGAGGGGCCGTGGCATCCGGCGCAGCCGGCCTTCTTGGGCCTGTCCTTTGCGGGCCTGAGGTGTTCGTCGTCCTCCTCGCGGGCGAGTTTGCTGGCCTTGTCGGCGGCGTGCTTCTCAGCAATCTTCTCGCCGTCGAAGTTGGCGTGGCACACGAAGCACGAGGAGTCGGCGGTGGGGATGTTGGGCGGCTTCTCGCGGCCGAGGGGGCGCACGCAGAGGAGCTTGAGCGCGAGGCCCTCGCCGCCGGCGTCGAGCGCGAGGAAGCCCTTCTCGGGGCACTTCTCGTCGGTGCCCTCAGCCGCCGCCTTGCCATTGAGGCTCACGCTGAAGCGGCCCTTGGTCACGACGAGGCGGACGTCGCGCCACTCGGCGCTCTTCGTGGCCGAGGCTTTCACCACCGCGCGCCCATCGGCGGTGCGGACCGTGCCGTCGGCCAGGTCGAGGGCGTAGCCTGCCTGCTCGTGCTGGATGATGTCCGATACGCGGAAGCGGAGCGAGCCAGTGCCGCGGACCGTGGCGGCAAGCTCGAAATCCTGCCAGTACCAATAGTTCGACACGCTGCCCTTGGAGCCGACCAGGAGCTGGTCTTTCAGTGCCCAGTCGCTGGCCTTGTCGGGCTTCCAGCGCGCCAGGTCGGAGCCGTCGAAGAGCGTGAGCCAGCCGTCCGTGCCCGGCTCGAAGGGCTTGTCTGCGGCAAGGCCCGTTACGGCCGCGAGAAGGGCAACTGCAACAACCAGGACTCGTGACGCGTGACGCGTGACGCGTGACCCAGACATGGAAACGTGGTGCTCCTTCTTCCTCATTCCGCAATCCGAAATCCGCATTCCGCAATCGGTAATTGGCCTCAGACCCACTCCCAGTCCTTGAGCCACTGGTAGCCGGCGGGGAGGCGTTCCCACATCCGGTCGGCGGCGCGGGCCAGCTCGGCGTTGTCGAGCACGGCGGGCCGGGCGGCCAGATCCTCCTTGCGCCGCTCCTCGATGGCCTTGAGGCAGTTCTCGACGTGGTGGGGGAAGATGAGGCCGGGGATGGGCGCCGTGAGCACGTCGCAGCACAGCACGTAGCGGAGGGCCAGGCGGGCGATGCGGTCGTCCTCCTCGCGGTGCGGGTCGTCGGGGGCGCTCTTGCCCTTGAAGATGGAGTTGGACGCGAAGGGCTTGATGCCGAAGAGGCCGATGTCGTACTTCCGCAGGGTATCGAAGAAGCTGCCCTCGGGCTTCTCCTTCGTCTTGGCCGTGTAGGGGCTGCAAATGGCGTCCACGATCTTGGGATATGCCTGGATCATCTTCTCGATGTGCGGGCGGTCGTGGGACGAGAAGCCGACGAAACGCGCCTTGCCCTGTTGCTTGGCCGTTTCGAGCGCGCGCATCATCTCCTCGACCTCGCCGTCGGTGTGGCGGCTGCTCTGCTCGTGCATGGTGATGCGCCAGAGGTCCACCACGTCGAGCGCCGCCTGCTTCATGTACTCATCGAGGACCTCAAGAAGCTTGCCGCGGGTGCGCCATCCGGGGTTGCGCACCTCGTGGCCGCACATGGAGAAGCCGAAGTACATCTTGTCGCGCTTGCCGAGGGTCTTCAGCGCCTTGGCGTAGGCGAGAATCTCGGGCTCGCAGCAGGCGTCCACATAGTTGATGCCGGAGTCCAGGCAGCGGCCGATGATCTCCGTGCGGTTCTTCTGGAAGTCCTCGCCCTTGAAGGGGCAGCGCTTCCAGTGCCCGCCGAGGCAGATGGCGGAGACCCACAGGTTGGTCTTGCCCAGGCGGCGGTACTCCATGCGCTCGTCGTAGCTGAGGATCTTCTCCTTGGGCGGCATCTGCGCCTCGGCTGCGACGGCTTTCGCCGCCCCTAGCCCGGCCCCTACCACGGCCGCGCCTTGCCCCAGGAAACGGCGCCTGCCGATCCTCTTCTCGTTCATAGTCGCTCCTCTCGAGCTCCCAGGGTTGAGAAGGCCAGTGGGCCTACACCCATTCCCAGTCCTTGAGCCACTGGTAGCCGGCGGGGAGGCGTTCCCACATCCGGTCGGCGGCGCGGGCCAGCTCCTGGTTGTCGAGCACGGCGGGCCGGGCGGCCAGATCCTCCTTGCGCCGCTCCTCGATGGCCTTGAGGCAGTTCTCGACGTGGTGGGGGAAGATGAGGCCGGGGATGGGCGCGGTGAGCACGTCGCAGCACAGCACGTAGCGCAGGGCGAGCCGGGCGATGCGGTCGTCCTCCTCGCGGTGCGGGTCGTCGGGGGCGCTCTTGCCCTTGAAGATGGAGTTGGACGCGAAGGGCTTGATGCCGAAGAGGCCGATGTCGTACTTCCGCAGGGTGTCGAAGAAGCTGCCCTCGGGCTTCTCCTTCGTCTTGGCCGTGTAGGGGCTGCAAATGGCGTCCACGATCTTGGGATACGCCTGGATCATCTTCTCGATGTGGGGCCGGTCGTGGGACGAGAAGCCGACGAATCGCGCCTTGCCCTGTTGCTTGGCCGTTTCGAGCGCGCGCATCATCTCCTCGACCTCGCCGTCGGTGTGGCGGCTGCTCTGCTCGTGCATGGTGATGCGCCAGAGGTCCGCGTGGTCGAGGCCCGACTGCTTCAGCATGCCGTCGAAGGACTCCATCAGGGCCTTCGTGGTGCGCCACTTCTCGAAGCGGACTTCCTGGCCGCCGTTGGAGAAGCCGAAGTAGATCTTGTCGCGCTTGCCGATGGTCTTGACGCCCTTCGAGTAGGCGAGGATCTCGTTGCCCCAGCAGGCGTCCACGTAGTTGATGCCCGCGTCGAGGCAGCGGCTGAGGATGTCGGCTCGGTTCTTGGCGAACTCCTCGCCCTTGAAGGGGCAGCGTTTCCAGTGGCCGCCGAGCGCGATGGCGGAGACCCACAGGTTGGTCTTGCCCAGGCGGCGGTACTCCATGCGCTCGTCGTAGCTGAGGATTTTCTCCTTCGGCGGCATCTTGGGCGCTTCGGCCCCCCGCGCCGCGGCGGCGAGCACGCCCGCACCCACCGCTGCCGCGCCCGTGCCCAAGAACTCCCGCCGCCGGACCTCCTTGTGTGCCATCGCCTTGTCTCCTATCAGTACTCTGTGAACTCGCGCCGTCGCAGGCCCTCCAGGTCGAGGGTTCCCGCCTTCGAATCGAGCTGAATCTCCCATTGCTCCATGCTGCGCGCGCCGAAGATGACATCGAGGGCATGGCCGTCAATGCGACCAAGGTCGTCCACCACAACCGCATCGGTCATGAACTCCAGGCCCTCGATCGTCCCCTCCATGATGCAGAACTCACGCACCTCGATCTCGCTGCCCCCGAGCCCCACGCGGACAGGTGGAGCCATTGTCCGCTTGGGAAGGGAGCCGACCAACCTGGAAACCACGTAGCTGTAAAGAGCACCTGTGTCGAAGAGCGCGGTCGCCGGCTTGCCCTCGATCTCGATGGTCTTGATGATGCGGGACATTGCCCACCCCCTCTCCGCTCGACTACGCCTCCGCGGCCATCTTCTTGAGGAAGGCCAGGCCGTCCTTGGCCAGCTTGTCGGCCGATTCGTAGATGGGCCGCCAGATGCAGGCCGCGGCGCACAGGTCGAGGATGCCCGTCGCGAAGCTCTCGATGGTTACCCAGCGATCGTACTTGATCTCCTTGAGGGCGGCGAACACCTCCTTCCACGGCACGTGGCCCGTGCCTGGGGTGCCGCGGTCGTTCTCGCAGGCGTGGAAGTGGCCCACGAGCGGCCCGCAGGCGCGGATGGATGCCGCAGGGTCCTTCTCCTCGATGTTCGCGTGGAAGGTGTCCACCTGCACCTTCAGCCGCGGGTGGTCCACCATCTTCACCAGTTTCGTGGCGTCGGCGATGGTGGTGACGACGTAGGTCTCGAAGCGGTTCAGCGGCTCGATGGCCATGTTGATCTTCGCCTTGTCGGCGTGCTCGGCGGCGGCGCGGAGCGCGTCGGCGCACCACTTCTTCTCGTCGTCGGTCGGCGCCTTGCCCGTCAGCTCGCGCACGGGGGCGTAGAGGGGGCCGGCGACGGCCTCGCCGCCCATCTCCGCGCAGATGTCCACCATCTGCTTGAGCCGCGCGACGGCGGCCTGGCGCACCTCGGGCTTCTCGCTGCACGGGTTGGCCTCGGGCACCATCACGCAGCAGGCGTTGATGCCCATCTTCGCCTCCTCGCACGCCTTCCGCGTCGCCTTCGCGTCCAGGATGCTCAGGTCGGCGAACAGCACCTCCACTCCGTCGTAGCCCATGTCCGCCACCTTCTTGATCAGATGCACGTCGTCCTTCGTGAACGCGGCGTTGTAGACGAGGAGGTTCAGGCCGAACTTCACGTTCATGGGTTTGGTCTCCTGTGTGGCGGGCCCGCAGCCGCCCAGGCCTGCAACGCCCATTGCCAATGCCGAGGTGCCGAGGAACTCGCGACGACTGACGCCATGCTTCGCCATGCGCATTTCTCCCGTGGCCCCGCCCACCTATCCTTTATACGACGGAAGGGCCGCCGGTGTCAACTGGCGGGCCATCGCGCAGGAGGCACGGTCAGGTGCTTGCCCGATAGGACCCATAGGACGGATAGGGCAGATACGGCCGGTGGTGTTCAGTGGCCGCCGCCTGTCCTATTGGTCCTATAGGTCCTATCGGTGCTAGCGCCCCGGCACTCATGGCGTTGACAGCGCCGGGCGCCCAGCCTATGCTATAGGCGAAAGGACAAGCCAGTGGACAGCGGCTTCCCCATCCTGAAGTAGTTGCCTCGGCGCACAAGTTCTGCTATAGATGGGCGTCCCGAGCGTGGACTGTGAGGTCAAGGCTATGGACATGGACCTTCTTGTCGGTTGTATTGTGGGCTTCGGCGCGCTGTCGGTGATTGCGGCCATCGTAGTCTGGTGCAGGGCGCGGATCGAGTGGGTCGCCAGGACCGGCGCGCGGTCGGCCCGGGAGATTCTGAAGGACCTTCGCCGTGGCGGATAAGGGCCCCGTATCCTCGGAACTCTCGCGCGACCTCTCGCTGTTCCACATCACGATGATGGGTCTGGGGATGATGATCGGCGCCGGGGTGTTCATCGGCATCGGCATCTCCCTGGGCGAGGCGGGGCCGGGCGGCCTGGTGCTGAGCTTCGCGCTCAACGGCCTCATCGCGCTCTTCACCGCCATGTCGTTCGCCGAGCTCAGCTCGGCCATCCCCCGCGCCGGGGGCGCCTACAACTTCGCGCGGGTCGGCTTCGGGCGCGGCACGAGCTTCGTGGCGGGCTGGATGGAGTGGTTCGCCTCGAGCGTGGCGGGGAGCCTCTACGCCGTGGTCTTCGCCACCTACACGCTCCACTTCCTGGGCGAGTTGGGCCTCCTCGGCTGGCTGCCGTTCCCGCTCGTGTACGCCAAGCGGGGCGTGGCGTTTGCCGTGGCCTGCTTTTTCGTCTACATCAACTACCGCGGGGCGTCCGAGACGGGGAAGGTCGGCGCTCTGTTCACCATCGGCCAGATGGTCTTCGTGGTCGGCATCGCCGTGGTGGGCATCATCGTGGCCGTCGCCGAGCCGTCGCGG
The DNA here is from genome assembly GCA_035527715.1 of Planctomycetota bacterium. Classification (GTDB taxonomy): domain Bacteria; phylum Planctomycetota; class PUPC01; order DSUN01; family DSUN01; genus DSUN01. Next base: position 1,738 of record DATKZY010000022.1, on the reverse strand, counting down.
CTGGCCAACTTCCAGCCCTTCATGCCGCGCGGCTGGACACGGCTCCTGGTCACCATGGGCTTCATCTACGTGGCGTTCGAGGGCTTCGAGGTCATCGCACAGGCCGGCGACGAGACGATTGACCCCAAGCGCAACATCCCCAAGGCCATGATCTACTCCGTCTTCATCGTCACCATGGTCTACGTGGCCGTGTCGTTCGCCACCGTGGTCGCCGTGAAGTCGGGGAGCGACATCACGGAGCCCTGGCGCTGGATCGGCTCCCACGGCGACCGGGGCTTTGGCATGGCCGTGGCCAAGCTGCTGCCGGGCACGTTTCTCGGCCACCTGCTGGTGACCCTGGCCGTCATCTTCTCGTCCACCTCGGCGCTCAACGCGACCATCTACTCGGCCACGCGGGCCTCCTACGCCCTCGGGCGCGACCGCATGCTGCCCGCCGCCTTCTCCGCGATCTCGCGGAAGACGAAGACGCCCGTGGTCGCGCTCGCCTTCACGAGCATCATCGTCGTGATGGTGGCCGTGTTCCTGCCCACGAAGGACGTGGCATCGAGCGCGAGCATCATGTTCCTCTTCCTCTTCTTCCTCGTGAACCTGTGCGCGATCAAGATCCGCCTGAACATGGGTGACGAGCTGGAGTACGGGTTCGTCATGCCCCTGTTCCCCCTGCCGCCGCTGCTGGCGGTCGCGGCGCAGTTGGCCCTCGCGGTGTGGCTGGTGCACATGAGCTTCATCGCGTGGATTCTCGCGCCCCTGTGGGTGTTCTCGGGGATGGCCATCTACCGCTTCTACTCGCGGTCGAGGACGGTTGCGACGGCCGACGAGATTCACGTGCTCGAGGAGGAGCGGGCGCCCGCGGGCGACGAGTACCGCGTGATGGTCGCCGTGGCGAACCCGCGCAACGCCCTCGAGCTGGTTCTCAACGCCCAGAAGCTCTGCGGCGCCAAGCAGGCCCGGGTCGAGCTGCTCCACATGGTGCCCGTGCCCGACCAGGTGCCGCTGCGCGACGCCGAGCGCTTCATGCTCGAAGGCAAGGAGGCGATGGTCGAGGCCATGCTCTACCTCGCCCCGCGCTTCCCCCTCAGCTCCACCCTGCGCTATTGCCGAAACGTGGCGCGCGGCATCGTGAGCGCCGTGCGCGAGAAGCGCACCGACATGCTTATCATGGGCTGGCACGGCCAGCCGCGTGCCCGAGCCTTCAGCCTGGGCAGCACGGTCGACCCGATCATCGAGCGCTCGCCGTGCAACGTCGTGGTGCTCAAGGGCTGCGGCAACCGCAAGTTCCGCCGCGTGCTCGTGCCCCTGGCGGGCGGGCCGAACGGCGCCTTCGCCCTCGAAGTCGCCAGCATCCTGGCCGACCCCGACGAGGGGCAGGTGGTCGCCTTCACCGTCGCCGGCCACTCGAAGTTCGACGTCGGGGGCTTCCTGGCCGAGCACGTCGGCCGCTTGCACCTGCCGCCCGAGCGGGTGGAGGCCAAGGTCGTCAGCGCCCCTGGCGTCGTGCAGGCCATCCTCCGCGAGGCCGAGACCTACGACCTGATCGTCATCGGCTGCACGGCCCAGCCACTGCTCCGCCAGTTCACCCGGAGCCCCGTGCCCGAGAGGGTGGCACGCGAGTGCACGAAGCCGCTCGCCATGGTCAAGGCCGCCGCCGGCATCCGCTCCTGGGTCAAGCGATGGGTCTGATTCACACACCGTCAACAAGGGATCTCATATGACACGCCTTGGCCGCGTCGTCGCGTCG
>DATKZY010000021.1:0-71267 GCA_035527715.1 Planctomycetota bacterium | reverse complement strand
GACGAGGACGACGACGAGCACGAGAAGACAGGAATGGAGGTGGTTACCATAACTAGGGGCCATGCTCAGCCCCGGCCGGGCGAGCGCGGGGGCTATTGGCGGCCGGGGTCTCCGAGCAGGCGCTTCAGGTCGTCGAGATGCCTCTCGTACACGGCTCGCGGCATGCAGCCGCGCCGGTGGCACAGAGCGGCCGCCCGGCCGACCACGGTGCCCATCTGCCCCGTGGTGTTCATCACGCGCACGGGCGCGAGGGCCACGTGGGTGACGCTGATGTTCCGCCCCGCCATCAGCAGGTTCGGCACGTTCCGCGAGTAGAGGCAGCGGAAGGGGATCGGATAGGGCTCGAGCCTCGTCTCGCTCCCGGGGATGTCGCCGCGCAGCCGCGCGAAGTTCGGGTCGTCGTAGGCGATCGAGCGATACTCCTGGCCGGGAAAGTGCCGCGTGTTGTCGGGGTGCGGGTAGTGGAGGTCGAAGTACCAGGTGGCGGTCACGCAGCCGTCGGGGTAGACGGTTCGCTTCGGCCCGTGCAGGTCGTGCTCGGTGAGGATGAGGTCGCCCAGGAGGCGGCGCGACTCGCGCTTGCCGAGCACGTGGGCGACCCACTCGAGCCGCCAGTGGGCGTACTTCGCCTTGTCGCGGCTGCGGTTCTTCAGGAAGTCCCACGTGCCGTAGATGGCGCGGAGGTTGTGGTCGCGGACGCGCTCGGCCTCGCGGACCATGTCGCGGCTGAAGCCGCTCTCCCAGTTCCAGGCGGCGCAGACAACCATGCCGCGCGGGCCGTAGCCCTCGGGGTACTTCGGCGGCGAGACCTCCACGCTCTCCTCGGTGACGCGCAAGGCCCACGGGCACGCGGGGAAGGGGGAGGGCTGGTCTTCGCGGACGGCGTACCACTTGTTCGTGGCGCCCAGGACCATGCGGTCGGCCTGCTCGGGGGCGAGGGGCTCGCCCGTCTCGTCGCGGCCCTCGCGGCCCATGCGGGAGTCGGCGCCGGCCAGGAAGCCGAGCGAGCCGTCGCCCGTGCAGTCGGCGAACAGCGGCGCGCGGAAGGCCAGCTCCTCGCCGGTGCGCACGTTTGTTGCGATGACTGTGGCGATGCGGTCGCCCTCCTTCCGCACAGCGACGGCGCGGTGGCCGAGGAAGAGGGTGATGTTCCGCTCGCGGCGCACGACCGCCAGCCGCCGTTCCTCGGTCGCCGCGAGATCGGTGTCCACCCGCTGCCGGTCGGGGTGGAGCAGCTCCTTCACGATGTCGGAGTTGTGCGGGAAGGGCGGGAGGTCGAGCTTGCCGATGGGGCTCACGCGGACCTCGCCGCTCGCGCAGCCGCCGAGCACGAAGCGGTCCTGGACGAGGGCCACCCGGAGGCCCAGGCGCGCCGCGGCCACGGCCGCACACGTGCCCGCGAAGCCGCCGCCGACCACCACGAAGTCGAATTCGCCGGCCGGCCGCGGCTCGTCGGGCAGGCCGAGGGCCCTGCGGCGCAGGGCCGCCAGGGCGTCGCGCTCGTTCGGTGGCGCGAAATCCGGCGGCGCATCCTTCACGAACAGGACGGCGTCGCACCGCCCCTCGAAGCCCGTCAGGTCGTGCACCGCGAGCGCGGCGTCGCCCTCAGCGACGTCCGCCTCCCCGCCGTCCTGCCACGCCCACTGCCCGCCGCCCGCCGCGCCGAACGTCGCCGCCAGGGGCTTGCCCCCGACGAGCACCTGGAACCGCCCCGGCCCGTGGGGCGGCACCCAGTCGCGCGTACGCACGAAGACGCGATACCGCCCCGCGGCGGGAAAGCGCACCCGGGTCGCCGCGTCGGCCACCGGCACGCCCAGCCCGTGGGCCAGGAGATACGGCGAGCCCATCTCGTCCATGAACTGCTGGTCGAGCACCCATCCGCCGAGGCGCTCGAAGCGCTCGGCCTCGGCGAGCACCAGGGCCGCCGCTGAGGCCGTCGTGGCAACGAGTGCGCCGAGGGCAATGGCGGCTGAGACGAGGCGCGCGTCCACCGGGGCCTGCTCCTTCGCGAGTATGCCGCGGGTGTCTTTTCCCCCTGCATGCGGCGCTTGCCCGCGCCGCCGCGACGAGTCATAATACCGCCGCACGGCTGTGCTGACAAGAGAGACTCTCGGAGAGCCAGGATGAAGACGCTGGTTTGCGCGATGGCGCTCCTCGCGTTGGTGGGCTGCGTGCGTGCGGCGCAGGCGGCGGCCCCGACGGCGGCGCGGCCTCGCCTGTTCCTCCTCGTCGCCCGGTTCTCGCATCCGTGGAAGGACCTCGCCGCGGCCACGCTCGGCTGGCTGTGCAAGGAGAAGGGCGTGGCCTTCGATGCCTACTACGCCGTCGAGCGCCCGGGCGGCGGCATCTTCGACCCGCACGGCAGCACGGTCGTCGGCGGCCGCCACAGCGCGGCCATCGGCCGCGCGCTCGCCGCCTTCGACACCACGGTCGTGCGGCTCGACGACACGGCCATCTTCGCCGGCCTGCTCCAGGCGGGGGCGCGGGCCACGCTCGACGCGAAGGGCGACCTCGTGGGCCTCTACGAGCGCGCCGCCGCCGACCTCGGCATCGCCTTCCCGCAGGCCGCCGTCGCCGTCCAGACGCAAGGCCTGCCGAAGCGCGTGCCCGCGCTGCCCGCCTTCGCGTTCCCCGAGGCCGTGTATCGCAAAGCCCTCGCCGTCCCGCTCGAGCTGGACGGGCCGGCCATCGGCCGCCTCGCGAAGCTCGGCGTGCGAGAGCTGTGGACCGTGGCGGCCAAGGACGCCGACGCCGCGGCGTGGCGGGCGCAGGGCCTCGAGCCGAAGCCGGCCGAGGAACTCCCGCCCGAGGCGACCTACGGCTCGGTCACGGCCCGAATCGTGCGCCGCTGGCTGCCCAAGGCCGACGCGGTGGACCTCTTCGAGCCGATCCTGGCGGCACACCTGGTGCCGTTCAGCATCCGTGAGAACCGCCTGGTGCTGTGCGACTCGGTCGCCGCGCTGCTCCCCCTGCTCAAGGGCAGGACGCAAAGCACCATCTACTGCCGCTACGGCGGCGGAGCGGCACGCCTCGTGGGGCACGACCGCGACTTCTACCCCGCCGCACGCGAGAACCGCGCGTTCCAGGTCATCGAGCCGGGCCGGCCGGTCCTTACCGTGTTCGGGGGCCATCCGGCCCCGCTGCCGCAGCCGGCGCAGTCGTGCTTCGACCTCGAGCCGGCCGACGGCCAGCTCGAGCAATGGGCGAAGCAGGGCAAGATCCTCGCCACCTGGGTCCTCCACTCGGGCGAGCTGGCCCACGACGACGCGGTGCTGAGCTTCCTCGAATGGTCGGCGCTCACGAAGGTGAAGATCGGCTCGGGCGTCTGGTGGCAGCGCTACACGTTCGACCCCGATTGCGTCGAGCCGATGCACGTGCCCGTGGCCGAGGGCGGGGTGCTGGGGCTGGTGGAGCCGGTGCTGCACTCGGCCGGCTGCGGCAACCTCGCCGAGACGCTCGGCGAGCCCGCCAAGGTCGCCGCGCTGATGAAGGACTCGCGCCGCCGCATCGCCCACGTGGCCGGCGAGCGCTTCGCGCCGCGCGGGGTCTACTGCTACCGCGACATGGACGGCGATCCGAAGCCGCTCTGGCGCGCCGTGCGCGAGGCCGGCTTCGACTACCTCATCTCGTCCGCCCAGCCCGGCGACAATCGGCTGCTCTACAGCGAGGGCGACTTCGTGGTGCTGAACCAGGCGGGCGGCGTGATGAGCGCCTCGCCCTTCACGCGGGTGAAGGAGCTGCGCGAGATGTCGGTCACCGAGGAGAAGCTGGCCGCGGCCAAGCGCCCCGGCTGGCTCATCGGCGTGCTCGACAGCCCCCTCTACGGCTACTCGTCCTACCTCGCCACGGGCCACAAGTGGGGCGGCGGCGTGCGGATCAACGCCTTCTACGACTACCTTGCGAAGGGGGGCACGACCGGGCAGGTGCTCAGCGCCACGCCGCACACCATCGCCCGCTACGCGCGCCTGCTGGCGCGGCTGGGCATCGTCGCGACGAAGGCTACTTCGGCGGGTGAGTGAAGTCGGTGTCCACGCTCTCGCGCAGCTCGGTCAGGAAGCGCTGGAGCGGCTTCTTGTCCTTCCCCCGCTGCCACACGCCGTGGATGGCCGCGTGGAGGGCCTTGCGGACGGCTTCGACCTCGAGGTTGCCGCCGAACTGGAAGGCCTGGCCCCACATCTTGGCGATCTCCTGGGCGAGGCGGCCGCCGTAGCTGCTCGTGTCGGCGCCGTTGGCCATCACCTCGAGGGCCGCCGCGATGGCGGCCACCGACTTGTCCAGCTCGCCCCGCGCCATGTAGTAGTGGGCCAGCTCGGTGTGGCACGACACGTCGTTCGGGTTCTCCTTCAGGCGGGCGCGGTACCAGCTTTCGACCTTGCTCTTCAGCTTGGCCTCCACCTTGTTCAGCTCGCCCGCCCGCACCTCCACCTCGGCCTCCCAGGGCACGAACTGCTCCTTCTCCAACCGCACCGAGTAGGGGTTCGCGTCCACGTTCTTCTTCTCGAACGGGGTCTTTCCCTCGTACTCGCCGTCCAGGTAGACGTCCGCCTGCGCCGGCTCCGAGGTGACGAGGAGCGTGCCCTTGGGCTTGAGGGCCAGGCGGGCCTCGAGCTTCTCCTCGGCGTACAGGAGCTCGACCAGCTTGGTCCAGGGCAGGTGGTCGCGCTTCGTGAGCTTGATGAAGTGATGGCCCGGCCGCAGGTCCTTGACGGTCAGCGGGGTGAGGCCGACGTACTTGTCGTCAATGAAGATCGTCGCCTTGGGCGGCTGGGAGGCGAGCGCGAGGGCGACGCTCTTGGGGAGCACGGCGGGCCGGGGCCGCGGTGGGGTGTCCTTGGTCGGGTGCGTGAGCTGAAGGGTCTGGAACTCGCGGAGACGGGCGACGACGCGGACGTCGCTGACGCTTTCCAGGATCCAGATGGCGAGCTTCTTCTCGTCGTCGCGGGCGCTCGTGCGCAGGAGGGCGAACAGGCGGTCGGAGGCGGCCGCGCCGGTCTTCTGGAGCGCGATCGCCGCCTTCCAGCGCACCTGCTCGTCGGCGTCGCGGAGCGCCACGATGAGCTGCGGCACCGCATCGGGGTCGAGCGTCGCCTGGAACACCCAGGCCGCGCAGCGGCGGCACTCGATGGACTCGGAGCCCAACTCGGCCAGGACGGCTTTGGTGGCCTGGGCGCCGAACTTGGCGAGCGAGGTGGCCGCCTTCCAGCGGGTATCCTCGTCCTTGTCGGCCATCGAGGCGGCGAGCGGCTCGATGGCGCGCGGGTCGGCGATCTCGCCGAGGAGGAAGGCGGCGCTCCGGCGCACGCGGCCGCGGCGGTCCCTGAGGGCCTCGACGAGGGCCGGCACCGCGGTCGCCCCCATCATCTTGAGGGCGGACTCGGCCTTCCAGCGGGGCCGCTCCTTCTCGAGGCTCAACCCGTCGACGAGGCGTGGGAGGGCCGGCTCGCCGATGGCGCCCAGGGCCACCGTGGCCTTCCACTGGGCCGCCTCGTCGGGGTCGTCGAGCATGGTGTAGAGCTTGGGCACCGCGGCGGCCGCCCTGGCCTTGCCGAGGGCCTCCGCCGCCTCCGCGCGGCGCGGGGCCTCCGCGGCATCGAGCTGATCGAGCAACTCGGCGAGGCGCTGGGGGTCGAGCGCGAGCGGCTCGGCGCCCTCCTTGCCCTTGGCCTCGGCGGGCTCAGCCCCCTCGCCCGCGTGAAGGCACGGGAGGCCAAGGACAAGGAAAGCGCCGAGAGCACAGCAGAACCTGGTCATCCGTGGCTCCCATTGGCGATGGCAAACGCTCCCATTTTCCTCATCCTACCCGGCCCGGGGCTGGGGTTGTCAAGGAGTTGTAAAACGATGTAAAAGAATGCGCCCATCGGCTTCGCCCGCATCTCGGTCCCTTGCAGCCCGCGAACGCGGGCGAGCCAGCCGTAGCCCAGGGCGACCACAGGGAGCCCTGGGATCGGGGCGCCCCCCGTTCCAAGCCCCCGAATGGGGGCGCCTCACCGCAGGCCCAGGAGCAAGGCGAAGCGCCCCGTCCGCCCGCCCGACGCGCGGTACGAGAAAAACTCGTCCGAGCGGCAGCGGGTGCACAGGGTCGGGGCCTCGACCCGCTCGGGCGGGAGGCCAGCCTCGACGAGCTGCGCCGCGTTCGCCACCCACAAGTCGAGGTGCAGACGCCCGTTGCGCCTGCGGAAGAAGCGGTCGGCCTCGGGCAGCGCCGCGCGGGCCTCGGCGAGCACCTCCTCGCCCACCTCGTAGCAGCAGGGGCCGATCGAGGGGGCGATGGCCGCCCGCAGGTCGGCGGGCCGGCACCCCAGCAGCCGCTCCATCGCCCGCACCGTTCGCTCCGCGATGCGGCCCAGCGTGCCGCGTCGGCTCGCGTGGACGAGCCCGATGGCTCGCCGCCCGGGGTCCACCAGCGCCACGAGCGGGCAATCGGCCGAGAAGGCGATGAGGGTCACGCCCCGCGAGTCGGTGATCAACGCGTCGGTGTCCGGCAGGGCCGTCGCGGCGTCGCTGGCGCCGCGGCCGCGGTCGCGCTCGGTCACCCAGGCCACGGCGTTGCCGAGCACCTGGGCGCCTGCGACCAGCGATGCGGGGTCCACGCCTGCGGCCTCGCACAGCCGCCGGCGGTTCTCGAGCACCGCCTCAGGGTCGTCGCCCACGTGGAGCCCCACGTTCAGGCTCTCGAACGGCCCGACGCTCACGCCCCCGTGCCGCGTCGAGACCGCGTGCACGATGCCCTCGAGGTCGGACAGCGATGCGAAATGCCGCAGCATTCCCGCTCCTCGCCTGTTTGCAGTGCGGGCTCCAGCCCGCATCTTCGCGCGCAGGAAGGCCATAGGATACGGCCTGAAGGCCGCACTACGAACGCGCTCACAGGCTACCATCTTGCCGGCGGATCATCAAGGAAGCGCCCCGCTCCCCACGGCATCCCCTCCATTGTGGGTCAACCGTCTTCCCTGTAGAGCTGACCCACAATGAGCGCTTTGGCCAATAGCGCCGCTCCGGAGCCATTCCCCCCATTGTGGGTCATCCCCGCCCCATAGACTTGACCCACAATGAGCGCTTCGGCCAGTAACGCAGCCCTAGGCCGTTCCCTCCATTGAGTACCACCTGGCAAGCCCCCGGTTTGTGGGGAAGGGGCATTCAGCCCGCCCTTTGGCGGGCGTCAGATGGTAGCCCACGGCGTAAGCCGTGGGTCCGGGCGCACAAGGTGAACCGCCCCGTAGGGGCGGCAGAAGCCACGTGTTCGGGCATTCTGCCGCCCCTGCGGGGCTTACCGGTGGGGCGCGTCCGGCGTTCCCACGGCTTACGCCGTGGGCTACCACCTGCCGCCCCGGATGGGGCTTGAGGGCAAAGAACAGCGTCCTTCCCGAAACCGGGGGCGTGTCAGGTGTACCCCCCCCCTTGACAGCGGGGAGCGCGCCGGGTACGCTTGGCTTCGCAGTTAGGCAGGACGCGATGGCGGATGTCTTCATCAGCTACGTCGAGGAGGACGGCCCGGCCGCCGCTGAGCTGGCCGCCGGCACCGAGGCGGCCGGCTACTCCGTCTGGTACTACGAGCGCGACAGCATCCCGGGGCCGTCCTATTTCGCCCAGGTCAACGAAGCCATCGAGGGGGCGAGGGCGGTTGTCCTGTTCATCTCCCCGGACTCGCTCGGCTCGAACCAGGTCTACAACGAGATCGTCATCGCCCACGAGAGCCGGAAGGCATTCATCCCTGTGCTCATCGGCATCAGCCACGCGGAGTTCCAGCAGCGCCAGCCCGGCTGGCGCGTGGCGCTAGGCGCCTCGACCTCGATTCGCGTGCCCCCGCAGGGCGTGGCGGCCATCGTGCCCCGCGTGGTCCAAGGGCTGAAGGCGCTCGGCCTCAAGCCCGGTGGAGCAGCCCCGCCGCCGGAACGTGAATCCCAGCCACCTGTTGCGTCAGGCGAGATCATCACCAACTCCATTGGCATAAGGCTCAGGCTCATCCCCGCCGGCAGGTTCCTCATGGGATCGAACAAGGGTGGCAACGACGAGAAGCCGGTTCACGAGGTGACGATCGCCAAGCCCTTCTACATCGGCGTCCACCCAGTGACCCAGGCGGAGTACGAGCGGGTGATGAAGGCCAACCCGTCCCATTTCAAAGGCCCCAATCGGCCCGTCGAAACGGTGTCCTGGAATGATGCGGTGGAGTTTTGCCGCGCGCTCTCGGAGATAGAACACCGTGCCTACCGCCTCCCGACCGAGGCGGAGTGGGAGTACGCCTGCCGTGCGGGCTCAACTGCCGAGTACTGCTTCGGCGATGACGAGGCGATGCTTGGCGAGTACGCCTGGTTCGATGGCAACAGCGGGGGCCAGACGCACGACGTCGGACAGAAGAAGCCCAATGCCTGGGGGCTCAACGATATGCACGGGAACGTCTGGGAATGGTGCTCAGATTGGCATCACCTCTATGAGGCCACCACCCAATCCGATCCCGTCGGCCCTGCGTCGGGCGGGTATCGCGTGTTGCGGGGCGGTTCGTGGAACGACAATCCCTGGTTTCTTCGCTCCGCGCATCGGCCCAGGAACACTCCTGACCGCCGGTACTACAGCTTCGGTTTCCGGTTGCTGTGTCTCGCCGCAGGACCCGATTAGCCATTGGCTGTTTTGCCATCTTACCATCTTCCTCTTTCGCCCGCCCGAAGGGCGGGAAGCGGCGGCCTGGCAAGGCGATGGGTTTTTCTGATTACGGATTACCGATTACGGATTACGAATTACGGATTAGACAAGAGATGCCGCGAAGATCGAGCCAGCCCCACCTCGTGATCGGGTTGATGTCGGGCACTTCGTTCGATGGGGTGGCCGCGGCGCTGGTGGCGGTGCAGGGCGCCGGGCTCGCGACAAGGGCGGAACTGCGGGCGTTCGAGACGTTCCCGTTCCCCCCGGCCGTGCGGAGGGTGATCGCGGAGGTCTCGTCGCCAGCGTCGGGCACGGTGGACAAGGTTTGCCGTGCCAACGTGCTGCTGGGCGAGTTGTTCGCCGAGGCGGCGATTGCGATCGCGCGAAAGGCGGGGGTGCCGCTGAGCCGCATCGCCCTCATCGGCTCGCACGGGCAGACGATTCACCATCTGCCGCGGGAGAAGACATCGGGAGTCTTTTCCCTGAAAGGCCCTGCGGGTGCTTCGCAGAAAAGACTCCCGATGTCTTTTTCCTCGACGCTCCAGATCGGCGAGCCGTGCGTGATCGCGGAGCGGACGGGTGTGACGACGGTCGCCGACTTCCGCCCCCGCGACATGGCCGTCGGCGGCCAGGGCGCGCCCCTGGTGCCCTATGTGGACTACTTGCTCCTGCGCCACCGCCGCCGGGGGCGACTCGTCCTCAATCTCGGGGGCATCGCCAACGTAACGCATCTACCGCCCGCCTGCCGGGCCGCCGACGTGTTGGCCTTCGACACGGGGCCGGGGAACATGCTCCTCGACGCCCTCGTGTCGCTCTTCACCCGCGGCCGCCGCACCTACGACCGCGACGGGGCGATGGCCGCGCGAGGCGTCGTGTCGGAGCCGCTGCTGCGCCGGCTCCTCCGCCATCCCTACCTTCGGCGCAGGCCGCCGAAGTCCACGGGACGCGAGGAGTTCGGCGTGCCGTTCGCCGAGCGCCTCCTGCGCGAAGGCGCGCTGTCGCGCGAGGACCTGCTCGCCACGGCCGCGGCCTTCACGGCGGCGAGCATCGCCGACGCCTGCCGGCGCTTCGTCGCGCCGCGCGGCCGCGTGGACGAGCTGGTCGCCAGCGGCGGCGGGTGCCACAACCGCACGCTGATGCGCCTCCTGGCCGAGGCATTCGCGCCCGTGCCCGTGCGCCTTTCGGACGAGTTCGGCATCCCGGTGGATGCGAAGGAGGCGTTGGCATTCGCCATCCTCGCGCATGAGACGATGGCCGGCCGCCCGGGCAACCTGCCCTCGGCCACGGGGGCGCGAAAGGCCGCCGTGCTGGGGAAGATCGTGCCGGGGCGCCGCCGAAGAGAAGGCGGTGTTGGGTGGTAGGTGGTAGGTGTTGGGGGTAGGAAGTTTGGGCCCCTAACACCTGACACCCAACACCTAACACCTCTGACGGCCAACGGGCACGACCAACACGACAGAGGAAGCTTCATGGACGACAGCCCCCTCGACCGCGCCCTCACCGAGCAGCGCAATCCGGCCAGCGAGCGCCTCGACACCCTGTCGGCCCTCGAGATCGTGGACCTGATGAGCGCGGAGGACCACCTGGTGCCCGCCGCGGTGCGTGCGGCCCGGGGCGAGATCGCGCAGGCGGTGGAGATCGTGGTGGCGGCGCTTCGGGCGGGCGGGCGGCTGTTCTACATCGGCGCCGGCACGAGCGGCCGCCTGGGCACGCTCGACGCGGCCGAGTGCCCGCCGACCTTCGGCACCGACCCCGCGCAGGTGCAGGCCGTCATCGCGGGCGGCCCCGACGCGCTGGTGCGCGCCATCGAGGGCGCGGAGGACCGCGCGGAGGACGGCGCCGCGGCCCTCCGCGAGCGCGGCTTCGGGGCGAGGGACGTGCTCGCGGGCATTGCGGCCTGCGGCCTCACGCCCTTCGTGCGTGGCGGACTGGAGTTCGCCCGCGGCCTGGGCGCGCGCACGCTCTTCGTCACGTGCAATCCCCGGCCCGATGACCTGCCGCAGGCCGACGTGGTGATCGCGGTGGACGTGGGGCCGGAGGTGCTCACCGGCTCCACGCGCCTGAAGGCCGGCACGGCCACGAAGCTCGTGCTGAACACCTTGACGACGGCGGCGATGGTGCGGCTGGGGAAGTGCTACGGCAACCTGATGGTGGACCTGCGGGCGACGAACAACAAGCTGCGCGTCCGCTCCGTGCGCATCCTGCGGCAGCTCTGCGGCCTGGGCGAGGAGGCGGCCCGGCAGTGCCTGGCCGACGCCGGCGGCGAGCTGAAGGCCGCCCTCCTCATGGCCCGCCGCGGCGTGAGCCGCGCCGAGGCCGCCGCCCTGCTCGAACGGCACCAGGGCATCCTGCGCCAGGCCCTGGGCGAGTAGCCCCTCACCGGCACGTGTGCGCCACGGTGGCCACGAGCACCTCGGCGGCGCCCGCCGCGCGCAGAACCCGGGCACACTCGTTCACCGTCGAGCCCGTGGTGAACACGTCGTCCACCAGCAGCACCCGCTTGCCGAGGACCGCCGTCCTGCCGGCCAGGCGGTCGAGGAGGCGGCCGTTCCGGGCGGCGCGGACGGCGAAGGCGTCGCGCACGTTGGCTCCGCGGCGGAGGCCGGAGAGCGCCGTCTGGGTCATCGTGGCGCGCCGCCGCTTCAGGAGGCCGGCGGCCAGGGGCAGGCGGAAGCGGGTGCTGGCCTCGAGCGCCAGCAGCCCCGCCTGGTTGAACCCCCGCCGCACGCGGCGGCGCCAGTGCAGCGGCACGGGGACCACCAGGTCCACCACCTGGCTCAAGCCGCCCTCGCCGAGGTAGTTGCACAGGAGGTCGCCGAGGACGTAGGCGAGCGAGGCGCGGCGGCCCAGCTTGAAGGCCAGGATCAGCTCGCGCGCCACGCCCTGGTAGCGCAGGGGCGCCACGGCGCGACGAAAGGCGAAGCGGTGGCTGCGGCACGCGGCGCAGCCCTGGGCCGTGCTCGCGTGCAGGCCCGCCGCCGCGCCGCAGCGGGGGCACGACGGCTCGCCGACCCACGGCAGGGCCTGGTAGCACTCGGCGCAGAAATGCCGGCGGTCCGCCCCCGGCACCCGCCCGCACACCAGGCACTGCTCGGGATACACCAGGCGCCAGAGGGCCTCGAGCCAGGGCTTCACCCGGTTCCTCTCAAGGCGGCCTGTGGCCGCAACCAAAGGGGATGGTTGGATGGGTGGATCAATGGATGATTGTCTGACACCCATCCACCCATCCATTCATCCCCGCTGACGTGCGCGCCAGACGCGCACGAGCACGGCAGAAGGGTTCATCGTCCCCTCCCCCCGAACCCTCATCTCGGCAGGGGCAGGCCCAGGGCGAGGAGCAGCCGCTGCCAGGTCACGTAGTCCTCGTAGCCGATGGGCGAGCTGAACGTGAGGTCGTGCCAGTCCTCGTCGTCGTGGTCGGCGAAGCGGCGGATGCCGGCGCTCACCCGCTCGCGGGCCACGCGGCGGAAGATCTCGCGGCCCAGCCGCGCCACGCGGTTGAAGCGCGCGGGGCGGCGCTGCATCACGTGGAAGTCCAGCTCGTACGTCACCAGCCGCAGGCGCCGGGCAGGCTCGGTGGGGAAGACCTCGATCAGGTAGTCGTAGACCGGCTCCTGGTCGGCCCGCCGCTGCCCCCGGGGCCGCAGCGGGCGGGTGATCGGCGACCAGTCCTCCTCCAGGGCCGTCGGCTCCATGTCCATCTCCACGCGCGCCGCGACCGCCAGCTCGACCTGTGGCCACGGCACGCTCGCGTCGCCGCTGGGCAGCAGGCGGCCCCGCAAGCCTTCCGGGCCGAAGCTGGGGTCGCGCAGCCGCTGGGGCTTCAGGGGCGGCGGCAGCGAGGCCATCGGCACGGCGCCCGCCGCGACGCCGGCCTCGGCCAGTTGCGCGACGAGGCGCCGGGCCTTCGCGGCCGGCACGTCGCGCGCGAGGAAGCCCTTGGACGTCTGGACCCCCCGCGTCACCTCGAACGGGGGCAGCCCCAGGGCGCCGGCGATCAGGCGGCTGACCCGCCGGAGGTCCAGCGGCTCGCCCGTCAGCCGCACGAGAGCGGCGGGGCCGTCGAAGCCCTGGGGCAGCTCGACGGGCTCGACGGGGCGCGCGGCCCGCTCCTCGGGCATCTCGCCGCGCAGGCGCTGGGCCTCGGTGGCGAGCGCGGCCGCCACGCGCTCGGCCTCCTCCAGGAGCGTCGTGAGCTGCCCCTGGCGATCGCGGCGGCAGAACTCGCCCAGCAGCGCCTCCACGCGCTGGCGCACCGCGTGGTCGGCGTCGGCCAGGGCCCGCGCCAGGGCGGGAGCCACGCGCGGGTCGTCCAGCTCCGAGAGCTTCTCGGCCGCCGCGACCCGCTCGCGCGCGCTCGACGCGTCCGCCAACTGCTTCGCCAGCTCCTCGAAGCTCTTCACCGTCCGCCTCCTGGGGTCCCCGACATGATTCTAGCGTGGGCCGATCCCCGTGTCAACCGAGGCGAGCCCCCAGGACTACGGCCTACGCCCTCGAGGCGAATGGGCTTGACACCCGGCGGCCGGGCCTGTGATAATGGGGGGTGTGGGACGACGCGGCGAGCCCGGTGACCCAGGAAGGATGCCCCCATGCCCAAGATGCTGATCGCATACTACTCCCGCGGGGGAAACACCCGCAAGATGGCGGAGCTGGTCCACGCCGGCGCGGCCGCCGCGAACGGCGTGCAGGTGGACCTGAAGCCCATCGCCGAGGTCGAGCCGGGCAGCCTGCTCGGCTACGACGCGATCGTCCTCGGCTCTCCGACGTACTACGGCCTCCCCGCGGCGGAGCTCAAGCGGCTGCTCGACGACAGCGTGGCGCTCCACGGGCAGCTCGAGGGGAAGGTCGGCGGCGCCTTCGCGTCCTCCGCCAACATTGGCGGGGGCAACGAGACCACGATCCTGGCCATCCTCCAGGCGCTCCTGATCCACGGCATGGTCGTGCCCGGGGTGCCGATGGGCGACCACTACGGGCCGGTGGCGATCGGCGCCCCCGACCGGCGCGCCGGCACCCAGTGCCGCGAGTACGGCAAGCGGCTGGCCGCGATCACGAAGAAGCTCCATGGCTGACACGCTGGCCCCACGCTCGCCTGTGCGGCGCGGCGTCGCCGTCGCGGCGCTCGCCGCGCTCCTGCCCCTGTGGCATGGCTGCTCGTGCGTGCCCGGGCCGCGGGACGACGCCCGCTACCGCGAAGGCATGCGCCTCTTCCTCCTCGGCAACGGCGGGGCCGCCGCGCCGTTTCTGCGGGACTTCGTGCGCGACCAGGCGTCCGGCCCGCAGGCGGCGGAGGCCCACTACGCGCTCGGGGCCATCGCCCTGCGGCAGGGGCAGACGCCCGAGGCCCAGACGCGGTTCCGCGAGTGCCTGCGCTCCTCGCCCAACCCCGCCCTGGCGGCCTCGGCCGCCCTGGGGCTGGCCCGCTGCCACTTCCAGCGCGGGGCCTACGCCGAGTGCCGCGCCGCCTGCCTCGACCTCCTGAGCAAGGACCCCGCCAGCCCGCGGGCCGACGAGGCGCTCTTCGTGCTCGCCGAGGCCTGCGACCGCATGGGCCGCGGGGCCGAGGCGCGGACCTATTACCGCCGCGTGGCCGCCGAGTTCCGCTCCAGCCCCTATGCCGAGCGGGCCCAGGCCCGCCTCGGCGGAGGGGCGTCGCTCCCGCCCACATCGCCCGGCGGCCAGCACTACGTTCAGGTCGCCGCCCTCTCCTCCGCCGCCAAGGCGGCCGAGCATGCGCGGCTGCTCGGCGAGCGCGGCTACCCGGCCGGCGTGGGCACGGCGGCGACGCGCGAGGGCACGCTGCACCTGGTGCAAGTGGGCCCCTACGCGACGCGCGCCGACGCGGAGCGCGTGGCGGCGAAGCTGCGCGCCGAAGGCTTCGAGGTGCTCATCAAGCCGTGAGGGAAGCCCTGGCCGATGGGACGGTTGGGACCCGTCGCCCGCCGCCTCCGATACGTCCCATTCGTCCCATAGGTCCCATCCGCCTGATCTCCCCCTTGCGAGGTTGACTCCGCCGCTGCCGCCCGGTATAGTGCTGGCGGCGAGGGGCCGTGAGGGCCTTGTCAGGCGCGCTGCCGTGATCCTGATGATCGACAACTACGACTCGTTCACCTACAACGTCGTGCAGTGCATCGGCAGCATGGGCGCGGTGGTCGAGGTGTACCGCAACGACAAGATCACCCTGGCGGAGATCGAGGCGAAGCGGCCCAGCCACATCATCATCTCGCCCGGGCCGTGCACGCCGCGCGAGGCCGGGATCTCGAACGACGTGATCCGCCACTTCGCCGGCAAGCTGCCCATCCTGGGCGTGTGCCTCGGCCACCAGTGCATCGGCGATGCCTTCGGCGGCGACGTCGTCCGCGCCGGCCGCCTGATGCACGGGAAGACCTCGATGATCCACCACGACGGCCAGGGGGTGTTCCGCGGCCTCGCCAACCCGTTCGAGGCCACCCGCTACCACTCGCTCGTGGTGCGCGAGGAGACCCTCCCTGCGTGCCTCGTGGCCACCGCCCACACGCCGGAGGCCGAGCTGATGGGCATCCGCCACAGGGAGTTCGCAATCGAGGGCGTGCAGTTCCACCCCGAGTCGTTCCTGACGACCGAGGGGCCGGGGCTGCTGCAGAACTTCCTCGCGATGTGAGCAGGAGCGTTCGATGGCTCATTTCGCCGACCGGCTCGCCGAGGCGGTGGAGGCCAAGAGGAACCCGTGCGTGGTGGGGCTCGACCCGCGGCTGGAAGCCATTCCCTCCTCCCTGCGCCAGCGGGTCATCGGGCAGGGGCCGCTCACCTGCGAGGTCGCCGCCGAGGCCCTGCGGGTCTTCTGCGGCGAGGTGATTGACATCGTGGCGCCCAAGGTGCCCGTCGTGAAGGTCCAGGCCGCCTTCTTCGAGCGCTTCGGGCCGTTGGGCTACCAGGCCTACGTGGACACCGTGGGTCGCGCGAAGCGCGCCGGGCTGATCGTCATCGCGGACATCAAGCGGTGCGACATCGGCTCGACGGCGGACGCCTATGCGGAGGGCCACCTGGGCGGCGCCTCGGTGCTGGGCGAGGAGCTCTTCGACCTGGGCGCCGACGCCTGCACGGTGAACCCCTACTTCGGCCTCGACGGCGTCGAGCCCTTCATCCGCCACGCTGCGCGGCGCGACCGCGGGCTCTTCGTCCTCGTCCGCACCACCAACCCCAGCGCCGACCGGATCCAGAACCTCTCGTGCAAGGGCGTGCCGTTCTTCATGCGCATGGGCGCACTCGTCCACGAGTGGGGCAAGGCGCAGGTGGGCCGCTGCGGCTACAGCTGCGTCGGGGCCGTCGTCGCCGGCACCCAGCCCATCGATGCCGAGAAGCTGCGGCGCCTGATGCCGCAGGCCTGGTTCCTGGTGCCCGGCTTCGGCGCCCAGGGGGCCGGCCCGGCCGAGGTGGCGCGGGCCTTCGACGCCCGCGGGCGCGGCGCCCTCGTCAGCGCGTCGCGCAGCGTCATCTTCGCCCACGCCGTCTCCCCCTACGACCGCCAGTTCGGCGAGGCCCGCTGGCGCGAGGCCGTCGCCGCCGCCGCCGACGCCATGATCGCCCAGATCCGCACCGTCACCGGCGGGGCACCGTGAGCGCGTCCTGCGACCCGACGGGAACCTGAGCTCGGCGCGAGGCGGCCCATGCTACGGCTGGCAGCGCGAGCAGTAGTCGAAGAAGCCCATGCGCTCCAGGTCCTGGTGCAGGTGGTGGCGCTCCTCGAGCGTGAGCTCGCGCAGCGGCGGGCGCACCGGGCCGCAGTCCACCCGAATCATCTTCATCACGGCCTTGAACGCCGGCAGGCCGCCGTGGCGCACGAGGGCCGCGATCATCTCGGCCGCGCGATGCTGCTCGGCCTGGGCGGCCGCCAGGTCGCCCCGCTCGTGCGCCGCGACGACGCGCCGGTAGAGCGGGGCGGCGAAGTTGTAGGTCGTGCCCACGGCACCCTTCGCGCCCAGCACCAGGGCCGAGAGCAGAATCTCGTCGCGGCCGAACAGCATATCGAACCGCCCGCCGCGCAGCGTCAGGCAGCGATGGTAGTCCATCAGGTTCTCGTAGGTGAACTTCGCGCCCGCAAGCGTCGGGATGCGGTCGGCCCCCCGCTCCAGGAAATCGGCCACGGGGAAGTTCACCCCCGTCATCGAGGGGATGTGGTAGTAGTAGAACGGCAGCTCGGGCGCGGCCGCCGCCACCTCCGCGCACCACGCCACCAAGTCATCCACGTTGGCTGGCCGGAAGAAGCAGGGCGCCATCGCCCCGATGGCTCGCGCCCCGAGCTTCTGCGCGTGCGCGGCCAGGGCCCGCGAGTCCTCCAGGCACGGGTGCCCCACGTGGACGATCACGGCCAGCCCCTCGGTGGCCACCGCCTTCCACCGCTCCGCCACCGCCATCCGCTCCGCCACCGTCAGCGACAGGCTCTCCCCCGTCGTCCCGCACACGAACGCCCCGCTCACCCCGCTGAGGAAGAGCGACTCCGCCTGGTACTCGATCTTGTCGAGATGCAGGCTCCCGTCCGAATGAAACGCCGTGAACGGCGCCGCCACCAGGCCCGTGATGTGCTCTGCCATTGCGATCCTCCAGAATAGGTTCCACGCCCCCACCGACCTCGTGTCGGTGGGGCGAGGGATTGGCCACTAAGAGCCACGCCACCAACCGACCCCCCTCCCTCTCAGGGAGGGGGCAGGGGGAGGGTCGAGCGCCTGTCCCAATCCCAAAGCCCCACCCTCACCCTGCCCTCTCCCTGCAAGGGAGAGGGATGGGGGGATGCCGCCGCGGTAGTCGCCAATCCTCGCTCCACCGAGGCAAGCTCGGTGGGGGCGGGGCAAGCTTTGTCTTCTCGTACACGACCGCTATCATCGCGCATCGCCCGCCGTCGTGCAAGGCTTGACTCCTCCCCCCGCCCGGATTACCATTGCTCCCGTCCGCTTCTTCTCCGTGCTCTCCGTGCCTCCGTGGTGGGTCTTCTCCTTGTCCCAGCCGCCCGACAATCTCGATCCCCTCCTCGGCCAGTCGCTCGGCGACTTCGAGATCGTCGCGCTCCTCGGCCGCGGCGGCATGGGCGCCGTCTACAAGGCACGCCAGGCATCGCTCGACCGCCTCGTCGCCATCAAGGTCCTGCCCCAGGAATACGCCGCCGACGCGAGCTTCCTCGAGCGCTTCAGCCGCGAGGCACGCGCCGCCGCTGCCCTCAACCACCCCAACATCGTCCAGGTCATCGTCGTCGGCCAGGACAAGGGCCACCACTTCATCGCCATGGAGCTTGTGGACGGCGAGAGCCTGTCCCAGGTCCTCAAGCGCGTGGGCCGGCTGGCCCCTGACCTGGCGCTGGCCTATCTGAAGCAGGTCGCCTCCGCCCTCGCCAAGGCGCACGCCGCGGGAATCGTCCACCGCGACATCAAGCCCGCGAACCTGCTTCTGACGAGCGACGGGCTGGTGAAGGTGGCCGACTTCGGCCTCGCCAAACGCGCGGGGCTGGACGTGAGCGTGACAGCCACCGGCGCGTCGCTCGGCACGCCCCTCTACATGCCGCCCGAGATTGCCGAGGCCAAGCCGTCCGACGCGCGGAGCGACCTCTACTCCCTCGGCGCAACCTTCTACCACCTCCTCGCGGGGCGGCCCCCCTTCGAGGGCGCCACCGCCGCCGAACTGATCCTCAAGCACTACCGCGCCGAGGTCCAGCCCCTGGGCGAGGCCGCGCCCGACGCCCCGGCCGCCCTGTGCAGCATCGTCCGACGCCTCCTCCGCAAGGACCCTGCCGAGCGCTTCCAGACCGCCGCCGAGCTCCTCGACGCCCTCGACCGCATCAAGGTGGGCGGCGCCTCCCCCCGCCGCCGCGTTGTGGGCGGGGCCTCTGTGCCCCGCGTCTCCCCGGCTGTGGGCGGCGTGTCCCCACGCCGCGAACCCGTCTCGCCCTCGACCCCCACTCGGACTCTGCCGCCGCAGGACAAGCCGCTGCGGCCCGCCCGCCGCCGGCCTGTAGGCGGGGCGCCCCTGCCCCGCGTCCGCCTTGCCCTCATCGCCGGCTCTGCAATCGTCCTCGTCCTCGTCGTCGTCCTCGTCCTTCGGGGTCCCCGTGTAGCACAGCCGCCCCTTCGGCAAGGCTCAGGGCAGGCCTCGGCTGTGGCCCCTCCCTCTACACCCCGACAACCGACAACCGATAACCGAAAACCGCCCCCCTCTTCCGCCCAGTGGACCGTCTACACCCAGTGGCCCTTCGACGCGGCGGAGGCCAAGCGCCGCCAGGAGGAGACGGCCAAGGCCCTCGGCGTGCCCGTCGAGCAGGACATTGACATCGGCAACGGCGTGAAAATGACCTTCGTCCTCATCCCCGCCGGCGAATTCCTCATGGGCAGCCCGCCGACCACAAGCCCCGAGCAACTGCAGAAAACCTTCGTCGGCGGCCTGGTGGACGAGATGCAGCGGGAGTTTCCTCAGCGTCGGGTGAAGATCAGCAAGCCTTTCTGGCTCGGCAAGACCGAGGTCACCCAGGCGCAGTGGGAGGCGGTCATGGGCGACAATCCCAGCCGGTTCAAGCCCAAGTCCCAGAATCCGGTGGAACGGGTGAACTGGAACGACTGCCAGGGCTTTCTCCAGAAGTTCAGCGCGGAGTTGAGGAAGCCGTGTCGGCTGCCGACCGAGGCGGAATGGGAGTACGCCTGCCGCGCGGGGGCCCCCACGGAGTTCTACTTCGGCGACAGCCAGGCCGCCCTGCCACAACACGCATGGTTCAGTGGCAACTCGGGCGGCTCGACGCACCCCGTGGGCGAGGCCAGGCCCAACGCCTGGGGCCTGCACGACATGCTCGGCAACGTGTGGGAGTGGTGCGAGGACTGGTTTGCGCCGTATGACACAGCAGCCCAGGTGGACCCCAAAGGCCCAGGTGCTGGCGACGTCCGGGTCGCGCGGGGCGGTCCCTGGATGGGCGCTCCGTGGAACTGTCGCTCGGCCCGCCGCGGCATGCGCGGCCCGGCGACCGGGCAGCACGACAACTACGGGTGTCGGGTGTGCGTGGTCGCCACGACGATTCCCGCTGCTCCCCAACCCCAGTCGGGCGCGCAGGCGCCTCTGCCGCCACCCGCGCCGAAGGCTGGGGCGTGGAACGTCTACACCGAGTGGCCCTTCGACGCGGCGGAGGCCAAGCGGCGCCAGGAGGAGACCGCCAAGGCCCTCGGCGTGCCCGTCGAGCAGGACGTGGACTTGGGCAACGGGGTGAAGATGACGATGGTGCTCATCCCCGCGGGCGAATTCCTCATGGGCAGCCCCGAGAAGCCGTCGCCCGAGGAGCTTGTGAAGCTCTACGGTGGGAAGGCGGAAGAGTACGAACGTGAGCGCCCCCAACATCGGGTGAGAATCACCAAGCCATTCTGGCTCGGGAAGCATGAGTTGACTCAAGAGCAGTGGCAGGCCGTGGCAGGGGACAATCCAAGCAAACACCAAGCCCCCAGAGAACCCGTTGAGGAAGTCACCTGGAATGGCTGTCAGGGGTTCCTTGGGAAACTGAACGCCAGGTCCACGCGCAAGGGGTTCCGCCTGCCGACGGAAGCGGAATGGGAGTATGCCTGTCGTGCGGGAAGTGATACAGAATTCTGCTTTGGCGACGGAGCCCACTTGCTTGGGCGATATGCTTGGCTCAAAGGGGTGGCAGACTCAAGACATCAGCAGGTAGGTCTTGCCGAGGCCAATGCCTGGGGATTCCACGACATGCACGGCAATGTCGCGGAGTGGTGCCAGGACGGGTATGCCGAGTACAGCACGAAGGCGGCAACTGACCCGACGGGGGCAGTCGAGGGAGACATCAGGGTTGTGCGCGGTGGCTCATGTCGTGATCAAGGCGGACATTGTCGCTCTGCATACAGAGGGCCTGGCAAACAGAGCCTCTGGACGCCTTATATCGGGTTCCGCATCGCTATGTCCATCGAACTTCCCCGTCCCGGCCCTGCCGAGCCCGCAGCCGAGCCGAAGGCCGGGGCGTGGAAGGTCTATACCGAATGGCCGTTCGACGAGAAGGAGGCGAAGCGGCGGCAGGAGGAGACGGCCAAGGCCCTCGGCGTGCCCGTCGAGCAGGACCTTGATCTCGGCAACGGGGTGAAGATGACCCTGGTCCTCATCCCCGCAGGCGAGTTCCTCATGGGCAGCCCCGAGAAGCCGTCAGCAGAGGAGCTTGCCAAGCTCTATGGGGGGAAACTGCAGGAGTACGAACGTGAACTGTCCCAACATCGCGTGAGAATCACGAGGCCTTTCTGGCTCGGCAAGTATGAGGTGACGCAAGAGCAATGGCAGGCTATGATGCCCCGCAATCCAAGCAAATTCCAGGCTGCGGCGAACCCGGTGGAGCAGGTGAACTGGCACGATTGCCAGAGCTTCCTCTCTCGGCTGAACAAGTCGGACCCCAGGAAAGGTTCCAGCTTGCCGACCGAGGCCCAGTGGGAGTATGCCTGTCGGGCAGGGTCCGCAACACAGTTCCACTTCGGCAACGCGAAGGAGGAGTTGAGCCAGTACGCCTGGTGGCACGACAATGCAGGCAGGAGCACTCACCCCGTGGGCGGCAGGAAGCCGAATCCCTGGGGCTTGTATGACCTACACGGCAACGTGTCGGAGTGGTGCCAGGATGGGAGTGGACGTTACGCTGAGGGATTCCAGAGCGACCCAATCAGTGTGACTGGAGAAGGAGAGCGTGTTCTCCGAGGTGGCTCATGGGAGTACGCTGCTGGCGTTTGCCGATCCACATACCGGCTCTACTTCCCCGAAGGCCACGGCAACTACTTCCCGTTTGGCTTCCGCGTTTCCATGCCCATTGCTTTCGCCGGTCCCGCCCCCGCGCCCGAGCCTGCCCCCAAAGTGAAGGCCGAGACCTGGAAGGTCAACACCGAATGGCCCTTCGACGCGGCGGAGGCGAAGCGGCGGCAGGAGGAGACGGCCCAGGCCCTCGGCGTGCCCGTCGAAGCCCGGCGACGCCGCGGGCCTGCGCGTGCTGATGGCCCTCGACCAGGCGCGCCCCCCGGACCAGGATCAGCCACAGAGGACGCCGAGCAGGGAGGGCTGATCATCTCGAACAGGGCCGGAGGCGCGGGCCATGAGGCGGATGGGCACCACATGTGATTGGTGCTCAACGTCTTATGGCTATGGACCGGCTGCCGCCCCTGCCCCGTCAAGGTGATCACCCCCCATTGCGCGCGCGTGATCATCTTGATCATCTTGGACGGCTTGCCCCCCGCCCCCCCCGGCGCTCACCCCCCGTCGCGCATGGGTGGGCGCCTTGCGCGGCAGGGACCTTCCCGGCCGCGACCCAAGATGCCTCTTCTCGGTGTCTTCCTCTGTGTCCTCTGTGGTGAATCCCCTCTTCTCTCCGCCTCAGCGCGAGTAGCGCTCGTGGACGGGCGGCATCGCGGGGAAGGCCGCGTGCGGCTCGGCCTGATACCAGTAGGCCACCGACGCAATGTCGTCGGTGAGCGGCTGGAACTTGTGGTTCGGCCACCAGCCGAGCGCCTGCATCGTGACCTTCAGGTCGCTCTTGAAGCGAATCGGGTCGAGGATGTGCCAGCGGTAGAGTCCGTGCCGCGGCACCTGGCCCTCGGGCTTGCTGTAGAGGGGATAGCCGAGGAACGGGGTCGAATAGGTCTGCCCGCCGAAGCCCCAGGCGCCGCAGAAATAGTCCTCGGTGCCCGTGCCGCAGATCGTCGGATACTCCTTGTCGCCGTCCATGAAGAACTTGATCTCGCCCTCGCCCCACCAGCCGTTGGAGAGCTGGGTCCAGGCCATGAAGGTGCCGACGTAGTGGCCCTTGCCCTTCACGCCGTCGAGGAGGACGTGTTCGGGGTATTGGCGGGTGGTGTCGGAGCGGCGCCACTGGGCGTGGAGGCAGGCCGCTTCGTCGGGCACGGGCTGGAGGGCGTAGGTGATCTGGTAGAAGAAGCCGCCGATGGCCTCGGAGCGCTGGTTCTCGATGGTCACGCGCGCCCGCTTGCGGAAGGGCATGGGGAAGTAGCAGTTGAAGCCGCCCGAGGGGTTCACGCAGATGGGCAGGGAGACGACGTTGTAGCGGAGCGCGTGGCCGTTGCAGAAGAAGTCGCCCAGCGGCACCTCGACCGAGGGCGTCTCCTCGCCGTCCCAGTAGACCCGCAGCAGGCAGTCGCGATAGGCCGTCTCGCGCACGGTGATCCAGATGTGCTGGATGATTCCTGGGCCTTTGATGTCGGCGAGGGTCACGGTCTGGCCGGGCCCGAGGGTGATGCAGGGGCGGACCTTCCAGCCCTGTCCGAGCATCGAGGCGGCGCTCTTCTCGTCGGGCTTCTCCCTGGCCCCGCCGGCCTTCTCGCCGTTCGGGTTCTCCGCCGAGATCGAGCGGGTCTCGGCATCCGACAGCAGCGGCAGGCTCCCCAGCCCCAGGCCCAGTCGAGGCAGCGCGTCCACGAGCATTCCTCCTGAACGAGGGTGTTGTTGCCAACAACGCAGGAGTAGCATTACCACAGGGCATCGGTGGAGTCAAGGCGGGGCCGCCATCGAGGCGTAGCCACAGGGCCGCGCACGGCCAGCCA
Organism: Planctomycetota bacterium; assembly: GCA_035527715.1. Lineage (GTDB taxonomy): Bacteria > Planctomycetota > PUPC01 > DSUN01 > DSUN01 > DSUN01. The sequence continues at coordinate 48,102 of DATKZY010000021.1, read as the reverse complement.
GGCGCGAGCGGCCCTATGAGAGGCCGTGGTGTGCCCTCTGGAGATAGTTGCAGACTTGTACAAGTGTGCAATCATGCTCGCGGCACCATCCCTGCGGTTGAGGGCCGTTCTGCGGCGGTGGTTGCGCCTGCTGTGCATGTCAAGCCGCCGACACGGCCAGCCTACACATCCGGTTCGAAGTTGCCCCGCACGCCTTCGCGCGCGCCTTGACTTCCCCTCTCCCCGTGGTATCCTGGATGATGGTGGAGGTCCGACGCGCCCTCGATCGAGGAGAACTGGGATGGGGCCGATCGCTCGCCTGGCCAAGGCCCGTGTGACGACGGACTTCTTTGACGCGCGGCTGGGGCAGCTCGTCTGCTTCGTGGCCGCGGTCGCCCTCTTTGTGATCGCGGTGCTGAAGCTCTGCAGGCTTCAGCTCACGGAGGGCCAGCTCGTCATCGGCCTGTTGGCCGCCATCGCCTGCTCGCTGCTCCTCGTCGTCCTCGGCTTCCTCATTCCCATCTCGATTGCCGTGCGGAAGGGCGGCCAAGGATGACGGCGGGAGGCCTCAGCGCCCCTTCCTCGCGGCGTTGATCTTGGCGGCCAGCGCCCGCGCCTCGTCGCGCGTGAAGTCTCCCGTGATGACCGCATCGCCCTGGATGGGGTGCTGAACGGTCGGCGCGGAGAGCAGGCGCCCCTCCACGACAATCGCCAGCCGGCGACCGACGCTCACCTTCGTTGCTTCGAAGAACTTCCGTCGCCCCTCCTCCGTGAAGGTCAGATACACCGTCGCCTCACCCAGTTGGGGCTGGGTCCCTGCCCGGGCCGAGCGCACGTCGGCCGCGGTGAGCAGGGCCTCCTTCCGCAGGTGCAGCACCTCCTTATTGCCTCCCTCGCGGACGACCATCGTTTCTGTGCCCTCCCCCGCCTCGTCGGCCACGGCGCGGAATTGCAGCACGTGGGGGTCCACCATGCCCCGCGGCATCGGCCGCACGCAGCCCGCCAACGCAAGCGCCACCGACAACACGCAAGACGGCCATCTGAGCATTCCCATCCTCCTTCACCCACGTTCCCCCCGAGACCATTCTAGCCGCCGGCGCGCGGCCCGCAAGCGCCACGCGCCGCTTGCGGCCGCCCCGAGAGCGGGGTATGCTGTCCCGGAGGGCTGTCGCCAGGAGGCGTCATGGAGAAGGGCACACCGAGCGTCCGCATCCCCCGCGAGCAGAAGGACTGGGAGCACGCCGAGCCCGCCGTGCGCGTGTGGGTGGACTACGCGCAACGGAAGTTCGGCGCCGAGTTCCGCCACCACGAGTGCGAGCTGCACCTCGACGAGCTGGTGGCCACGCAGTCGGAGATCGAGCTGGTCAAGTACAGGCTCGTCCGCGAGGAAGGCTTCCGCGCCGACGAGCCCATCATGGTCTACAGGGGCAGGCTCGGCACGTCGTTCATCGTGGACGGCCACACCCGCGCCCGGGTGAAGTGGGACCTCGGCGAGCGCACAGTCACGGCCATCGTCCTCTCGGCCACGAACGTGGAGCTGGACGCCGAGTTCGCCCGCATCGCCGACGCCGTGGGCGGCGGCAAGACGATGCACATCCGCGACGTGCCGATCGCGGACCGCATCGGCGAGGGCTCGGAGGCCTGGGAGAAACGCCGGGCCGAGCTGCGCCGCGACTGGAAGCTCGGCGCTGCTTACAAGCTCTCGGCGTCAAAGCAGGGTCAGCAGTAGCCGCAGCAGCGGCCCCACGCGGATCGAGCAAATCGCCGCCTCGAGCTTCGCGCGGTGCGCCGCGAACTTCTCCTGCGGCCCCCACGCCTCGAACGTGTAGACGTGGCCCTTGCGCGCGATGACGGCGATGAGGTAGCCGTAGGGCTTCCCGCCGATCTCCTTACTGCCCGCGAGCACGCGCGCGGCCACGCCCGTGCGGAGCCGCAGGTCGCTCGGCTCCTTGAGGGCGAAGGCCCGCTGCGCCACGAGCGCCCGGCGCACCAGCGTCGCCCAGAACTCCAGGTCGCCGCCCTTGTAGTTCTCGTGCCGCCGCAGCCGCACCAGCACCTCGTCGGCCGACATCGCCCGCGTCTCGTCGGCGTCCTCGTAATACTTGATGTACGCATCGGGCAGGCGGAGCTTGATGCCGCGCAACGGGCCGAGCCCGCGCGACGTGCGGCCCGCCGTGCCGCGCGTGAGGTCGCTACCCAGCTCGCGCACCCAGGCGAAGGGAATCTCCGTCTCGAGCTGCCGCTGCGGCAGCGGCGAGTTCACGTGCACCGTGAGCGTCGAGAAGGCCACCTGGCTCTCGACGTACTGGAGCTTGCCCTTGATCAGCTCGATGGATTCGGTCACGCGGGTCAGCTCCCTCTCCACCTTCAGCGTGTCCTCGACCTTGTCGCTCTTCTCGAGGAGCTTCAGCAGGCGCTGGCGGAGCGCTTCGTCGTTCTGGAGGCGGATGCGCAGGTCGCGCACCTGCTCGGTCACGTCGGTGCCCTTGATTTCCTTGGCGACGACCTCGCCGAGCTTCTCCACCGCCGCCACGGCCTCGTGGAACTTGTTCGCCGGCACCTTGACGGTGATCGACGTGCCGCTCATCTCCTGCATGTAGCCGCCCATCCCCTCGGCCATCGTCTTGATCTGCTGGAGCGAATCGGTGAGCCGCTCGACCACCAGGCGCACCACCGCATTGTAGACCACGAGCCGCTGGCTGCGCTCGGGGTCGAGCTTCGGGTGCTCGACCGTGGCGGCGTGGACCGGCTCGCCATCTGAGCCCGGCGCGGCCATCCTCTCGGCCGAGGCAAAGCCCATCGGCGTCATCATGCAGCCGCTGAGGGCCAACACGCACCCGACCACCAACGCCCAGCTCGCAAGCCGCCTCATCGCAGGCTCCTTTCATGGTGAGGGCACGGAAACGCCACGCATGCCAACAGGATACGGCTTGGGTGGGGGAAGATCAATGGGACCTATGGGACCCATGGGACCTATCGGACCAACCAGGTCGTCCCATAGGTCCCATCGGTCCCATCTCTCTGGAATCGGCAATTGGCCCTCACCGCTCCTGCCCGGCCGTGTCGTAGCGCACGCCGTCGGGGGATGCGCCGCGGGCCGGCGGGGCCTGGGGGGGCGCCGACGGCTCGGGCCGCCTCGGGGCGGCGCTCCAGGTGTCGAACACCGGCGGGTCGGCGACGGGCTCCTTCGCCAGCCGCTCGGCGTGCACGAGGCTCGCCTGGACGTCCTCGATGGCCTCGGTGAGGTTCTGGAGGGCCAGCTCGCGGCGATGCCGGTCCACCGCGCTGCCCCGTCGGGCGAACGACACGGAGCCCTCCCACCGCTCCTGCCGAATCGCCGAATGGTAGATGAGGCCGTTGCGGGTGTCCACGAGATGGGCGGTGACGCGGGATTCTACCTCGGCGCCCCACGTAGGGAGCAGGTAGGCGCCGAGAATGGTGAGGTCGAGGACCGACAGCACGCTCGGCCAGGTGCGGATGCGGAACTCGCTGCGGACCAGGAGCGTGAGGTCGGCCCGGTGCGCGGCGGCCGCGCGGCGCAGCTCGAGCAGATTCGCGTCGCCCTGCACGATCGGCGGCGCCAGGACCACCGTCTGGTAGAGCTTGCTCTCCGCCCCGAGCAACTTGACGATCTCCTCGATCGACTCGTTGTCGCGGATCCCGTAACCGTTGTTGGGCAAGGTCTGCTCGTAGACCGCCAGCTTGGCAGGGAAGGCGAGCTGGGCGCGGCGCGAGAAGCCCAGGCGCACCTCGCCATCGGTATACTGCCGGCCGTCGGCGGCCGGCAACGCGGCCGGGCCGACCGCCATCGGCGCCATCGCCGTGTTCACCGCATAGCCCGCCGCCACCAGGCAGCCGAGCGATGACAAGACGACCTTGAGAGCAGCAGGGTGGAACATCGGTTGCGGTCCTTACCTTTCCTGCACCGTCGTGTCGTACCGCACGCCGTCGGGCACGGGCACGGGCACCGCCACGCTGATGCCGTGGTCGCCGGCGGTCTTGGTGAGGGAATCCACGGCGACGAAGGCGGTGTAGGCGCTCATCAGGCTGAAGTCGAGGGCCAGCCGCTTGATCTGCTCGGGCGCCTCCTTGTCGGTCCCGTCGAGCGCCAGGTCCGACAGCTCCTCGATCCGCGTCCGCGCCCACACGAAGGGGATGCCCTTGTGCTCGGCGGCGTCGAGGCTCACGGGAATGGCCACCTCGCGCGTCTCGCCCGCGACCCTGCCGCGGACCCGCACGGTCGTCCGCGCCTCACCGCCCGTGAACCGCCCCGTCAGGATCACCGGCCGCCCGACGAAGAGGTCGGGAACCCGCTTCGGATACACGTCCGCCACCTGCATCCCGCCCCAGTCCATCTCGATGTCCGTCAGCCCGGGATGGCTCACGCGCCCGAAGAAGTAGTCCATCACCTCGCCTGCGTCGTCGTTGAGGGCGAGGTAGGCGGCGGCGCCCTTGCCGATGCGGGCCAGGCCGTCGAGCAGGTAGCCGTTGGGGCTGGAGCCGACGCCGAAGCTGAAGATGCGGCTGTGGCCGATGCTCTTCTGCACCTCGGCGAGTATCTCCGCCTCGTTGCCGATGAAGCCGTCGGTGAGGAACGCGACGAAGCGCAGCCGCCGCGCCTCGTGGCTGTAGTGGAGCGCGGCGCGAATGCCCTCGATCATCATCGTGCCGCCCTCGCCCTCGAGGGTCGCCAGATAGTTGAGCGCGGCGCGGATGTTCTCGGGCGTGGCCTCGAGCGGCTCGCGGCCCAGTTTCGACGCGCTGTTCGAGAAGCGGATGAGCTGGAACGTGTCGTCGGGCCGCAGGCTCCGCAGCGCCCGCTCGACCGCCTTCTTGGCCTGCGCGATGGGCTTGCCGTTCATCGAGCCCGAGCAGTCGAGCACGAAGATCATCTCCATCGGCGCCCGCTGGGCATTCGCCAGGTCGGCGGGCGGATAGAGCATGAGGGTGAAGAAGCCGCCGCGCTTGTCCCGATGGGCCATGACTGCTGATTTGAGAGTCTTCCCTGCAACACGGTAGCGTAGTACAAAATCCTTGTTCGGCAGGCTGTCGAGCTGGCTGAGCTTCACGCTCGCCTTCTCGGCCGCGGGCTGGCTCTTGGCGATGACGTGGTTGACGCTCCTCAGTTCCTCGATGCCAACTCCCGCATCAATGTCCACCGCGAGGGCGATGTCGTGCCCGCTCCGTTCGCCGGGCTTCAGGTATTGCACCTCGGTCTTCTGGCCCGAGATGCCGTGGCCGCCGCGGGCGACCGCCCCGACCCCCTCCGTGCTGCCGGGCGGGTTGAAGCGCGGGCCGACCACCATCGGGAAGCGGAACTCGTACCAGCCGTCCACATAGGCCAGGGTGTTGAAGTAGAGGACGTTCACGTCAATCTGCTTCCCCGGCTCGATGTTGGCCACGCGCTGGGTGAAGATGTTGGGGCGTTCCTGGGTCATCAGCGAGGCCACGTAGCCCTGCTGCCGCGCCGCGTAGTAGATGCGTTCGGCCTCCTGCCGCTCGCGGATGATGCCCCGAATCCGCCGCTCGCCGACCGTCATCACGAACTCGTTCACCGCCGAGTTCTGCGGCAGAGGGAAGACGTAGACCGCCTCGATCTTCACGCTGTAGGGGTTGTGGAACTGCTGCGTCACCTCGACCGTGGCGATATAGCCGCTGATCGCCGCCTTCACATCCGTGTGCTTCAGCGGCACCGGCACCTCTTTCTCCTCGGTCGGCAGCTTCGCCAGCATCGAGCCGGTCCCCGGCGTATCGTATTGTGGCCCGACGGGCGGCGTCTCCGCCTTCGACGGCACGATCACCCACAACTCCTCCCCCGCCATCGGCCGGCCGAGGGGGCGGGCGTCGCCGCGACCACTGCGCCAGCCGTTGTTCCGTCGGTCTGGAACATGCACAACCACACGGCGCCCGTTCCTGTACTCGATCGTGTAGTCTTCCCCGGGCGCAAGCTCGGTCGGCTCGGGCCGTACCGGCCCCGGCTGGTTGAAGACGCCTGAATCCCCCGCCGAAACACCAGTCGAGCACTTGGTGGCTGTGGAACACTTTGGGGGCAAGGCCCCCGGCCTCGTGGCCCGCCTGGCGCAGGCCGACTCTGACTGAAGCACGGGCAGGAAAAGGACGGCCAGCAACAGGAGTCCGGCAGCGACACAGAGCAGCACCACGAGTGCCCTGCCGTCCTGTTGCTTTCTCTGCGGCCTGCGGTGACGATTGGGTCTCATTTCTCTTCCCCCTTTCCAAGACTGACGGTTGCCTGGATGCGGCGGCCGTCGGGGCCGCCGGCGGTTTCGAGGCGGATGGCGTATTCGGGCTGCACGTCGCCCGCGATCTGGACGTGGATGCGGGCGATGCGGGTCCTGCCCTTCGGCAGCTCGGTGCCTGTGTTGAAGGCGGCGACGACGACGCGGTCGTGCTGCATCGCCGCGGGGTCGTAGTAGGGCGGGGACTTGAAGGCGGGGTGCTCGCCGCCCTCGATGCCGACGATCTTCACGTCGCCCCGCTCGGCGGCCAGCTCGAACTGCCAGGCCGCGAGCGCCTGCTCGCCCGAGTCAATGAACACCTCGACCGCCGCGAAGCGGACGGCCTCATTCGCCCCCTCGTCCTCGCCGGCGACCTGGGCGGCGAGCAAGGTACCGAAGAGCGAGAGTGAGAGGAAGATACGAAGAACCGGCTTCATTGGACGGTTCCCCCATCAAGGCGTGCAAGGTTGGGGCGTGAGCGCTGGGACTCCGTGACCATTTCCGAAGCTCCGAAGGAGCGGGCTATGATAGCCCAGGGCAACGCCCTGGGAAGACGAGGACCGAGGACGATACAGCCCTGAAGGGGCGTACTAGGCCCTGCGGCTGCGTGCGCCCCCCCACCATTACGCGGTAGTACGCCCTTACAGGGCTGAACGGGGGGTGTGCCGTGGTTCCCAGGGCGTTGCCCTGGGCTGTCATAGTACGCCCCGTCGGGGCTCAGGAGACCGACCTTCTTGTGCGCTCCGCCAGGGCTCAAGAAGGCGCCTTTGTCGCGGGGCGGCGGCGGGCGCAGCCTCACGACGGCGGCGGCGAGGGCATCCACGTCGCGGCGGTCAACCAGGCCGTCGCCCGTGATGTCCCAGGCCGCGTCGAGCGCGCGGCGGGTATCGAGGCGCTTCGCCAGGAGGAAGGCGTCGAGAATGTCCACCCGTCCATCGCCGTTAATGTCTGATCTGTCAGGAGTTACGGCTTTCGCTGCGGCGGGCTTCGCGGCCACCCGGGCCGGCGCCTCGCGCGCAGGGCCTAAGTGTATAACTACCAAGAGGATAGCCGCCGCGGCGGCCGCGGCGACGCCCGCCCAGCGGATGGCGGTCCTCGCCCTCCCGCGCGGGGCGAGATGTCGCCGCGCCGAGGCGAGGACCGCTGCATCCACGGCCGGGGGCACGGACGCCTCGGCCCCGAACAGGGCGGCGAGGTCGCCTCTAAGTGCCTTGGGGGCTTGCAGTTGCGATTCGTCGGGCGTGTGGTCGAGCGGCTCTGCCATTTTCGTTCCTCCACCCCCTTGAGCGCGCGAGGGGGCCGAAAGGTTCACGGGAAACATGGCCTCCCCGAGAAGAGCGACTATGGGGCAGCCAGCGCCCATCTGTGGCACTGCGCGGCGGCGCGACCTCCACAGATGGGAGAGATGGGCTGGAATAGCGAGAATCGCCAATCCTCGCCCCTCTGGCCATCTGTGGCGATTCCCTGCCGCCACAGATGGCATGGGGGCCGCGGTCACCCATCCGCGAAGTATCGGCGGGTGCGCTCGTCGTGGCGCAGCGTCTCTAAGGCATTGTGCAGCCTGGACTTAACGGTGCCGATGGGGATGGTGAGGGCGTCGGCGATCTCGGCGAGGGTCAAGCCGTCCACGAAGCGCATGAGCACGACCTCGCGGTGGGACTCGGGCAGGGCGGCCATCACGGCGGCAAGCTCGGAGCGGGAGGCCGAGGGATCTTCAGTGGGCGGCGCCGGGACTTCGGCGAGGGCCTGTGCTTCGGCCGAATGGGACCTATGAGTCCTATCGGAGCGGAGGAGGCCCAGCGAAAGGTGCTTGACCACGGGATAGAGGAAGGTGGTCATTCGGGCGGTGAGGCGGAAGCCGGGGAACTTGCCGAGGAGGTAGGCGAAGGCTTCCTGAAGCACGTCGAGGGCGTCGGCGTCGTTGCCCGTGAAGCGGCGGGCGAGGCGGACGACCCAGTCGCGGTAGCGATAGTAGAGCGCCTCGAAGGCCGCGGGGTCGCCGCGGTTGATGGCCTCGACGAGGGTCTGGTCGTCTCGCGGGTCGTCCTTCACCCAGGCGCCCTCCACCCGGCGGATTCCGCGTGCAGGTATGCACGCCCTACCGCTTCTTGACGATCAACTCGGCGACAGCGCGGCGCAGGCCGGCGATCTGCCAGGCCTTGAGGCCGCTGAAGACCAGGGCGTCGGCGTTGTCGGCGCCGGCCCCGGCGACGCGGCTGGTCTGGATGGCGGCGGCGGCGTGGACCATGGCCTTGAGCTGCTCGCGGTTGAGGCCGTAGCGGCGGCCCAGCTCGACGAGGTATTCGATGAGCTGCTGGCCCTCGCGGAAGGCTTTGAGCCGGATGTCGGCGACGGCGGGCTGGTTGAAGCGCTTGCCGGGCACGAGGAGGGCGTTGCCGCCGCCCGCGCCCTTGTCGTTGGTGTCGAGTGCGGCCTCGCTGCCGAGGGTTTGCCACGGGAGGTGGGCGTTGGCGCCGTTGGCCCACATGCTCAGGAGCATGACGACCGAGGCGGTGTTGCTCTCGGTGTCGCGGTTGGCGCCGCCGTAGGCGCGGATGTCCACGCCCGTGTCGTCGGCGAGGATGCGGCAGCGGCGGTAGGCGTTGGCGTCGTTGAAGCCGCCGATGTACTCGCAGCCGAGAATGCCGTCCATCACGCGGCCCTGCCACATCGGGCGCGAAATGTCGCCGCGCGAGGCCCAGAGGCTGCGGGGCGCGTCGCCGCGGCCCTTCGTCCAAAGCTGGCAGAAGAACTGGAGGGCCAGCCAATCGTCCCAGTGGTACGGCTCGTCGGTCGTCCACCACATGTTCACGCCCCAGTCAATGCGGTGGGTGTTCTTGCCGCCGTAGAAGCACTGCAACTCCGTCTTGTCCCAGCCCCGTTCCTTGAAGTGCTCGATGAACTGGCGCTGGACGGCGAGGAAGGCGTCCTTGTAGTCCTGGCTGAGTGCGTCGCCGATGTAGGGGGCTTTGAGGTAGTGCTCGTTGATGAACTTCTTGTCCTCGCCGCGGCCGGGCCAGTGGCCCGGGTAGTTGTAGGTCTTCTTCGAGAGGGGCGTGGGCCAGCTATCGTCGAAGGGCAGGTAAAGGGCCTCGACGGGTGCGGCGGGGCGGCGGCAGTTCTCGAATGCCTCGCCGCTGACGAGCGGGCCGACGGCGCGGTCGTAGCTGTCCCAGTCCACCTGGATGTCCTTGCCCGCGCCCTTGAGCCTGGGGCGATGGACCCAGAGGTTGGCCACGCAGCGGTGCTCGTGGGCGAGGCGATAGAAGTCGTGGGCGTTCGGCGGGATGCGATAGGCGTTCAGCTCGGGCACGAAGCTCAAGCGGTCGGGCAGGATGAAGTCGAACACCGTCAGCTCGATGGGCAGCTTGATCGGCGGCTCGACGCCATCGGCCTCGACGAGCACGCCGCCCGCGTAGGCGCCGGGCGAGGCGTCCTTCGGGATGAAGATGTCCACGGTCACGGTCTGGTTCTGCTGGTTGGGCACGCGGGGCGCGGAGGCCCCGCCCACAACATCCGGGATGTTGAAGGGGGCGCCGGTGGGCAGGGGCACGCAGTAGGCGGGCTGCCACTGGCCCTTGCCATTCTTCGCGTACCAGTTCTTGAAGACCTCGATCATTTTGCCGCCGATTATTTTGCCTTCTCTGCTCTTCAGCTCCTGCGGGATGATCTGCACGTGGGCCAGCGGCTCGGCCGCGCCGCTCTCGATGCAGATCTGGTAGGAGACGGTTTCGCCGCGCGCGCCGAAGAGTTTGACGCACTTGCCATCCCACACGGCGTTGGCGTCGCGGCTGGCCATGTCGCCGAACATCGCTTCGGGCTTCTCGGGGCTGATCTTGACGAGTGGCGGGGCCGCCCAGGCGTACATCCGCGCCTTCGGGCGAGGGCCGAGGGGCGGGCTGACGGGTGCCTCGAGCTTGGCGAGCGTGGGCGCGGCGGGGAGGGCGGGCGAGGCGATGACGGTGAGCTTCGCGGCCGGCGACACGGCGCCGCCCGGCGCGACGGCGACCACCTCGATCTCGCACTTCTCCGACGGGGGCAGGTCCTCGAGGTACATGGTCGTCGGGCCGTTCGGCTCGGGGTGCTTCACGCGCCAGCGCTCGACGGGCTTGCCGTTGAGTGTGATTCGCCAGCAGAGGACGCCCTTGGCCTCGGCGATGGTGAGCTTGAGGGCGCCAGCGTTCAGGTGCGCCTTCTCGGGCGCGGGCCAGGCCTTGACGGCAAGCGTCGCGGGCGCCTCGGTGAGCGCCTTGCCCAGCTCGACCTCGATGTACGGCTCGCTGCCTTTGGATTGAGCGCTGTGGATCATGTTGTTGTGGTAGGCCAGGTTCCCGCCGTCCATCACAGCCAGGCCGTCGGTGTCGCCGCAGGCGAGGGCGTAGACCAGCTCGGGTGTGAGGGCGACGCTGACCCAGCCGTCGGCAAGCTCCTTGCGTTCGGCCCACGTGTCGAGGGTGTAGCCCGAGGACATGATGACGTCGCAGAACATCGAGCCTGGCCAGGCCCAGGGCTTCTTCGTCGCGGCATCGGCGAGGCAATACGTCGCGCCGTTCGCCGGGCCGTAGGGCTGGGCGCTGGAGCCCTCGGCCCAGTCCTGGTTCACCGTCGAGACGCGGATGTAGCGGAGCATGTCGGCGCCGGCTCGTCGGAGGAAGAGCGTGGCCTTGAGCACCTCGCGGCCTCGGGCGACCGCGGCGTCGAAGCGGATGGCGGCCATTTCCTGGATGCTCTTGAGCTTGAACTGGCCGCACTTGCCCGCGCTGGTGTTTCGTTCGTCGCCGCAGTCGGACAGCCAGATGTCGGCCGTAGCCTTCAGCCGCACCGTTTCGGCGGCGTGTAGACACGTGCCCATCGCCATCCACACAGCCACCCACAACCACTGGCGCTTCATCGGAGCCTCCTAAGAAGGGTGAATAAGGAATGCAGGAAGCCAGGAAAGGAACCAGACGAGGGCGATTGGGGCGAAGAAGCCGGGCCTGGCAGCGTCCGATCCGGTCATGCCTTTTCCTGCCTTCCTGGATTCCTTATAGCCGATCGTCTGGGGGTAACGCAAGGGCGCCTGGGGGCGGGACACGCTACGGCATCAAGCGTACCGCGGCGAAGCCGTGGGGGCGGATGGGCACCGACAGCTTGCCGTCGGCGAACTTCAGCTCTTCCTGGTCGCGCTCGAGGAGGTCGGTGTGGATGGCCTTTGAGAAGCCCCGGGCGGAGATGACCAGCGGCTCGGCGCGGCCCGCGGTCTCCCACAGGCGCAGGATGAGGCCGCCGGCCCTTGGGTCATCGGCTGGCTTCAGGCACGTGGCGATGGCGCGGGCGGGGTCAATGCCAATCTCGCGGGGCAGGGACGCCCCGCCTACATGGCCCGTCGCAACCAGGAGCGGCGTGGCGACGCTGCGGCTCCAGGCCATCGCCTCGGCCTGGTCGTAAGGGCCTTTGTGGGCGCGGAGGGAGTAGCGGAAGCGGAACTCGGTGACGCCGTGCTGGTCTTGCACCACCTCGCGGTAATTCTGGTCGTTGCCCAGGCACTCGAACGCGAGCGGCCCGAGGTCGGTGCGGAGCACGAAGGCGTCGAGCGGGGCAATCGTCACGCCCGGGCCGCCGGGCAGCGAGGCGTCGAGGAAGCCCTGGACGGCGAACCGCCGCGTGTCGGCCCCCGGCAACAGGTCGCCCTCGGGCTGCGGCTTGGGGCGAATCACGGCGCCCGTCGTCTCGATTCGCACCACCGCCCCGTCGCCGAGCAGCGGGAAGAACTGGCACAGGCGTTCCTGCTTCGTCGTCGTCGGCTTCTTTACTCGAATATCGAAGTCCACGCGGTCGAGTTGATCGTAGAGGGTGACGAGATTCGCGATCTCGATTCCGGCCGCCTTGCCCGAGATGCGGAGGCGGGCGAGCACGGCGCCGCGGCCAAGCGATTCGACCTTCACGTCGCTCAGCAGATGCTCCTGGCCGTCGTGATAGACGCTCTGGCAGAGCGCGCGGGCCTCTTTCGCCACGAGTTCCTTGCCGGTCGGCTTGTGGACGACGCTGGCGATGCCGCCCGTCTTCGGGTCCACTGCGAGGCGGTAGAAGGGGCTTTCCAACTCGCCCTCCGTCGCGCGGAGGCGAGGGGACCGAATGACCGAGGGCACGTTTCTCATCTCAAGCGAGGCGATGCCAAGGCCCGGCACCGTGGGCGATATGAAGTACATGACGGAGCGGCCATCCTCCTCGCCGAACTGGCAAGGGTGGGCCTTCACGTCGGGGCCGGTGCCGTCGCCGGCCTGGCGGTCGAGGCGGATGAGGCCGGCTCGCGGCACGGTCAGGGGGTTGAAGAGCGTGAGGCTCGGCTTCGCCTCGTCGAGGCCGGCGGCCTGCCAGGCTTGGTGGCGGAGCTTGAGGGCGAGGGCGTTGAACTCCTGGGCCCACGCTCGGCGGAGGTCGGCGTTGTGGCGCTTGTTGGCGTCGCCGGTGCCGTTCCAGGCGTGGTCGCTGAGCATGGCGAGACACCATTCGGCGCGCTCGCGGTCGGCACGCGTGGCCTCGGCGAGCCTGGGGTCGCGGAGCGAGGCCATGGCGATGAGGGCCTCGGCGGCGAGGAACTGGCGTTCGCCCTCGCGCATGTCGGCTACATACTTGGCGAGGCAGACGGGCCACACGTCCCACGAGTGGCCGAAACAGCCGCGAACGGTCGGGAGGAACGGCGTCTTCGCCTGGTCGGCGTCCACGGCCTGGCAGAATTGCGGGAGCGTGGCGTTGATGAGTTTGGGGCGCTGGCCGCCTTGCTTGTTGTACGCGATGATCTTCTCGGCGAATCCGCGGGCCTGGCCGCCGCTGCCGGGGTTGATGTCGCCGTGGGTGCCGCTGGCGAGGATGGCGCGCGTCCCATACACAGAAAAGGCGTCGCCCAGCTTCGCGTAGTGGGCGACCCAGCCGGGGATGGCGTTCGGCTCGCGGAGCAGCTTCGCCCCCTGGGTGTAGCTGGCGCTGTTCGAGGCGAAGCGGTCCATGACCACGCGCACCTGGCTGCCGTCGGGGCCTTCCCAGAGGAAGAGCGGCGGGTTCTTCAGGCCGCGGAAGGTCGAGTCGTAGCCGTAGTAGGGATTGGAGAGCCAGCGGATCCCGCAGCCGGCGAGGATGGGCGCGACGCCCCAGGGCAGGCTCGGCTCCTCGATGTGCTCGGCCACATCAAGGCAGCGAATGCCCCAGTCGCGCTCGAGCCGTCGCGCGGGGTAGAAGGTGCGGATGGCGCCCTCGACGCCCTGGAAGGCCCAGAGCGAGTTGCACAGGTAGGGGCTGACGTAGAGGCGGCCCTCCTTGATGCGGCGGATCAGCTCGTCCTTGCGCTGCGGATAGTGCTCGACGAAGCAGAGGGCCTCCTGGGTCACGGCGGCGTTGTAGCGGTTCTGGCTCTCGGGCGGCTGGTTGTCGGTGCGGGTCATCTCGTCGAGGTGGCCCTTCACGATGTCGGCGAATGCCTTGCGGGTCTGCTCCTCGGTGAAGCCCCAGGTGTAGTCGGGGCAATTGTCGTTCGTGACGTAGATGGTCCACACGGAGGTGTCCTCCGCGGCGGGGGAGGGGGCAGTGAAAAGTGCAAAATGGAAAATGCAAAGGGCAAAATGGAAGAAAGGGCCGCGTGAGCGAGGGGCTTCATTTTGCCCTTTGCACTTTGCATTTTTCACTTTGCATTCCCCTCTTCGCTCTGTGCCCGAATCCTGTATCCCACGTGGCGCGACTGCATCCATCGGACGGCGAAGATGTCGCGCAGGCCGGCCCAGAGGCGGTTCCAGACGCCGTATTTGGCCTTGCCGCGGGTGCGGGGGTGGTGGCGGACGGGGATTTCCCTGATGCGGGCGCCCTCGAGGCGCAGCAGCGTGGGCAGGAAGCGGTGCATGCCGCGGAACATCTTGATCCGCGACAGGTGCTCGCGGCGCATCACGCGGATCGAGCAGCCCACGTCCTTGATGCTCTCGTGGGTGAGCCAGTTGCGGGTGCCGTTGCCGATCTTCGACGAGATCTTGCGGAGCCAGGAGTCCTGCCGCTTCTGGCGGATGCCGCACACGCAATCGCAGTCGCCGCCCTCGGCGATCTCGAGCATCTTCGGCAGGTCGGCGGGGTCGTTCTGGAGGTCGCCGTCAATCATCGCCACCAGGTCGGCGCGGGCGGCGCGGAAGCCGGCGTCGAGGGCCGCGCTCTGGCCGCAGTTGCGCTCGAAGGAGATCCACCGGACCGCGGGGTCCTGCTTCGCCATCTCCTGCATGCGGGCGAGCGAGGCGTCGGTCGAGCCGTCGTCCACCAGGATCAGCTCGCACTGGGGATAGAGGTCGCCGAGGCCGGCGCGGCAGGCCTCGACGAGGGGGACGACGTTGTCCTCTTCGTCCTTGATCGGCACGACGATCGAGAGGCGCGGCTGGCTCATGGCGGGGGTTCCTAGCTTCCGAGGGCGGCGCGGGGTTTGCGGAAGATGAGCATGAGGTTCCGCACGTAGACGATGCACCCGAACGCCTGGCCCAGGATGAACACGGGGTCGCGGCGCCAGATCGCGTAGATCAGCAGGAGCGTGGAGCCCGACATGCTGAAGTACCAGAAGGCCATGGGGATGACGCTCTGGCCCTTGCGCTCGGAGGCGATCCACTGGACGAGGAATCGGCTGGTGAAGAGCAGTTGCGCGGCGAAGCCCAGGGCAAGCCAGAAGGCGGGGTCGGACGCTCCGAGGGCCGACTTGAGGCTGCGGCGGAAGTCGTCGGTGCGCCCCTCGTCGCGGGCCAGGGCCGCGTCGTGGAGCCGCTGCAGGACCTCGTCGTCGGTCATCGTGCCGAGGGCCTGGTAGAGGGCGGCGCGCGCCGCGGGCAGGTCGCCTCGGGAGCGGGCATCGGCGGCCCTCTTCAGCAGCCCATCGAGGGCCTGCGATTCGTCGGCGGGCTGCTCCCCGCCGTGGCCCGCCGCCGCCACAAGCAGCCCCGCGGCCACCACGGCGACGCACCACACGCGCCGGTCATCTCGCATCCGAATCTCTCCACAGGACCGCCAAGGGCCGTCGCCCCTCCTCGCGGCCATTATACGGCCCGCACCGAAGGGTGGTCAAGGCGGGGCAGGGCACCCGCGGGGCAGCGGGGCGCCGGCACGGATGGGACCTATGGGACCTATGGGACCAATGGGACTCAGAAGGCAAGGGTCCCATCGGTCCCATGTGTCCCATCCGTCCCATGTCTCCCTGGCTTGACTTTCGCCGCGGGGCCTGGCAAGATGCCGCCCGGTTCGGGGTTCCGCATCCTTGCCAGGAGCGTGCACGATGGCAGACGAAGTGGTTCTTGGGCTGATCGGCTGCGGGGGGATGATGGGCGCACACGCGCGAGGGCTGAAGGCCCTGTGGGACGCCGGCCTGCGCGGCTTCCGCGTGGCGGCGACGTGCGACGTGGCGCTCGACCGCGCGGAGAAGCTGGCCGCCGAGGTCGCCGCCTTCCAGGTCACGAAGCCGACCGTCTACGCCGACTTCGAGAAGATGCTGGATGCCGAGAAGGGCCTCGACGCCGTGGACCTGTCGCTCGTGCACCGCGACCACCACAAGATCGCCATCCCGTGCCTCCAGGCCGGCAAGCACGTGACGATCGAGAAGCCGCTCGCCATCACCTGCCGCGCCGCCCAGGCCATCGTCGCCGCGGCGAAGAAGGCCGGCCGCCTGCTCCAGACCGCCGAAAACTACCGCCGCTCGCCCGAGAACCGCGCCATCCGCTGGGCCAACGCCCAGGGCCGCATCGGCGCCAACCGCCAGGTCTACTGGGTGGACGCCGGCGAGCGCCTCTGGTACTGGAACTGGCGCGACCACCGCGACCTCGCCGGCGGCGGTTGGAGCATGGACGGCGGGGTGCACTTCGCCGACCTCTTCCGCTACCACGTGGGCGACGTGAAGAGCCTCTACGCCCTCTCGCGCACCTACTTCCCCACCCGCTACCGCGACCGCGAGAAGCTCACCGACCCCGTGGCGGCGACGGTGGAGGACACGACGCTGGCCGTCCTGGAGTTCGCCAACGGGGTGAGCGGGGTGTGGACCTCGACGATGGCGGCGCCGGGCCGCGGCTTCAACCAGCGCGTCCTCTACGGCGCCCACGGCTCGCTCTCCTGGGGCGCCGGCCTCAAGACCCGCACCGAGGAGGTCGCCATGGCCGACCTCATCGAGCAGCACAAGGCCGCCCTCGGCGAGGCCGAGCGCGAGAAGCTCTTCCCGCGCGGCGTCACCGACACCGTGGCCACGGAGCTGTGGGAGTTCCTCCAGGCGATTCAGGGGAAGGCCACGATTGAGACGGATGGCGTCGAGGGGCTGAAGGCCCTGGCCATTTGCATGGCCCTCTACGAGTCCTCGGTCCTCGGCCAACCCATCGCCATCGCCGACGTCGAGTCCTGCAAGGTCGAAACCTATCAGGCCGACCTCAACGAGGCGGCGGGCTTTTGAAGCCCACTGACGCCGTCCCATGGGTGCGTGTAATCTCCTACGGTCAAGGCTTCCGCGTCTTGAGCCTCCGAAGGAGGCGACGGAATAAAGCCCGCGGCGATGCTTGGGGAGCCGTGGGTTGACGATCCTCCCATGGCCCAGCCCCCGAAGGGGGCGGCGGAGCTTCTTGGTGGTCTGAACGCTCCGTCGC
The DNA here is from genome assembly GCA_035527715.1 of Planctomycetota bacterium. Classification (GTDB taxonomy): domain Bacteria; phylum Planctomycetota; class PUPC01; order DSUN01; family DSUN01; genus DSUN01. The sequence goes on along the minus strand of DATKZY010000021.1, from coordinate 31,271 downwards.
CCCCGTCGGGGGCTACGCCTGTTTCTGGCACGCAAACCCACGGTTCCGCTTCGCTGCACCGTGGGCTTTACTCCGCCACGCCCTTCGGGCGTTCGCCTGCGACCCCTTGACCGTAGGAGATTACACGCACCCAATCCAGAACGAGCTTGACAGGGTGCCAGTGCACGTGTAGTATACGTGTTGGGGAAAAGGAGGTGTGGCGCGGTGCAGAAGAAGCTGACGCTGACGGTTGACGAGCAGGTGTACGAGGGCCTCCACAGGGTGATCGGGGCGAGGAAGATCAGCCGGTTCATCGAGGACCTGGTGCGCCCGCACGTGGTGCGGAAGGGTCTGCGCGAGGCGTACAAGGAAATGGCCGCCGACGAGGCCCGCGAGGCCGAGGCGCTCGACTGGGCCGAGGCGACCTGCGGAGACATCGCCGATGAAGAGAGGTGAGGTCTGGTGGGTCGGGTTCGGCCCGTCGGTTGGCGGGGAGGTCCAGAAGCGACGCCCCGCCGTGATTGTGAGCAACGACGCGGCCAACCAGTTCCTCAACCGCGTCCAGGTCGTCCCCCTCACGAGCAACGTGGCGAAGCTCTATCCGAGCGAAGCCTACGTCACCGTGCGCGGGAGGAAGGCGAAGGCGATGGCCGACCAGCTCACGACGGTGAGCAAGCAGCGCCTCCTCAACAGGGTCAGCGCTATCTCTTCGAGGGAAATGGAGGGCCTGGCCCAGGCGATCAGGGTGCAGCTCGACCTGTGAGAATCGTGATTGCCCGCGAAACACGCGAAATACGCCAAACCAGAATGGCCGAACGCGAAACGCGAAACCCAAGACTCGTAACGCCCTCACCAGCGGTGCTCGTGGCCCTCGGCGAGCACTTCGCCGCGGGCTACTTCGAGGAGCCGGCCGCGTCGCCGATGCGGCGCTGGTCGCGCGCCGTGCGGCGCCGCTTCGAGCATCGGGCGCCCATGCCCTACGACGGCGGCCTGCTCTATCCCTGCGGCCCCTGCCACGTGGCCGATGAGAACCGCATCCTCTCACCGAGCTTCTCGTTCACCTGGAGCTATGGCGATGCCGCGGCGGACGAGCGGCTGAAGTCGGCCTCGCCGGAGGAGTGCGAGGCCCTCCTCGCCCTCCAGGAGACGATGCGCGCCGAACGCGACCGCCTCTGGGTCCTCCGCACGCCCCACACCGTCGGCGGCGCGGGCTACACCCACAGCATCCCCAACTACGGCCGCGTGCTGCGCGAGGGGCTCAACGAGCACGGTCGCCGCATCGCGGTCCGCCTCGATAACACCAGCGACGAAGCCACGCGAGACTTCTGCCTCGGCCTCCAGGACGTGGTGGCCGGCATCCGCGCCTGGCACGCGAATCTCATCAAGCATCTCGAGGCCTGCCCCTACAGCCGCAGCCGAGCGCGGCTCGTGAAGGCCCTCAAACAGGTCCCCTTCGAGCCGGCCCGCGACTTCTTCGAGGCCGTCGTCGCCTACAACTTCGTCTACTACCTCGACGACTGCGACAACCCCGGCCGCCTGGACCAGGAACTCTGGCCCTACTACCCGCAAGGCGGCGCGACCCGCTTGGCGCTCCTCTCGGCCTTCGCGGAAAACGTCCAGGCCAACTGGGGCTGGAGCGAGTCCATCGGCGGCACGACGCCCGACGGTCGCCCCGCCTACAACGACCTCACGGTGCTCTGCCTCCAGGCCGCACGCGGCAAGGCGAGGCCGAGCCTCCAGCTTCGCGTCCGCAAGGACATGCCCGACGAGGTGTGGGACGCCGCTCTCGACCTCATCGCCACGGGCAACGGCCTGCCCGCGCTCTACAACGAGGAGGGCTATCTCGCCGCGCTCCGCGAGGCCGGCCTAGGCATCCGCGAGGAGGACCTGTCGCTCTGGAACGGCGGCGGCTGCACGGAGACGATGATTCACGGCTGCTCGAACGTCGGCTCGCTCGACGCCGGCGTGAACCTGCCGCTGGCCCTCGTCGAGTCGCTCGACAAGCATCTCGCCGCGGCGGCCAGCTTCGACGACCTGCTGGCCGCGGTCAAGCACGATTTCGCCGTCGTCATCGGCGAGACCTGTCGCCTCGTGAGCATGGACCAGGAGATGAAGGCCCGCTTCCGCCCGCAGCCGATGCGCAGCCTGCTCATTGACGACTGCATTGACCGCGGGGTCGAGTTCAACGCCGGCGGCGCCCGCTACAACTGGAGCGTGGTCAACGTCGCCGGCCTCGCCAACGTGGCCGACTCGCTCGCCGCGGTCCGCGAGGTGGTCTTCGAGAAGCATGAGAAGACCGGCGCTGAGCTGCTCGACGTCCTCCACCGCAACTTCGAGAGCGAGGAGGCGTTCCGCCGCCGCCTCGCCCGCTGCCCGCGCTTCGGGAACAACGACCCGCGCGTGGACGACATCGCGGCCGAGATTGCGGAGCACGTCTTCCGCGAGTTCTTGAGCCATCGCCCCTGGCGCGGGGGCAAGTTCCTCCCCTCGACCATCATGTTCGTCACGTTCGCCGATGCGGGGTCGAAGGTGGGCGCGACGGCTGACGGGCGCCTTGCGGGCGAGCCGATCGCCGATTCCATCGGCCCGGTGCAGGGCCGCGACCGCAGCGGCGCGGCGGCGATGCTCGCCAGCGTGGCCCGGCTGCCGCTGCACCTGGCCGCGGGCACGCCGATCCTCAACGCCCGCTTCGCCAAGGCCCTCTTCGACACGCCGACCGGCCGCAGCCGCCTCCGCGACCTGATCGAGACGTATTTCGAGCTGGGCGGCCTCCAGCTCCAGATCAACGTCGTGGACCAGGCGGTGCTCCGCGACGCCATCGCGCACCCCGAGCGCCACGGCGACCTCATCGTCCGCGTCGGCGGCTACTCCGCCCCCTTCGTGAGCTTGCCAAGAGGCGTCCAAGAGGCTATCCTGGAACGCACGGAACACGAGGCCTGAAACTCAGGAGGACGGCCGATGAAACGCATTCTCGTCGTGTACCACTCGCAGGAAAAGGGCAACACGCGGGCGATGGCCGAGCTGGTGGCCGAGGGCTGCCGACAGGTCGAGGGCGTCGAGGTAGCGCTGGTGAACGTGAACGAGGAGCGGGTGGACATTGCCGCGGCCGAGCAGGCCGACGGCTATGCGCTCGGCAGCCCCGACTACTTTTCGTACATGGCCGGCGGCCTGAAGCAGTTCTTCGACGACCTGTGCCTCGCCGACTGGGGCGGGAAGAAGGTCAAGGGCAAGCCCTATGTGGCGTTCCTCACCCACGGCGGCGGCGGGAGCGCGATCGCGAGCATCGAGAAGCTGGCGAAGGCGATGAAGCTCGAGCCCGCGGCCCCGAGCATCGTGTGCAAGGGCGCCCCGGCGGGCGAGGCGGTCGAGCAGAGCCGACAGCTCGGCAAGGCCCTCGCCGAGCGGGTGACGCAGTGACCTGGAGTTGGAGGCCGAACCCATGAGCACCACCGACGCGGCGCCCGCCGCCACGACGGGCCAGTTCCGCCTCGTCCTGGGGGCGGGGCTGATCACGACCACGCTGGCCCTCCTCGGGGTCTACCTGGTCAACGCGTACGCGGGCGAGAACATCATGGGGTGGTACGCCAACTACGTCATCCCCGTCGGGGCCATCCTGGTGGGGCTCGTGGCGGCGAGCGGCTACGGCCTCGCCTCGTGGTTCGCAGGCGTCAAGGTCACCAGGATTCTGCTCGTGACGATCGTGGTCCTCCAGGTCGCTGCCTACTTCGCCGCACAGTACATCGAGTACGCCAACCTGCCCGCCGAGGTGAGGGAGAAAGCGAGTTTCTGGGAGTACTTCGACCTCGTGACCCGGTCGTTCAAGTTCAAGGGCCGCGACGGCCAGTGGGGCCCCGAGGTGGGCGCGTGGGGCTACGGGCTGCGGGCGCTGGAGATCGTGGGCTTCGTCCTCGGCAGCCTCATCGTGCCCATCGTGCTCTGGAAGAAGCCCTACTGCAACGCCTGCCACACGTACTTCCGCACCCGCTCGCTCGGCCTCCTGCCCGCGGGGCCGCCGATGAAGAAGCTCAAGAAGAAGGACGCCGAGGGCCAGGCCGCCTACGCGAAGGAGAAGGAGCAGACGTGGGCCGCGGGCGCGGCGCTCCTGGCCACGCTCACCGGGCACGCCACGGGGGGCCGGGCCGAGGAGTTCCGCGCCCTGCTCGCCGAGCACGCGCCGAAGGCGAAGCAGAAGGAGTATGGCAAGCTCACGCGGCGGATCGTCCTCACCGCGAGCCACTGCCCCCGCTGCCACGTGGGCTTCCTGAAGGCCACCGCGCTGGCGGGGCAGGGCAAGCAGATGCGGCAGACGCCCCTCGGCCAGGCCGCCCTCGGCCCCGGATTCGTCCGCACCGCCATTCTGGAAAGGAAGTGACGGGTGAACGTCCAGATCAAGTACTGCACGATGTGAAACTACCGCCCGACGGCTGCCCGTGTGGCGGCTGAATTGAAGCAGGCGTTTGGCGCCCAGGTGAAGCTCATCGAGGGCGCGGGCGGCGTCTTCGATGTCACGGTGGACGGCAAGCTCGTTTACTCGAAGGACAAGACGGGGCGATTCCCCGACGAGGGGGAGGTGGTCGAGCTTGCCCGGAAGCTCAAGGGCGGGTAGCACCTGCTCCCCCCGCGCGCCCTGGGGGGACAAGGCGATTGCGTTGGTCGAGTTGGTTGAGATGGCGCCGGGGAAGGGCGTGATCATCTTGACGCCGCCCGGGAACGGCGGAGCCGGGGGCCGGCAGAGTCGCATGCGCCTGCCCTGCCTTGACTTACGGTAGCCAGTCAGCGCTGAGGCCCGTCCCGCCAAGATGATCACCTCCCCTTGCGCGCGCGTGATCATCTTGATCATCTTGGCGCAGGCAGCGAGGAGAGCATGAACACTCGATTCGCGCTGGTGGTGGCGATGTTGGCTCAGGCGGTGCTGGCCGCGGGCGAGGCCCTCGCCCCGAACCTCACGGGCCAGGTGCTGGACGCGGAGGGGAGCTTCGCTCTGCCCGGCCGCGTGGCCGCGCACAAGGGCGTGCTGCGGGTCGAGGCCATCGGGCACGACGTCTGGCGCACCGAGACGGCACCCGACGGGGGCGAGGCGCACTTCGTGATCGCGTTCAAGCAGCCGATGCCGGTCGGCACGGTGCTGGCCTATGGCAAGTGGCGGGTGAGCTATCTGAAGCCCGGTGCGGCGGCCGACCCGACGAAGGAGGAGGCCTGGGTCGAGGCGGCCTACCCCGGCTCGGACAGCCACGAGCTGCGCGTGGTGCCCCTGCCACCGGGGGTCGCGACGAAGGCAGTGCGGCTCAGCGGACCGATGTCGCCCGACAGCAGCGGCAAGTTCCGCGCCGAGCTGGTCTTCGCGACGACGCTGGCGGGGCGATGCGTGAATGTCGCGCCCCTGGCCGATGTCTTCGTCAGCTCGAGCGGCCCGCGGTCGAAGGGCTTCCAGCCCGACGCGCAACTGAACGACCCGGCCGTGCTCGTCAACGGCGCGGTGAGCCACAGGAACTGGTCGAGCGGCGAGCGGAAGGAGCCGCTCTCGCCCGAGAAGCCCGAGTGGATCGTGCTCGACTGGGGCGCGCCGCGCGCGGTGCGCGGCTGCGCGGCCTTCATCGGCGCCTTCCAGCCGGGCTTCGCCGAGATCCTCGTCCAGCGGTTCACCGGCACGGGCCGCGCCGAGGGCGCGGCGACGGAAGGCTGGGAGACCGTCGGCAGGCTGACCACTCGCAAGCCCTGGCGCCCGCCGCTCTTCTGGGAGACTTACTGCGACTTCGGCCGCACGGTCGAGTCCCGCGCCCTCCGCTTCCTCGCCGTGGCCGGCACGACGAAGGAACTCGCCGCGGGGGGCGAGGGGGCCGACCCGACCGTCGTCTCCATCGGCGAACTCTTCGTGTTCGAGGACCTGGCCGACCGGCCCGCGCCCGAGCGCCTCGTGAAGCCGAGCGCGGTGCCCGAGGGCATCGTGCCCATCGCCTTCGACATGCCCCAGGGCGGCCTCGCCACGATCCAGGTCCTCGACGACAAGGGCAACGTCATCGAGAACCTCGTCTCGGGCGAGATCTTCCCGAAGGGGAAGAACACGGTCTGGTGGGACCTGCGGACGCTCGACGACTACTGGCCGCCCTACCAGCGGCCGAACCACTTCTTCCACGAGCCCTCGCCCGACGCGGTGAAGACCGCGCGGCCCGGCGCCTATCGCTGGCGGGGGCTGTGGCATCCGCCGCTGTCGCTGCACTACCTGTTCTCGTACTACCCGCTGAAGAAGCACGGGCTGGCGTGGATCACGGCGGATTCCACGGGCGGCTGGCTGGCCGACCACGTGCCGCCGCAGACGCTCGTGCGCACGGGCGACACGATGTGGGCGGGGACGTTCTGCGAGGCGGGCCACGCGCTGCTCGAGGCCGACCTCGATATGAAGAAGCTCTGGGGCTCGGGCCGCATCTGGCTCGCCTGCCCGCGCGTCCTGGCCGCCGACGGCGACTTCATCTACTACGTCGAGCAGGGCGGCTGGGTGAAGGCGAAGATCGTGATGATCCAGGTGAACCGCAAGACGAAGTCGAGCCGCCGCCTGCTCGGCCGCGACCTGGCGAAGGACGAGAAGGCCGACATCCAGGGCCTCGCCGTCGCCGGCGACCGCGCCTGGCTCGCCGACCGCGCGAAGGGCGTGGTCCTCGTCCTCGACCTCTCGAAGAACCTCGCGGCACGGCCCGCCGGCTTCGACTGGAAGATCGCCTGGAAGCTCCTCGACCACGAGCAGATGACCGTCGTGAAGGAGATTCCGCTCGAGAAGCCCGGCCGCATCCGCCCCTACGACGCCGACCACCTGGCCGCCGTGAGCGGCTCCCGCGTCGTCCTCATCCATCGGCAGACGGGCGAGGCCAAGCCCGCAGTCACCGGCCTCACGAATCCGCTCGGCCTTGCGGTGGATGAGGCTGGCAACTTCTACGTGGGCGAGATGGACCCCGTGCACCAAGTGAAAGTGTTCAGTCGCGAGGGCAAGCCGCTCCGCACCCTCGGCAAGCCGGGCAAGCACCGCGTCGGCGCCTTCGACCCCGACAACCTCGAGAGCCCCGCAGGCGTCGAGGTGGACGCCCGCGGCAACGTGTGGGTCTGCGAGTTCAACGACGACCTCAAGCGCACGAGCGTGTGGGACAAGGCAGGCCGCTGCATCAACCAGGTGCTCGGCCCGCCGATGTATGGCGGCGGCGGCGAGATCGATCCCGCCGACGAGAATCACTTCTTCTACCGCGGCAAGGAGTTCCGCCGCGACCCCAAGACGGGCGAGATTCGCCTCACCCACCTCTTCTGGCGGGCCGACGACGACCGCTACGACGTCTTCGGCAGCTACCCGTCGTATCCCTTCCGCCGCGAGCGCCGCTCGCTCTTCCGCAGGAGGAGCCAGCTCTTCTTCTCGAGCTGGCAGGGCTGGGCGCACGGCAGCAACTTGACGCTGTGGGTCTACGACAAGGACCATGTCCGGCCCGTCGGCGCCCTCGGCACGATTCCGGACTGGCTCCGCACCCGCTTCGCCGAAGGAGGGAAGGACCCGCGCTTCGGCCGCAAGGCGCTCGAGCGCGTGGACCCGAAGGTCGGATTCGCGTGGGATGCCTCGCCGGGCCGAGGCGTCCCCGCCGATGGCTTCGCCGTCCGCTGGACCGGCCGCGTCGTGGCCCCCCGCGACGGCTCCTATCGCTTCATCACGACCAGCGACGACGGCGTCCGCCTCTCCATCGCCGGCAAGCGCATCATTGACAACTGGACCGACCACGGCACCACCGAGGACGCGGGAAGCATCGAGCTGAAGGCCGGCAGCCACGACCTCCTGCTCGAGTTCTACGAGAACAGCGGCGGGGCCACCATCCGGCTCGAATGGGAGGGGCCGGGGGTGCCGCGCCAGGTCATCCCGACCGAAGCGCTTCGCGCCTCGGCCAAGCCCGACGCTCCCCGCGGCCTCACCGGCGCCTACTACGAGGCCGCCGCCCACGAGGAGGCCATCTTCGCCTGGACCGACCTCAGCGGCGACGGCAAGGTGCAGCGCGACGAGGTGAAGTTCGGCAAGATCATGCTCGGCGACAAGGTGGCCGACCGCGCGGGGGCCACCTGGCAGTTCCGGATGAACGAGAATTTCGAGGTCGCCCTGAGCGACGGCCACTACGGCGTCGCGGGCAACGCCTTCTTTCGCGTCGAGCGGCTCACAAAGGAGGGCTATCCCGTCTGGCGCCTGCCCACGGCCTTCCACACCTTCGAGGGGCGGCACGCCGCAGACGCCGTCTTCACCGACCGCGAGGGCAACGCCATCAGCCTCGACCAGTATGTGACGAGCATGGCCCCCGACGGGCGGATTCGCTGGCGCTACAGGAACCTCTGGCCCGGCCTCCACGCGGGCCACGACACCAGCGCCCTCGGCAGCGAGCCGGGTGTGCTCATCGCCCCCACCCGCTTCTTCGGCTCGGCCTGGGTCAGCCGCGAGGTCGGCGAGGTCATCTGCCTCAACAGCAACCTCGGCGCGACCTATCTCTTCACCGCCGACGGACTCTACATTGACCGCGTGTTCCGCGACACCCGCCGCGGCCTCTCGTGGCGGATGGACGCCCCGCCCTCCGACGCCCTGATGAATCAGCTCTCGCTCGGCGACGAGCATTTCGGCGGCACGTTCCAACGGGTCCGCTCGTTCGGAGTCCCGCCTTCAGGCGGTCTTTTCTCTTCGCGCCGCGAGAGCCATCGCTTCCTCTACGTCGTCGGCCAGCCCCACTGCTCGGTCGTCGAATTGCGTGGCCTCGACAGGATCCAGCGCATCAAGGGCGGCGGACTCGTCGTCACAAGAGAGCACTTCCTCGCGGCCGAGCGGTTGCGCCAGCAGCGCGCCTACACCGTCGCCCAGCCGAAGCGCGAAACCATCCTCCGCCTCAAAGGCATTACGATTGATGGAAAGGCTGATGATTGGCCCAAGGAGCGTTTTGGCGAAGGCTTTGCCCTTGGCTTCGATCCTGACCTATCCGTCCTATATGTCCTATTCGAGGGCAAAGATGACCGTGCAGTTTTCCAGAACGCCGCCAAAGCCGACGACTTCCTCGAGGCCTTCAAGACCGGCGACGTGGTGGACGTGATGCTGGAGACGCGAGGGGGCCTCGACCCGAAGCGCGCCGACGCCGCCGAGGGCGACATTCGCCTGAGCTTCACGATGGTCGGCGGCAAGCCCGCGGCCATCCTCTACGACTACGTTGTCCCGGGCACCCCCAAGGAAGCCCGGCTCCCCTTCTCCTCGCCGTGGCGGACGCTCTACATTGACCGCGCGGCGATCCTCGCGGAGGCGAAAGTCGCCGTCGAGCGCAAGGGCGACCGTTACGTCCTCGAGGCCGCCGTCCCCTTGGCTGCCATCCACCTCGACCCCGCCAAGACGCCCACCCTCCGCGGCGATGTGGGCCGCGTCCTCTCCGACCAGACCGGCACCCGTGCCGTGGACCGCGTCTACTGGGCCAACCAAAACACCAAGATCATGTCCGACGTCCCCTCCGAAGCCCGCCTCCAGCCCAACCTGTGGGGGACATTCGTGTTCGCACCGCCCAAGTGAGGCCAGGCTGTCGCCCTGCAGCTCGCTAGAAGCATCGGCCTAATCAGGCGCATTGTTCAGGCAACCGCAGTTCGTCATAGCGTCCTGGGACGAAGAGCCTGAACCCTCTGGATCAGCTCCGAAATGTAGCCTAACGCCTCGTTCAGCCCTGGAAAGTAGTTGGTAGGATGGGCGCACTCATTCCTCTTATTCAGGAGTCCGTGGAGGGCTTTCATCTCAGTCTTGTCGCACAGCCCCATAGCCCTGCATGCTTCTATGATGGCGTAGTCCGATTGGTCACGGACATCCTCGACAGTGCCCAACTTCCACAGAGGTCGCACGCGACCGAGAGAGACAAACCCGTCAGAACCGAGCTTCTCCTCAAGGAAGTCCATGAACCCCGCCCAGGCCATTACATGCGCTGCTCTGAATAGGCCATTCTCCACGCATCGCAACGCTTGTCGGAATAGCTCGTCTTGCTTGAGTGTCAGCCCACCCAATGCCTTGTAGGTTTCTGTCAGATTGACTACTCGGGAGCGCGCGGCCTCCTCGAAGGCCAGGATGGCGTGAGCTTCCTTCTCGAAAGCTCGCGCCCTCTTGATGGTCTGGAGAAGGGTGGGAAGCACTGAATGCCTCACGACAGAAGGTGCTTCTTCATGGCTTCGAAAAGCTTCTCGTAGATGGCGGCATCATCCGTTGCTGGCAACTGCAGTTGGATGTTCAGGTTGACTACCAGCCCACCGGTAGACTGCTTGCTGCTCCCAGGGGCCGGCGGAACTCGCACCACGCCCTTTCCCTCTGTCACCTTGTCCGCAGCAGGCTCGGCGGCATCGAAGTCTGCAAGTTCCACCAGTGCCTTGAAAGTGTTCACCATCAGGGAAACAACTCGCGCACCAACACTGGAGTGTGTGCTGAAAAAGTTGCGGAGGGCCTCGGTGTCCTTCTGGTGGGCTTCAGGGTACGTCGCGAACAGGGCGCGATATGCCTCCCTGACCGCGACGGCCATGACAGCGGGTGCCGTTTCTTTGTTGCGGTATGCGCCCCAACGTTCAGTAGGGACTCCACCGTTGTCGACGAAACCAAGGGATTTCATGATGGTCAAGAGGTACCGATCGTTCTTACTCTTGAAGCCGAGCGCCTCAATCCACTTCATGGGGACCTTATCAGGCTTGCCCACTTCTTGAAGCTGGCCGAAGAACCTCTTCACATTCCCGGGGCTGAGTGTGTATGGGAAATCCGCCATTTCGCGACTCCTTTCCGGAGCAGATGCCCGGCTAATCCCATTGCACTGCGTCAGCGTCTGGATAATACCAGCCGCTCACGCCTCCAAGTATACGCGGGGATCCATGAATTGCAAGAGGCATCACCATGTCGTTTGGACCTAGCGTGTCGAGGCGCCCAGGAACGCGACACCATGCTGCGGAAGCCCCGGGGATCTGGTGTTGGTGGTTCCTACCTCATCGCGTTGCCGGGAATACGCGACAGCGTCGCGTGGATCTGGGTATTACGAACATGTCTGGAAAATCGCAGACACCGTCTGCGAAATCCGAATCAGTGATTCGGAAATCCGCTCGACGCGAGACGGGGAATTTGCCAGACGCTATCTGGCATATTGCAGGCGTCGCCTGCAATTTCCGAAACGCCGTCTCGGGAATCCGGATTCTTCAGACGGCGTCTGAACAATTGTCAACACCGTTGACAATTTACGCGACGCTGTCGCGTAAATCGTGGATGTTGACTGAGGTGCAGCGGCGCGATACGATGTCGCGGAGGGAGGATGTCCCGCCCACTATGCAGGGCGGCAACGCAGCAATGTTGCGGGCGGGGCGTCTCTGCCCCGCGAAGAAAGCAAAGAGATGAAGATGCGCTCAAGTCGGCTCGTCGCGCCTCTTGGACTACTGGCCCTGTCTTTCTCTCAAGTCAGCCTCGCGGAACGAACGCTGAACCACGGGCTGCATGCGGTGCCTGCGCCGGCGAAGGTGGCGATTGACGGCGACCTCGGCGAGTGGGACACGTCGGGGGCCATCGTGTGCTGCAAGGATGTCGAGCATCTGCTCGACACGGAGAGCGTGCGCGTGGCGGCGATGTGGGACGCCGAGGCGCTTTACCTGGCCTTCGTGTTCCGCGATGCGACGCCGATGGTGAACAGGATTGACCCCGTCACGATGGTCGGCAATGGCTGGCGGTCCGACGCGGTGCAGCTTCGCTGCAACATGGCCGGCTTCATCAGCCACGTGGATTGCTGGTACTACACGCCCGGCCGCAAGCCGGCGATGACGATTCACTACGGCCCGGTCGGCGTGAAGGATGCGAAGATTGGCCGCCCCGTCTACCCCGAGCAGCTCGGCGCGCAACAGGCGTTCCGCGCCGCGCCCGACGGCCGCGGCTACACGCAGGAGATCAAGCTCCCCTGGAAGGTCCTCACCGCCGATGGCAAGGCACCCGCCCGCACGGCCGACTTGCGCCTCGGCCTCGAGACGTTCTGGGGCGACGCCGACGCGCAGACCTGGCCCCGCAGCCGCGTGACCGACAACCTGGCCGACGGCGAGACGCAGACCGATTTCTTCTGGACGAACACGAAGGCCTGGGGCCGCCTGATTCTCGAAGACAAGGGCAAGCTCTCGCTTCCGCCCCCACCCTGGATGGCCGCGAGGCGCGCCGAGCCGCCCGGCCTCGTGCCCATCACGTTCGAGATGCCCCGCGACGGCTTCGCCTCCATCGCCATCGAGGACCTGGCGGGCAACCGCGTGTGCAGCCTGCTCGGCGGCGCCAAGTTCCCCCAGGGCAGCCACACCATCTTCTGGTCGGGCCTCACCGACCGCAACGAGCCGCTGCCTCTCGGCAAGTATCGCTGGGTCGGCATCACGCGCGGCGCCATTGACGTTCGCTGGCTCATGAGCTTCTACCAGCCGAATCGCGCGTGCCCGTGGGCGAACAGCGACGGCACCGGCGCCTGGGGGCCGGACCACGGGAACCTCCAGTGCGTGGCGACGGGCGAGGGGCGGGTCTTCCTCGGCGGCCTCGGGGCAGAAGCCGGGTTCCCCCTCTTCGCAGTTGACGAGCAGGGCAACAAGCTCTGGACGGCCAAGAGCGGCGAGCCCGACCGCCTGGCCTTCTGCGAGGGCGTTCTCTACGCCTACACGAGCCGAGGCGACAGCAACTGGCTGGGCATCACGCCGCGCGGCCTCATGCAGTTCGAGGCCGCGACGGGCAAGTGGCTCGACCTCAAAGGCCCCGATGGCAAGCCGACGAAACGCCTGGCGCTCCTCGGCGACAAGGAGACCGCGGCAGGCTTCGCCGCGCTGCCCACCGGGCTGTTTCTCTCGATCAAGGACAAGTCGCTCGTCCGCATGTTCGACCGCAACACGCTCCAGCCCGTCCGCGACTTCCGCGTGGACGCCGCGGGCGAGCTGTGCGCCGCGGGCGGCGGCCGCCTGCTCGTCGCGGCGAAGCGCGGCCTCATCGAGCTGAGCGTCACGACGGGCGACATCCGCCCCGTCGTCAGGGGCGACTTCAGCGCGGCACAGGCCATCGCCCGCCACCCCGACGGCACGGCGTATGTGGCCTTCGGCGCGCCGCTGCACCAGGTGCGGACCTACTGGCGCGACTTCCTCGGCCGCCGCCGCGTGACCGAGATCGGCAAGCGCGGCGGCCGCACGCAGAACGGCTGGTACGAGCCGTCGGAGGGCTTCCTCAACCCCAGCGGCCTTGCCCTCGATTCCGACGGGCGCCTCTGGGTCGTCGAGAACACGCAGCGGCCCAAGCGGGTGAGCGTGTGGAGCGGGCGGCGCTGGCGGCGCGACTTCATCGGCGACACGGGCTACGGCGGCGGCGGCGTCATCAACCCGCTCGACCCCACGATGGCCTTCTACCGCGACATGCAGTTCCGCATCAACCTCGATACGGGCGAGTGGACGCTTCGCCAGATCGGCCTCGTCCTGCCCGAGGGGGCGGGCCGCCTCGGCATCGTCGTGGGGCAGGGCGACCACGCCACGGGCGGCAACGTGGACGCCGAGTACATGATGGCCTGCAAGGGCCGGGCCTACATCCACAAGTGTCGCGGCGCGAGGCAAGTCTTCCGCGAGCGGCCCGACCGCCGCTGGGCGCTATGCGTCCACGTTGACCCCCAGAAGAAGCTGGCGTGGCTCGACCGCAACGACGACTGCGTGGTGCAGGAGGACGAGGTGGTCCGCGGCGGCAGCGCCGACTGGGGCGGGACCGACTACTGGGGCCTCCGTCCCTCGCAGACCCTCGACCTCTTCTTCAGCCGCGGCGTCGAGAAGCCCGGCCTGCGCCTCCGTTGCGTCGCCGTCACGCCCGGCGGCACGCCGCTGTACGACCTCACGCGCTTCGAGCCCATGGCCGGCGAGTGCCAGAACGGCATCGGCCTGCGCGACGGCAGCTACAACAGCGGCTGCGCCGGCGAGCGCGGCGACTACTTCAGCGAGATGCGCCGCATCTGGCCCGCCGGCGTCGCCGCCCGCACCTTCTGGTTCCGCGGCGAGCACACGGGCCGCTGGACCTATCGCCTGCCCGAGCCGGGCGTCGTGCTCTACCCCTTCCAGGCCCACGGCGTGGCCGACGTGCCCGAGATGGGCGGCGAGGTCGTGTGCTGGGTCTCCGACTTCGGCCAGCGCTACCTCTTCACCGACGACATGCTCCACGTGGACCAGCTCTTCGCCGACGCACGCGCGAGCTTCGAGAGCTGGCCCGACAGGCCCGAGCGCGGCTTCGTCGCCAACCGCATGGCCCCTGGCCAGGAGTCGTTCCACGGCTACTTCACGCGCCTGGTGGATGGCCGCTACGTTCTGACCAGCGGCTTCACCGACTGCCGCGTGTTCGAGGTCAAGGGGCTCGACACCCTGCGCCGCATCAGCGGCGAGACCGAGATCCGCCCGCAGCACCTGCCCCGCATGGCCGAGATTCGCCAGTTCCGCCTGACCGGCGGCAAGGGCCGCGGCAGTGCCGCCATCAAACGGGCAGCCAAGCCTGTCGCCCTCGACGGCAAGCTCGACGAGTGGTCCCGCGAGGGCGCGGTCGAGATCAAGGTGGACGCCGACCGCGGCGCGCGAGTGGTGACGGCGTACGACGACGCAAACCTCTACGTCGCGTGGGACGTCCGCGACCCCAGCCCGATGCTCAACAAGGCCCCGCGCTGGGAGCTCGCCTTCAAGGGCGGCGACGCCGTGGACCTCTGCTGGCGCGCGCCCGGCGGCAAGCTCGACGAGGCGGCCCCTCGCGCGGGCGACCTGCGGCTCCTCATCACCGAACTCGACGGCAAGCCGCGAGCGGTTCTCTACCGCCCCGTGTCGGCGACGAAGCGGCCCTTCACCTTCGATGCCTTTGAGGGCGCCGGCCGCCCCAACGCCGTGACGATGGACGAGGTGCGCCTGGCCGACGAGGTGAAGGCGGCGATGGGGAAGGGGAGTGCGGGCTACACCGTCGAGGCCGCCATACCGTGGGCGCTTCTCTCAGCAGACGCGGGACGGGGACGTCCCGCCTACAATGCTCCGAAGCCGGGAGCCGAGGGGCGGATTGACTTCGGCGTCCTCTTCAGCGACCCGAAGGGCACGGCCACCGCCCTGCGCGCCTGCTGGCACAACCGCGACACCAACATCGTCAGCGATATCCCCACCGAGGCGCGCCTCCAGCCCAACCTGTGGGGCACGCTGCTCATCGGCGGCGGCCAGTAGTCTGCTTGCATGCGGCGGGCCATTCGATTAGAGTCCCGCCACCAGACGCGAAACCATCCCTCTCAGGAGCAAGCCATGTTCAAGTGCGCGTTTCTGGGCTGCGGGCCGAGAGCGAGAGGACACGCCAGGGCCTACAAGGACGTGCGGCGCGGCAAGATCGCGGCCATCTGCGACCTCGATGAGAAGCGGCTGAACGACTTCGGCACCGAGTTCGGCGTCGCGACCCGCTACCGCGACGCGCACGAGATGCTCGAGCGCGAGAAGCCCGACCTGTTGCACATCGTCACCGTGCCCGGCCTGCGCGTGCCGCTGATGACGATCGCCGTCGAGCACAAGGTGCCCGTGGCCATCGTCGAGAAGCCCATCGCCCTCCAGGGCGAGGACTGGCGGGCGATCAAGGCCCTCGGCGAGCGCGGCCCCACGAAGTTCGCCGTCAACACCCAGCTCCACTTCCACGCCCGCAACCTCGCGCTCAAGCACGACGTGGCCGAAGGCCGCATCGGCGACGTGCGGTTCGTTGACGTCAGCGCCCGCTCGACCCCGCTCGATCAGGGCGTGCACGTGCTCGAGCTGGCCCACAGCTACAACGGCTTCGAGCCGTTCGCGAGCGTCTTCGGGCAGGTGGGCGGACCCGAGGACCTGGCCTCGCGCCAGCCCGCGCCCGCGATGGCCGCCGCGAGCCTGCGCTTCGCCAACGGCGTGAGCGCGATGATGGTCTGCGGCCTGTGCGCCCCGCTCGCCACGACGCAGGAGAGCCGCTACCACCACAAGCGCATCTCGGTCTACGGCACCGGGGGCTTCGTGCAGTGGACGATGTGGACCTGGGAGCGGCAGACGCACGACGCGGGCTACGAGAGCGGCGCCCACAACTACGGCATCGAGGACGACCTGGCCCAGGCGCGCCTCACCGAGGCCTGCTTCGACTGGCTCGGGGACCCCGCCAAGCCGCACCCGTGCCGTCTCGAGCGGTCGCTCGCCCAGTTCAACGCCATCCTCGGCCTCTACACCAGCGCCCTGAGCCACAAGCCCGTCGAGCTCCCCTGCGACCCGCCCGACGGCCTGCTCGAGGCGCTGAAGGCCCGGCTGACCAGCGTCGCGTGAGGCTGCGTGCCGAAGTGAGGACGGAGGAGTGTCTGTGACGCGAGGCAAGGCCCTTCCCGACGACTACGCGGGGCTGCTCGTTCAGGTCAAGGAACGCGTCCGCGCCGCGCAGTACGAGGCGCTCCGCGCGGTCAACCGCGAGCTGATCGGCCTCTATTTGGGATATCGGCGGGCTGATCGTGGAGCGGCAGAAGGGCGACACGTGGGGCAGGTCCATCGTCCAGCGGCTGGCGCGCGACCTGCGGCGAGAACTCCCCGGCGTCAGGGGATTCTCAGCTCCCAACCTGTGGCGAATGAAGCAGTTCCACGAGGAGTACCGAGATGCCCCAAAACTCTCACCACTGGTGAGAGAAATCAGTTGGACGAAGAACGTCGAGATTATGATGCGCTGCAAGGACCCGCTGGAGCGCGAGTTCTACCTTCGAATGACCCGCAAGTTCGGCTGGAGCAAGAACGTCCTCATCCACCAGATCGAGAACCAGTCGTACGAGAAGGCTCTGCTGAACCAAACGAACTTCGACCGCGTCCTGACGCCGGCCGTCCGCGCCCAGGCGAAGCTGGCCGTCAAGGACGAGTACACGTTTGATTTCCTGGAGTTGGGCGCGGAGCATTCCGAGCGGCAGCTCGAGCGGGCGCTCATCGCGCGGGTGGAGGGCTTCCTGCGCGAAATGGGGGGGCACTTTGCCTTCGTCGGCGGGCAGTTCCGACTGGAGGTAGCCGACAAAGAGTACTTCGTGGACCTGCTCCTCTTCCACCGCCGCCTGCGGTGCCTGGTTGCCGTTGACCTCAAGATAGGCGAGTTCGAGCCGGAGTTCGTCGGCAAGATGCAGTTTTACCTGGCGGCTCTCGACGATCTCGTGAGGCTGCCCGACGAAGGGCCATCCATCGGCATCATCCTGTGCAAGTCGAAGGACCGCACAATCGTCGAGTACGCGTTGCGCGACTCCGCGAAGCCCATTGGTGTGGCGTCCTATCGCATCGTGTCGCGGCTGCCCCGCGAATTGCGCGGCCAATTGCCGCCGCCGGACGAAATCCGAGGGCTCCTCGACCAGGTCGAGTGAGCCCCCTTAGCAAGGAACTTTTGATGAAGCACGCAAGCCTCGCCTGCATTGTTGCCGCCTGCGTTCTCGCCACGGGCAGTGGCCAGGCCACCGAAACCGAAAACCTCGGCATCCAGGTGCTGCCCGCGCCGGGGAAGGTGGTCGTGGACGGGAAGGCCGACGACTGGGACCTCTCAGGCGGGGTCTTCGCCTGCGGCGACGCCGAGAACCTGCGCGACAAGCTCGCCTGCTGGTTCCACCTGATGTACGACGCCGATAACCTCTATCTCCTCGCCCGCTGGGTTGACGAGACGCCGATGAACAACCCCGGCAGCTCGCGCGGCGACTACGGCTTCGCAGGCGACTGCCTTCAGACCCGCCTCGTCACCGCCCCCGGCGACCGCGACAAGGAGCGCACGACCCACGTCACCGCCTGGCTCGACCGCGACGGGATTGACGTCGTTGACCTCGCCTACGGCAAGAAGTTCAACGAGGGCGGAATGAAGGACGCCCAGGCCCAGGGCGCCGTCCAGGTGTTCGCGAAGAACGCCGACGGCAAGGGCTACGTCCAGGAGATCTCCATCCCCTGGAAGCTGCTGTGCAAGGACGCGGGGCAGGGACGCCCCGCCCACATTCCCAAGGCCGGCGACGAGATCGGCGTGACCCTCGAGCCCAACTTCTGCACCGAGGCCCGCTTCCGCATCACGATCAAGGACATCTTCAAGGCGGGCGTCGTGCCCGACCGCGTGTTCACCTTCATGTCGAGCCAGTGCTGGGGCACGGGCACCCTCGAGGCGAAGGGCAACGTGCCGCCCCGCAAGCTCCGCCTCGCCGACGGCCGCGAGTTCAAGACCGCGATGGAGAAGGGCCTGCCGGTCGTGGACTGGACGGGGCTGATTCGCACGAAGGAGCTTCAGGGCTTCGAGACCATCGCCTTCACGATGCCCGAGGACGGCTATATCTCGCTCAACATCCGCGACAAGGATGGCCTCGTCGTCCGCCAGCTTCTCAACGCCGAGTTCCGCACGAGGGGCAAGCACACGGTCAAATGGGACGGGTTGACGACCCCCAACTGGCGGCAGCCCGGCCAGCCCGTGGCCCCCGCCACCTACACGTGGGACGCGCTGTGGCACAAGGGCATCGGCCTGCGCCTCGTGGGCTGGGCGTGCAACGGCGGCTCTGCCCCCTGGGACGGCCCGAGCGGCAAGACCAACTGGGGCGGCGACCACGGCCTCCCCTACGCCTGCGACGCCGACAAGGAAAAGGTCTACCTCGGCTGGAGCGGCGCCGAGGCCGGCAAGGCCCTCGTCGCCTGCGACCTGGCGGGCAACGTCCAGTGGCGCCTCAGCCGCGGCGGCATGTCGGGCGCCGAGATGGTCACGGTGGACGGCGGCACGGTCTACGCGATGAACTGGGATGGCAGGCTCTTCCGCGCCGACGCCAAGACGGGCGGCTTCACCGACTGGGCGGGAAGCGGCTCGACCGACCTTGACGTGCGGCCCCTCGTCGGCGTCAAGCTCGACGAGAAGGAGCGGGCCAACTGCCTCCACGCCCGCGACGGCAAGGTCTACGTCGGCTTCACCAAGCGCGACGCCGTGCTCGTCCTCGACGGCAAGACCGGCAAGCTCCTCAAGAAACTCGCCGTGCCCGCCCCCGTTGACATCGAAGCGGCCGGCGACAAGCTCTTCGTCATCTCCGGCTGGAAGGCCGCGCTGGCCGTGAACCCGCAGAGCGGCGAGGCCAAGCCCTTCGTCGAAGGGCTCGAAAGCGCCCACGCCATCGCCCTCGATCCCAAGGGGAACGTCTACGTCGGCGTCCGCGACCCCGACAACCAGGTGCTCGTCTACGGCTCCGACGGCAAGCTGCTGAAGACGATCGGCCGCAAGGGCGGGCGAGCACTCCTCGGCCCCTGGCAGCCCGACGGCCTGCGTTTCGTCAACGCCCTCACCGTGGACGCCAAGGGCCAGCTCTGGGCGATGGAGGCCGACGACAAGCCCAAGCGCGTCAGCGTGTGGAACACCGAGACGGGACAGCTCGTCAGGGAGTTCTTCGGCCCCACCGCCTACGGCGCCCTCGGCGGCGCCATCAACCCGCTTGACCCCTGCGTGATGGTCGGCCACTCGTGCGAGTGGCGCATTGACCCCAAGACCGGCCGCGACACCTGTCTCGGCACGATCACCCGCGACGGCGTGAGCAACGCCCGCTTCGCCATCGGCGCCAACAGGCGGCTCTACCTCGCCCTCGCCGCCAACTGGATGGGCAACGTCGGGCCGCTCAAGATCTACGAGCGGCTGGGCGACGCCGACTATCGCCTCCGCACCGTCGTCTACTACGCCGACAAGGACGGCGCCGAAATCCCCCTCACCGCCCACGGCAAGAAGGCCGACGCCGCGATGACGATGGTGTGGGCCGACGCCAACGGCGACGGCGAGC
The DNA here is from genome assembly GCA_035527715.1 of Planctomycetota bacterium. Lineage (GTDB taxonomy): Bacteria > Planctomycetota > PUPC01 > DSUN01 > DSUN01 > DSUN01. The sequence continues at coordinate 11,493 of DATKZY010000021.1, read as the reverse complement.
GCCAGCCCGACGAGCTGAGCGGCGCGCCCGGCGAGATGCGCTTCAGCGGCTGGTACATGAGCGTCACGCCCGACCTCACGCTCTACAGCGGCGACGCCCAGTTCAGGGTCGCCGGCTTCACCGCCTGCGGCGCGCCGAGATACGACCTCGCCAAGCCCACCAAGATGCCCCTTGCCGGCCTCGGCTCGGCCGACGGCACGCTCGTGCTCAAGGGCGGCGACTACGGCGTGGACATGAGCTGGTTCCAGTGCGCCGACATCGCCAAGGGCAAGGTGACCTGGCGGTACCCCGACAACTTCGTCGGCGTCCACGGCAGCCATCGCGCCGTGCCGCCCGAGGTCGGCATGATTCGCGGTTCGTACGGCCCCTGCGGCGCCGCGAAGCTCCCCGAGCCCATCGGCAACGTCTGGGTCATCGCCACCAACGTGGGCGAATGGCACCTCCTCACGGGCGAGGGCTATTACCTCACCAGGCTCTTCCAGGGCGACCCGATGAAGATGGCCTTCCCCGACCAGGCCGTGCCGGGGGCCATCCTCGACAACGTGCCGCCCGGCATGGGCGGCGAGGACTTCGGCGGCTCCATCGCGGCCACGCCCGACGGCCAGCTCTACCTCCAGGCCGGCAAGACCGGCTTCTGGAACATCAAGGTCGTCGGCCTCGACGCGGTAAAGCGCCTCGAAGCCGACCGCCGCGGCGGCGTGCTCGGCCTCCTCGGCCGCAAGGACGACCGACGCATCGCCATCACCGAGAAAGAGGTCGCCCAGGCGCGCGTCCTCCGCGAGAAATACCTCCAGGAAGCCGTCGGCACCCGGCGGCTCACCGTCAAGAAGCTCACGCCCACGTTCACCGGCGACGTTGGCAGAGACTTCAAGGACGCCCAAATCATCAGCTACAAGAAGCAGGACGACGCAGCGGTCCGCACCGCCGCGGCCTGGGACGACGCGAATCTCTATCTCGCGTGGGACGTGAAGGACGCGACACCGTGGGTCAACGGCGCCGAGGCCCCCGAGTTCCTCTACGCCGGCGGCGACACGGTGGACTTCCAGCTCGGCACCGACCCCAAGGCCGACCCGAAGCGGGGCGAGGCGGCTCTCGGCGACCTGCGCCTCTCGATCGGCCCCTTCAAGGGCGCGCCCACCGCCGTCCTCTTCCGCCCGAAGTCCGCCGAGAAGACGCCCAAGAAGTTCTACTCGGGCGTCGTCCGCGACGGCTACACCGTCGAGAGCGTCACCGTCCTCCCTGTGGGCGGGGCCTCTGTGCCCCGCGTCCAGATCACCGTCACCGTCCACCGCGACAAGAAGGGCTACGCCGTCGAAGCGGCGATTCCCCTGGCCGCGCTCGGCATCAAGCCGACCGATGGACTGGTCCTCCGCGGCGACTTCGGCGTCACCCACGGCGACGCCGCGGGCAAGGACACCGTCCTGCGCACCCACTGGAGCAACCAGGCCACCGGCATCGTCAACGACGAGGTCTTCGAGCTCAAGCTCGAACCCCGCAACTGGGGCGAGCTGATCTTCAAGCCGTAGGGGCAGCCCTGCGTCCCGCGCTCTGGGCGCACTATCCCCCCCGCACCTTGCGATGCGGCAACGTCCCCGCCCCAACCTCCCGCAGGTTTCAAACCTGCGGGAGGTTAGAGCAGGGCCAAACCGAATTGTCAAAGAACAGGCGCAGCGGCCCGACGCGGCGGAGTTGGCTATGCCGCTCGCCGGCCGCCTCCGAGCCTCGCTCGAATCGAGGGACGTCCTGCCTGCCGGCCAGGCATCGGCCTCTCGACCGGGTTTCTTCCAACCCGGCGGGGCGACTTCTTCAGCCTTGGGATAGGGGCCTTCTTCGTCGCCCTCCGAGCGCCGCTCGTACCACGGAACAATGCCCCATCTCCGGGCGGGGCAGTCTCCCGTGCGTAGTCTATCGCCCCAAGGGGGGCTGGATTGGCAAAGAGCAAGGGACCACAGGGACCTAAGGGACAAAAGGGACACAAGGCTGCCCGGGTATCGGTCCCTTGGGTCCCTGTGGTCCCTCTCGTCCCTTCTTCCCCTCCACCCTGATCTACGCATCGCGTCCGACGACTCGCCAGTAGCTCCGGGGCTTATGGCGACGGGCTGGGTCGCAGGAGGTTGGGATTACAACACTTCGGCCTGGAGTGCTCGACGCAAGAAAATCTTTCTGTACTGCCAAATGTCCGCTTACATACGCTTTGGCCCCAATCGCCGCGCGCCGGGCTTGACGGCCCCCGCCCGGTCGGCTACCATGCGTCGGCCCGCCTCTGGTCACTTCGCCAGTGCCCCGTGCGCCTCGCGCGCGGTTCGGCGGGGATGAATGGATGGGTGGATGGGTGTCAGGCAATCATCCATTCATCCAGCCATCCAATCATCCCCTCCAGTCGCGGCCTCGGGCCGCCTTACGTGAGGACCGCCCACATGAGAACCGCACTGCGATGCACTATCGTCCTTCTGTCCGCCTCCTCGGCCCTCGCCGACACCTGGTTCGTCCGCCAGACCGGCAACGACCAGGCCGACGGCAAGACGCCGAAGACCGCGTTCGCCTCGGTGCTGCGAGCCGTGCAGGCGGTGAACCACGGCGATTCCATCGTCATCGGCCCGGGCACCTATCGCTGCGCCGCGCTCCTGGCCGAGCGCTTCGCCGCCGACGGCACGCCGATGGCCATCACGGGCGACGAAAGCGGCAAGCTCACGGGCGACAAACCCGGGCCTGTCGTCCTCGAGCCGGCCAACCCGATGGAGCCGGCGCTATACCTCTACCGGCTGCGATGGGTGGTGGTCTCGGGCCTCACGTTCCGTGGCGGCGGGCAGGGGCTTAGGGTGGAGAAATGCCTCCACGCGCTGGTCGAGCGCTGCACGTTCGACAGCCTCTCGCTCAGCCTTGCAGCGGAGGGCGGCGAGGGCCTAACCGTGCGTAGCTGCGTCTTCTGGCGCTGTGGCATCGGCGTGGCGCTTCGTGGGGCTAAGGATGCGCTCATCGAGCATGTCACGGTTGTCGGTTCTGCCACTGCCGGGCTACTTCTGCTCGCCTGTGGGGATGGTTGCCTGCGCAACTCGATCTTTACGGCAAACAATACGAACTTCGTTGCCGATGGAGTCTCCGCGTCAGCCCGCTTCTTCCCCAATGAGGGCCCCGTATGTGGCTGGGAGAGCGACCTGAACGTCATCAGCAGCACAACGGGGCCGTGGGGCGCCGTACCCGTTATCGCTAATCCCTATGAGTGGCACACAGCGTCGGGAAACGACCGCAACAGCATTCATATGGCACCCAGCTTCGTTGACGCGACCTCGGGTGACCTGCACATTGACCCCACCGTGGCCTGGAGCGGCGGGCTGCCGGGGATGCACGTTGGTCTTCAGATCACCGACTGGCCAGCGCGCGACCGTGACGGCAAGGCGTTCCGCACCCACGACCTGCATAGGACGAGCCCCGGAGCATTCGACTACCCTGATCCACGACTTACAGCGGGGTGGCGCAAGATCGCTACGCTGAAGGGTGAAGGCCCGCGGCGGAGCGCCGGCGTCTATCGGGCCGATGGCTCGCTCGTGCGGACGCTGCTGGCCGATGCAGTCGGCGTGACCGACCTGTACTGGGATGGGCTGGATGACCTCGGGCAGCCCGCGCCCGCCGGCGAGTACGAGGTGCGGAGCGTGAGCCACGACGTGCGGATCGTGGACGATGGGGCGATGGGCGACAATGGAGCCGCGATGGGGGCGTACAACTGCGACAACGCCGACCGCGTGGTGGCCCTGCCCGACGGCGGCTTCGTGATCACCACAATCTACGACGAGGCGGGCTATCCGCTACGGCGCTACTCATCGTCCGGCCAGCCGGTCTTCGCCGCGAACTTCGCCGAGAAGGATTTCACCGGGGGCCTGGCCCTTGTGGGCGGGGGCTCTGTCCCCCGCGAAGGGGAAAGGGAGAAGACGCGGGGCACGGAGGCCCCGCCCACAATAGAAGAGGACGGCTTCATCGGCGCGGTGGGCAAGGGCGAGGGGACGAAGCTCATCCGCCTCACGGCCTCGTGCGAGCGGGCGAAGATGGCCAACGGCGCCGACAGCTATCCCATCTTCGCCGCGGGCGAGAAGGCACCGGGCGGCGTCGCCGGCGTCGCTGTCATCGGGCCGACAGCTTTCGTCGGCATCGCCGATCTGAATCTCGTCCGCGCGTTCGACCTCGCTACGGGCCAGAAGAAGAGCGACTGGCCACTCCCCGGCGCGGGCGACGTGGCGAGCGACGAGAAAGGCGTCCTCTGGGCCATCGCGGGCAAGGAGGTCGTCTCCCTCAAGCCCGACGGCACGGTGGACAAGCGCTATGCGACGGGCCTCGATACGCCGCAGTACCTCGCGGCAGGAGCGGGACGCCTCGCCGTCATTGACCGCAAGGCGGCCAAGGTCGCCTGGCTCGATGCCGCGAATGGCAAAGTGCTCCGCGTCCTCGGCAAGGAGCGGCCGAAGGGGGAGTGGACGCCCGTGGCGCCCGACCTCTTCAGCGACCCGCGCGACGCGGCGATCACGCCCGACGGACGCCTCCTCCTCTGCGAGCACGCCCGCCTCCGCTGCCTCTGGCCCGAGAGCGGCAAGGTGGCCTTCGAGGCGCTGAGCAACTTCATGGACACCGCAGTCGTCCACCCGACGAAGCCCGAACACGTGTACTGCTGGCCGGGCATCTTCCGCGTGGACCCGAAGTCGGGCGCCTGGGAGTGGCTGGTCGAAAGCCCCCGCGGCAGCGTGACGGTCGAGGGCGAGAAGAAGCCGCGAAGCCTCTCGCCCGGCTCGCCCCACGGGGCGGTCGTGCTCGGCGGGCGGCCCTTCATCTTCTACTCCAACCTCGCCGGCACGGGCCGCCTCCTGCTGCTCGACGTGAGCGACCCGCTGAAGCCCCGAACCGCCCTCGACTACGACAACCGCCACAAGGTGCTCGACGGTTGGGCCTATGCCACCGTGGCCTTCACCAAGGGCGGCGACCTCATCGCCGGCGGGCACTACGGCCTCCAGTTCAAGCGGATCCCCTTCAAGGGCCTCGACGGCCAGGGCAACCCCGCCTTCGACTTCGAGCACCCCGTCGTCCTCGGCCCGAAGGAGGACCCCTCGCCCCGCAAGATGAAGTGCATCGAGGCCATCGCCGCCGACCGCGTGACGGGCGATATCTACTACCTCGCGGTGACCGACCTCTATAACAAGATGGTGCCCGGCTGGGGCGCCGACGGCGCAGGCGTCGGCCGCAGCGCGCCCGACGGCTCGCCCCTCTGGTTCGCCCTCAGCTCGGGCGGCAACTACATGTCGATCAGCGCCGTCAACGACGGCAGGAACGCCTGGGTGATGGCGGCCAAGAGTTTTGGGGGGCAGATTGACCTCTTCACCGCCGACGGGCTGCGCCTCGCCACGGGCAACTGGGCCTGGCCGTGCAACTACGGCATCGGCTTCGTGGACCTCCGTTACGGCGTCCACGCCTACATGCGTCCCGACGGCAAGCCGGGCGCCTACGTGGAGGACGACGCGATTGGCCGCTTCGCCCGCTGCCGCGTCGAGGGCGCCGACACGGTCGAGCGCACGGTCACCCGTTTCACATGGAACGGCTCCGAGGCCAAGGGGGGCACGCCACCGCTCCCCGACAGGACGCAGGGCAAGCCCGTCGAGCGGCTTCTCACAATCCCCAAGGTGCCCGAGCTGAAAGTCAGTGGCGACTGGGCGCCCTGGGAGAAGGCGGGCGTTGTGCCGCAGATCGTGATGCTGCCTACACCTGGGTTCCGCCGCTCCGTGCCCGACGACCTGTGGCAGACCTTTCGTGCGGGCACGGCCATCGGGGCCATCGCCCACGACGGCGCAAGCCTCTACGCCATCTTCCTCGTCGCCGACGACTCGATGCACTTCGACGACCCGAAGGGCAACGCGCTCTGGATGTACGACTGCGTCGAGCTCTGGCTCGAGGAGGAACAGTTCACGCTCGGGATGACCACCAACGGCTCGCCCGCGATGTTCAAGCACCGCCACCACAACCGCGAGGGGAAGGCCTGGTCGGCCGACTACCCGCTGCCGCGCGAAAACATCTGGGCCGCGAAGCTCGACGACCTGGCGGCTCATCCCCTCGGGCGGCACCTCGGCGCCGTCACGGGCGTGTCGTTCCGCGGCAAGCCGGGCTACGCCGTGATGGCGAAGATCCCGTTCATCGAAGTGCGCCTCGTCGGCGGCATCGCCGGGCGGAAGGGCGCCGACATCCTGCCCACGACGGGCGCGCCCGGCGAGGTGCTCCGCGTCGGCGTCGCCATCTCCTGCATCAACGCCTGGGGCAACGAGCAGGACTACAAGGTCAACTGGCCCGCCAGCCTGATGTTCTCCGACCCCACCCGCTCGTGCCCGTTCGCGTTCGGGGAGTGAGCGCCCTCCCGAGCGTGCTCGAACATGGGGAGGGCGCGCCCCACTACTCCTCGAAGGAAAAGTCGCGCACGATCTCGGGGGTCAGAACGACCGCGAGCGCGGTCTTGTCCTTGGACCCGTGGCGTTCGGGGGCGGCCGGGGAGAAGGCGAAGAGCACACTGCCAGCGTCCGGGAGGGTCAGCACGCCGTCGAGCCGCAGCAAGACGGGCGCGGCGTGGCGCATACGAAGCTGGCCTTCGACGACAAGGCTGATGTGCTTCTGGTCAGGGCTGACGAAGGGTTGCACGTCGAAGACAAGGCCCTCTGCCTCGTTGCCGATCTCGGTCCCGTCCTCTGCGAAACGGCGAATGTAGCTGTAGTTCGTCAGGACCTGGAAGTTGGCCCGCTGCGTGTTGTAACACGTCGCGCGCGGGGCGGAGATCACAGTGCCTTTGCGCTTCTTGACGACGGCCTCGAGTAGAGCTGTGAGTTCATCCTGTGACAGATGCGCGTAGGATGCGGAACTGCCCCCCGATCCCTGCCACTTCAGGTTGAGCTTGAGCGCGTCGAGTGAGACCCGGTCAATCGCGACAAACCGCGCATTGAAATGGACCTGGCGGTCCCGCATCTTGCGTAGCGCATCAAGGAGAGCGGCGACCTCTTTCTGCACGGCCTCTAGGTTCACGACGACGAGGCGACCGTTCCGAAAGAAGATTTGGCATGTGACTTCTGATGCGGCGACCTCATCCCATGTCCCCGGCGCGATGACCGCGCGAATGTAGCGGCACCAGCCTTGGCCCGCGGCCTCGTCAATGCTCTCCTCTCGTTCCTTGCCCTGCGGCGAGGACAGCGGACGCAGCAGATCGCTGATGTCGTAGTAGCAGGTCTGGAGCTTGCCGGGCGGGGGCAGACGCACGATCAAGACAACCCAATCCCTGAAGACGTAGCGCCCACGCGCGAAGCGGGCGATCCACTTGAGAACGCTTTCCGCCGTCATCGTGCACTTGGGCAGGGTGATTGGCATGCCCTGCGCCGCGAGAGCGGGGTCCATGTAGATCTTGACGCCGGCGAGCTTGCCGAGCGTCTCGCACGCCTCGGCGAGGCCGGTCTCGCGGAACTCCACGGTCACGGGCGTCTTCAGCTTCTCGCGCAGATCGCGCTCCCAGGCCGGCATCGCGGCCTTGGGCCGAGGCCTCGCCGGCTCCTGCGGCGGCGGAGCGGCCGGCCGGCAGGGCGCGGCAAGCATCACGACGCAGGCGAGGAGAAGGGAGTGGAGCGGACCCAGTGCCCAACGGGATTCGGGGGTTCCCATCGGCGGCCCTCCGTGGCGGGTGTTGGCCTTCGCTCCCCGGGCGGGCGCCCGGCGGGTGAGGGGCGAAAGCCGCGCTCATTCTACCCCGCCGATCAGCCCATTTCAACAGAAACATTGAGTACTGCCCCCAGTTCTGGTGCCTGGCCTTGGCCTGTCCAGCTCCGAAGGAGCGTACTATGACAGCCCAGGGCAACGCCCTGGGAAACGGTGTTCGGTGTTCGTTCAGCCCTGAAGGGGCGTACTACCGGCCCGGCCATAGTACGCCCCTTCAGGGCTGCACACAGGTTCCGCCAATCCCCAGGGCGTTGCCCTGGGCTGTCATAGTACGCCCCGTAGGGGCTGCGGAGCGGCGGCGCCAGGATTGGGGGCGTACTCCAGGAACATCGTCCCCTTGACTACGCCCACGCGCCAGTGTAGGATTGCCGCGCAACTCGTTGGAAGGACCCACAGGAGAGCGCACGAATGGCGGACGCAAGGTTCATCTGGGTGGACGCAGAGGGGAAAGGGCGGAACCGCTGGGGGCTGTTCCGCACGACGTTCGAGCTGGCAGCGAAGCCGGCGGGCGGCAGTCTCAACGTGTTCGCCGACACACGCTATCGCCTCGTCGTGAACGGTCACGTGCTCGGCCACGGGCCGGCGCGGTTCTTCCCGTGGAAGCCTGAATACGACACGATTGACCTCGCGCCCGCGCTGCGACAGGGGCGGAACGCCATCGCGCTCATCGTCAACAGCACGGGCGGGGTCACGTTTCACTCGGAGCCGAGCGTCGGCGGGCTGATCGCGTGGGGCGAAGTCCGCGACGACACGGGCAACGTGGCGACGATTGCGACCGACGAGTCGTGGCGGGCGATGGAGTCCCCCGGCCACCGCTGCGACACGCACTACACGTCGTTCGCCCTCAACCCGGCCGAGCAGCTTGACGCGCGGCGGATGCCCATGGGATGGGAGCAGCCGGACTTCGACGATTCGGCGTGGCCGCACGCCGTCTTGCACGCTCGCCCCGACCACTGGGGGCCGCTGCAGCCGCGCTCGATCCCGCTCCTCGATGAGGGCACGGTGAGACCTGCCCGCCGCCTCGGCGCCTGGGCCGCACGCGAGTTCCCCAGCGAGGAAGTCCATTCACTCCTCGCCATCGCGCCGAGCGGCAAGAGCCTGCACACGAACGCCCGCGTGGCCGTGATGACCTTCGTCCACTCGCCGCGCGACCAGGAGACCACGTTCGGCGCCTGGTGGGGCAAGTATTGGGTCAACGGCGAGCCCGTGCAAGCGACCAGTCGCCGCGACAACCATCTCCGCCGCGACTTCCCGCTCCGACTCCGCAAGGGCTGGAACACGCTGCTCGTCGTCGAAGCCGTAAAGCACGACTGGTGGGACTTCTATCTGGCGTTGCCGCGCGCGGCGGGGCTGGAACTGAGCGCCGAGAAGGAGATTGGCTCGCCCAACACCTTCCTCGTCGGCGGAATGTGGGAGGACGCGCTGGCCGAGGCGGCCGACCGCGTTGCCTGGCCCATCGCGGAGCCTGGCGATCTGCCCGAGGCCCTGAGGCCGTGGAAGCCTTGGCCGCGCGATCGGAAGGCCGAGACCCCCTGCCGCGAGCGGGCGTGGAGGACCTTCGAGCGCCTGGAAGAGCACGGGCAAACAAGTTTGCCCGTGGCACCCACAGGGGTGAACACCATCGCCCTGCTCTTCGACTTCGGCGGCGAGGTGCTCGGGCGGCCCGTGCTCGAGTTCACGGCGAAGGCAGGGACGGTGGTGGACGTCGCTTACACCGAACGCCTCAAGGCCGACGGCACGGCCGACGTGCACTGGCGCTACTTCGTCGACATGATGGAGCGCTATGTCGCCCGCGACGGCCGCCAGACGTGGCAGACGTTTCACCCGCGCGGCTTCCGCTACCTGGAGGTCCTCGTCAAGGGCGACCTCCGCGCCTTCGACCTGCACGGGGTCTCGCTGAAACGGGCGAGCTATCCCGTCAGACCGATCGGCGCGTTCGAGTGCTCGGACCCGCTGCTCAACCGCATCTGGGCGCTCGGGCCGCCGACGCTGCGGGCGTGCATGGAGGACGCCTATCTCGACTGCCCCTGGCGCGAGCGGGGCCTCTACACCGGCGACTTCTTCGTCGAGTTCTACTCGAACCTCGCGGCCTTCGGCGACACGGCGCTCTTCCGCCGCTGCATCGAGCTGTTCTTCCAGTCACAGGGCGACAACGGCCTCATCCGCCCCTGTCCGCACGGCCTGCCGCCGGGCCGCCACCCCGACTATTCGGCCATCCTCGCCCAGTGCCTGTGGCACTACTGGGCGCGCACGGGCGACCTTGCCTTCCTCCGCGAGATGCTCCCCGGCCTCGAACGGCTCCTGGCCGGCCTCGAAGCCCTTCAGGCCGAGGGCAGCGAGCTGTTCGACGGCTCGTCGCTCAACCCCTACGTGGACGGCCCGCACGCGAAGCTCGGCGGCGTCACCTGCGGCCTCAATTGCTTCATTCAGCGCGCCTTCAGCGACGGCGCCCGCGTGCTCGACCTCGTGGGCGAGGCGGCCGCCGCCCAGCGCTGGCGAGAGCGCGCGGACCGCCTCGCCGCCGCGATCCGCGACGGATTCTGGAGCGAGGACGAACAGGCATTTGTCGAGCACCTGCCGTCGGCCGTGCCCGACGCCAGCCCATCGCCCACGGCCAACGCCCTCGCTCTCCTCTACGACATCGCCGAGCGCGACCAGGTGCAGCCCGCGCTCGACTGGCTCATCGGCGCGATGGGGCGGAACCTGCGCGCGACCAATGCGAAGGGCGAGACCGTCGCAACCGTCGGGTCCTACTTCGCCTTCTACGCCCTCGGCGCCCTCTACAAGCACGGCCGCGCCGCCGAGGCCGAGGACTTCACCCGCCAGTCGTGGGGCTACATCCTCGACCGCGGCGCCTGGACCTGTTGGGAGCACTGGCCACAGACCGACAGCCTGTGCCACGCCTGGTCGAGCGCCCCGACCTGGTTCCTCTCATCAGCGGTCCTCGGCATCCAGTTCCCCGAGCCGGGGAATCCCAACGTCGTCCGCATCCTCCCACAGCCCGGCACGCTCCAGTGGGCGAGGGGCGTCTACCCCCACCCCAAAGGCCCCCTCCGCGTCGAGTGGCGACGCGAGGCGGACAAGTTGCGTCTCCAATTCGAATGCCCAGAGGGCGTGAAGGTCACCCTGGGGGAAGGAGTCGTCTGATGCAGGACGTTCGCGCCCGCCTCCTCGCTCGCGCCGACGACGCGGGGTCGTGCCGCACGGCCAACCAGGCCATCATGGAGTGCGTGGAGGCCGGGCTGGCGCTGAACGTGGGCGTGATGGCCTGCTGCCCGTTCTTCGACGAGGCGGCGGCGATGCTGGCTGGCCGCAAGGACATCTGCGTCGGCCTCCACGCGACGATCAACGCCGAATGGGACGAGGTGAAGTGGGGCCCCGTGCTCCCGCCCGAGCGGGTGCCGACGCTGGTGGACGCCGACGGTCATTTCCACCGCACGCCGAACATCACACACGAGCACGGAGCGAATGCCGACGAGGTGATGGCGGAGATCGAGGCGCAACTCGCCCGCGCCCGCGCCGCGGGTCTGAACATCGAGTATCTCGACGAGCACATGGGCTTCGGCGGGCTGCCGGGCGTGAGGGAACGGCTCGACGCGCTGATGCAGCGCGAGGGCCTGCTGGACGGCGGGCGGGGCTACGACCGTCTGCCGCCGTCGCCGTGGCGCTACGACGACCGGGCGGATGACCTCATCGCGCGGCTCGAGGCGGCGGGGCCGGGCACGTATCTCGTCGTCGCGCATCCTGGCCACGACACCGAGGAGATGCGGC
>DATKZY010000020.1:0-2225 GCA_035527715.1 Planctomycetota bacterium | reverse complement strand
CGCCCCGCTTCGGGGGCTGGGCCCTCTTGCGCCTACCATCCCACGGCTCCCAAAGCATCGCCGTGGGCTTTATTCCTCCGCCTCCTTCGGAGGCTCAGAACGCGGCCACCTGTCTCGAAGGAGACTACACGCACCCCGGGCTAAGCCCTGCCTTGCGCGGAGCGGCCTTCGGGGCTAGAATGGCGGCTCGCCGCCAAGGCACGCTAACAGGTTCCATCCAGGAGACGAATCATGGGAAGACCCGAACCGCCGAGAGTCCTCGCACTGCGCAAGCGGGCCGAGGCCGGCGACGCCGACACCCAGTACCAACTCGGCTGTTGCTACTACGAGGGCGACGGGGTCGAGCGCGACTACGCCGAGGCCCTCACGTGGTACCGCGCGGCGGCCGCGCAGGGGCACAACAGCGGCCTGTGCGACGTGGGCTTCTGCTACCGCAACGGCCACGGCGTCGAGCAGGACTACGCGAAGGCGATCCCGTATTACCAGCGGGCAGCCGACCAGGGATGCCCCACGGCCGCCTACTGGCTCGCCTACGCCTGCGAGCACGGCCAGGGCGTGCCCAGCGACCCCGAGAAGGCGAAGCACTGGTACCGCATCGCCCTCCGCCGCGGCGACGCCGACGCGGCCGAGGCCCTGAAGCGGTTGGGCTAGCCCGCAGATTCCCCTTGCCGTTCGGGCGCTCCGGCGGTAGACTATGTGGGGAGAGGCGACGCATAGGAGCGTTGCCCGCCTTGTGGGCATCGTGGGAGCAGGCTGGAGCCACAAGCGTCCTCCCTGGCGGCTGTTCCCCTCGCGGAGCGCGTGATGGCGATGGAGTCGCGTCCCGTGCATGTGCTGGGCCTCGTGTCGGTGCCCGAGATGGGCGCGGCCGTGGTCCGCTACGCCACGATCCTCAGCCACGCCTGCCAGGCGCGGCTCTCCGTGCTGTGCGCCCCGGCTGCGCCGAGTCCCCTCCTGCCCTCGGGAGCGTACAGCGTGCTCTGTGTGCCCGGGACGCCCGGCGCCCTGCGCGAGAAGGCGCAGCGCTTCTCCGCCGAGGCCGACGTGGGGATGGTGGTGTCCGACTGGGGCCGCGACCCGCAGGAGCTGGCGGCCACGCTGCGGATGACCCTGGACCTCCACGTCCCCGGCGTCTTCGCCCGCCACGACGCGGCGGAGCCGGCGCGGCGGATCCTGGTGCCTACGACGGGCGGCCCACACGTCATCAAGCAGCTCTGGGTCGCCAACGAGCTGGGCCGGGCCCTCCGCGTGCCCACCCAGATTCTCCAGATTGTGGCGAGCCACGACGTCCAGGCCGAGCAGGACAGCGGCGGCGACGCCCTCGCCCACACGCGAGCGCGTCTGAGCGGCGTGACGGACCCCGTGGACGTGGTGGTGGCCGACGACGCGGTGAGCGGCATCGCGGCCTACGCGCGGCCCGACGACCTGATCGTGATGGGCGCGCCCAACTACTGGCGGGTGCTCCACCAGTTCGAGGGCTCGATCCCCGACCTCGTGGCCAAGGCCCTGCCGAACCCCCTGCTGATGCTCCTCACGCCGCGCGCGAGCTACCTGCGCCTGGGCGACATCTTCTGGCAGGAGATGATCCGCGTGGACATGGCGCCGCGCGACCGCCGCGAGGCCCTGGCCATGCTGGCTGAAGTCCTGGTCGAGCACGGCCAGATCCCGCCCCAGTGGAAGGAGCGCGTGATCGAGCGCGCCATGGCCCGCGAGGGCGTGCTCTCGACGGCGATGGACTGCGAAACCGCCCTCCCCCACGTGACGATTCCCGACTTCAGCGGCATGATCGGCTGCTTCGGCATCTGCCCCCAGGGCGTGGCCTTCGGCGGCTGCGAGGGACAGCTCACCCGGTTCATCTTCCTCCTCGTCACCCCGCCGAGCGGCTACGGGGAGTATCTGAACGTGTTGGCCCTCATCGCCCGCCTCGTGCTGCCGCCCGAGACTCGCCAGCGCCTCCTCGCCTGCCGCTCCGCCGCCGAGGTCACGGCCCTTCTCGCCGAAGGCGGCCCCTAGCGCGCGCCGAGAGGAAGACCGCCTGAAGGCGGGACTCCGAGCGAGAACGTAACCTGTTGGGAGTCCCGCCTTTAGCACTACAACGCTACTTTCCCCTGCGCCGAAGGATGCAACTCCTTATTGGCACAGGAGATAAGCTGAAAGAAGGTGTCATTCTGAGCGGAGCCGGCCTCCCGGCGGGCGGAGCGAAGAATCTCTCTGCGCTTTGAACC
>DATKZY010000019.1:0-12062 GCA_035527715.1 Planctomycetota bacterium | reverse complement strand
CGCCCCGCTTCGGGGGCTGGGCCCTCTTGCGCCTACCATCCCACGGCTCCCAAAGCATCGCCGTGGGCTTTATTCCTCCGCCTCCTTCGGAGGCTCAGAACGCGGCCACCTGTCTCGAAGGAGACTACACGCACCCGTTGCCACAAGGGCTCGGGAACGAGGCGACAGAGGGCCACATGCCCAGTGGGCCAAGTGGCCCTCTGTCGCGCTGGGCGGGTAAGTGTCCCTAAGTCATCGACTCGTGCCTGTCACACCGCTGCGCCGCTGACACTGGCCCAGCCTGGGCGACCCTGCGAGAAGGCGGTGACATGCGTCACCGTAAACCCATAGGGCGCAGCGCGTTCCATATCAGCGGCGTGACAGGCACCGCACCCGCAGAACTGGGGGCCACACTCAGGGGTGCGGCGGCGGTTGACTCCCGCATGTCGCCGCGGTAGGATCGGACCTGCCGCATGGCGATGCGGCTTGGCCGCCCAAGATGCCTCGCGAAGCCGCGAGGCCGCGGCAGGAGTCAAGTATGGTGTCCCCCGACCTGTTGCCCGAACTGTTGCCGGTGCGCGCCGATCGTGGGCAGCCACACCTGGCGCTCATTGGACTGATCGCCGTTGCGACCGCAATCGTGGGTTGTGGTGAGCGGGGAGCCCCGGCCAATCAAAGACAGCACTTGACCTCGCCCAGCGGCAGGTTTGTCATGACTATGCTCATCGGCCCGACCCCATCTTCGTGGGACATCGGGGTCTGGAAGGTCACCATCTCGACACCTGCCGGCGAACTCCTCTTCAAGGACGAGGACTCGAAGTTCCTCGCATCCTTCAGCGTATACTGGGTCTGGGATCAGGACGATCGGTTGTGGCTGTACAACAGCGACGACTCGGATGTCTACTTCTTTGCTCGCGGCTCAACGGACAACCAATGGAGCAAGGTGCTCTGGGGGCAAGGCAGAGCGAACGAATCGGACTGCTCATTCAGCCCTCCCAGTGGCTTGTACCCGCCCTATGTAAGGTGAAGATCGGGGTTCGAGTCCTCGGAGAGCGCCAGTCGACTTTGTGTTCGATTCGAGTCCTCGTCCGGGAGCTGCTTTTTCGGCCTCGGAGTGAGCGTCGCTCAGGTCTGTCGCCATCCGTGCCCGCGATAGCACGGTGGGGACAACGCAGGGCGTGGGGCACTGAGACTCGCAGGCCCGTCGCTGGCGACGGCGTTGTGGGCGGGGCGCCCCTGCCCCGCGTGGTTCCTCGCGGGCCGGGGACGGGCCGCCTGCACGTTTGACTCGCGCCCCTCACGCGGGGGGAAAGGGGTCGAGTCAATCCTCCGGCCCGCGCAGCCGCGATGGGCAGCAATGTAACCTATTGATGAATAGACACTTGTGGCGTCGCACCGGCAGGCGTCGGGGCAGGACTTGATTCGCGCCCCAGGACGGGGGAAAAGGGCGCGAGTCAAATCAAGCGGCATGCGGCACGTCGAGTTACCCTCCCGAAGGTATTGAAACCTTCGGGAGGGGGCATCCTTGATACCTCAGCGTTGGTGGGGCCCAAGACTCGCGCCCCTGCCGGGGCGCGAGTCTTGGCTTGTGCTTCTTCGGGGCAGCGGGGTGTGAGGCCATAAGTGACTGCTGTTTCATTGCTTACATCTTCACATCGCGGCCTTGTGGCCAGGACTCTGGCTCGCGACCAGAGGGAGGGGGAAATGGCGCGAGTCTTGGATTGCCGGCGCGGAACCGCGGGAGACGGGGTGCGTCCAATGAGGTAAGGAGAGTTGCGCCTTTCGCGGCGCGGTGACATGATGGGGGAGTCTGAACCGACACTCACTTGCAGGAGCAGGGCGATGAGGAAGCTTGCGGCGGCGATGGTGGGGCTGGCAGTGGCCTCGGCGGCGTTGGCGGAGAGCGTGGCGCCCGCACTGGTGGTGCGGGTGCGGCCCGACGCGCCGAAGCCAGAAGCCCTTCGCATCACGAAGCTCGCGGTCGAGGCCCGCATCTTCGGCTTCATCGCCGAGACGAAGATGACGATGACCTTCTTCAACCCGCACGAGCGGGTGCTGGAGGGCGACCTGTACTTCCCCCTGCCCGAGGGCTCGACCGTGAGCGGCTACGCGCTCGACATCGCGGGGGCGATGGTGGACGGCGTGGCGGTGGAGAAGGAGAAGGGGCGAACGGTCTACGAGAAAATCGTCCGCCAGGGCATTGACCCCGGCCTCGTCGAGTGGACGAAGGGGAATAACTTCAAGACCCGCGTCTTCCCCATCCCCGCGAAGGGCAGCCGGACGATTCGGGTGGACACCGTGGCCGACCTGGTGGACGGCCCGGATGGGAGCAGCTATCGCCTGCCGCTGGCGTTCAAGGAGAAGCTCGACGAGTTCGCCCTCCGCATCGAGGTCGTGAAGGGAGCGGCGGAGCCGAAGGCGGCCGGCGGCCCGGCCGGCCTCCAGTTCTCGAAGTTCCAGGACACCTATCTCGCCGAGAGCAAGGGGAAGGACGTGTCGCTCGACCGCGACCTGGTGGTCGCCCTGCCCGACGTGGCCAGGCAGAAGGTGCTGGTGGAGAAGGCGCCCGACGGGCAGGTCTACTTCTGCCTCAACGACACGCCCGCCGACCCCCGCGACGAGAAGGCGAGGAAGGCGGCCACGGCGCCGCAGCGGATCGCCGTGCTGTGGGACGCCTCGGCCTCGCGGGCCAAGGCCAACCACCTCCGCGAGTTCGAGATCCTCATCGCCTACATCGGCACGCTCCGCAGGACGCCGACGATGGACCTCATCGTCTTCCGCAACGAGGCGGAGAAGCCGAGGCGATTCACGAGCATCAACGACCTGGTCACGGAGCTGAGGAGCGTCACGTACGACGGCGGCACGCAGATCGGCAGCATCGTGCTGCCCGCCGCCGAGCCGCCCGATCTGTGCCTGCTCTTCACCGACGGCATCTCGAACTTCGGCAAGGAGGAGCCGGTCGGCGCCAAGTGCCCCATCTACATCTTCAACGGCGACGCGACGGCGAACCACGCCTTCCTGCGCTACCTGGCCCTCGCGACGGGCGGCGAGTACTTCAACCTCGCCCGCCTCGACGCCAAGGCGGTGGTCCCGAACATCGGCAGCCCCGCCTTCGCCTTCCTGAGCGCGGCCGCCGATGGCGCGGGCGTGGAGGACACGTTCCCTCGCCTCACGCAGCAGATTCACGGCCGCTTCACCCTCGTGGGCAAGCTCAAGGGCGAGACGGGCAAGGTCACGCTCGCCTACGGCGCCAGCGGCAAGCCGCTGGCCCAGACGCCCTACACCGTGTCGCGGGCCGACGCGGTCGAGGGCAACCTGCTCCGCCGCCTCTGGGCGCAGAAAAAGGTCGCCGACCTCGAGGTGTTCCCGAAGAAGAACGAGCAGGAGATCGTCGCAGTCGGCAAGCAGTACGAGATCGTCACGCCCTACACCTCGCTCATCGTGCTCGACAGCCTCCAGCAATACGTCCAGCACCGCATCCTGCCCCCCAAGTCGCTGCCGAAGGTGCGCGACCAGTACATCGAGATCGTCGAGAAGCAGCGCGTCGCCGACGAGAAGAACCAGGAGGAGAAGCTCCGCTCCATCGTCGCCCTCTGGACCGAGCGGGTGAAGTGGTGGGCGACGGAGTTCAAGTACCCCAAGGACTTCAAGTACCAGGAGAAGAAGGCAAAGGGGGACGGGCGGTCGGGCGGCCCCCTTGGCGCGCCGCGCCCCGAGGCGCGGCCGGCCCCCGCCGCCCGCGAGCCCCACGCCCCGGCGGCGACGACTGGGCGGCCGCTCAACGACGCCGAGGCCCCCCGCGAGGCGGAACTCGCCCAGGGCGCTGCCGCCGGCGGCGAGCTCCTGGCACGCGTGGCCGACAAGAAGAACGGCGGCGGCGCCGACCGCTCGACCGCCCCCGCCATCGCCATCAAGCCCTGGGACCCGCAGACGCCCTACCTCGCCGCCCTCAAGAAGGCCAAGCCCGAGGACGCATTCGCCCTCTACCTCAAGCAGCGGGAGGAATACGGCACCTCGCCCGCCTTCTTCCTCGACTGCGCGAACCACTTCCTCGCCCAGAAGCAGGAGGCGACGGCCCTCCAGGTGCTCTCGAACGTGGCCGAGCTGGAGCTTGAGAACGCGGCCCTCGTGCGCGTCCTCGCCCATCGCCTGGCCCAGCTCGACGGCGTGAAGAACCTGGAGCTGAGCGCGATGCTCTTCGAGGAGGCCCTCCGCATGCGGCCCGAGGAGCCGCAGTCGTGGCGCGACCTTGCACTCGTCCTCGCCCGCCGAGCCGACGAGCTTTCGAAAAGGGAATACCGCCGCCGCTCGCTCGAGCAGGCCGAGCGCGACCAGGCGGAGATCCGGGGCCTCTACGCCCGCGCCATCGAGCTGCTCTACCACGTGGTGCTCAACACGTGGGACCGCTTCGAGCAGATCGAGTTGATCGCCCTGATGGAACTCAACACACTCCTGCCCAAGGCCAAGGCCGCCGGGCTGGAGAAGACCAACGTGGACCCCCGCCTCCTGAAGCTGCTCGACGTGGACGTGCGGATCATCCTCACCTGGGACGCGGACAACACGGACATGGACCTCCACGTGGTGGAGCCTTCGACCGAGCGGGCCTTCTACGGCCACCAGCGCACGACCATCGGCGGCAACGTGAGCCGCGACTTCACCCAGGGCTACGGCCCCGAGGAGTACCTGCTGAAGAAGGCCATGCCGGGCATGTACACCATCCAGGCCAACTACTACGGCAGCAGCGCGGCCCAGCTCATGGGCGCCGTAACCCTCCAGGTGGACGTCTTCACCAACTACGGCCGCCCCAACGAGGAGCGCAAGAGCCTGACCCTCCGCCTCACCGAGAAGAAGGAAACCTTCACCATCGGCCAGATCGAGTTCTGAGAGAGGAGTGCGGCTGTGTCTAGGCACGCAGTTCGATGCCTTGTGGGGGCGGTTCTCGCGGCCATCGCGGCTCCCTCGGTGGCGGGCGAGGCCAAGGAGTTCTTCGCGGCGTTTCTCGAGAAGCCGGGCAAGGAGACCTATCTGGCCGTCTTCAAGGCCGTGACCGAGGCCGAGAGCTACGACCCCTACTCGATGGACCTGAACGGGGCGTGGGGCCTGATCAAGGAGAAGAAGTTCAAGGAGGCGCAGGAGAAGCTGGAGAAGGCGATGCCCAGCCTGCTCCTCAGCCCCCGCGCCCACGGAATGGCCGCGATGGCCGCCGAAGGGCTCAATGATGCGGCGAAAGCCAAGTCCGAACGCGAGGCCGCGGCCAAGTGCATCCAGGGAATGCTCGCCACGGGCGACGGCTCCGCCGACAAGCCCTACCTCGTCACCCGCGTGACCGACGAATACGACGTGCTCCGACACCTCAAGAAGGCCAAGACCACTCAGGGGCTGAGGAACAAGGACGGCAAGTCGTTCGATGTGATGAGCTGCGAGGACGGCACCGAGGTCTGGTTCGACATCACGGTCGTCTTCGGCAGCCTGTCGAAGAAGCTCAAGGGGAAGGGCGAGAAGTAAGCTCTTCGAGCAATCGGCGGTAGGCGCGGTAGTGCTCGAAGGGCACGTTGGCGCGCACGCGGCCGTCGGCGAGCGGCACGTAGCCGCCCTGGGCGAGGAGGGGCGGGAGGACGCGCTGCATCTCGCGGCGGATCGCCGACTTGTCTTGCAGCAGCGTGTCGAGATCAATTCCCCCGATGAGGCGCAGGTCGCGGCCGAACTGGCGGCGCAGCGACAGGTAGTCCATCGCCTCCACGTTCACCTCGCACGCCCACAGGCAGTCGAACCCCGCGCGCACGACGCTGGGGATCAGCGCCCGGGCGTTGGCGTACGTCACGTAGACAAGCGTCTCCACGCCGCCTTTCCGCGCCGCGTCGAGGATGGGGCGGTAGCTGGCCAGGACGAAACGCCCATAGGTCTCCGGCGAGAGGAGCGGGCCGTCGTTGCCGCCGATGGGCTCCGAGAAGATCGCACAATCCACGTCCACCTCGCGAAGGATTCGCTCGGCGAGGCGCGCGCCGAAGTCGCCGTAGAGGTTCAGAATGTCGTGGACGAGCCTCGGGTCGTCGTGGAGCAGGTAGACCGCGGGCTCGAACGTCCGCCAGCCGTGGACGCCCATCGAGAGGAAGAAGCCGCGGTGGAGCTGTAGCTCGAGCACGTGCTCGCGCTTCCGCCAGGCAGCGACGCGGGCGGCCCAGTCGTCGGGCAGGCGGCGCGGGTCGTCGGGGTCGAGGCGGCGGCGCAACTCGGCGAGGTCGGCACGCGAGGTCGGCGGCTTGTCCAGGGGCGGGATGGGCTCGAGGTTGACGGGCAGCCGCTCGCGAAGGTCGGTGTGGAACATCGCGGCGAGGTCGGCGTCCTTGGGCAGGCCCTGCTCGTGCCAGCGCTCGAGCACGTCGTCGCGCAGCCCCTCCTCGAAGTACGGCACGCGGTCGGGCCGCCCGTAGCGCATGGTCTCGCGGAACCGCTCGCGGCTGGTCATGGCCTCATCCTCCAACAGCCCACGCCTCTTCTACCCGAGGGAGCCGCAGGAGTCAAGCGGCTCTTGACGCCGGTGCCGCGCACGGATAGGATGCCCGTAGTCGCCGTGCATCCGTCCCAGGTGAAGGAAAGGCTCCCCATGCGAAACGCGATTCTGTGTCTTCTGATCGCGCTGTTGCTTCCACTCCGGGGCGTGGCCGGCGAGCTGCCGGCCAACCAGTGGGTGCTGGTGGACCAGCAGAAGTTCGGCGACCGCCTCGGCGCCAGGGTCGTGTGGGACGAGGCGGCCAAGCGATTGCTCGTCCTCGGCGGCGAGTTGCGGAAGTCGCACCGCGAGGAGGACCCGCCGTCGAAGAACATGGCCTTCGACCCCGCCACGGGCGCCTGGGAGGCGTGGAAGGGCGAGTTGCCCCCCTCCCCTCCCACGCTGACCATCGCCGACCCGATTCAGAAGCTTGTCGTCGAACTGCCGCCTGAGCTGAAGCAATTCGCGGGCGAGATGAAGCCGAGCAACTCGCCGCTCGCCGACCTCTCGCCCGTGTTCCTGCGCACTCGCTTCCCGCGCCTCAGGGGTGCCGCGCTCGTGGCCGATCCGCTCAACAAGCAGATCCTCCTCCTCGGCGGCTTCGCCGGCGGCATGGAGCGCGGCACCATCGGCAACTGGACATTCTCGCTGGAGAAGGGCGAATGGCGGCGGCTGAAGCCTGACACAGCGGCGACCAGCGACTTGCGCGAGATATGGGAGTGGGTCTGTGTGCTCCAGAAGCTCGTGGTGAGCGACGTGCGCAGCGTCTTCTACCAGGCGACCTCGGCTGCATACGAGTCGAAAGTCACGAGTGAATCTCTCCTGCTGGCACAGACCGTGGTCCTCGACGGTCTCACCAAGCTGCTAGCCAGGCAGGAGAGCCTAGGCGCGGTCGCCGGCCTGGGTGCCGAGAGTCAAGCGAGAGCGATGGGCCTCGCCAAGGAAGCCGTAGGGCTTGCCAAAGCCGCAAGAGATGGCTTTGCCGCCGGGAGGCTTGATGCGCCATTGATCGCGAAGACCGAGGACGCTTGCTGGCGGCTGGACGAAGCCGCGGATGCTCTGGCGACGGAGCCGACGCCGCGCTACGCGCCGACCGTGGGCTATGACCCGGAGCGAAAGCTCTTCGTGCTGTTCGGCGGAGACCACGGGGATTACGTGCTCGCTGACACGTGGCTCTATGACCCCGCGAAGCGCTCGTGGCGGCAATTCTGGTCGAAGGCCGTGCCCGAGGCCCGCTGCGGCGGCCAGATGGTGTGGCTGCCCAAGGCGAAGAAGCTCGCGCTCCTCGGCGGCAACACGGCGCTCCGCAAGCTCACCTACCAGAACTTCCTCCAGCCCTGCTCGCCCGACGTCTGGCTCTTCGACCCGGAAAGCGGCTGGCAGCTCGCCGTGAAGGCAGGCGACGAGGTGAAGGTGAAGACCAAGGACAACTATCCCCTCTTTATGAATCTCAACCCCGTCGTCTGCCTCGGCGATGACGTGCTGGTGGCCCTCTCCGTCGGCGGCAATTTCTACCGCGACTACATGGTCAGCAGCACCTGGATGGTGCGCATCGAGCCGGCTGCGGCGAAGGACGCGCCGGCCGAGCCGAGCCCCGTCCGCCTCTACCGCAGCGTCGTGCCCGAGTACAACCCGCAGTGGTACGACGCCGCGCCGCGCGGGAGCCGCGACGAGGTGGACGCGATGCTCGCCGCGATGCCCGCCAACCACTGGGTTGAGGTGCCCAGGCCGCCCGCGACCTGTGGCGAGACCTCGTGGGGCACCGCCCTCTTCGACCCCGGCCGCGACCAGCTCACCACCTGGTCGGGCGGCCACTGCGCCGACCCGTCCGACGCGGTGCACACCTACCACGTGGGCATCAACCGCTGGAGCATCGGCTACATTGCGGGCGGCATCGGAAAGGGCACGCTCTTCACGGGGCGCCCCGACTGCATGAACCACACCTACAAGAACTTCGCGTTCGACCCCGTGACCAAGCTCGTCGTCGCGCCCCACCAGGCCGGCACCCACGTCTACGACCCCGACGCGCGCGACTGGACCCGCTTCACCCGCGAGCAGCCCTTCGGCTACGAGACCTACGTCACCAAGTGCGTCGGCACGTCGAAGGGCGTCGTGGCGTGGACTGGCAGCGGCCTTGAGGGCACCCGCACCCAGCCCTACTTCGGCCTCTTCGACGTCAAGGCGATGAAGTGGACCGCCCTGCCCGTGAAGGGCACGCTCCCCAAAGTCGTCCACGGCGATGAGAATGGCATGACCTGGGACTCCAAGCGTAACGTCCTCTATCTCCATTCCGCCAAGGCGTATGGCAAGTTCGACGGGGAGGTGTACCGCTACGACTTCGAGAGGACTGCCGTCGAGCCGCTCGGCCCGAAGAATAAGGAGAGCATCGGCGACCGGATCAAGCCGCGCGAGACGTGCTACGTGCCGCCGCTCGACATGGTGCTCTTCGGTATCGGGTTCCTCAACGGCAAGCAGGCGGCCTACGACGCCGCGGGCAATCGCTGGGTGCGCCTGGGCATCCCCAAGGCCAGCCTACAGGCCCTCCGCGGCGCCGACGGGAAGTGGTCGTTCGACAAGCGCAGCGCCAAGAACATCGAGTCGCACGTCGGAAGCATCACGTTCTCGCCCGTGTGGGACGCGAAGCGGGGCGTCCTCTGGGCGCCGTCGTGCTATAGGAGTATGTTCGTCCTCAAGCTCGACCCGAAGACCGTCGAGATCACAGAGGCCCCGGCGGATTAGGATGATATGGCGCCGGCGGTACGCAATGTGCCGTATAATGTGGGTAGGTGGGGAGCACTAGAAAGGAAGGGCTGACCATGGCTTCCCTGCTCTATATCAAGGCGTCGCCGCGCGGGAGCCGCTCGCATTCGCTGGCGGTCGCCGATGCGTTCGTCGAAGCGTATCGGGCGGCACACCCCGGCGACGAGGTGAAGACGCTCGACCTCTTCAAGGCCAACCTGCCCCCCTTCGACGGGCTGGCCGTCCAGGCGAAGTACACCATCCTCCACGGCCAGAAGCACACCCCCGAGGAGCTGGCTGCCTGGAGGCCAGTGGAGGCCGTCGTCGCCGAGTTCAAGTCGGCCGACAAGTATGTGCTGGCCGTGCCGATGTGGAACTTCGGCATCCCCTATCGCCTCAAGCACTATCTCGACGTGCTCATTCAGCCGGGCTACACCTTCTCGTTCGACCCGGCGAAGGGCTACTCAGGGCTGGTGACGGGCAAGCCGGTCTTCGTCGCCTACGCCCGCGGCGGCGAGTACACCGAGGGCACGCCAGGCGAGGCGTACGACTTCCAGAAGAAGTACCTGGAGCTTGCCCTCGGCTTCATCGGCTTCACGGAGATCAAGAGCGTGGTGGTGGAGCCGACGCTGATGGGTGGCCCGGACGTGGCGGCGGCGAAGCAGGCCGAGGCCATCGCCAAGGCCAAGGCCCTGGCGGCCTCCTTCTAGAGCTTCGGCTCCGAAGCCTTGGGCGGAGTAGCGGGCGGCTGGGTCGGGTCGGTCTGGTCGCGCCATTCCTGAAGGCTGGTTCTCCCGTCACCATCGGGGTCGGCGTTAGGGTCGGCCACCGTGGCGGTGGCCATGTCGCCGAATTTTCCGAACCAGAGCATCTCGAACCAGTTGGGCAGCCCGTCGCCATCGGCGTCGCCATACTCGCTGTAGACGTACATCGGCTCCTTGTCGCCGAAGTCCTCGCGCCACAGCCGGGCCTCCTCGGTCGAGATGGCGGTCTTGCCCGTGTCCTGGCGGAAGGGGCGGTCGCCGACCGGCTCGGGGTGCTCGAGGCGGATCTCCACCTTGCCGTCGCGGAGCAGTTCGGCGACCACTGGGCCGGCGGCGAGCGCCACCTGCTTGAACGCCATGCCCGCCGGGGCGTCCCACTCCGCGTCGCGGCCCGGCAGCCGCATCCTCGCCGGCTTCGGCAGGATGGTGAGTACCTCGATCACGTTGTCGGCCCGCGTCTTCTCCTTGAACGGGAAGATCTTCGACCCGTGGGTGTACTTGTGGGAGAAGATGTAGAAGCGGTCGTGGTCGGGCTCGGGCGGCTTGCCGGTCTTCCACCAACGGATGAAGTAGCCCGTGAGGTCGTAGTAGGCGTAGCGGGTGTTGATGCCCGGTGAAAGATTCGTGTTCTCGTGGTAGTCGTTCCACGTGATGAGTTGGATAAGCGTGGACGGCCATTCGCGGGCGGCGGCCCAGTCGCCTCGCACCCAGTCGAGGCCGGGGCTGGCGATCTGCAGCCAGCCGTAGTTCTCGTACTGGAGCTTCATCGGGTGGCACCACTCGGCCCCCGCCGCGAGAGCGGCCTTGGCCACGCCGGGCACGTCCTTGCCCTCCCACAGGAACATGCCGACGGCGGGGAGTTCCTTCGCGATGATCTCGACGGCCTTCACCCGCGGGTCGGGCGCGAAGGGCTTCAGGTTCTCGCGGGCGGCGGGGGTGAGGGCGTGCTCGAAGGCGCTGAGGCAGAACTCCCAGTAGATCGGCTGGCCGACCTGTCGCTCGATCTCGCGATACGCCTCGCCGACGAGCGCCCAGCCCTCGGGCGTGGACCGCAGCCGCATGACTTCTGCTTCGATCTTGGCCTTGTCGTCCCAGCCGATCCTCTTGCCCACCCTGTCCCAAAGGTGGCCGACCCAGGGCCAGGCCGACTGGTAGCCAAGGACGAGCAGCTTGCCGTCGCGCCGCGCGAGCTTGGGGCTCTTGCCGTGCTTATCCACGAGCCACTTGAGGGTCTTCACCCACTGGTTGCCCTCGTATTGCCTAAGGCCGGGGTCCTTGGGGTCGAGGCATGTCGTGTCGAGGGTGACGGTGAGCTCGAAGGGGTAGTCCTTCTCCTCGCAGATCTTGAACATCAGGTCGAGGAGGTCGCGAGCGCTCTGTCCGCCGGCCCAGGCATCGAAGGTGAAGCCGTCAATGCCGATGCGCATGGCCCGGCGAATCTCGAGGTCGGCCGCCACCTCGCGCGGCAGCTTGCCCTTGCCGAAGGGCGCGAGGGCGAAGTTGCGGTAGGTGCCGCCGAACGACGGGGCGTTCTTCGCGCGGTTGATCACGCTCGCGATGTCGCGCTTGAGCGGGTCCTTCTGGCGGGTCACCTCGCCGGGGAAGTCCATCGCCCCCAGGCCGCTGTGGGCGTGGTACCAGATGGCGTCGGTGCCGGCGCAGAAGCAGCCCATGTAGTGGGCATAGACTCTCCTGCGCAGGTCTCGGGCCGGGGCGGGGCCTGCTGCCTGCGCGGCACCGACGAGGCCCGCCAGCACCCACGCCGCAAGGAATGCGGCCCGGGCCCTCACTCGTGCTCCCCCTCGGGCGCGCTCATGCCCAGCGGTCCCGGCACCCTGTGGGGGTGGCTCGTGAGGTCGCCGAACCGGGTTCGGACGTTGCGGTAGGGGCCGAGGTTGACCGCGTTGAGGATCCGGTAGGCGGACTGCTGGACGGTTTCCTGGACGCGCTCGAGGACGGTGGCGTAGCACTTCGTGGCGAGGGGGAAGAGGCGGGTGTCGCGGATCCGCGTGTCCAGGTGCCGCTTGACCACTTGCTCATCTGCGCTCCCAGCCGTCCAGTCGCGCCAGTCGGAGCCGTCGTAGCCGAAG
>DATKZY010000018.1:0-45789 GCA_035527715.1 Planctomycetota bacterium | reverse complement strand
AAGCGTTGGCCGCCGGCGTTGTGCCGCCCCCTGCGGGGGCTGGACCGTGGTCCGCCCAGTCCACGGGCTTACGCCCGTGGCTACCTTCTGACGCCCCTGACGGGGCTGGGAGCGCCCATCCGCAGAGATGTGGGCAAAGATGAGGGCTTACGCCGTGGGCTACCCTCCGATGGCCCTGGCGGGGCTGAGAGCAGGAAACCACCAAGGCGGCGTCATCTGGCTGAAGTGTTGTTCGGGATGGACTCAGGGGATATGCCATGATGAGGACGATATGGGCGGTCGTGCGGGACGGCAAGGCGCTGCCTGTTGAGGCAACGGAACTGCCTGAGGGGGCGCGCGTTCTGCTGACGGTCCTCGATGACGACGAGGGGGACTTCTGGCTCCGCGCCTGCCAGAAGTCCCTCGACGCAATCTGGGACAACGCCGAGGACGACGTGTATGCCGAGCTGCTCAAGGAATGCCGTTGTCCTCGTGCGCTATCCCTTCTAAGACCTGTCGGGGGCAAAGGTCCGACCCGCAGTTGTCGTCAGCTCCCCACACGCTTCCCGCGACGTGTTCGTTGTCCCGCTGACCAGCAGGACTGATGGCTTGCTCGAGGGCGAGTTCGTCCTGGCTGACTGGCGCGGGGCGGGCCTTCACGTGGCGACGGCCCTCAAGCGCGGGCTCTACACCATCCACGAATCCCTCGTCATCAGGATCGTGGGCGCGCTCGGCGCCCCCGATGTCCAACGCCTCACTCAGTCAGTCCGGGGCTGGCTGGACTTGTAGGTGGCGCCTCCCCCGCATCCGCCTTCTCTCTTCTCCTCACAGCCCGTATTGGCGAATCTTGTTGCGCAGGGTGGTGCGGTGGAGGCCGAGGAGGGCGGCGGTGCGGGCCTGGTTGCGGCCGGTGATGCGGAGGGCTTCGGCGATGACGGCGCGGTCGAGTTCTTCCACCATCAGGTCGTAGAGGGGCGCGGTGCCCTCGGGGTGCTGGGCCATCTTGGCGGCGAGGAGTGCCGCCGCGGCGCGGCGCAGGTCGTCGGCGGGGCCGCCGGCCGCTCCGCGCGCGCGCATCCGGGGCAGGTGCTCGGGCAGGATGGCATCGCCGCGACATTGAATGACGGCGTGCTCGACGGCATTGCGCAGCTCGCGGACGTTCCCCGGCCAGTCGTGGGCGACCAGGGCGTCGAGCGCGGCCTGGCTGATCTGGAGGCGTCGGCCCCCCGCAATCTGGTCGAGGAAATGGGCGATGAGGAGGGGGATGTCGTCCTTGCGCTGGCGCAGCGGCGGGAGGTCGAGGGTGACGACGTGGATGCGGTAGAAGAGGTCCTCGCGGAAGGTGCCCTGGCGGCGCTTGGCCTCGAGGTCCTCGTTGGTGGCGGCGAGGATGCGGACGTCGAGCGAAAGGGTGCGGGTGGAGCCGAGGCGCTCGGTCTGGCGGGTCTCGAGGAAGCGGAGGAGCTTGGCCTGGGCGCCGCCCGAGAGCTCGCCGATCTCGTCGAGGAAGAGCGTGCCGCCGTTGGCCTGCTCGATTCTGCCGGGCTTGGCGTTCGAGGCGCCGGTGAAGGCGCCGGCCTCGTAGCCGTAGAGCTCGCTCTCGATGAGGTGTTCGGGCAGGGCCGTGCAGTCCACGGTGACGAATGGCCCCTTCGCCCGCGGGCTGGCCTGGTGGATGGCACGGGCCGCGAGCTCCTTGCCGGTGCCGCTCTCGCCGCGGATGAGCACGGTGGCGTTGGTGGGGGCGACGGCGCCGATGGTCTTGTAGACCTTCTGCATGGCGGCCGAGTTGCCGACGAGCAGCGGCGCGCCGCCGCGCAGCTCCTTGCGCAGGCGGGCCACCTCGTGGCTGAGCTGGCGGCTCTGAAGGGCGCGCTCGATGACGAGGCGGGCCTCGTCGAGGTCAATGGGCTTGGTGAGGTACTCGAAGGCGCCGCGGCGCATGGCCTCGATCGCCGTGTCCATCGTGCCGTGAGCGGTGATGACGAGGACGGCGGGTGGGTCGGGGGCCTGGACGATCTGTGCCAGGACGTCGAGGCCGTCGGCGTCGGGCAGGCGGATGTCGAGGATGACGAGGTCGGGCCCGAAGTCGCGGATGAGACCGAGGCCGCGC
Source organism: Planctomycetota bacterium (assembly GCA_035527715.1). Lineage (GTDB taxonomy): Bacteria > Planctomycetota > PUPC01 > DSUN01 > DSUN01 > DSUN01. The sequence continues at coordinate 43,697 of DATKZY010000018.1, read as the reverse complement.
TGGGCCGTGGCGGCGACGGCGGTCTCGTGCCCCTCGTCGCCGAGGAAGGCCTGGAAGGCGTGGCAGACGCTTTGCTCGTCGTCAATGACCGCGATCTTAGCCATTTCCGATTCCCGATTCCCGATTCGCGCCTTGCGATTGCGGAGACGTTGACGCGGGGCCCCCACGGGGGATGGTGAAGACGAAGCGGGTGCCTTGAGAGAGGGGCCGGAAGGTGAGCGTGCCACCGTGGGCTTCGGTGAGGGTGCGGCTGATGCCAAGGCCGAGTCCGCTCCCGCCGGGCTTGGTGGTGAAGAAGGGCTCGAACACCTTGCCGGCGACCTCGGGCGCGATGCCGTGGCCCGTGTCGTCGAACTCGGCCACGACCTCGCGGTCGGTCGCGCGGGTGCGGGCGACCAGGGTGCCGCCGTTGGGCATGGCCTCGGCCGCGTTGAGCACGAGGTTGAGGACGACCTGGCGGATCCGCTGGGGGTCAAGCGGCGCGGCGGGCAGGCCCTCGGCCAGCTCGCGGCGGACCGCGATGCCGGCGTGGTCGAGCTGGCGGGCCATGAAGTCGAGCACCCCGCCGATGACGGCGTTGAGGTCGGACGGCTCGGCCTTGAGAGTCGTCGGCCGGGCGAAGGTGAGCAAGTCGTCAATGATGACCTCGAGGCGGGAGACTTCGGCGAGCAGGATGCTGGCGCTCTCGTCCACCGTGGGGTCCAGCTCGCGGAGGCGACGGCGCAGCACCTGGGCCGACATCTTGATGCCGGAGAGGGGGTTGCGCACCTCGTGGGCAATGCCGGCGGCGACCTGGCCCACGGCGGCGAGGCGCTCGGACGCCACGAGCCGCTCCTCGGCCGCGCGGAGCGACTCGAGGAGGGCGTTGAACGCCGAGGCCAGCTTGCCCACCTCGTCGTGAGTGCGGACGGCGAGCGGGGTCACATCTCCATTTGGCACATAGCCGCCATGTGCGAAATGAAGATGTGACCCCAGGCCCGCCGCCAACTGCCGCGCCTGGAGGGCGAGGGACTCCACGGGCCGCGAGAGCATGTGGCCAACGAGGTAGCCGAGGACGATGACGGCGAGCGCGCCGCACGCCGCCGCCACGACGATGGGCCGCACCGCCCGGCGCGTGGCGGCCGCGATCTCCGCCTCAGGCGTCAGCAGGTAAACGAAGGCCGGCTGCTCCTGCCCCACCCGCAGCTCGACGGGCGCGAACGTGACCCGGTAGCCGCGCCCGCCGAGGTCGAGCCGTCGCACCGGTTCCGGGGATGCCGGCTGGAGACGCTCGCGGAGGGCTGCCGCGTTGTGGGCGTCGAGGGTCGTGGCCAGGACGGCGCCGCGGGCATCCACAGTGGCCAGCTCGCCGCCGACGATCGTCTTCACCCGGTCGAGCACGTTCGGATTGCTGGCGAAGCCGGCCTGGGAGAGGACGGCGGCGAGGTCGGTCATCTGGCCCTGGAGGCGCTCGTCCACGAGACTCGCCGTGGCCCAGGCCGCCAGCAGCGCCACCACCAGCAGCGTGGCGAGGAACAGCAGGGTGAAGGGGAGAACGATTTTCGCTCGAATGCCCATCGGCACGGACCCCAGGCCACGGGCAAGAGGCCCGTGCCACCAGAGCAGACCTGCCGGCGGCACTGGCTCCGAGCCCGCGAGCCGCTGGCCATTCTACCGCAACGGGTGCCGATTGCCAAGCTACCGCAGAAGGTCGTCGGCCTTGCGGCGCAGGGCGGGGTCGGTGGTGAGGGCGACGAAGCGGTCTTTCTCGGCGAGGGCCTCGGCGCGGTCGCCGGCGGCGAGGAGGGCCTCGATGAGGCCGAGGCGCGCCTCGGCGGCGAGCGCCGCGTCCTTCCCCGCCTCCTCGAGGGCCTGGCGGAAGGCGCGCACCGCCGCGGGGTGCGACTCCAGGACGAGGAGCACGCGGCCCAGCGTGTCGTAGTAGTAGCCGATGCGCGGGCCGTCCACCTGGATGGCGCGGAGGGCCTCCTTGTGGGCCTCGTGGCGGCGGCCGAGGTCGAGCAGCAGGTTCGCCAGGTTGTTATGCGCGTCGGCGTAGGCGGGCTCGAGCCGAATGGCCTCGCGGTAGGCGCGTTCGGCCTCGGCCCGCTGGCCCAGACGCACGAGCACGTTGCCCAGGTTGAAGTGGAACAGCGGCGACTCCGGCTTCGCGGCGGCCGCGCGCGAATACTCGGCGCGCGCGCGGTCGGGCTTGCCCGCCCGCTCGAAGAGCAGCCCCAGGTCGTTGTGCCCGCTCGCGCTCAGCGGCCAGCTCACCCGTTCCGGCGGACACGCCACCAGGAGCCAGCCGCCGGCGGACCTGAGCTGTTGCTCGAAAACCTCGTAGGCCATCGGCCGGTTCGGCAGATAGCCCGTGTGCGCGACGAAGTAGCCGCGGCGCGCGTGATAGCCGGTCACCACCACGTAGTGCAGCCTGTGCCCGTGCAGCGCCCCGAGCCGGATCAGCGCCACCACGGGCAGCCCGCGGTCGAGCCAGGTCCGCACCTCCGCAGGCGTCCCGCTCCCCGAATGGCACCAGAGGCCCTGGCGGTGCACGAAGCTCTGCATGTCCACCGTCAGCGTGCCGTTGATGGACGGCAGGAACACCTCGCGGGCGATCTCGTCCTGGGTGAGGGGCAGCTTGTGGAAGGCGGCGAGCGACGCGAGAGCGGCCGGGCCGCAGCGGTCCCTCGCCTGGCGCACGAAGGGCACGCCCGCCACGTAGGCCCCGGGCGCCCCCTGCTCCAGCTCCTGGCGCAGGCGCTTGAACGTCGGGCCGCAGCCGGCGACCAGCACGCTCGCGACGGCCCACGCCAGCACGCGCCGGAGTGGAGCGGAGACACCCATTCGCACGCCTCAGCCCCGGCGGCTCACGCCGCCTCGATCTGCATGTAGAGAAGAACGCCAACCAGGACAACGGCCAGAAGGACGAGGGCGATGACCGCGCCCTTCCCCGATCGGACCGTCTCGAGCTGGTCCGCGAGCTGGGCGAGTTCGGCGTCGTTGAGCCGGTCCAGCCGCTCCCGCACCTGGTCGGGCGTCAGGTTGGCGGCCTGGAGGGCCTTCGCCACCTTCTCCTCGGCCAGCAGCCGGAGCACCTGGGCCTCGCGCGCCTGGCGCGGCGACAGCCCCTGCTCGCCCGAGGCCGCCGAGCCGACCATCTTCGCCTCGGCCCCGACGGGGAAGCACCCCAGCATCAAGGCCACGCCCAAGGCCACACCCACATACTTCGCCCGCAGACACCGCGTAAACATGCTCACCTCCTGGCACCAAGCGACCGGGGAATCCCACGGGGAACCAACAGACCCTGAATGTAGCGCAAGCCGCACGCGATGTCAACCACTTGACGCGCACGAACCGCGCGGGTACGATCCTCAACGCGGGAGCAGCTCGCGTCGCGTGCCTCAATGGGGGAACAGAAGCCGTGAACCGACCCATCGCCGCCATCCTCCTCAGCGTCGTCGGCTCGTGTGTTCTCGCCGACAATGCCACGAGCCCTGGCCAGGTGACCACGCCGCACCCCACGATCATCCACCTGGCCATCGAGTGGCAGATCGAGGGCGACGACAATCTCAACGGCGTCGTCACCGTCCGCTTCCGACCCGCCGGCGACGAGAAATGGCGCGACGGCCTCCCCCTCCGCCGCGTGCCCGCAGGCAAGAGCCGAGGCACCAACCCCATCTTCGAGTGGAAGAACAAGCACTCCGGCAGCCTCTTCGACCTGAAGCCAGGCACCGAGTACGAGATCGCCCTCAAGCTGGACGACCCCGATGGCGGCAAGGCCGAGCGCACCGTGCGAGCCAGCACCCGCCCCGTCCCGCGCGTGCCGAAGGACGCCCCGGTGAAGAAGTGCACGCCCGAGGCCCTCGCCCCCGCGCTCGACGCCGCGCAGCCCGGCGACGTGCTGCTCCTCACGGCAGGGAGCTACGGCGACCTGACGGTCGGCAAGGACGGCACGGCCCAGAAGCCCCTCGTCCTTCGCGCCGAGCCGGGCGCCGCCTTCGCCCGCATCTCGCTCCGCGACCGCAAGCACGTCTTCGTCGAGGGCGCAACGGTCAACGGCAGCATTGACCTCCTCGGCGCGGAAAGCTGCGTGGTCCGCCGATGCACCGTGACGGTCAAGGGCAAGAGCTTCGGCATCGGCGCCACCCGGCCGCCCGGCGCGAAGAACTGCTACATCGCCGATAACGTGGTCACCGGCTCGACGCCCTGGACCAGCGAGGCCATGGGCGCCAGCGGCAAGAACGAGGGCGAAGGCATCCAGATCACCGGCCCGGGCAACGTCATCTGCTACAACCGCGTCAGCGCCTTCCGCGACTGCATCTCGACAATGGAGGACCGCGGCACGGGCGAGCAGGTGTGCATTGACATCTACAACAACGACATCACCGTCGGCGCCGACGACGGGATCGAGGCCGACTTCTGCATGCACAACTGCCGCATCGTGCGGAACCGGATGACGAGCTGCTTCGTCGGCCTCAGCTCGCAGCCGGGCCTCGGCGGCCCCACCTACTTCATCCGCAACGTGATGTACGGCCTCACCTACGCCCCCTTCAAGCTCCACCGCTACAGCCAGGGCGACGTGTGTCTCCACAACACCGTCGTCAAGGTGGGCGACGGCATGTGCTGCTTCGCCAGCCAGCCCTTCGACTTCGCCTTCTTCCGCAACAACCTGTGCATCGGCGGCCCGCCCGGCGCGCAGCGCTGGGGCGGCTACGGCGGCGGGGCGGGCGCTGCCGCAAGAATGGTCTCCCCCGGCCCCCACTGCTCCTTCGACTACGACGCCCTCGGCACCCACAAGACCCCGTTCCAGGGCCAGTTTGGTGCCCAGCGCTTCGCCAGCCTCGACGACCTGCACAAAGGCCCGCACGAAACCCACGCCATCCAGGTGGACATGAGCGTCTTCGCGGGGGTGGAATTCCCCGACCCGCCGGTCCCCGTCCGCCAGCCGCCCGACCTGCGGCCCCGCCTCGGCTCCGCCGTAGTGGACAAGGGCGTCCGCCTGCCCAACATCAACGACGACTTCGCGGGCGCCGCCCCCGACCTCGGCGCCTGCGAAGCCACCCAGCCCCTCCCCCACTACGGCCCGAGGCCCCCGCAAGCCGACCCCGCGTCCGAGTAGCCCCACGCTGAGCGAGCGACACGAGAATGGGGCGTTTCGTGCCACTGGAGCCACTCCGGAACGAGAATTGCATAGTTGTTCAACTATGCAATTCTCTCCACCCAGGCAAAGACACATAGCCCGGCATGCCACTGCGGAGCCCAAGACGGGCCACGCCCTTTTGACTTTTTCCTCCTCTCCTGTCATCATCACACCACACTGCCCCCGTGCGTGTGGGGTATCCATTCCTGGACTGGACTGGAAAGGAGCGCGTCAGTGGCCAAGGCGAAGATTGGCGTCATTCACTACAACTTCCCAGGGTTCGACTGGATTCAGTTCCTCGACTACTGCGCGAGGACGGGGTTCGAGTACATCGAGGTCGCCATCGGCGACGTGTGGGACAAGGACACGGCCGACCCCGTGGCGAAGGCGAAGGAAGCGCGGAAGCAGATGGACGACCGGGGCATCAAGGCCGGCTGCCTCTCCGCCGGCAACGACTTCGTGCTGCTCGACGAGGCGGCGATCAAGCCCCAGATCGAGCGGATGAAGCGCATCTGCCTCGACCTCGCACCCATCGTCGGCACCGACACCATCCGCACCGAGGGCGGCTGGAAGAAGGACGCCGTGCCGCCCGAGAAGTACGCCGAGGCCATCGCGGGTTGCCTGCGCCGCTGCGTGCCCTTCATCGAGCCGGCCGGCATCAAGCTGGCCGTGGACAACCACGGCCATGTGACCAACGACGCCGACCTCCAGGTGCGCATCTTCCAGGCCGTCGGCTCGAACAACGTCGGCTCGAACCTCGACACGATGAACTACCGCTGGGCGGGCCACGACCTGGCGACGATTGACCGCTACTACGAGCGGATCGCCCCCTACGTGTTCCACACCCACCTGAAGGACGGCACAGGGTCGCTCGCCAACTACAAGGGCGCGGCGCTCGGCGAGGGCGAGATCAACCTCAAGCGCGCCATCGAGTGCCTGCGCAAGGTCGGCTACGACGGCGTCTGGTGTGCCGAGTACGAAGGCCCCGAGCGCGAGGGCGGCGTCGGCTACGCCAAGTGCTGCCAGTGGCTCAAGGCCAATCTCTGATTTCCGATTTGCGATTCCCGATTGCCGATTTCGGACAACGGCGCCCGTTCTTGACCTTCGGCTCGCCGAGGACTACACTGTGAGTGGGCCAAGCGAGGTGAGAAGATGAACGAGGTCGAGAAACGGATTCTGGGGCGCCTGAAGCGACTCCTGCTGAAGCGCGTAGCCCTGTGTCGGCTGATCCTCTTCGGGTCCCGGGCCAGAGGCGATGCCGATCCGGACTCTGACATGGACGTGCTGGTCATCGTCGAAGGCGCGGGCGACGAGGAAACTCGCGACTATGTGAGTGATTGCGCCTGGGAGGCAGGGTACAGGGACGGGATCGTGATCGTTCCCGTCGTTTTCACGCGCGACGAGTGGGAGAACGGCCCCGAGCGCCACTCCCTCCTGGCCCAGGCGGTCGAGCTCGAAGGGGTGCCTGTGTGAGACCGGACGACGCGGCTGTCCTCGTCCAGTACCGCCTGGAGCAAGCGCGGGTCGCTCTGGCCGATGCGAAGTACCTGCTGGACGGCGACCGCAGCCCCCAGAGCATTGTCAACCGTTCCTACTACGCGATGTTCTACGCCCTCCTCGCGCTGCTCCAGAAGAGGGGGAAGATCCCCTCAAAGCATACGGGCGTCATTGGCCTCTTCGACACCGAGTTCGTTGTCCCAGGAATCCTTCCCAGGGAATTGTCCAGGGATCTCCACAAGGCATTCGAGCTGCGGCAGGTTTCCGACTACAAAGCCAGCCAGCCCCTCACGCGCGCGAAGGCCGAGGAGGCATTGGCCAACGCCACTCGTTTTGTCGAGGCGCTCACAGCTCGCCTCTCAACTGCGTCCGACGCTGGCCGTGGCTGAGGGCACGCCCGTGGCAGGCGCCCAGCAGTCGGCAACAAGACAGAGCGGGCGACCCGGGGAAAGCCGGGCCGCTCACTTGCTCTTCTGACGGATCGCGCGTTCCCCTTCTACCGAACAAGCAGCTCCGGCGTCTCCACCCAAAGGGCGAAGTAGGGCAGCTTGGCGTCGGCACGCTGGAGGAGCATGAGGAAAGGCCTGTCGAAGACCATTATATGCCGCGGCGGCGCTGCCGCGGCGCAGCCGAAGGCGACGTGGGATTCCGAGCGCAGCCGAACTCCCCTCTCATCGAGCTGGCAGCGGATGTTCTGGATCGCCGTCAGGATCCCGATGTCCTTCGCCACGTTCGGGTTGGCCACCCTCAGCATCTGGCCGTATAGCTCGCGGTACTCGCGGGTGAGGTCGAAGTTGAGCTTTGGCACCTTCAGGACGTCCTCGGCCTCGACCCGCGCCAGCGTTGCGTTCGCCACCCTCGCCTGAACGCTGGTGATCGTCCTCGCCAAGTCGCTCTCAGGGGCCACCTTGGCGAGAAGAAAGCGGTCGCCCTCGGACTTCGTCTTCAACTCGATGATGAAGTCGTCCGCTGACTTGTACTCGATGAGAACTACCTGCTTGTAGAGCGGGTCGTGGCTGGCGCTGTAGCCCTCGAAGCCGAACGAGGCGACCCTTGTGCCGCGGAACACGAGCGGCGTTCTGGGCCGCTGGAACGGCGTGGGGAACTCCAGATGCTTGAAGAGATAGCTGTAGGCCACGAAGTCCTGAGGCCGCACGGCGCCCATCGGCTGGTTGTACCGGGGCGTCGCGGCGCCCCTGAACTTCTCGTTCAGCGCCTTGTCGATCTTCTGGTAGATGTCGTCGCGGACAAAGCCGGCGAGGGCGACATACGACGCCTCGTCGAGGTCGCTCTTCGTGGCGGACTTCTTGTTGAGGAAGGCGATCAGCGGCGGGTCGTTCTGGAGATGGATGTCCTCGCCGATGAGGGTGCAGGCCTCGTTCCACGCCAGTTGAAACGTCGAGCACCAGAGGACGTTTCGCCCCGGCCGGAGCGGTTCCTCCAGGTGAGCGGAGATGGTGGTGGACTTCAGTTCCTCGGCCCGCGCGGTGAGCAGGCCCGCCTCCGTGAAGACCGCCTCGTGCGACTGCCAGAGCTGCGGAAAGCAGGAGAATCCCGTCGCAAAGAGCGCGGACAGGAGGAAGATGAGGGCAGACCTCGCCGCCCGGCCAGCCCCACGCGTCCGCTCGCCGGGCACCGACGGCCTGCGCCAGGAGACGACGATCACTACCACCAGACCAACGAACAGGCCCGCCCCCAAGCCTTGCGTGAGCCCCAGGCCGGCTCCCACGGCGACAGGATCGAAGCCCGGCTCGCGGCCATCGGCAAACACGGCCCGGTAGTAGCCGGGCGCCAGCTCTCCGAGGGCGCACCCGATGAGCAGCCCGAGCGCGCCGCCCACCAGCGTCGTCACCAGCACCGCGAGTAGCGCTGTCCGGAGCTTCACATTGTGCCCTCCGGTCGGCGAGCGACCGGGGGAGAGCCGAGCCGCCCGCTGTTCTTTGTCTTCTCACGCATCACGTTTCACGACTCACTTCTTCTCTTCGGCCGGCAGCTCTTTGATGTAGATGTTCTTGAACCAGAGATTCGAGCCGTGGTGCTGAAGCTCGATCTGCTCGCTGGGGTAGATCGGCTTGGCGCGGTCCCAGTAGTTCTCCATCGTGACGTTGGAGACGACAAGCTTGCCGTTGAGCTTCACAGTGACCTTGTCGCCGACCATCTTGATGTAGAAGGTGTTCCACTCGCCGGGCGGGTTGTCGGCCACGACGAGCGGCTTGCTGGGGTTCTCCTTCTTCTGGTTGTTGAACAGGCCACCGGAGCCGACGGGATTGTCCCAGATCTGAACCTGGGGCGCCCCGCGCAGGTAGATGCCGCTGTCCCCGCCCTTATGGATCTTCCAGTCCACGTACATCTCGAAGTTCGCGTAGTCCTTCGCCGTGCACAGGCTGTTGGCCTTGCCGTCGTATTCGATGACGCCGTCCACGATCTTCCAGTGTTCGATGGCCTTCTCGGTGGCCTTCTTCTCGGCCTCGGCGAGGGCCTCGGGCTTCATGGTCGCGCGGCTCTTGGGATTGCCGACCAGGCCCTTCCAGCCCGTGAGGTCCTTGCCATTGAAGAGCGCGGTGAAGCCCTCGGGCGGCGTGTTGTCCGCCGCAAGTGCCGCCGCCGCCATCCCCAACACCGCCACGCTCAGCCATTTCAGCCGACGCATTCCCGTGTCTCCTGACCAGGTGGATCGGGCTGCCACATTCGCCGCACACAGCATGCCCGCCGGGGGGCGTATTGTCAAGTCATAGGACGGATAGGACATACAGGGCTGGTAGGACGCCGGTCCCGCAGGGAGAGGCGCTCCCGTCCTCTGTCCTATCGGTCCTATCCGTTCCATATGTCCTATCCGCTGGTGCGGCGCTTGCACTCATCCAGGATCTCGGCGGTGCGCGTGGCGCCGACGCGGCTGACGCCGAGGGCGCGGACCTCGAGGAGGCGGTCGAGCGTGCGCACGCCGCCCGCAGCCTTCACCTGGACGGTCGGCGGGGAGTGCTTGCGCATGAGCTTCAGATCCTCGTCCGTCGCGCCGCCCGAGCCGTAGCCGGTCGAGGTCTTCACCCAGTCGGCGCCGATCTCGCCGCAGATCTCGCACAGGCGGACCTTCTGGTCGTCGGTGAGGAAGCAGTTTTCGAAGATGACCTTCACCTTCTCCTCTTGGGTGTGGGCGAGCTGGACGATGGGCTGGAGGTCGGCGCGGACGTAGCCCCAGTCGCCGCTGCGCACCTTGGAGATGTTCACGACCACGTCGAGCTCCTCGCCGCCGTCGTCGAGGGCCTGCTTGGCTTCGGCGAGCTTGACGGCCGACGTGTGGCCGCCGTGGGGGAAGCCGATGGTGGTGCTGGCCTTCACCGTGCTGCCCCGGAGAATCTCGGCGCAGCGCTTGAGGTAGTACGGCAGGATACACACGCTCGCCACGTCGTAGGCCAGGGCCAGCTTGCAGCCCGCCTCCAGCTCCGCGTCGGCGAGCGTCGGGGTCAGCAGCGAATGGTCAATCATCTTCGCAATGTCGGAATACGTGTAGTCCACAGGGTGTTCCTTGGGTGTCAGGGCTTCGGCACGAACTGGCGCAGATACGTCGCGCTCTGGCGCAGCGCCGCCTTGCGCAGGGCGAGGCTGCCCTCGTAGGCGCGGTCCTCGACCTCGACGCACACGGGGCCGGCGTACCTCGCGTCGGTGAGGGCGGAGAAGAACGGCCCCCACTCGACGTCGCCCAGGCCGGGCAGCTTGGGCGTGTGGTACTTCGGCGGCAGGGCCAGGATGCCGTGGGCGTCGAGGCCGTCGAAGTCCACCCGCGCGTCCTTGGCGTGGACGTGGAAGATGCGGTCGGCGAACTCGCGGATCGGGGCAATGTAGTCCATCTGCTGCCACACGAGGTGCGAGGGGTCGTAGTTGAGGCCGAAGCTCTTGCTGGGGATGTCGGCGAACATTCGCCGCCAGATGGCGGGCGTGTGGGCGAGGTTTTTTCCTCCGGGCCACTCGTCGTTCGAGAACAGCATCGGGCAGTTCTCGATGCCGATCCGCACGCCCTGGTCTTCGGCGAACTTCACGAGCGGGCGCCAGGTCCTCAGGAAGCGCGGCCAGTTGGCGTCAACGGTCTTCGTCCAGTCGCGGCCGACGAAAGTGTTCATCCGCCCGACGCCAAGCAGTGCGGCGGCGCGGATGACCTTCCTGATGTGGGCGACATAGGTTCGGGCCTCTTGCGCGTCGGGCGCCAGCGGGTTCGGGTAGTAGCCGAGGCCGCTGATGCTCACGCCCGCGGCGGCGAACAGGTCGTTCACGCGGGCGGCGTCGGACTTCGTGAACCCCGTCGTGACGTCAATGTGCGTGACGCCGGCATAGCGGCGTTCGGCCTTGCCCTTGGGCCAGCAGCAGACCTCGATGCAGTCGTAGCCCTCGGCGGCGGCGAGCTGCACGGTCTCCTCAAGCGACAGGTCGGGCACGATGGCGGAGACGAATCCGAGCTTCATTGCGCACCTCCTATCTTGTGAGCCACACGGGTCTGAAACCGCTTCCACACCCAGGCCATGTCCTGGGCGAGGATGGCTTCGCGGGAGTCCCTGGCGGCGGGGAAGACGTCCAGGGTGTAGATCTCGGTCTCGAAGTGCTCGCAGCCGGCAGCAAGTGCGGCGGCGAGGAACGCCTCGTCCACCTGGCCGGCGGTCGTGCCGATCGGGCCTTCGCCCGGCCAGGCCAGCGGCACGTGGAAGTGCACGCGCCATTCGCCCTGAGGCGGCGGGTCCATGCCGAGCGGCTCGGGCAGGTCGGTGAAGTAAAGCTCCCGGCCGTCCGGGGTCCTCACCACGGTCTGGTGCAGATACACTTCGTCCTGGAAGGCGCGGAGGGCGGGCGGCGGGTCGTCGGGGCCGACCTGGACGCGGAGCGCCGCGCCAAGCTGCACCTTGGCCACGCGGATGCCGGCGGCGGCATACTTTCGGAGCGCCTCCTTGGGGTCCTCGCCCATCACGCCGGTGTGCACGGTGTCGAGGCACACGCCGATGTGGCGGCGGATGGCTTCCTCTGCCTTGGCCGCAGGCGTGCCGAGCTCGCGCCCAAGTACTTCGCTCCCCTGCGGCAGGAGGCGCTCTGAGAAGAACCGAACCACGTCGTCGGTCCCCTCCAGGTAGCACCCCGGTTCAGGCTCCAGTGCGAGGACCACGTCTCCGCCAAACATGGCTGGCAGGTGCCTAAGCCCCACCCAGGCGATGAGCGCCAAGCTGCGGACAGCCTGACCTATCCTGGCCTCTTCCGCCCAGGGTTTGAAGGTGACCGGCAAGGTGCTGATGCTGCCGCGGACGCCTCCGGGCAGGAGCCGTGCGAGGGTCATGGCGAGCTGGAGGGTGTAGCCGGAGCGCTCGGGCTCGCCCCAGGCCGGCTGGTAGACGCTCTCCTTGACGCGCGTGCCGTGGAAGCGCCCGTACGGGAAGCCGTTAAGGGTGAACATGTAGAGGCCGGCATCTTGCATCCTGTGGGCCAGCTTCCCGAGCTTGCGGCCCGACTTCACGGGGTCGGCCTTATCCCAGAGCTCGGCCACTGCATGAGCCGGCAGCCAGGCGCCGAGGCCATAGGGGCCTCTGACACCCGTGAGGCGCGAGAACTCCCCGAACACCCTCGGCGCGTGCTCGAAGATGGCCGTCTCCGCCTCGGCCAGCGTGCCGCCGGGGTGGACGTTGAGGCAATAGGTCAAATGGGCGTTGGCGCCTGGGATTCTCATTGGATTTGTCTCAGGAAGCCGAGAGCTTCTTCGATGAGGGAGGCGTCCATCTCGTGCACCTCGACCCGCTGGCCGATGCCGTGGGGCAGGGTGATGGAGAGGCGGCCGCCGAGATGCTCGCGGAACTGCTCGATCCCGTCGAGCACCAGCAGTCGGCCGGCCGCGTCGCGCTCGGCCAGGAGCGGGTGCCAGACGGGCAGGCCGCAGCGGCGGAAGGCCGAGAGGATGCGGTCCAGCTCGTCGCGCGCGAGCAAGCCTTTCCGCCAGGCGTAGACCGAATCGAGCGCGATGCCGACGGCCACGCCCTGGCCGTGGCGGATGGCGTAGCCCGAGAGCCCTTCTAGGCGATGGGCGGCCCAGTGCCCGAAGTCCAGCGGCCGCGCGTCGCCCATCTCGAAGGGGTCGCGCCCGTCGCGAATGTGCTCGAGGTGCAGCACGGCGGCGCGGCGAACCGTCTCCTCGACGGCGGTCGCCTCACCCGCGGCGAGCCGCTCCGCGGCATCGCACAGGAACTCGAAGAACGCCGCGTCCTTGATGATCGCCACCTTGAACGCCTCGGCGATGCCGTCGAGCATCACGTCGCGGGGCAGTGTCCGCAGGAAGTCCAGGTCGTTGATCACCGCGAAGGGCGGGGCGAAGGTGCCGACGAGGTTTTTCACGCCGCCCAGGTTCACGCCCGTCTTCACGCCCACGCCGCCGTCGTCCTGCGACAGCGTGGTCGAGGGCAGGCGCACGAGCCGCACGCCGCGATGGGCGAGGCTGGCCGCGAAGCCCACCGCGTCGAGAAACGCCCCGCCGCCGGCCGCGACCACGTAGCTGTGGCGGCACAGGCGATGGCGGACGATCTCGTCGAGCACGGGCTGGGCCACGGCCCAGCCATCCTTCGCCCGCTCGCCGCCGGGCAGCACGCGCGGCTCGGCCAGCAGCGTCATCGCATCGGCGTGGTGCTCCGCATACTCCACCATGGCCTTCGGCAGATGGGCGTGTGCGGCGACGAGGCCGGCATCGAGGTAGGCCAGCGTTCTCCCAGTTCCCTTCCCGGGCCGGCCGAGCACCTCGGCGAGAACCGGGTTCTCCGGGCCAAACGCCCCGCGGGTGAAGTAGACAGGGTAGGAGAAGGGGACGGAGATCTCCTCGACGTAGGCGCGGGAGGACGTGGCCTGGGAGCAGGGGGGCGGCATTCTGGTCTATTCCCTCTGGGACGCGTGCTCCGCGACCGGAGAAGCTATGGGCGCAAGCGAACGGGCCTGCCGAGCATGGCTCACGATGCCCTTCGCGTCCGTGGGCGCGGGTGTTGAATCATAGGCGTCTGCTTTCGCGATGTCAAGTCCCCGCGTCGGCTTCCGCGCGAACCCACGTTTCCGCTGCCGGCGCGGGAGCGTGGTTCATCGTGATTGCAGCCGCACCCGCGCATAGCTGATCGTGCCGTCCCACTCGGTGAAGTTCGACCCTTCACGGGGCCCCCAGTCGCCCCGCCGATGGCCCAGCAGGTCGAGGGCATAGGACGCCGCACACCCGGCGCGGGGCGTGGCGGTGAAGAACTGCGTCAAGGGATGCCGGAGTGGAATCGTGGCCGGGGCGGAGGCCGAGCCGTCGCCGCGGATTTCCAGGATGCGGTTCTCGGAGAGCGGCGAGCCGTCCGCCCTCTTGCCGCTGACGTAGTACACAACGAACAGCCGCCCGTCCGGTGTCGCGTGAAAGCGCGGCGTGCTGAGCGGGTCGCCGACGATCTTCTCGCCCGAAAGGAGGACGTATGGGCGGCCCTCCTGGTCCAGTTCGGTGGGGATCGCCTCATCTGCGCCTTCGCCGCCGCGCACGAGCGTTTGGCGCCGAAGTATCTTGCCGTCGCGCAGGGTTGCGTAGCAGATGCTGTACACGCGCTGGATGTCCTTGTATCGCTCGTCGCGCAGCGTGCGCAGCATCGGGGCTCGATACCAGAGCAGGTGCACCGTGCCGGCGGCATCCAGGTGCAGGTCGCCCGGGAACAGCCAGCCGCCGTCCTCGAAGGTGTTGTCTATTTCGAGCCAGTCCCGGAAGGGGCTCGCGCCGACGCTATCCGTCCAGGTGTACAGCAGGCGGCGCATGCGATTGCCGAGCTGGCGGCCCCTCATCCCGGACGCGCCTTTGCGGTTCGGGTCTTCGCTCAGCCCAAGGTCCTGCACCGTGCGGACGCGGCTCCAGTTGTCATAGGCGGCCACGCCGCAGAAGTGCACGGCGCGGTCCCGCAGCCCCACGACGGGGTAGTTGACCCGCGCGTGGCTGGCGCCAAAGGGAGCCAGATCCGTGCTGGCGTACGCCGGCCAGGAGAGCTTCCCGCCTTGCCACTTCCCGGCGCGGCCGAGCAGCGCCCATTCCGCGTGCGAGTACCCCGTGTTCTGGAAGAGAATCACCTCGCCGCCCGCGGCGTCGGCGGCCACGGAGCGATAGGAATGCTCGCTGAATGCCGGCTGCCCCAGCCAGCCCGGCAGCAGGGTGCGATACGGAGCTGCCGGATTCACGGCGTCGAACTCGAGGAGTTCGGGACGAGCCGGCCCGCCGCCGGCGGCCTGCGGACCCAGCAAGGTCGGGTTGGCTGAGAGCACCAGACGCCCCGGCGGCAGGCAGGCCAGCGGACACGGCTCGCGGGTCCTGCCGCGCTCATCCGCCTGCTGCCGGCGCCAGCCCTCCGCTGTCCGCTGGAAGAGCATCCAGCGGCAGTCGTTCAGCGGCCGGTGCTTTGGCAGGCGCTCCAGGCCACTGACGAAGACCTCCTCGCCCAGGCGGACGACGCAGGTGTTGCTGTAACACCACATGGGGCCAGCGCCGCTGTTGGAGTAGTGGCTGGAATAGACGTTCTCCTCCGCCTCGACCGTGAACTGAATGGCACCCAGGGGTCCCGGAGGGGCCGCGGCCGGTCCGGGGGGCGTTCCAGGCTGGCCTGCCGCGGGGGGAGCCGGCACGGGCGGCTCCGCGGGCAGTTGGGCGCGCTTCTTGTCCGGCGGCGGCTCTGGCGTCGGCACCGCGCCGAAATGCTTCCTCAGAAACGCCAGCGTCTTGCGGTTGCTCCACTGGTGTTCGCCATCGAAGAAGTCCGCCTCGATGTTCTCCGGTTTGCCCAGCAGCCGGTAGGCGGCCTCCAGCTTCTTCAGTCCCTCGCGGGCCGCTGCGATGGGGAAAATGGGGTCGCGGGTGCCGTTGATCAGGAGGACGGGGCGTGGGGCGTACAGCGTGACCAGGTCGCTCATCTCGCCCCAGGCCATGATCCCGGGCACCACGTTGCACTCGCAGTGGCGCATGGAGAAGATGGATGAGCGGAAGGAGGCGAAGTAACCTCCGATCATGGCGAGCTTGATGCGCTCGTCGAGGATGGGCATGAACAGGCTGAGCATCCCGCCGCCCGAGAGCCCGGCCACCCCGATCCGTTCCGGGTCCACCTCGGGCCGCCCCGCCAGAAAATCCACAACGCGCATCGCGTCCCAGCACCTCACCCCAACCGCCGACATGCCGAGCAGGTTCGCGTCTGTGGTGACCCGCGTGCAGCTTCGGACCTCGGGGACGCCAAGGTCCCTCTCGCCGCACGTTTCATCCCATCCTCGGACGATGGGCGCGATGGTCACGTAGCCGTGCTCGGCGAGGAGCGGCGCGTAGTCGAGTTCGAGCTTGCGCCCTTTCTCCCGCTGGGCCTCCGAGCCTTCCCGGATGTAGGGATAGACGCCGCTATGCCCGTGGAAGCAGACGATGGCGGGACGCCTGCCTTCGGCTCGTGCGGGAACGAAGTAGAATGCCGGCACCCAGTAGTTCGCCTGGGAACGGATGTAGATCTTGTGGCGGACGAAGCCCTCGAACGTCTTCTTCTCCGCCCAGCGGACGTCGAGCGGCACCTTGTTCGGCATGCGGCCGATCAGCTCGAGGGCCTTGGCCCGGAATCGCGCGTGCCATGCCTCGTGCTCCGGGACCGTCGCGGCCCCCCAGGCGAGCTTCGGCGGGAACTGGTCCGCCAGCTCGGCGAATGCGGGGTCAATCCGGCTGTTGATCTGGCCAGGTTCACCAGCGGACGGCCCGACCTTCTCCTGCGCCCGACCATTCATCGAACAGACTCCTGCAAGAAGAGCCAGCGACAGAGCGACTCGTCCCACCGAAGCAATTGGCTTTCCGGGTGGCCTCATGGACGGTCCCCTACATGCCGGTGTAGAGCGTCTCATTGTACAGGGTCGGCTCCGCCAGCGGCCGGGCGTTGGCGTAGATGCAGATGCCGGCGGCGCCGTAGAGGATGACCTCGTGCCGGCTGTCGCCCCACACGTTGGCCCGCAGGCTGTAACAGGCTTCCTTGCCCGACACCTTTACGCCAGGGGCCTTGAAGGGAACGGCCAAGGTATCCACGACGTTGCCCGCTCCGTCATAGACGGCGGCGTATTCCCGGACGGACCGGAAGCCGTAGGCCAGGATCTCCCGGGGCTGACCGGCGCCGGACCAGTCTATCTCCTCGATAGCGATTGCCCAACTGCCGGGGGGCAACACCTTCTTCCAGAGCCTCTTGCCGTCGAGATCGAAGAGGTGCAGCGTGCCGACGCCCGCGGGTGTCCGCTCCCCGCGCTCGACGGCGGCGAGCTGCGCGGGCGAGTCGCCGCGAAACGGGCCGGCGACGACGTGTTGGGCCTCGGGCAGGTTGGCCCGCCAGAGTTCCTTGCCGTCGGGGGTGAGCAGATGAACGCCCGTGTTGCCGAACGCCAGGCGCCACGAGCCGTCCGGCAGCCGCAGAATCCAGTTGGCGTCCGAATGGGGGTTCGGGTTGCCGCCGGCGGGGTGACGATCGAACAGCACCTTGCCGTCGTGGTCAATCAGCGTGTACCCCACGTACACCTCGTCCTTCCCGTCGTCGTCCAGGTCCGCGACCGCGGGGAAGTGGCCGGTGGAGCCCTTCCAGTGCCACAACACCTTGCCCTCGAACGACACGCCCCACAGGTTCCAGTACCGGTCCTTGGCCACCAGGTCCTGGCGCCGGCCGCGCCCCGTCAGGTCGGCGAACAGGAAGCTGTCGTCCGCGGGAGCGGGCAGGGGGAAGGTCTTCTTCTCCTGGCCGTTCCGTGCGTCGAGCACCACCATCGTGGCGTCGCCCTCATAGCGGTCCGCGCGCTCGCGGATGCCTGGCCTGGCGCCCACGTACTTGGCCTGGCGGACGTAAAGCACCTCGTTCGCGCCATCGTTGTCCCAATCGTACACCTGGACGGGCAGGTCGCTGTAAAGGCGCGTGTTGCTGGCGGATGGCGTGCCCTTCTGCCAGATGACTTCCCCACGAATCGTGATGGCGGTCAGGCAGGTGATCTCCCGCGTCTCGTAGATGCTCTGGACCAGCAGCAGGTCCGGGGCGCCATCCCCGTTGAGGTCCCCAATCCGCAGTGCCCCCGGCCCAAAGTCCTTGACGTCAATGAGACTGACCTGGTGCACCGACATGGGCCTGCCCTCCTGTTGGTCCTGCGTCTTGGCGGCTGCGTTGTCGCCTCCCGGTTCCGCGGCGATCCCCGATAGCCCCAGCAACCCGACAAGACCCGCCGCACATGCCACGCGCCCCCTCCGCAGGCCCATCGTCCTCATGAGTCAGTTCTCCTCGGTGCTCTCCTCCCACACCAGTCCTTTGTGCGAGGCAGAGCCACGGCGCAGGTCGTTGCCGGTCAAGGCACGGGCGAGGGATTGCCCATTGCGGATTGTACCGCCCTGGCCAGCGCAATCAAGTCGGACGGAGCAGTCCCCAAGTCGAAGGAGGCGGCCCAGGCCACTTCCCGCCCCTTGCCCACGCGGCCGTGCGAGCCCTTGACGCGGGTCGCATCGGTGCTGATGGCGAAGGGCGGCGGCCAGCCGAAGAACAGCTCGCACGGGTCGAAGCCCGGCTTGCTGTGAATGTCCACGTGCGTCGCATAGTCGGGCCGCTCGCGGCGCTCGGTCCACCAGGGATAGGCAAGCCAGCAGCCCTCGGCGGCCACGAGCACCACCTCGCCGCTGTTCGGATGCGCGATGCCAGCCGCCGCGAGCGCCTCGCCCGTCAGCACTCCGTCCACGCCCTCCATCTGGCGGAACGCCTCGGCCACAGCCGGCACGTCGGCGGGGTCGCGGATGTAGACGTGGGCGACCTCGTGGTCCACGACGGCGAAGGCGCGCGACGTGTGGAAGTCGGGGTAGAGCCGCCCGCGCACGTCCCGCGTCGCCATCAGGCCCCGCTCGCGCAGCAGCCGATTCGGATAGACGGGCCGCGACACGTCGGCGAAGGCGTAGTCGCCGAAGACGAGGAGCTCGTAGCCCTCCTGCCCGGCCCGCTCGCGCAGGAAGCTGGCGAGCGCCATCGCCTCGGCGAGGGCGCGGGCCGCCTGGCGGCTCGACGGGCCGTGCCTCAGCAGCGCGTAGTCGGGATGCGGCAGGTAGGCCAGCAGCAGGTCGGGCGCGACCTCGGGCATGCCCATCACCGCGCTCGTCGCGGCGGCGATCCACTGGCTCGACTTCGCCGAGGCGAGCGGCCCCCAGTAGCTCATCAGCTTGAACGCCTTTCCCACGCGGCGGATGAGTTCGCCGTAGAGGCCGGGCGGGCGCGAATACACGTCCTCGATCATCCCCCCGTGATGCTTGTGGATGGGCGCGGGGGAGAGAAGCACGTCCACGTCCTCGCCCAGGCTCTGCTGCCAGAACAGCAGGCCGACCCGTCGCCCTGCCTCGCGCAACCCGTCCCAGATACGGGGGCCGGCCACCAGCGCCGACGACTGCTCCCAGAACATCGGCCTTCGCAGCTCGCGCGACCAGACGCCGTTGAAGACCATCCCGTGCTGGGCTGGCGGTGCGGCCGTGCGGAAGCTCGCCTGCACCGGGCACGTGAGGGCGGGCAAAACACTCGCGGCGGGGCAGAAGCGCAGCCCCTCCCACATCTCGCCGCCATTCTGGCGGAGGAAGAATTCGTAGCCGAGGCCGGCGACCTGGACGATCAACAGGCGCTTGGGCATTGGACCTTCCCCGGAGCGATGGGACGTATGGGACCTATGGGACCGATGGGACCCCCTGACCACCACTACCCACCAGTCCCATAGGTCCCATCGCTTCACTTCTCCGTCATCGCCAGGTGCACGCGGGCGAGCCAGTCGGCGATCTGGATGTGCTGCGGGCAGCGCTCCTCGCACTTGCCGCAGGCCACGCACGCGTCGGCGCGCTTCTCCTTCGGCATCTGCCGGTAGAGATTCCTGTTCAGGTTCGCCACGCTGCCGCCGAGGACGCGCACGTGGTTGAGCAACTGGAAGTTCTCGGGAATCGCCACGCCCGTGGGACACGGCACGCAGTAGCCGCAGCCCGTGCAGGGCACGGCGCTCAGCTCCTTGTAGGCCTCGCGCACGCGGGCGACGAGCTCGTGCTCGTCGGCCGACAGCGTGCCGACGCCCGAGGCGGCCGCGCTGGCGACGTTGCGGCGCACCTGCTCGAGCGTGCTCATGCCGCTGAGCACCGTGGCCACCTCCGGCATGTCCCAGAGCCAGCGGAGCGCCACGTCGGCGGGGTCCTTGCCCGCGGCGTCCCAGAGCGCGCGGACGGCTGGCGGCGGGTTGGCGAGGGTGCCGCCGAAGAGCGGCTCCATCACCACAACGGCCAGCCCCTTGTCGGCGGCGAACATCACGCCCGCCGTGCCCGCCTGCACGTCCTCGCACACGTAGTTGTATTGCACCTGGCACACGGTCCAGTTCGGATAGGCGCCGATGACCTCCTTGAGCAGGTCGAAGCTGTCGTGGAACGAGAAGCCCGTGTGGCCGATGCGCCCGTCGGCGAGCATCCTGTCGAGCCAGGCGAGCACCCCGAGGTCGCGCACATTCGCCCAGTAGCCGGCCTGGAGGTTGTGGAGCAGATAGAAGTCGATCCGCTGGGTCTGGAGCTTCTCGCATTGCTCCTCGAAGATGCGGTCGAAATCGGCGGGGGCTTTGATCGCCCAGGTCGGCATCTTCGTCGCGATGCGCACCTTGTCGCGATAGCCGCCTTCGAGGGCTTTGGCGATGACGAGTTCGCTCTTGCCCCCGTGATAGCCGTGGGCGGAGTCGAGGTAGTTCACCCCGTGGTCAATCGCGTAGCGGATCATCTCGACGGCGAGCGGCTCGTCAATCGCGTCGTACTTGCCGAGCGTCGGCAGCCGCATGCATCCGAAGCCGAGGGCCGAAACCTTGAAATCCAGCTTTCCGAAGTTGCGATACTGCATAGGCTCCTCTTTCTGACCCCTCTCCCTCTCAGGGAGAGGGAAGGGTGAGGGTATCCGCGCGGTTCGACCCTCCCCCTGCCCCCTCCCTGAGAGGGAGGGGGATAAAGGGGGTGCCACCCCGCGTAGTTGTCAATCCCTTGCCCCACCGACGCGAGGTCGGTGGGGGCATCAGCTCCCGTAGAACCGGCGCGAAGCGAACCCAGCGCCCCATCGCACAACAAGCCACGTCAACACCACAACGAGAAGCGCGCTCCACGGTCCACTAAGGCCGCGGCCCAAGAGTGGGCCGCAGGTCCAGGCACACCAAGCGGCTTGCACTGTGATCATCGCTCGGATGAGCTGGCCAATGAAGGCCGGCGTGGGCAAGTGGCCGCGACGCGCGCGAACAGCGATGAACTCGGCCTCAGCGACAGTGAGCGCGAGCAGGGCAACGGCGGCTACGCCGGCCCAGTCCACCCACCAGATGGTCCCGCCTCCGTCAACGCCGTCCCAGCACAGGCATGTCATCAAGGGCCACTTGATGTTCCCCATCGAGCACTTGAGCATCGCGATCCCACCGGCCAATACAATCAGGCCGGGCAGATATGCGCCTCTGCCGGGTCGTCTACCACCCACCTCGCTACGGGCGAGTGACGTGACAGCCGAAGTGTAGAGCCACGCAGTACCGCCGGCGACAAGCGCGGCGGTCGCGCCCGTCAGCCCCCGGTCTGGAGCAGTGTGCGAGAGCCACTCTCCGAAGCCCTTGACCAGGCTATCCAGGCCGCCGCCGAACGCCGCCCCGATGAACACACTCCCAGCGCGGCACGCCCCCATGACAGCGGGGCCCATCACCCCCCTTTGCTTCAGCGCTGCATTGTAGCCCAGGACGCATGCGGCGACTAAGGCGGCGCTCCAGCCTGCTGACTCGCCACCGATGACCCTCGCCGCCAGAACTCCTGCGACAAGGAGCACGGCGCCAGTCACCAGCACGGTTAGAGCCGATACGGCGCCCGAGGGAATCGGTCGCTCGGGCCGCTCGCGGGCATCCACGTGGCGGTCGAAGTAGTCGTTGAGGAGCAGGCCGGCGGCGTAGAGCAGGAGCGAGGTGACGATGGCACCCGCGACGCGCCAGTCGAGCATCCCGCCCGTGGCGAGCATGAAGCCGGCCAGGGGATCGCCTGGGACGGTGAAGAGGTTGGGCAGGCGGAGGAGGCGGCACCAGGTGGTGAGGGGGCGGGGGCGAGACACGGCATTGCTCCCCTGTCCTTCCGCTACGGCCGAGGGCGTCGTCATGGGGCGGCGTCCCGCTTCACCACCTCGGCGGGGAGGAGGAGTTCCTGTGGGCTTCGGGCGAAGTAGGGGGGCACGGTGAGGAGCCGAATGTCGCCGCGCCCGTAGCGGATGCGCCAGAGAGCGCCGTCCTGGCCTTCGGGCACGGCCACGGAGTAGAAGTTGCGCTCGCGGCCGTTGAGCCAGAAGACGGCTCGGCCGCGGCTGTCGTGGACCTCGCCATGCCCGCCGCCGAAGAGGCCGATGACTTTCGTGCCCTTCGGCACGTAGAAGCAGGCCGTCCACATTCCGTGGTGGGGGTTCATCGGGGCGTCCTGGCTGGACTGGACGGTCATGAGCAGGCCGGGCTTCCAGGCGACAAGCGTGCGGTCGTTGCCGTCGTTGACGACGAGTCTGTGGAGGCCCGGCTCGCGGGCGGCGAGCTTCACGGTGTGCTCGGCACCGTCGGGCGGCGCGCCGCGGTCGGTGGCGACGAGGGTTTCGCGTTCGCCCGTCTGGCTGGGGCCGCCGACCTTCCATAGTTCCACCCTCACGTTGCCGCGGTCGCGGTAGTGTGGGATCAGGCCGCCAGTGACTTGGAGTTCGAGGTCGGCGGGCGCCTTTTCAACGTAGGTGAAGAACGCCTGGGTGCCGCGCCCCGGGCCGAATTCGCCGGGCGGGGCCTCCGGGAGCTTCAGGGCAGCCGCTGCGAGCACGAGGTCGCTGCTGTAGGCCACGGGCTTGAAGTCGAGCGCCGCGAGGGGGTGGGAACGAATGCCTTCGGCGACGTAGCCGGCGGTTTCAGCCTTGGTGAACGGGGCGCTGGACTTCCAGGGGTTCTTGCCTTCGGGGACGTTCCAGGCAGCTTCCGGGGGGAGCTTCACGCTCTTGTCGCGCGCCGCAAGGTCGCGGTAGAGGGCCTTGGCGTGGACGAGCATCGTGGTGCGCATCCTGTAGGCGTGGCGGATGAGGTCCTCGAAGGCCCGTTGGCGCGCGTCCCCGTCGGCCGTGGCGTAGTGGTGGTAGAGCGAGGCGTAACGGGCGTAGAGCGCCAGGTCGTCCACCCGCGCGCGGACCTCGGGCGCGGCGGCGAGCGCGCGGGCCTGCTCGAGGGCGCGGAACACGCGGCCAAGCTGGTCGTGGACGACGAGCGGGGGCTTCGAGCCGTCGAGCTGCCGATAGAACTCGCGCATCGGCTCCTTGGCTGCTCCGAAGGCCCGCTCGAGGAAGTCCTCGACCAGGGCGTCGGTCTGCTGCGCCTGCCGGACGTCCCACAGCATGCGCGCCGCCAGGTAGTAGCCGAGGCCGTTGGGGCCCCAGTTGTCGCTGGATTCAGCGGACATGAAGCGTGCGCCCTTGGCGTGGAAGTCGGGGATTGTGCGGCGGAGATAGTCGAGGCTCCCGCCCCGCGCGTGGCCGGGCTGATCGCGGTCCCAGGTGTTCACGCTATAGTATTCGCGGATGCCGAGGGTAGCGCCTTGGCGGGACCAGCCGGAGAGGATTTCGTCGAGGGCGAGGCCGCCCTTGAGGAACGCGGTCGCCACGCTTACGATGACGCGCGGGTGGACGCGGAGGCTCGGCGGCGGGGAGTGGTAGTTGTAGGCGTAGATGCCGACGAACCTTTCCTGGAACTTCGCGTTCACCGCTTCGGCCACTTCGTTGGCCAGCATCACCACGCGGCCGCTCACGCTGCCGGCCTTCGCGCACGCCTCGCACTCGCACCAGCCGCCGCCGTCGCTGGGGTCCATCGAGATGCTGTCGAGTGCGGGGTCCCTCTCGAATTGCGCCAGGGCGTGGCGCGCGACGAGTTGGCGAAGCTCGGGATTGCTGATGCAGAGCTTGGGGTTGGGGCCGGCCCGCCGCTGGCCGCCGACGAGGGCATAGTACTCCGGGTGTTTGTCGAACTCTGCCTTGTTGGCGCGGATGATCCCTTCGTAGGCGTGGCCCGTGTGGAGTTCCATGCCCGACGTCGCGCGGTTTCGGGCGCACCAGAGGGCGTAGGGCTTGGCCGCATAGTCCCACCCGCCGTAGCCGTACCAGATGCGCCGGCTGCGGTACGAGGGCGACTCGCGGGCATCAATGGCCGCACTCAAGTCGGCCTGGCGGGGCACGACTTCCCAGCGCTCACCGGGGAAGAACTGCCGGTAGCCGAGGCGATAGAGCAAGTCCCAGACCGCGTGCTCGGCCGCCAGTTCGGTCGCCCCCAGCAGGCAGACGCCCTGCGGGTGCGTGCGAATCAGGTAGTCCTCGCGCTCGGCGATGGCCGGCTTGGCCCACTGGCCGCCGAAGGGGGAGGCGGGGAACTGGACGGGCAGGCCGATGGCGATTCCCGTGCGCCCGTCGCCGGCCTTGACCTCGAACATGGCTCCTGCGATCTTGCCGAGATAGGAGGCCAGCTCCGTGGCGGCCTGGCGTACGCGGTCGGAGGCGCCGTCCGCCACGACCACCGGCATCAGCGCCTTGCCGTCGCGGGCGAGTTGGACGCCTTCCGGGGCGCCCGCGAGCAGCGCGGCACCACTGCCGCTCAGCAGCAGCCAGAACACGAGGGCATGGCGCACGGCAGCGACCTCACAGAAGGACCGCCTGAAGGCGGAACTACGAACGAAGACCGCCTGAAGGCGGGACTACGAACGCAGAAAGCTTAGCGCTGGAACTCGCGCGGGTCAACCGGCACGAGGGCCAGCTCGGGCTTCCAACGGGGCGAATGAGAGTAGAAGGCGTTGGCGGTGTCGAAGACGAGCGACTTGACCGTGGCGTCGGAATGGCCGTCCTGGCGCAGGAAGTCCACGACCTTCACGAGGCTCAAGGGGTCGCTGACGCCCCAGTCGGCCGAGCCGTTGACGAGGACCCGCTGGGCGCCGTGCTGGCGGATGATGTTCGAGACCCGCTGGGGCGTGAGCTTGGAGATGGGATAGACGGTGAGGCCGAGGTAGTAGCCGGTGTCGCGCAGCAGCGGCATGGTGTCCTCGGTGTTGTGGTCAATGAGGGTCATTTCCTCGGGGATGGCCATTTGCTTGAGGATGGGGACGATGCGGGCGACGCCCTCGGGCTTGTGGAAGTGGGGGAGGTGGATGATGACGGGCATGTGGCGGGCCTTGGCCAGCTCGAGCTGGGCGATGAAGACGGTTTCCTCGTTGTCGGTGATGTTGTTGAAGCCGATCTCGCCGACGGCGATGCAGCGCGGGTGGTCGAGGTAGTCGGGCATGCCGGCGATGACCTCGCGGGCGAGGGCGACGTTTTCCGCCTCCTTGGGGTTGACGCTGACGGCGGCGTAGTGGTCGAGGCCGAAGCGGCGGGCGCGGACGGTTTCGAAGTCGAGGATGAGCTGGAAGTAGTCGAAGAAGGTGCCGGCGTAGCGGCGGTTGGTGCCGAGCCAGAAGCTGGGCTCGACGCAGGCGCGAATGCCCGCGGCGTACATGCGGCCGTAGTCGTCGGTCGTCCGCGAGACCATGTGGATGTGGGGCTCGATGATGACCATTTCGCGCTCCTTGTTCCTTCGGGCGCAACCTCCCCTTAGCGAAGGCATGGCAAACGGCGTGCCGCCGGCCGTCGCGGCTTCTCAGAATGCCAAGCCTCTGGCTCTGGGCAGGTTGGCATTCTGAGCAAATCGGCGATCCGGCAGCGTCCGGCGGGGAGTTCTCAGAGTGCCAACCCCTGAGAGGGGGAGTTGGCATTCTGTGATTCTGAGGGGCGGCTGGGTGGACAAGTATTGTCCACTTCGGGGACGCGCGGTGTGCGCCTCACGACCAGGCGACGGTGGGCTGGGGGTTGCGCGGGAGGGTGAAGAAGAAGCGGCTGCCCATGCCCGGGGTGCTCTCGACGCCGACGCGGCCGCCGTGGCCTTCGATGATGCCCTTGCAGATGGCGAGCCCGAGGCCCGAGCCCTTGGCCCGCGCGGCGCCGGAGCTGGTGCGGTAGAAGCGGTCGAAGAGGTGGGGAACGTCGTCGGGCGGGATGCCGATCCCCGTGTCGGCCACCTCGACGACGAAGCCGTCGGAGTTGGCGCGGGCGGCGACCTCGACGGTGCCGCCGGACCCGGTGTACTTGATGGCGTTGGCCGTGAGGTTGGTGAGTACCTCGCCGACGCGGTCGCGGTCGGCCGTGACGACGAGCGGCTCGTCGGGCAAGAGGACTCGGAGGGCGACGCCCTTGCCGTCGGCCTGGGGGCGGAGCAGGTCGGCGCACTCGGTGACGACGGACGTGAGGTCGAAGCGCCCGAGGTGGAGGCGGAAGCGCCCGGCCTCAATGGCCGCCATGTCGAGCAAGGTGTCCACGAGCTTCTCGAGGCGCCTGGCCTGGGCGAGCGCGGTGTCGAGGTGGCGGCGCTGGGCGTCGGACAGCTCGCCTGCGCGACCGCCGAGCACGAGGGCGAGGAAGCCGCCGATCGAGGTCAGCGGCGTGCGCAGCTCGTGGGTGACGAAGGAGGCGAACTCGACGCGCTTCTGCGCCATCATGCGCTCGGCCGTCACGTCGTGGAGGACCTTGACGGCGCCCAGGAAGCGCCCCTCGGCGTCCACGATGGGCGACGAGAGGCTCATGAGCACCCGCTTGACGGGGCGCGCGAGGGCGATCTCGCGGCGGCCGCGCGACGCCGCGGGGTCGGCCAGCCGCGCGTTGGCCTGGTAGACCGAGCACAGGTAGCAGGCATCGAGCTTGGCGGGAAACGTCCCGGCGGGCTCGCCGCCGTGGCACAGCGTGCCGTCGTAGAGCCAGCAGGGGAAGAGGCCGCCCCCGTGGGCCGGGCAGTCGCTCCGCCCGCACTCGCGCGCGAGCCAGCAACGCTGCGGCTTCGCGCTCTCGTCGTGCGACGCCAGCCAGAAGACGGGATGGATAGAGGGGTCGGCCTCGCGGGCGCCGAGCTTGCGGGCCAGCTCGGCGAGGTCCTCCACGCCCAGCATGTCGCGGGCCGCGGGGTTCAGCGTGGCGAAGCGGTAGTCGCGGTCGAGGATCACCAGCCCCTCGGACATGCAGGCGATGGCCGCGCCCAGGCGCTGAGTCTCCTCGGCCAGCGCCGCCACCATCTGCCGCGTATCGCGTCCCGCCGACTCCATCGTCGCTGCCCCCTGCCTCCCGGAACTCCCCTACACAGTAGCGCGCGACGGGCGGGCAGTCAACCCCGCCTCGCGCAACGCGAGGGCGAGGGGGCAATTGACACGTCGCACCGCGGGCGATAGGATCGGGCGGTGCTCAGGGCTGCCCGCGGGGGTGGTGAGACAGTCTCCAGCGGAGGCGGGGGAACGACGCGATGAAGATCACAAGGCTCGAGACATTCTTCGTGAAGCCGCGCTGGCTCTTCCTGAAGATGCACACGGACGAGGGGCTGACCGGGTGGGGCGAGCCGATCGTGGAGGGGTGGTCGCACACGGTGGCCGCCTGCGTGCACGAGATGGGCCGCTACCTCATCGGCCAGGACCCCCGCCGCATCGGCCACCACTGGCAGGCGCTGTATCGCGGGGCGTTCTATCGCGGCGGGCCAGTGCTCGCGAGCGCGCTCAGCGGCATCGAGCAGGCGATGTGGGACATCACGGGCAAGTGGCTCGGCGTGCCGGTCCACCAGCTCCTCGGCGGCGCCGTGCGCGACCGCATCCGCGTCTACACCCACGTCGGCGGCGACAGCGCCGAGGCATACGCACAGAAGGGGCGGAATGCCCTCGACCGCGGCTTCACGGCGGTGAAGACGTGTCCCTTCGGCGCCGTGCGCTTCGTCGAAGGCCCGGCCTTTGTCGAGCAGGTGGTCGCTCGCGTGGCGGCGCTCCGCGAGGCCGTGGGGAAGGGCGTGGACATCGGCCTCGACTTCCACGGGCGCGTCGGCCCCGCGATGGCGATTCAGCTCGCCAAGGCCATGGAGCCCCTGTCGCCGATGTTCATCGAGGAGCCGTGCCTGCCGGAGAATGTGGACGCGATGGTGCGCGTGGCGCGCTCGACGAGCGTGCCGATTGCGACGGGCGAGCGGCTGTTCACCAAGTGGGGCTTCCGCGAGGTGCTCGAGAAGCAGGCGGCGGCGATCCTCCAGCCCGACCTGTCGCACGCCGGCGGCATCCTGGAGGTGCGCCAGATCGCCGCGATGGCCGAGGCGTATTACGCGGCGATTGCCCCCCACTGCCCCCTCGGCCCCATCTCGCTCGCCGCGTGCCTCCAGGTGGACGCCTGCACGCCCAACTTCCTGTGCCAGGAGCAGGTGAGCCTGGGCGAGGGCTACCTGAGGCAGCCCTTCGTGGTCAAGGACGGCTGCGTGGCCGTGCCGACCGGCCCCGGCCTCGGCATCGAGGTGGACGAGGCGGCCCTGGCCGACAAGCTCTACGATGGCAGCAACGAGAACCCGCGCCTGTGGCACGACGACGGCTCGGTGGCCGATTGGTGAAAGGGAGAACGCTGGGCCGGCACGCAACGCGGCAGTCTTGCAGCGGATCAGGACTCGGAAGCCGCAGGCTCGAGGACCGGCAGCGGACTCCCCGTAGCCTCGCAGTAAAGCACATCGGGGCAGAAATCCACACCGTTCGGCCACACGAGCGTTCCGAACTCAGGGTCCACCTCGACGCGGCGGAAGTAGGCGATCTTCTCGAGCGGCTCGAACACGCCGCCTCGGCCCGTGACCCGGTGCCTCAAGTCCAACTCGGCGCGGGTTCCGTCCGAAAAGGTCAATTGCAAACGGTACTGCCTGAGGTGCCGCACCGCGGCTATCCGGCTAACCTTCCTGATGCAATGACGGGGGGCCGGTCCCTTCATCGCGCTGCTCCGATCCTCGAGGATGAGAAGCCTGGGGGACCCGTCCCCCAAACCCCCTGGGATTCATCGCGTTCAGGCCACCGGCACGAGGGATTCGGGCGGCGCCCCAAGGGACGCCGCCCGTGCCGTATGGCACCGCCGCGGCGCTCGGGTCGGTTCCCACCGTTGCCCTATCCTCCGCGACGGCGGGCCGATTCTACCAGGCGTGCCGGTGGCTGTAAAGCGGTAAATCCTGGGGGCCGGGGGGCAAAGCCCCCAGGGATGCCCATGGGGACAGGTGGAGTAGCCACGATGCGAGCAGCTGGCAAGGCGGATCACCCGAGAGGCCATGGTGGGTGGCCCCCGGCACGCCTACGAGTTCACGTACCTGGTAGCTCTCACTGCTCAACCCGCCCCGACGAGCACGGCGCACACTCCCCGGCCGCGCACTCGTCCTCGTCGTCGAATGCGGAAGGGGGGAAAGCCCAAAGAATCGACGACGACGACGACGAGTGAAGACCGCGGCCGGGAACCCCCAGGTTCGGGATGAGATACATCGCGCCCGCATTGCTCCGCAAGCCCAACTGCGCTACGATACGCGGCCGAGGCGATTGACGAGGCGCCCTGACCCCCGTGGCCCACAGGAGGGGAACCCGACATGCGGCCAGCGACCTGTGCCCTTGTGGTGACATCCCTGGCGTTCGCTGCCCAGCCGGCGCAGGTGGAGGGCCTCAAGGCATTCCACCGCGCGGGGCAGACCTTTCTCACGTGGAACGACCCCGAGGATGCCTTCGGCGACAAGCCGGTGACCTGGGGCCAGCTCCGCGACGCCAAGCCCCGCCTCCGCTATTGCGTCTACCGAAGCGACAAGCCCATCACCGCCGAGAACCTCAAGCGGGCCAGGCTCCTGGCCGAGGTCGCGGCGCTCTCGGGCTTCAACGCCAACTCCTGGTCGCTCGAGCGCCTCATCAACCAGACCGTCTTCGCCAACGACGACCACGGCGAGCTGATGAAGTACGGGCCGTTCAAGGGCTGGAGCATGGATTCGCCCGAGGGCGGCCAGCTCCTCATCCCGCGATTCGCCATCGAGGACGGCAAGCCCTTGCCGCCGGGGACGGGGCTCTACGTTCACTCCGCCACGACGAAGGGAAACGCGTTCTACGCCGTGAGCGTCGTGGCCGATGGCGCGGAGAGCGCGCCGGCGGCTCTCGCGCAGCCCGTGGCGGAGGAGCCGGCGGCGTGGGAGCCGGTCGAGCAGCCATCAGGCGGGGGCTTCGGGTTCGACTTCCGCGGCACGCGGCGCTTCTATGTGACCTGGGTCGCCCCACCGCTGGCGCCGAGGCCGATGTACTTCAACTGGTCGGTCCTCGTCCCGCCCGACTGTAAGGAACCGGCGCCCGTCGAGCTGTTCTTCCACGCGCCCGGCTACTCCTACGCCCGGCCGCCCGTGAAGTTCATCGAGCGCAGCATCCAGATCTGCCCGCACGACTTCCCGTTCAGCGGCTGGTACGGCTACAGAGACCCGGCACAAGAAGGGGTGGTGCGGCCCTACACCCTCCGCCGCATCGAGGCATTCCTGAAGTGGGCGCAGGGCAGGTTCCCCATTGACCCGCAGCGGATCATCCCCGTGGGCGGCGACGGCGCCGCGTTGATCGCGCTCCATCGCCCCGAGCTGTTCGCCTACGTCCTCATCACCGGCTTCGAGGCGCGGCAGCTCGACCCCAAGTCGGCCAAGGAGTTCGAGGCGGCCTGGGGGCCGCGAAGCCCCGACATCAAGGACGAGCAGGGGCGGGGCAGCTGGGCGTGGGGCGAGCCCGACGTGTTGCTCTGCGGCAAGCCGATGCCCAGCGTGGTGCCGAAGACCGACCCGCCCCCGCCGCCGGAGCCGGAAGCACCGGGGAACAGGACCGAGCTGCCGCTCTTCGTCTGCCGCAGCTACAGTTGGGGGCGGAACCCCGACTACGCGAAGGGCCGAGGCCGCTTCTACTACGCCCTCCAGTCCACCCGCCACGCCCTCCACGCCCACTGGGCCTGGGGCGGGAACCTCACGACGCCCGAGAAGTTCAGCGGACTCTGGCAGGGCCTCGACCTCACGAACACCGCGCCCATCCCCGCCATCACCTATTCCTCCGAGGACAAGGAGGGCGAGGGAGGCGGACACCAGAACCACAGCTACACCTGGAGCGACGTGAAGGAGGACGCCGACAGCTTCGAGGTCGCCATCCAGGGCCAGCCGAGCACGTTCGACCTCACGCCCCGGCGGCTCTTCAAGCTCAAGCCAAAGCCCGGCGAGAAGTTTCGTTGGGAGACCGCGTGTCAGGAGGTCCCACACTGGGCGCGGCGCAAGAAGCCCGAGCCGAAGTCGGGCACCATCGCCGCCGATGCCAACGGCCTCATCACCCTGAAGGGCCTGGAGACGGCGACGGGCTACAAGCTCGTGGTGCGAATCACCAGGGAGAAGTAGCAGTCAGTCTCAGAGGAGCGACCCTACCAGCCCTCGTGGTTTGGAGGCATAGCATGAGAAAGCTTCCCGCCCTGTTGATCCTGGCGCTGGCCGGGCCGGCCTTCGGGGACATAGTGACCCAGCGCTTCCCCGCCAGCGTCGCGCCCTCTGGCGCGGGAGCCATCGCCCGCTTCGACCTGGCGGCGTTGCCAAGGGACACCAGGATCATCCGCGCCCGGTTCCTGCCGTTCATCAAGATCGGCGGCGTGCCGCTCGACGAGCCGGTGGTCATCCACGCCCTCGACAAGGACGCCGCAACCGCCGTCGGGAAGCCCCTGGAGCTGGTGCCGCCCCGGTTCGCGACGCTCGACGCCACGGAGGTTGTGCGGCTGTGGGCCTCGGGCAAGCTGGCCAACCACGGCCTCGGGATTCGCGGCTCCAATGTGGACCAACGCCGAGCCTGCCTGGAGATCACCTTTGACGGCATCCTCAAGGACCCGCCGCCACCCGTCACCGGCCTCAAAGCCTTCTACCGCGCCGGCCAGGTGTTCCTCACCTGGGGCGAGGCCAACTGCCCCTTCGCTGGCCCGGACGAGGTGAAGTGGAAGGACCTCAAGGCGGATCTCGACCGCATCCGCGACGGCAAGGGGCCGGTCACCACCTATCGCATCTACCGCCACACGCGGCCCATCACCCGCGCAACCATCGCAGGGGCCGAACTCCTCGACGAGGTCGGCCAGCACTCGGCCTTCGACGAACGCGAGATCAAGACCGAATGGAAGGGCGAGCAGATCAAGAACGTCCGCGTCGGCGACGCCCCCGTGCCCCGCACCGCCGTCGAGGAGAAGGCCATGCTGCCCATCGGCACGGGCGTGTGGGCCACCACCTGCCGCAAGGACGGCGACTTCTACTACGCCGTCGCGACGACGGTGGACGGCGTGGAGAACTCGGTGGCCCTCGACGCGGGCAACACGGCCGGGCCGCTCCACGAGAAGGTGGCGCCCACCGAGCCGATCTTCCTCCGCGAGCAGCCCCTCCAGTACCAGAAGCGGCCCCAGCACTGCTACGTGTGGTGGCTCGACCCGCCGCTCTCAAGCCTCCCGGCGTTCATCCACCTGAGCCTCTCGCCGCCCGAGAAGGAGCCCGAAGGCCCCCGCGTCCTCTTCATCTACAACTGGTGGTGGGGCAGCGGCTGGAACCGCGCCGCCCAATACCCCACCGCGGAATCGGTGGGCCTCACGATTGACCAGAACTGCATGCGGACGCGCGGCGTCCACGACGGCTACGGCACGCTGAAGGCCTGGAGCCAGGGGAAGGTGCGCGACACCTTCGTCCGCCAGTTCCGCGCGCTCCTGCCCTGGATCAAGGCGAAGTACAACGTGGACGACGAGCGCCTCTTCGCCCTCTCCAGCGGCTGGGCCTGGCACTACCCCGACCTGTTCGCCGCCGTGTTCGAGTGCACGACGATGAACCTGAAACGCAGCCCCGCAGGGAACGAGTGCAAGCGCTATTGGGGCGACCCCAAGACCCCCGCCCCCACCGAATGGGGCGTGAGCGCCTGGGAATACTGGAACGCCCCCGAGTGGATCAGGAGCAACCCGGCGGTTGAGTTGCCGCTCATCACCTACGCCCCGCGGATGCACACGGGCGACTTCGGCATCCTCGACAAGCCGCCCCTCTACCGCGCCCTGCTCGACACCAGGCGCGCCTGGTCCACCGTCTTCGGCGAAGGCCCCCTCATCGGCCACAAGGACCCCGACTGGATGTTCGCGCTCCGCCGCTCCGACAGCGTGGCCGCCTTCGGCAACTGCTCGCTCGACGACAACCCCGGCATCGGCTTCGGCGGCGACCCTCACGGGCAGATGAACGCCTGGCTCGCCTTCGAGCCGCGCACCCAGGTGGACGCCCCCGACCGCTGGGAGATGACGCTCTACCTGCTGAGCGGCGACAAGCGAGGCCGCAACGCCGCCCCCCTCGACGCCTGCACCGCCGACGTCACGCCTCGCCGCTGCCAGAAGTTCAAGGCCAGCCCCGGCGACAAGTTCGCCTGGACCAACACCTCTGTCGCCGACGGCAAGGTGGTCCAGACCGGCGTCGCCGAAGCCGACCAGTGGGGCCTCGTCACCGCCCCGAAGGTCCTCATCTCCAAGGGCAAGAACCGCCTCGCCATCCAGCGGGCCAAGTGATCCCGCACATGCCGCTCCTGCGGTTGACACGGGCGGCGGGTCGGGTATATAAGGGGATGGCGTTGTGGCTCGGTCGCTGGTGCGCGAAGGAGGACGCTATGGCTCGCAGAAAGCTCAAGGTGGGCGTGATCGGCACCGGGATGATCGCCGTCTCCGGCCACATCCCGGCGTGGAAGAACCTGGCGGAGGACGTCGAGCTGACGGCGGTCGCCGACATCCTGGCCGACCGCGCGGCGCTGGTCGCCAAGAGCTATGGGGCGAAGCACGCCTACGGCGACTGGCGGAAGATGCTCAAGGGGGAGAAGCTCGACGTCGTGTCGGTCTGCACGCCCAACTGCTACCACAAGGAACAGGCCATCGCGGCGCTGAAGGCGGGCGCGCACGTGCTGTGCGAGAAGCCCATCTCGACGTCCCACGCCAACGCGGTCGAGATGTTCGAGGCGGCCGACGCGGCGAAACGCGTCCTCTTCGTGGGCCAAAGCTCGCGCTTCTCCGAGAAGTCGCGGGCCGCCAAGGAGATCTGCGCCTCGGGCCGCCTCGGCGAGATGTACTTCGCCGAAACCTACTTCCTCCGCCGACGCGGCATCCCCACCTGGGGCCAGTTCCACCAGAAGGAGCACTCGGCCGGCGGCCCCGTCTACGACCTCGGCGTCCACGCCATTGACCTGCTGTTCTGGCTCATGGGCAACCCCAAGGTCGTGGCCGTCAGCGGCGCCACCTACACGAAGCTCGGCAACCGCGACGAGGGCCTGGCCACGTCGCTGGCCGACAGCGGCGCCCCCATGGGCGTGCTCACGCCCCGGCCCTACAACTACCGCGACTTCGACGTCGAGGACATGGCCGCCGGCTTCATCCGCCTCGCCGGCGGGGCCACGGTCGCCTTCAAGACCAGTTGGGCCGCCAACATCCCCCAGAACACCGGAAGCACGACCATCCTCGGCACCGCGGGCGGACTCGTCCTCGACCCGCTCACGCTGGTGACGAACCTGGGCAGCTACCAGGTGAACGTGACGCCCCAGGTGCCCGCCGGCCGCAACGTGGCCTTCAGCGGCCACTGGGAGGAGACGGCGCACTTCGTCAAGGTCCTCCGCGGCGAGGAGAAGCTCCTCGTCACCCGCGAAGAGGTCCTCAACGTCATCCGCACCCTCGACGCCCTCTACGAATCCGCGGCGAAGGGGAAGGAAGTCGCATTGGCGTAGATGGAGAGGATGAATGGAGGGTTGGATGAATGGATGATTGAGGAAGGCCGGCCAGCCCCTCTTTTCATCCATCCAATCATCCACCCATCCATTCATCCCCCCAGAGTGAACAGGTAGATCTGTTGACTAGGAGACAACCCGTGGGCAAGAAGGGAAAGACCTATCGCGTGGGCGCCATTGGCTTCGCACACATGCACATCAACAACGTCCTGGGCCTGTTCGCGCAGCATCCCCAGGTCAAGCTCGTCGGCTGCGCCGACACGGTGCCCGACCGGCCCGAGCTGCGCGAGGGGCCGTACACGCGCGGCTGGAACCTCAAGCACGCGCTCAAGGACTTCGGCGTGCCCAAGGCCTACGGCGACTACCGCGACATGCTGGCGAAGGAGAAGTTCGACATCGTCGTCTGCTGCTCCGAGAACGCGAAGCACCCCGACGTGGTCGAGGCCTGCGCCGCAGCGGGCGTGAACGTGTGCGTCGAGAAGCCCATGGCAATGACGATGAGCGACGCGTGCCGCATGGTCCGCGCCGTGCGGGCCGCGGGCACCACGATGCTCGTGAACTGGCCGATGACCTGGAGCCCCGCGTCGCGCAAGGCCAAGGCCCTTGCCGATGCGGGCGCCATCGGGCGCGTCCTCGAGATCAAGTGGCGCGGCGGCCACACCGGCCCCCTCGGCAGCGGCGCGAAGCACGAGGGCGTCACCCAGGAGGCCGCGCCCCTCACCGCCACCGAGCTGGGCGCCACCTGGTGGCACACCATCGCCCCCGGCGGCGGCGCCATGCTCGACTACTGCTGCTACGGCGCCATGTTCAGCTACTGGGTCATCGGCGAAATGGCCATCTCAGCCGTCGGGCTTCGAGGCAACCTCAACAGCCCGTTCGGCGACGCCGACGACAACGGGGCCATGCTCGTCCGCTTCCCCGGCGCCCTGGGCCTCTTCGAAGGCTCCTGGACCACCTGGGACCACGGCGTGCCCTACGGCCCGATCATCTACGGCACCACGGGCGTCCTCGTCATCGAGAAGGCCAAGGGCGGCGAGGGGCAACACGTCCGCGAGGAGCGCGGCGGCGGCAAGACCACCATTCACCAGCCCGACCCCTTGCCCGAGGGCCGCCACAACATCGCCCACGAATTCATCCACCACCTGGAGACGGGCGAGGCCGTGCACCCGACCCTCGACATGCTCTTCAACCTCAACGCGATGGCCATCCTCGACGCCGGCCTCCGCTCGACCGACACCGGCAAGCTCGAAACCGTTGACACCGCCTCGTGGTGCATCGGGTGAGACCAGCGGAAAACCGGTTGACAGCAGGACGGAGGCGGCGTAGAATCCCGAACGCGGGGGCCGCCGCGAACTCCAACCTGACGCGGGACGCGCCGCCATTGAAGGAGACATGACATGAGCGAAGCAAGAGGCACGACGGGGAAGACGCGCCGCGAATTCATGGTCGCCAGCGGCGCAGCCGCTCTTTCGGTCGGGGCACTGGGGCTAGTGCGCCCGGCGTGGGGTCAGGAACCCAAGTCGCTGCTTACACCACCAGCGCAGCCCATCAAGAAGTGCTCGCTGCGCGTGGTGTGGGTCGGCAAGGATGCGGCCGCCGAGGCGGCGTCGCTGACGAAGGCCCTCGACGCCACGGCCCGGAAACTGGGGTTCGACCTGGACGCCGGGCAGCCGGGGGCGGCCCCGTCCGCCGGGCTACTCGTCGTCGCGCTGAACGGCCAGAAGAACGAGGCGATGGCCGAGGCCGCGAAGGGCGGGGCGACGCCCACGGTGGTGTTGTGCCCCCGCGAGCAGGGGCCTGCCTCGGGCGCGGTCTGGCGGTTGGGCGAAAGCAAGGCCGGGCTGCTGGTGGGGGCATCAAAGGAAGAAAACGATGTGGTCCTCGGCCTGCGAATGCTCTTCGCGGCATGGAAGATGAAGGGGAATGCCCGCACGTTCCGGCTTCTTTTCGGCTCCCCGGCTTACCAGGAGGCGCAGAAGGAGGTGAGGGCGGACAAGGCGGCCCAGCAAGAGGCCGAGGCATTCGCCGACTACTACATGAAGGAGCCTGTGGAGATTCGGCGGGCCAAGTGGCAAGACCTGATCTATGCGGGCCTGATCTACGTGTCCCTGCGGCGCATCATGGTGGCCAACAAGTTCGACGGGATCGGCCTGGGCGACTGCCTCAAGTCCTACAGGGTGATGGGCACGAACCCTTGTGTGCCTGCCATGCGGCTGCTCGACGAAGGCATGCCGACGGCCTGCGAGGGGGATATGAGCGGCCTTGAGGTCCAGATGCTCACCCACTGGTTGTTCGGGCGCCCATCGTTCATCGGCGAGGGGCAGCCCACCCTTCGGAACACCCGCATCAGCGCCCACTGCACCTCGCCCAGCAAGCTCAACGGCTACGACCAGCCCTCCGAGCCGTTCCTCCTGATGGAGCATTCGGAGACCGGGCGCGGCATCGCGCCACAGGTCAAGTGGAAGGTCGGGCAGCCGGTCACGATCTTCCGCGGCGGCAGGCGCCTCGGCACAGGACACATTGTGTCGAACACCCTCCAGCCCCCCAACGGGGGCTGCCGGTCCTCCATCGAGTATACGGTTGACGGGATGGCCGACGTCGGCCGCCCCGGCACCGGCCTCGGCTCGCCGCACAGCGAGGCGGTCTACGGCAATGTCGAGAAGGAGATGGATGCGTTCTGGACGCTTGTCGAGGGGAAGCTGCCGGCGAAGTATCGGGACGCGCCTGCGGCTCCAGCGGCCCGGGCCGAAGGTGCCCGCGAAGGCTTCCCCGAAGGCCCGAGTTGCTCCTGTTGCCGTTGGGCCCACTATCCACGAGGATGATGCCATGAGAACGAACGAGAGATCGAGAGGCCGGGCCGCCAGCCGTGTGGTTCTTGCGTGCCTGCTGGCAGCATTCTGGGCCGGTCGCGCGGCTGCCGGCGAGGACGTTGGGGCCGCCGCCAAGCCGGCAAAGAAACCCCTGATCTGGATCAACGTCCCCAACTGGACCCACGATGATGCCAACTGGGGCGGGCCGTACGATGGCCCAACGACGAGGCGTATGTGCCAGAAGATTCTGAAAGACGAAGCGGCCAAGATCGGAGTCGAGCTCTGCACCGATGCCAGTAAGATGAAGGAGTGCGACGGCGGCCTGTCGTGCGCGGCGCCAAGCGCCAAGGCCGACATGCCCTTCGTGGACGTGGTCTTCCAAGGCCACAGGGGCTTCTACGACCAGTTCCGCAAGGGCTGGGACTTGACCCGGAAGCGATACCTGCTCGCCTCCACGAACGACCCCGAGTGGCTGAGGACGGGCCTGCGGCTGCTCAAGGCCGCCTCGCAGATGAGATCCGCCCGCGTCTGCGTAGTGACCGACGAGGCCGGGGCGGCCGATACCGCGCACCCGCAACTCGGCACGACCTTTCACCCCGTGCCGTCCAAACGCCTGGACGACGAAGTCCGCAAGGCCAGTGACAAGGAAGCCACGGCCGTGGCCGTGGACTACATGCATCAGGGCAGGATGGACGGCACGGTTGAGGGGCACAGCGGCTATGAGAGAATGCCGGGACAAGAGAAGTGGTTGCCCCCGATGGAGCCCGCGCGCTACCAGAAGGTGAAGCAAGAGATGATCGCGGCGGCCAAGTTCCACCTCGGCTGCCGGAACCTTCTGGCGGCGGAGAACTGCCAGGCCCTGACGCTCACCGGCCAGGCGAAGTATGGCGCCGCCCCGGTGCTTGCCTTCTCCGGGCTTGCCGACAGCGGCATAGCCGCGGCCTTCGACCGCGACGCCACCTTGATGCTGATGATGACCGGGTTCCTCTTCGACCGCGCGGGATTCGCCCACGGGCCCCTGGCCAAGCAAGGCGAGAACGCCTTCGTTGCCACCTACTTCACCTGCCCGACACGGCTGCTCGGCTACGACTACGAGCCGCCCGCCTCCTTCGCCATCGGGCCGGGCCAGGACGGAAAGGACTTCGGCATTCAGGTCCGCTGGCGCAAAGGCGAGCCCATCACTCGGTTGCAGATCAAGGACTCCAAGCTCCTCATGGCCACTGGCAGGGTGCGTTACTCCGACATCACGGTCAAGAAAGGCCACCGCACGGCGGTAGTCATTGAGTTGGAGGACAGGCCCGGCCGTCCCGACCCCGACGCCGCCAACTGCGTGATCGTGTATGGCGATTGCACTAACGAGATCAGTTGCCTCGCCAGACTGATGGACTTGGACTTCCCTCCCGCCCCCGGGGTGCTCGTGCCCAAGTGAGCCATGTAAGGGCGCAATCGCCAGGAGGAGCGACGATGGGCAATCCGTTCGTGCACGTGGAGCTTCAGACGAATGACGTGGCACGGGCAAAGGAG
This sequence comes from Planctomycetota bacterium, assembly GCA_035527715.1. GTDB lineage: Bacteria > Planctomycetota > PUPC01 > DSUN01 > DSUN01 > DSUN01. The sequence goes on along the minus strand of DATKZY010000018.1, from coordinate 5,074 downwards.
TTCTACTCCAGCCTGCTCGATTGGCGGCTCGAGGAGATTCCGTTCGAGGGCGGGAGCTACACGACGGTCCACGTGGGCGAGGGGGTGGGCGGGGGGATGATGGCGAACCCCGTGCCCGGCTGCCTCTCGCACTGGCTGGCCTATATCAGCGTGGCCGACGTGGCGGCGACGACCAAGAGGGCGAAAGAACTCGGCGCCAAGGTCCTGCGCGACCGCACGGAGGTGCCGGGCTTCGGGTGGTTCAGCGTCATTGCCGACCCCACCGGCGCGGTGGTCGCCCTGTGGGAGTGCAAGAGGTAGCGTGGGAGGCACCCCGCGAGCCTTCAAGTGGCCCCCGGCGATTCGTTGACTCGCGCCTCTGCGGGCGGCGCGTGGGGCGCGAGTCAATGCTTGCGGCCAGCAACGTAGCGTGAGACGCGGTATACGTAATTGATGGGTATAGACTTACAACTCTACGGGACAGCGGGATCCGCTGGATTCTGACTCGCGCCCCTCCCAAGGGGGGAAAAGGGCGCGAGTCAAATGGAAGGGCGATGGGGCCCGCGCAGCAAGGAGACGCGGTTCGGAGTCTTATCCTGTACATTGAGCTCTTGCGCAGTGCCCCCAGTGCAGGAGAGCACATTACCTTTCCAGGCGGGGGCGAGAAGGAGTGTCTCATGAGGGCGTGTGTCGTTGTAGGTCTCGTGTTCGCTTTGGCTTGCATGGCCGTGGCCGGCGACGCGCCGAGGCAGCGGCCAAACTCCGCGGCGGGCGCGTTCGTCTCCGCCGAGCTCGCGGGCGAGGTGATCAAGTGGCAGATTGACCTCGGGGCGGACGCCGGCAAGAAGACGTATGAGATGACCGCCGACGTGAAGGTCACGTACGCCGAGAAGGACGGCGTGAAGCAGGCGTCGAGCATCCGCCGCGCGGGCGGCCCGGACCGCCCCGCCCGCGAGGGCACGGTGGTGGTCAAGGGCAAGTTCGTCTCGGCCAAGCTCGATGGCGAGAAGGTCCTCGTCACGATCAAGCCGGCCGAGGGCGACAAGGACCTCGAGGTCACGCTGCCCAAGCAGCTCTCGGTCTACTACCGCGAGGAAGGCGGGAAGCTGCTCGCCTATGGCATCGGCGTCCCGCACACCCACTCGACCCCGAAGGCCGAGGCCAAGTAAGGTCGGGTCTGCGCGGCGCGAGCGACGGGAGCTCGCAGGGCAGACCACTCGTACACGAACAGCCTGAGCCGGGCGCTTGCCGCCTGCTCAGGCTGTTTTTTCTCATGGGGAACAACGGGCGCGCTAGCCCTCGTGAATCTCGCGCTTGTCGGGGTCGTAGACCTGGCGGCGGCCGGTGTCGAAGGCCCGCATGGCCATGATCACCGCCACGCCGTGCTGGTAGCCCGCCTCGATCGAGGCGTTCGGGGCCTTGCGGCTGCGAAGGCACTGGAGCCAGTCGAGGAAATGGTCGGGGCACTCGACGGGGGCGACGGGCGTCTCCTTGTCGAGCTTCCCCTTCTTCGACGCGCCCTCGCCCGAGACGACCGGGGCGTTCCAGTTCACCATGTTCATCACGCCCCCGTCGCCGAAGATGCGGAGGCTGTTGCCGCTCCCGTTCCCGAAGTTCGTCGAGTAGTGGACCAGGAAGCCCTCGGGGTAGATCCACGTCGCCTCGACCTGGTCGGGGCAGGTGAAGCCCTTCTCGTCCTTCCAGACGAATGTGCCGCCGTGGCAGACGGCGCTCGTGGGGAACTTCGCCCCCGTGATGTAGTGCACCAGGTCAATGAAGTGGCTGCCGAGGCCGGGCACGGGGCCGTCGGAGAACTCGCGGAAGCCGTACCAGCCCGTGAACTGCACGGGGTTGAACGGCCGCATCGGGCGATCCATCAGGAACTCCCGCCAATCCACGTCCGCCTCCTTCGCGTCCTTCAGGTAGCCGTACCAGTAGGGGCGGGCGCCGTTGCGGCACTGCTCGATCCGCGAGACTTTGCCCAGCACGCCCGTCTTGAACAGCTCGCGGCAGCCGGTGAAGCTGGGGAAGCTGCGGAGCTGCGTGCCGATCTGCACGACGATGTTGTTGGCCTTGACCGCGTCGCAGGCCGTCTTGAGCGACTCGAGCGTCATCGCCAGCGGCTTCTCGCAATAGGCATCCTTCTTCGCCTTCGCCGCGGCTTCGAGGTGCGTCGTGTGCTGGTGGTCGCACGACGCGATCATCACGGCATCAACGTCCTTGAGGGCGATCACGTCGCGGTAGGAGGCGAACTGCTTCGGCTCGCGGCCGTACCATTCCTTGGCGACGGCGGCGGCGCGTTCGCGGGCCACCCGCCACGGGTCGGCCACGGCCACGAACTCGACATTTTGCTCCTTGTCGTGTTTGTGGACCCCTGCCATGTGCGCGCCGAGTCCTCGGCTGCCGCACCCGATCATCCCGATCGCGATGCGGTCATTGGCCCCGAGCACCCGGCCATAGCTTGCCGCGCTCAGCGCCGCCCCCGCGGCGGCCCCAGCCGACGCTGTCCTGAGAAACTCCCTGCGAGATGGAACTCTCTTCACGTCAAGACTCCAAAGACGAAAGGTTCCTGTCAGTATTCTTTTGTCCCCGCCTCACTCACACGCGAAGCCAGAGAAGGAGGCTGAGGATTGTGAGAAGGAGTGTGACCATGCATTGGGTAATGCCAGAGACGTTGGGGTGCTTTCCATCCGAGATGATCCGCCGGAGCTTCTGGAAGAAGCAGCGATCGGGCGGCTTCACGACGCAACCGAAGTCGAGCTTCTGGCCCTGGACCCAAGCGTCAACTTCGTTGCGGTACCTGTCCGCGTGTTGACGGTCACGCCAGTTGGCATCGTGGAGCCATGCCGACCAGAAAAGGTAAGTGAAGAGAACCACCACGTGGATGACGAGGACGGCTGCCGGACAAAACAAACTTGGGGCCTGGGTGTTGCCCAAGATGGCTGCCAACCGGGTGTTGATCGAGAGCGACAGGTTACCCCATATGGCAATGTTGATCTGCCATTCCGCGCCGCGCCGCCCGTCGCCCCTCTGTCTCTCCCACGCGGCCAACTGCAGGTAGAGTTGGGCCTTCTCCAGTGGGCTCACATGTCGTCCTCCTAGCAGGCAATCCAGTGTCCCCATCACCCAATCGCCGAAGCCCGGAAGCCGCCTCAACGCTGAGCCTAGCGCGGCTCGGGCGGCACGAGCTTCTCGGGGTACTCCTCCTCTTCCGGGCCAGGTGGGCGACCCAGCCGCGCAGGCCGCCGTGCTCGCGGACAAGGCGCCTGCGCCTCGCCCGCACATCGTCAATCAGGGGATCGGAGAACGGTTCCTCTGTCTGCTTCATGTCCCTTCCCCTACGGATCCTCACGCAAGCAGTCTACGCCGTCAGCATGGGGTTGTCAACACCAGAGAGGCGCTCCCCGCCAAGCCGAAAGCGGCGTCGAGCCGCCGCACTCCGAAAGGCTGACGCATTCCCTGGCGCCCCAACCGCGCATTGGTGGGCAAGGATAGGATGGGGCCTGGGCGAAGGCGGCACTCAACAAGAAGGGAACAAGCCGCATGAGGCGCGGCAGCCTGTCGGAGTGCGGTCGCTTGAGACGAATGGCGTGAGAATAGGAGCGGGAGATTCACGACTGTCTCCTGCATTCGCGGCGGGGGGCTCCCAGGAGGGAGTAGTTCTTGGGCCGGCGCTTGCGGAGCCGGGGTTCGGTGCGACCGGGGCGCCGGGGGATCTTGTGGGTGGCGATGGCGCGCAGCAGTGCGTCGTAGAAGTCTCGCATGTCGGACTCGCGCGCGGCGGCGGCCGTGTAGGGCCACAGGGCCATCATCTCCTGAAGGGCGCCCTTGAAGCTGAGGGCCAATGGGGTGAGGCGGCGCGTGCGGGCGGCATCCCACATGAGCGTGCGGACGAGGTTGTAGGCGAGCAGATGGGCCCACACTTCGCGCTCGATCATCTCGGGGCTGCGGGTACGGAGCAGTTCCATCCCCATCGTCGTCTTCAGGTGACTGAGGTCGGTTTCCACGTCCCAGCGCCGGCGGTACAGATCGGCGATATCGCGGGCGGTGTAGAGCGTGGGGTCGAGGAGGGTGGTGACGACGGTGATCGTCTCGGGCCGCCAGCCGGGGACGGTGCATTGGATGCGCAGCACCCGCACCGCCTGGGTGGCCGGCAGGGCCGCATAGTCGGAGCGGCTCATCCACTTCGGACGGGGGCCCTTCGTCCATGTCTGCAGGCGGTCGTGGCGGCCCAGGCGCTGGCCTTCACGGAAGCTGATCTTCCGCCGCACGTGCTTGCCAAAGACCACGTCCACGCCGCGCTCGCGGAGCAAAGCGATGTCCGCGTAGCCGCTGAACAGGCCGTCTCCGACGAGAATCTCGCCCGGCTCACACTCGCCCCACAGGCGACGGAACAGGGTCGTCTCCGCCGCGGACAGCGCGTCCATGGCCAGGGTCCGAATGGCTCCCGTCACCAGGTCGAACAGGCCCACGAGCCGGGCCACCGGGAAGCCGCATCCCGGCTTCTGCGCCGACGGTTGCGGGTAGACCTCCTGGAGAGCGCGCGTGTCCGGCATCTGCACCGAACTGCCATCGACCAACGTCACCCGCCGCCCGTGCCAGCGTGGGTCGGGTTCCGCCTGGGCCGCCAGCCGGTCGGCCACTCGGCGCGTCAGGCGCGGGAGCAGTTCCCGCGGCAGGCGCTGGCGCGCCGTGCAGTACGAACTGGGGTCGTGCGAGGCATCCAGCCCCCGCGTCACCCGCAGGAACGTCAGCACCCGCGCCACCGCATCGCGGCACGACCCATCCACGCTGAGCACCTGCCACAGGAAGGTCCACAGCGTCACCAGCGGGGTGAAGACCCGTTCGCGCCACACATGGCCCAGCCAGCGGCACTCCTCGTCGACCTCCTCGCCCCGCAGGATGCGATCGAAGATCGTCCCGGGGTTCTCGGCCAGCTCCTGACGCATCCGTCGTGCCCGGCTGCTTCGCCTCCGTCGTGCCATCGTGCATCCTCCTGGAGTGAACGGCCCGAAACGCTCCAGGACAGTATACATCATAACGTACTGCGGGCCAAGCACTTACACAACATATGCCCCTAATCTCATGCCATTCG
>DATKZY010000017.1:0-12635 GCA_035527715.1 Planctomycetota bacterium | reverse complement strand
CCTCGAAGCGCTCGTAGCGGCCGCCGAGAGCGTAGGACACGTCGCTATTGGAGTGGACCCAGATGCCGTGCTGGAACTTCTTGCCGCCGATCTGGAGCGTGTGGTTCTGCCAGTTCTTGTCGCGGAGGAGCTGGCCCCAGCCGACGGTGACGGCGATGGGCTTGAGCGCGCTGAGGCGGGTCTCCTTGCCGTCCTTGGCGATGAGGCGGGCGTCGCCCCAGATGTGGCAGTTGCCGCCGCCGCCGTCGAGCGTGGCGACGAGGCGCATCGTCTGTAGCCCCGCGACGCTCACCGACACCTGCTTGCCCGGGCCGTCGCCGGCGACCGGGCCGCTGTTCCAGGGTTTGAAGGCCGTAGCGCCGTCGCCCTTGCTGGCGTCGGCGAGCCACCGGAGGTAGCTCGCGCGCGTCGCGGCCATCGTCTCGGCCCAGGTGGCCTTCTTCACGTAGACCTCGCCCGCCTGGGGCTGCTTGGCCTCTTCCAGCTCGAGGCCCTGGTCCTGGGCGGCGAGGGCGAGGGGAATCAGGGCGGTCCACGCCCATACGCAGGATGCAACGCGGTTCATTGCGGTCCCCGATGGTTGATGGGGGATGGTTGGATGAATGGATGATTGGATGAGAGAGAAGACAGGCCATCGCTCCTTCTCTCTTTCATCCATCCATTCATCCACCCATCCATTCATCCCCCGTGTCACTACTCCTCAAGCTCGATGACCGTGATCGTGTGCGGCTTGTCGAACCGATTGCCGGCGAGCGGCAGGTCAATGTTGGCGACGTAGAGCTTGTTGCCGCGGAGGCACGGCTCGGACGGCCGGTCGAGGCGGCCCTTCCGGCCGCTGGTGTTGCCGTTCTTGGCGATGGTCGTGATCGCGCCGGTCTTGGGATCCACCTTGTGGACGGCGTTGCCGAGGAAGTCGGCGATGTAGACGTCGCCCGTCTTGGGGCACACCTTCATGCCGTCGCAGGACTTCATGCCGTGGAGCCTGGCGACCATGGTGTGCGAGGTGATCTTGCCCTCGGCGTTGAAGGTGAGGGCCTCGAGCTTGGCGTCGCCGAAGTTGCACACGTACATCGTGCCGTCGGCGCCGAAGCCCATGCCGTTCGCGCCCACCCAGTCCATGTTCTCCGTCTTCAGGCGGGCGCACACGTGCGGGTCGCCGCCGTTCGGCTTCAGGGCGATCGGCTTGCCCCCCTTCAGCTCGGAGAGCTTGAAGCGGCAGACGCCGCTGCGCATCGGCGGCGTCGGGTCCGTGCTGAACTTGCTCTCGGTGACGTAGACCGAGTCGCCGTGGCAGGCGACGGCGTTGGCCATAATGAAGCCGGTGACCAGGACCTCGACCTTCTCGGCCTTGCCGCCCTTCATCACGACGCGCAGCAGGCGCGACTTGTGCTCGGGCGTGGTGAACGACTGGTTGTCGGCGACGTAGAGATGGCCGTCCGGCCCGACGTCAATGCCCAGCGGGCCGCAGGGCTTCTTCGTGTCGGGGTGCTCGGGCAGCTTCACCACCTCGCTCACCTTGTCGTCCTTGTCAATCTTCAGGATGAAGGCGCCCGGCTTGTCGTCGTTGAAGTTCGGGCACGACAGCAGGATGTTGCCCCCCTTGTCCACCGCCATGCCGTCGGGGGTGTTGTACTCGTCGGGCAGCTCGATGGCGGTCACCTTGGCGGGGACGACCACCCTCGCGCAACCCATCGCCACGAGGGTGCCCAGCAACGCCACGGCCAGCAGCTTCTTCACCGCAAGCTCCTCCAAAGGGTAACCGAGTTCAGGCGCACACACCCGTACCAAGATGGTAGCGAGAGCGGGCGGGGCTGTCAAGCAGCGCGCCTTGCAGAAATCGTGACCATCATGTAGCCTATAGCCCGCCGATATCCCAGACCGTCAAGGAGAGACGCATGGACTTTGCTGGCAGGACCGCGCTGGTGACCGGCGCCGCGGGCGCCATCGGCAAGGGGATCGCCGCCGCATTCGCCCAGGGCGGCGCCCGCGTGTTCCTCACCGACCTCAGGCAGGAGGCGGTGGACGCCGCGGCGCAGGAGATCGGCGGCGGCACGCTTGGCCTCGCCGCCGACGTGACGAAGGAGGAGCAAGTCAAGGCCGTCGTCGCCGCCGCGGCCAAGGCATTCGGCAACCAGGTGGACATCCTGGTCAACGTCGCTGGCATCGTCGGTCAGGGCAAGGTCGAAGACCTCACGGCGGACGACTGGGACGCCGTGTTCGCCGTCAACTGCAAGGGCACGTTTCTCTTCACAAAGCACGTCGTGCCGCTGATGAAGGCGCGGAAGTACGGGAAGATCGTCAACTTCTCGTCGAAGTCGGGCAAGACCGGCTCGGCCCTGATGAGCCACTACTCGGCGGCGAAGGCAGCCATCATCGGCTTCACCCAGGCCCTCGCCTGCGAGCTGGCCGACTCGCATATCAACGTCAACTGCCTCTGCCCCGGCATCGTGCTCGAGACCGGCGTGTGGAGCCACGTGTCGGCCGGCTACGTGAAGAACCTCGGCCTCTCGAGGGACGAGATCATCAAGAAGTTCACCGCCAAGGTGCCGCTCGGCCGCCTCGCCGCGATCAAGGACGTGGTGGCCGTCACACTGTTCCTGGCCTCCGAGGGGGCCGACTACATGACCGGGCAGGCGATCAACGTCACCGGCGGCAGAGAGATGCATTGAGGAACGCGTGATGCGTGACGCGTGATCAGAGAAGACAGGAGACTGGAGAACATGGCATACACACGTGAACAGGTGGCCAAGGTCATAGATCATGCCGTGCTCAAGCCTGTCGCCACGGACGCCGACATTGTGGCGAACGCGAAGATGTGCGACGCGCGGGGCGTGGGGAACTTCTGCGTGCGGCCGACCGACGTGGCTCTGGCCGCGAAGACGCTCAAGGACAGCTCCACGACCGTGGCCTGCGTGATCGGCTTCCCCCACGGCTCGAACCGCTCCGAGGTGAAGGCTCTCGAGGCGAAGCTGGCCATCGAGGATGGCGCCGACGAGCTGGATATGGTCATGAACGTCGGCAAGTTCCTTTCGGGCGACTACGCCTTCGTGCAGAAGGACATCGAGGCGGTCGTGGCCGTGGCGAAGCCGAAGGGCGTGCTCGTGAAGGTCATCCTGGAGACCTGTTTCCTCACGCTCGAGCAGGTGGCCGCGGCCTGCAAGCTGGCCGAGGCGGCGGGCGCCGACTTCGTGAAGACCTCGACCGGCTTCGCCGACGGCGGCGCCACGCCCGAAGTGATAGACATCATGTTGAAGACGGTCGGCAAGACCATGGGCGTGAAGGCCTCGGGCGGCGTCCGCACGTGGGAAACTGCCATCGGCTACCTCAACCAGGGCTGCAAGCGCCTCGGCGTCGGCTCGACCGAAAAGGTCCTCGACGGCGCGCCGGACGCCGGCACCGGCTATTGATCCGCGTCCCTTGGGTCCCTTGGGTCCCTTCCCATGAACGCGCTGATCTACCGCGGCCCCGGCGACATTCGCCTCGAGCAGGTGCCCGAGCCGGCATGCGGCGAGGCCGAGATCCGTGTGAAGGTGGACGCCTGCGCCGTGTGCGGGACCGACCTGAAGTCGTTTCTGCACGGCAACCCGAAGATCACGCCGCCGCGGATCATCGGCCACGAGTTCACCGGGATCGTGGACACCATTGGCTCCAAGACAGGCGGCTTCGCTGTCGGCGACCGGATCGTGATGGCCACGTCGGTCTCGTGCGGCGCCTGCGCCTACTGCCAGCGGGGCTGGACGAATCTGTGCGTGGACATGGCGGCCATGGGCTTCAAGTACGAGGGCGGCATGGCCGAGTACGTCGTCGTGCCCGAGCGGGCGCTCCGCAACGGCCACGCCGTCAAGGTGCCCAAGACCGTCAAGCCCGAGCACGCGGCCCTCGCCGAGCCGCTGAGCTGTTGCGTCAACGCCGCCGAGAACTGCGGCATCCAGAAGGGGGACACAGTGGCCGTCGTGGGTGCCGGGCCGATGGGCATCATGAACGCCTGCATCGCCCGCGAGTTCGGCGCCGCGAGGATCATCCTCGCCGAGATCAACGAGGCGCGCCTGCGGCAGGCCGAAGCCTTTGGCTTCGACCGCCTGGTGAACCCCGCCGCCGAGGACCTTGCGAAAGTGGTGAAGGACATGACGGGCGGCCTCGGAGCCGACGTGTGCATCGTGGCCGCGCCTGCCGCCAAGCCGCAGGAGCAGGCGATTGGCCTCGTGCGCAAGCGCGGCGTCGTGTGCCTCTTCGCCTCGCTGCCCGCCGGCGGCAGCCTGCTCTCGATTGACAGCCGGCCGCTCCACTACAACGAGCTGAAAATGGTCGGCACGAGCGACTCCACGCCGTCCCAGGTGCAGCGGGCCGTCGCCCTGATCGCCGGCGGCTCGGTGCCGATGGACAAGTTGGCCACCCACGTGCTGCCGCTGGCCGACTTCGAGCGGGCCTTTGCCCTCATGCAGAGCGGCGAATCGCTCCGCGTGGTGCTCACGCCGTAGCCCGTGGCGTGGGCCGCCGAGATGTTCAAGATGGCCAAGGTGGCCACGCGCGCGCAATAGGGGTTGGCCATCTTGAAGCAAGTCCGCCAGCCGAGGGGCCGACGCCATAAAGGCTGCGGCCATCGGCACTTGCGGTGACCATTCCGCGTCCGGCGCCCCGCTCCCAGCCCCGTCAAGGTGGCCACCTTCGCCCGGAGCGGCTCGGCAGGTTGACAAGGGGGCCATCGCCTGCCATGCTGTGAACTCCCAACCTCCCGCGGGCTCCGAACCCGCGGGAGGTCCAGGACGGAGGATGCGGACATGAGGGCAGTGGCGCTCGCTCGGGCGGCGTTGGCCTTGCTGGCCGCGCTGACCGGCGGATGTGGCAAGGAGAGCAAGGAGCGGGTGGTGGACCTCGGCGGCGGGGTGAAGATGACCTTCGTCCTCGTTCCCGCGGGCACGTTCACGATGGGGAGCACGGACGCAGAAATCAAGGCCGTGCTGGCGAAGTGGCCGGAGATCAAGGAGGAGTTCTTCGCCGACGAGAAGCCGGCCCACAAGACGACGCTCTCCAAAGCCTTCTGGATGGGCAAGCACGAGGTCACGGTCGGGCAGTTCCGAAAGTTCGTGGACGCCGCGGGCTACAAGACGGATGCCGAGAAAGGCACGGGGTACAAGGTGCAGTTCGTCTTTGCAGACGGGGAGGCCGATCTCGTCAAGGACGCGAGTTGGCGCAACCCGTACTGCAAGCAGACTGATGAGCACCCGGTCGTGTTGGTGAGCTGGAACGACGCGCGCGCGTTTGTGAATTGGCTGAATGCGACGGACAAGGCGAAGCCGGCGGGTTCCACCTATCGTCTGCCGACGGAGGCGGAATGGGAGTACGCCTGCCGCGGGGGCACCACCACCTGGTATCAGTGGGGCGACGACGCCGACAAAGGCAAGGGCTGGTGCAACGCCACAGACCTGACGGCCAAGAAGACACTCCCGGGCGTGAGTGTGGACAACTTGCCCATGTCGTGGTTCAAGTGGGACGATGGGTTCCTCTACACGGCGCCCGTGGGCTCCTTCAAGGCCAACGCCTTCGGCCTTCACGACATGCACGGGAACGTCTCGGAGTGGTGCGAGGACTGGTATGGGCCGTACAAGGAGGGCGACCAGGCGGACCCGGGGGGAGCCGCGAGTGGCAAGTCTCGGGTGGTTCGCGACGGCTCCTGGATCGCCGGTCGTCCCCCGAACCTTCGCTCCGCGGCTCGGAGCCCGTTTCTCCCTTACTGCCGGGACGGCTCCGTTGGGGTGCGTGTGGTTCTCGCCCCAGGACCCTGATAGGCATTTGCAGCGGTGCGTGGCGGCGCCGCTGGCCGAGTTCGTAAGGGCCTCCGAGCTGATGTAGAGTGGGGAGTCGTTGAGGGTGGTGCTGAGGCCATAGGAATAGGACCGATAGGACGGATAGGACCGATGGGACGGGCAAGCACGCAATGTCCTATCGGTCCTATCCGTCCTATCAGTCCTATGAGGAGCTGCGGAGACCGAAATGGACCTGCATCTGAGCGGCAAGGTCGCCCTCGTCACCGGCGCCTCGCACGGCCTGGGCAAGGCGATTGCGCTGGGCCTCGCGGCCGAGGGGGCGAAGGTGGCCGTGAACTACCACCGCAACCCCGACAAGGCCGAGGCGACGGCGCGCGAGATACGCGAGAAGCACGGCGTCGAGGCCATCGCGGTCCTCGCCGACATCGCGGTCGAGGCCGAAGTGATTCGGATGTTCGACGAGGTCGAGGCGAGGCTCGGCCCGCTCGACGTGCTGGTGAACAACGCGGCGGTGGCGCCCGCCTGCCCCACGGCCGACACGCCGCTGGAGACCTGGGAGCGCGCGTTCGGCATCAACATGACCGGCACGTTCCTGTGCTGCCGCGAGATGGTGCGGCGGCTCAGAGCTGCAAAGCGGACCGGGCGGATCGTGAACATCTCGTCGCAGGCGGCGTTCCGCGGCTCGCAGTCGGGCAAGACGGCCTACGACGCGAGCAAGGGGGCGATCATCTCGTTCACCATCTCGCTCGCCCGCGAGATGGCGCCCCACGGCATCGCCGTGAACTGCGTGGCCCCTGGCCTGATGTACACCGAAATGCTGAAGGAGGTCATTGACGCGAATCGCGAGAAGTTCGAGAGCCGCGTGCCGATGCACCGCATCGGCAGCGTGGACGAGGTGGCGAGCGTGGTGGTGTTCGTGGCGTCCGATCGGGCCAGCTACATGACCGGCGCGACGGTGGACGTCAGCGGTGGTCTGGCCATGCACTGAAGACTGGATGGGTGGATGAATGGATGATTGGATGATTGCCAGAGCGTGGCCTCTTGCATCCATCCACTCCTCCACCCATCCATTCATCCCCCTTGGCTGCGGCCAATGGCCGCCCTGAGAAAGGGAGACGAGCATGCCGCTGGGCATCCGAATCCGGCTGAGTGCCATGATGTTTCTCCAGTTCATGCTCTTCGCCGTCTTCTGGCAGCAGCTCTCGCCCTACCTGGAGACGTTCGCGGGGATGGGCAGTTGGCAGAAGTCGCTCATCCTCAGCTCGATGGCGATCGGGTGCCTGGCCTCGCCCATCATCGGCATGGTGGCGGACCGGTACTTCGCGAGCCAGCGGGTGCTGTTCGCCGTGAACCTCCTCGGCGGCATCCTGCTCTTCGTGGCCGCGGTGCTGAAGGACCCGACGGCGGTGTTCGTCGTGCTGCTGGCCTACATGCTCTGCTACATGCCCACGTGGGGCCTCACGAGCGCGATCGCGATGGCGAACAGCCCGGAGGAGAAGTTCCCGCAGATCCGCGTGTTCGGCTCGCTGGGCTGGTTCTCGTCGGTCGTCTTCAGTGTGGTCGCGTTGCACCTGTTCGGCGTGAAGATTGACGGCACGACGATTCAGGGGATGAACATCCCGATGGTTTGCGGCGCGGTGGTGAGCCTCGTGGGCGCGGTGGTGGCCCTGACCATTCCGAACACGCCGCCGCCGGCCAAGGGCCAGCCGTTCTCGATCATTGATGCCCTGGGGCTTCGCTCGATCACCCTGATGAAAGACCCCTTCTTCGCGATCTTCATCCTCGCCTCGCTGCTCGTCATGATTCCCTTCGGGATTGACTGGAGCTACTTCGGCGACTTCCTGGGCGACAAGGGGTTCACGCTGATCACGTGGACGACGTATCTCGGGCGCGCCCTCGAGATCATCTTCATGCTCTTCGTGCCGCTGGCGCTGGCGCGGCTGGGGGTCAAGTGGGCCATGACGGTCGGGCTCGTGGCCCTGCTCGCGCGCTACACGGCCTACTGGGGCAGCGGCGTGCTCGACGAGACATGGCTCATGTACGCCGGCATCCTGGTCCACGGCCTGATCTACGGCTTCTTCTTCGTCGGGGGACAGGTCTACATCAACCGGCGGGCGCCCAAGGAGATGCGGGCGCAGGCCCAGGGCTTCATCTTCCTCGTGACTTTCGGGCTGGGGCTGATCGTGGCCAACTTCATCAACGGCAGGATCATCGAGCGGCTCAAGGTCGTCAAGACCGTCGAGGGCGTGGTCCAGAAGCGTTGGGACTCCATCTGGCTCGTCATGATCGCCCTCTCCGCGGCCGTCCTGGTCGGGTTCGTGCTGTTCTTCTGGGAGAAGAAGACCCCCGCAATGCCGGCCGCCGGCGCAGGGGAGCAATAGGAGTCTCCGCCATGCCCAAGTACCTGCTCGGCACCGACAACGGGTGCACGATGTCCAAGGCGGCCCTCTTCACGCTCGACGGCCACGAGGTCGCCGTGGCATCGCGGAAGACCGAGACGCTTACGCCCAAGCCGGGCCACCTCGAGCGCAACGTGCCCGAGATGTGGGCCTCGACGGCCGCCGTCATCCGCGAGGTCATCGCCGCGGCGGCCATCGCCCCTGCCGACGTCGCCTGCGTGGCCTGCGCGGGCCACGGCAACGGCCTCTATCTCGTCAACGAGGCCGGCGAGCCGGTCCGCGACGCCATCATGTCCACCGACTCGCGTGCCCGCGACATCGTGGACGAATGGCTGGCCGCGGGCGTGGACAAGGCGGTGCTGCCCAAGACGACGCAGAGCATCTGGCCCGCCCAGCCCAACGCGCTGCTGCTGTGGCTCAAGCGGCACGAGCCGGCGACGCTCGAGCGCGCCCGTTGGGTGCTGATGGCGAAGGACTACATTCGCTACCAGCTCACGGGCGAGGTGGCCGCGGAGCTCACCGACTTCTCGGGCACCAGCCTGCTCGACGTGCCGAAGATGGCCTACGACGACGCGTTGCTCGCGACGTTCGGCATCGCCGACCTGCGCCGGCTCCTGCCGCCGCTCATTCGCTCGGCCGACATCGCGGGCCGGGTCACCGCGAAGGCCGCGGCCGAGACCGGCCTCGCCGAGGGCACGCCCGTCGCCGGCGGGATGTTCGACATTGATGCCTGCGGCCTCGCCGTCGGCCTCACCGACGAGAGCCAGCTCTGCATGATCGCCGGCACCTGGGGCAACAACCAGTACATCTCGCAGACGCCCGTCGTCAGCCACGACGTCTTCATGACCTCCTGCTACGCCATCCCGGGCTTCTACCTGATGCTCGAGGGCAGCGCCACGTCGGCCAGCAACCTCGAGTGGTTCGTCACCGAGTTCTTCGGCGCGGAAAGGGCCCTCGCCGAGAAGCAGGGGAAGTCGGTCTACGACGTCTGCAACGAGCTGGTCGCGGCCACGAAGCCCGAGGACTCGAGCATCGCGTTCCTGCCGTTCCTCTACGGCTCGAACGTGGGGCCGGACGCCAAGGCCTGCTTCATCGGGCTGAACGGCTGGCACACGCGCGGCCACGTGCTGCGGGCGATCTACGAGGGCGTCGTGTTCGGCCACAGGACGCACATCGAACGGCTCTTGAAGTTTCGCGCCATGCCGGGTACGATCAGACTCACGGGGGGAGCGGCCCGCAGCGAGGCGTGGGTGCAGATCTTCGCCGACGCGTTGCAGACGCCGGTGGAGATTCCGGACGGGACGGAGCTGGGCGCTCTGGGGGCGGCCATCGCGGCCGCCGTGGCGGCCGGCTGCTACGCGAGCTACGAGGAGGCCGTCGGGGCCATGGTGCGGTTCGCACGGCGGCAGGAGCCCGACCGCTCGCGCAAGGCCCTGTACGACGCGAAGTTCGAGCGCTACCATCAGACCATTCGTGCCCTGGACTCCGTGTGGGCAGCATTCCGTTGAGAAAGGAGAGACCGATGAGGACGCGCGTGGCTGTGTTGGGGGTGTTGACGGGCCTGGCCCTGCTCGCCGGCTGCACGACGCCGGCGGGCCGCTACGCCACCATCCAGTTCGACAACTCGTACTTCTACGACGAGGCTGGCAAGTTCCAGGTCGAGCGGGCCAAGGACGCCTACATCGCGCTCATGCGCTACCACGGCTACCCCGTGTACAAGGAGATGCGGGAGAAGCTCTGGGCGTCCGACTACGGCGCGGGCCAGTTCACCAAGCTCGGCCTCGCCGCCCGCATGTGGGTGAACAACGAGAAGGACCAGTACATGCTGATGGACATCTACCTGCTCCCTGGCCAGATGCTGCCCGAGCACTGGCACGAGAAGCCGGACCGGCTTCCCCAGAAGATGGAGGGCTGGCTGGTGCGCTACGGCCTGTCGCACATCGTCGGCGAGGGCGAGGCCAACCTCGGCCCCACCGTCGTCGTGCCCAAGTGCCACATGAACGGCACCACGCTGACCAAGCACGAGGTCGTGGCCCGGCCCGGCGACTTCGTGCCGCTCGGCAAGGCGGGCTCGCGCCACTGGCAGCTTGCCGGGCCGTACGGCGCCATCATCACCGAGGTGGCCAACGTCCACGCCGACAGCGCCGTGCGCCATTCGGACCTCAAGATGAACGACAACTTCCTGGGGAAGTGACCGCGCGGCCTCGTTCGTGCCATTGGTCCCATAGGTCCGATAGGACAGGAGGCCCCTGTGCCTGTGAAGACGGCATTGCCTGGCAGCGTGCTCCTCGCGCTGGCCGTGGGCCTGGGTGCCTTGGCGGCGGAGCCGGGCGCCGCGGATGCCCCGCCGGCGGCCCACAAGCTCGTCATCCGCCCCGCGGAGACGAAGCAGTGGGAGGCCAGCCTGGCCGACGTGCACGCGGTGCTCGCCTCCGCCGCGGGCGAGCTGTGGCGCTTCTTCCCCGAGCGCGAGATGCCGCCCATCCTGGTCGAGCCCAAGGGCGGCCCCATCACCATCTTCCAGCGCGGGCCGAAGGGCGAATACAGGGTCCGCCTCGCCACCGGCAAGACCTTCTGGTGCCAGTACGCCTATCAATTCGCCCATGAGTTCTGCCACATCCTGTGCAACTTCCGCGAGGGCGACAAGGCGAACAAGTGGTTCGAGGAGTCGCTGTGCGAGCTGGCCTCGATCTTCGCCATCCGGGCCATGGCCAGGAGCTGGCAGACCCAGCCGCCGTATCCCAACTGGCGCGACTTCTCGAAGTCCCTCCAGAGCTATGCCGACGACCTGGTGAAGCAGGGGCAGCTCCCCCAGGGCACGACGCTCCCCGACTGGCTGAAGCAGAACCTGCCCGAGTTGAGCAAGAACGCGGGCATCCGCGAGAAGAACCGCATCGTCTCCGTCGCGCTCCTGCCCCTCTTCGAGAAGGCGCCCGAGCACTGGGAGGCCGTGCAATACCTCAACGCGGGCGACACGGGCGGCGCCAGGAGCTTCCCTGTCTACCTGGCCGACTGGTGTGCCCAGTCCCCTCGGAAGCACAAGGGCTTCATCCGCGAGATCGCCCGGCTCCTCGCCGTCGAGCTGCCGTAACCGCGAAGGGGGTGGTGAGATGCGACGAATGGCCGCTGCCGCCATCGCCTTCGCCGCCTGCGCCCTCGCGGCGGGCGAGCGCCCGGCCTGGTACGGGAAGAAGGCCACTTGGCACGAGACGGCCCGCGCGTCGCTTGATGCCATGGCCCGCGAGCAGCCGGCCGCGGCGAAGCGGGTGCCGCTGCCCAACCTCGGCCGCTCGCCCTTCACCGTCACGGCCTGGGTGCGCACGACGGCCGGCGGCACGATCTTCGCCACGGCGCCCGCCCAAGGCAACTGGGCGCGCCAGGGCAAGAGCTTCTTCATCAGCGGCGGCAAGCTCGCCTTCGACATCGGCTGGGTCGGCTGTGTGAACGGCCGTGCCCGGGTCGCCGACGGCCAGTGGCATCACGTGGCGGTGACGAAGGGCGAGCGGCTGAGCTTCTACGTGGACGGCCAGCCCGACGCCACGGGCACCCTCGACTTCCAGCCCGACCCCGCCGGCCACGTGGCCAGGCTCGGCACCACCTCGCCCAACTTCCCGCAGCCCAGCCACCTCAAGGGCGACCTCGACGACGTGCGCGTCTACGCCCGGGCGCTCGGCGACGCCGAGGTGCTGGCCGACCGCGAGAAGCCGCAGGCGGGGCTCGTCGCCCGCTGGACGTTTGACGCCGACGGCACCGACGCGACGGGCAACGGCAACGACGCGGCCATCCCGCAGGGCGCCTCGCTCGTCGAGGGCAAGGCAGGGAAGGCCATTCGCCTCGACGGCCGCGGCGGCCTGGCCCTGCCCGAGGGCGGGACGAGGCCCGCCGACCGCCTCTGGGTCCTGCTGGAGCGCGACTTCGCCGATGCCGCCTCGCGCCAGGAGATGGCCTGGGAGCGCGCGGACGGCATCTGGCAGGGCGACCGGGCGAAGCTGGCCTCCCGCTACGCCGCGGCAATCGAGCGGCCCGAGGCCCTCGCCCGTCAGGCTCGCGAGCTGGCCGACCGCGCCGCCACGCCCGAGGCCCTCGCGAAGGTGCGCGAGCTGTACCTCGCCTCGCGGCGCTATGCCGAGGCGTTGCGGCACGTCGCCGCGTTCGACCTCGACGGCCTGCGCGCCAACATCAAGGCCCTCTACCCGGACAAGGCCGAGCGCGACGCGCTGCTCGACCGCCTCGACGCTCTCGAGCAGCAGGCCGCCAAGTGGGCCGGCGGCGAAGCCACCGCCCAGGACCTCGAGGCCTGGAAGCAGGGCGTGGAAACCCTCCGCCGCGAGGCCCTCGTCACCCGCAATCCGCTGCTCGACTTCGATGAGGTCGTCTTCGTCAAGCGCCTTACCTACAGCGCCAACCACTACTACACCGAGTACATCAACAGCGCGTGGACGCCCGGCGGCAACCTGTGCGTGCTGAACCT